>JAFAWY010000118.1 GCA_019241525.1 Pseudonocardiales bacterium
GCGCGCAACCCCGCCGAACTCGAGGCCGCTGACGGGCGGCTGCGGTCGGTGTCGCAACAGATCAGGGTGGCCCTGCGCCCGCTCGGCGGGCTCCAGGGCGCGGGGCTGGCCGCGACTCTGCCATTGGGTGCGTCCGGATGAGAAGAAGCTTGACCAGCATCAGCGGCAGCGCAGCAACGACGGTCGCGCCCGAGTTCCTCGTCACGCCCGACCTTCTCGACGCGATCAGCCCCCCGGGCGACTCCGGGGGCATGGTGCTCGGTTGCAGCAACGACAGTGAACCGCTGAGCGTGTCTGTGCTGCGGCCGCAGCCCACCCGGCTGGTCGTCGTTGGTGGCCTCTACCTGGCGCGCCACATAGCGCTGCGGGCAATGGCCGCCGGCGCCTGGTTGGTGATCGCCACCGGGCGGCCCGCCGCCTGGCAGGTGCTGAGCCAGGCTGCCGGACATGGGCCCGGCGGGCGCCCCGTCCCGGTGGTGCAGGTGCGCCCACTGGTGCCGGCCGAGCTGCCGCGGGCCTCACAGGATGCTCCGCTGCTGGTCGTGCACGACGCAGGCGCGGTACCGCAGGAGCTGTTTCCCCCACGTTCGCCCTGGCAGACCACCCTGTACGTGCTGCCTTACCTGCACGCGCAAGCCAGCGACATCGCCATCAACGCCGACCTGGTGCTGCTCGCGCGACTCCTGGCCGAGCAGACCCAGCTCGCCGCTGAAATATGGCAACTGCCCGCATCGATGGCTGTCCAGCTGGCAACGTTGCCGGACGACGGTGTGGTCGCGTTGGCTCCCAACCTATGGTTACCAATGCGCCTGGTCACCACCCCCGCAGAACACGACATCCTCGGCCCCATCCGCAACGGCGACTAACCCGCCCGGTGTGTCGCGCTCTGGTACCCGGTGTGTCGCGCTCTGATGCCCGATGTGTCGCGGTCAGGTGCCCGGCGTGCCAGATTCCGATCAGGCCTGTCCGTGCCGGTCCCGATGGCGCCGTTGTTATTGCGTCCCGTACTCGTCGCGCTTACGCGGCCATCCGTCGAAATGGGTGCCCCGGCCCTTCGGCGCGCGATCGAGCAATTGCCAGGTGGCGTTCAGCGCCTCGGTGCCACGGTCGTAGGTCGAGTAGGCGTGGTAGACGACGCCGTCTTCGAGCGCGAAGGCGCTCAGCGCCATCAGCTCCATCACGTCGAGCATGTTGCCCGGACGGCGCGGCGTGGAGACATGCATGATCTCGTAGAAGTCCCTGTCGAAGGCGTCTTCGCACGACACCCACTCAATCTCCCAGCCCATTCGCGCCTTGTAGGCGTTGAGCACCTCAAGCGGCGAGCGGGAGGCAAGGATGAAAGTCACGTCGCGGTGCGCAAGATGGGAAACGGCGCCGACGAGGTTATCGGTCTCAAACGTACAACCGGCACAGCCCGCGGGTGTCTTGGGCCCGTGCATGAAATGGCGCACGAGTAGCTGCGAACGCCCGTCGAACAGCTCAGTGAGCGTCTTGATGCCGTCGTTGGTTTCGAAGCGGTACTCCTGTTCCACCGGCACCCACGGCAAGGCCTGCCGCTTGCGCGCCAGTTCCTCGTTGCGACGCGTGAGGTCCTTTTCCTCGATGCGTAGTTGGCGGTAAGCGGCGGCCCACTGCTCGCGCGTCCCGACCCGATGCGATGGCATGGATGACCTCCTCTGGTTCCCTCGGTCACTCCAGGTACTGACTCACAGGTGGGTTAGAAATCATCTGTGAAGCGGCACGATTCGCCGCCGACAGCCCGCACGACTTTTCCGGGCACTCCACTCATGACCGCTGGCAACCGTGGACGCCTGCTTACTGAGGAAGTCGGACACCTCACACGAGGCGCGGGTGGCAGCCGACGAGTTTTCCTGCGCGGCGGGGTCTGTACTGCTAGATGCACGAGCTGCGGTTACTACGCCCGGAGAGGTCACGATGCCGAACGACATTCTCAGTGCCACCGTCACCATCAGTGCGCAGCCCAGAGCGTGTGGGGGGAAGGTTTGGTGACGGAGTGGCCAGCGTGTTCGTGTTGATTCCCGGAGCCGGTGGAGCGGCGTGGTACTGGCACCGGGTGGTACCCGAATTGCAGGCACGTGGCGTTGAGGCGGTGGCTGTGGATCTGCCCGGCGCTGACCCGTCCGCTGGGCTGGCGGAGTACACAGACATAGTGGTTGCCGCGATCGGCAACCGGACGTCGGTGCTGGTGGCGCAGTCTCTGGGTGGCTTCACTGCACCGATGGTCTGTGCTCGCGCTGCGGTGGCGGCGCTGGTGCTGGTCAATGCCATGATCCCATTGCCCGGTGAGACGCCCGGCCAATGGTGGAATAGCACCGCAGCACCTCAGGCCCGCGCGGAAGCGGCCCAAGCGGCGGGGTACTCCGTCGAGTTCGACCCGCAGACCTACTTCTTGCACGATGTGCCCGCCGAGATCGCCGCCGCCGGCGCGGCGCACCAGCGACCCGAAGCCGATATCGTGTTCGGCCAGCCATGCCGCATTGAGCGCTGGCCGCAGGTGCCCACGCATGTCCTTGCTGGCGCTGGGGATCGGTTCTTCCCCTTGAGCTTCCAACGCCGCGTGGCACGAGAGCGCCTGGGTAGTGATGCCGTCGAGATACCGGGCGGTCACCTGGTCGCGCTGTCGCGCCCCATCGATCTCGTCGACCAACTGATCAAGTACGTGAAGTAAGCACGACAGGCACACTCCGTACCATCCCGGAAGCGGGATTCCCCACCGAACGGGCTCGCAGCGGCCGCCCGAGGGCTATTTTCGCGGCTCCGGAGCTGCAACGGTTGATCTGAGACTGCGGCGTTGGCAGTGCCGGGTCAATGAGCGAGGCTGCGCAACGCACGAGTCTGCTGCGCGCGGGCTGCTAGCTGGTCGTCGGCGGGATAGTCGACAGCCACCAGCGTGAGACCGTGCGGGGCAGCGACGGTTATCTCCGAGGTCCGGGTGGTGCTGTGCAGCAAGCTCGCGGGCCAGTCGGGCCTGCGCCGGCCCTCCCCCACCGCGAGCAACGCACCGACCAGGCTGCGCACCATGGAATGGCAAAACGCGTCCGCTGCGACATGAGCCGCCAGCATATGTGGTTCGTCACGGATCCATTCCAGGCGTTCGAGTGCGCGTATCGTCGATGCGCCCGCGCGGTGACGGCAAAATGCGGCGAAATCGTGCTCGCCCAGCAACAGTGTGCTTGCCGTATTCATGGCCGTTTCGTCGAGAGGTCGGTAATGGGCGAGCGTGTCGTACCGGCGCAGCGGATCGACTCCCCACGGCGCATCACACACGCGGTAGCGGTAATGGCGCCGCAGCGCAGAAAAGCGTGCATCGAAGCTGCTTGGCACCCGCCGCACTGCGGGAACCCGCAGATCTGGTGCAAGCAGCCGCGCCAACCGGTGTACCAGCTGCTCGGGGGCTAGCGCATCGGGCGGCACGTCGAGGTGCGCGACCTGCCCGGTGGCGTGCACCCCCGCATCGGTCCGCCCGGCGACGGTCAGGGCGGCTGGCAACCGGGTCACGACGGACAGCGCCGCTTCCAGCTCGCCCTGCACGGTACGGCGTCCCGGCTGGCGAGCCCATCCGGAAAATCCCGTGCCGTCGTAGCGAATATCCAGGCGATAGCGCAGGAGCCCGCCATCCCCAGACCGGGCGGCGGGCTCCTGCACTGCTGTACTCGGGGTCAGGATTCGGCCTCGGCCTCCGGCTTGCCTGCAGCCTCAGCCGGCGAGTCTGCCGGGGCATCGGCGTCCGGGGCAGTGGTCTGGTCGGCGCCGGTCGGCTCAGCCGGCGATGAGGCTTGGGCAGCCGGTGATTGCCCTGGCTGGCGGCCCTTCAGAGCACGCCGCTTGACCTCTTCGACTTCCGCCGCGGTGCGTTCAGTGACCAACGCGATGATCGCCATCGGCGCGTTGTCACCCTTGCGCGGCACGGTCTTGACAATCCGGGTGTAGCCACCGTCCCGGCCGGCGAACTGCGGGCCGATCTCCGCGACCAGCTTGTGCACCACGTCCTTGTCCCGGATCACCCGCATGATCTCCCGGCGGTTGTGCAAATCCGCCCGGCGAGCCTTGGTGATCAGCCGCTCGGCAAACGGGCGTAGCCGCTTCGCCTTCGCCTCGGTGGTGGTGATCCGGCCGTGGGTGAACAGCGAGGTCGCCAGGTTGGCCAGCATCAGACGTTCATGGGCCGGCGACCCACCGAGCCGGGCACCCTTGGTCGGCGTGGGCATTTTCGCTCCCTTCGGTCACCCCGGGTGGAGGGATGTGAGCTAGCACGTCACATCCCTCCACCCAGGCAGCTATAGCTGCTCTGTCTCGGCGTAGTCGTGGCCGTCGTCAGGGCCGTAGTCGGTGTTGTTGTCGATGCCGTTGTCGCTGGACTCGCCACCCCACCCGTCGATGGAGTACTCGGCCGCCACCGATGACGGGTCAAACCCGGGCGGGCTGTCCTTGAGCTGCAGGCCCAGACCAGCCAGCTTCAGCTTCACCTCGTCGATCGACTTGGCACCGAAGTTACGGATGTCGAGCAGGTCGGCCTCGCTGCGGCTGACCAGCTCACCGACGGTGTGGATGCCCTCCCGCTTGAGGCAGTTGTAGGACCGCACGGTCAGATCCAGGTCCTCGATGGGCATGGCGAAGGCGGCGATGGTGTCCGCCTCGGCCGGCGACGGGCCAATCTCGATGCCCTCGGCGTCCACATTGAGCTCGCGGGCCAGGCCGAACAGCTCGACCAGAGTGCGGCCCGCCGAAGCCAGCGCGTCCCGGGGGGTGATCGACGGCTTGGTCTCCACGTCCAAGATCAGCTTGTCGAAGTCGGTGCGCTGCTCGACCCGGGTGGCCTCGACCTTGTAGGTCACCTTCAGCACCGGCGAGTAAATGGAGTCCACCGGGATCCGGCCGATCTCGGCACCGGAGGCTTTGTTCTGCACTGCCGGTACGTAGCCGCGGCCACGTTCCACGACCAGCTCGATCTCCAGCTTGCCTTTGCCGTTCAACGTGGCGATGTGCAGATCGGGGTTGTACACGGTGACGCCGGCCGGCGGCACGATGTCGCCCGCGGTGACGTCACCCGGGCCCTGCTTGCGTAGGTACATCGTCACCGGCTCGTCCTCCTCGGAGCCGACCACGAGCTCCTTGAGGTTGAGGATGATGTCGGTGACATCTTCCTTGACCCCGGGGACGGTGGTGAACTCGTGGAGCACCCCGTCGATGCGGATGCTGGTGACCGCGGCCCCAGGAATGGACGACAGCAGGGTACGGCGCAGGGAGTTACCCAGGGTGTAGCCGAATCCCGGCTCCAGTGGCTCGATAACGAACCGGGAACGGGTGAAATCGATCGGTTCCTCAGTGAGGTTCGGCCGCTGAGTGATCAACATTACTGAACAGTCCTCCTCTGGGTGCCCGCTATTTGACACCCATTCGGTTCTGCTCCCGAGTATGGAGACATCTCGGGTCGCAGAGGGGTTGCCAAGCCCGATATGTGTCCATATCGGGCTTGCCGGGGGTTATCTGGAGTAGAGCTCGACGATCAGTTGTTCCTGGATGGGTACGTCGATCTGGCCCCGCTCGGGTAGGCGGTGCACCAGAACGCGCAACGTGGTGGGAACCACCTGGAGCCACGCCGGTATCGGGCGGTCTCCCAAGGTTTCCTTGGCCACCACGAACGGAAGCGTCGGCAACGACTTCGGTCTGATGTCGATGATGTCGAACTTCGCCACGCGGTAGCTGGGAACGTCGACCTTGACGCCGTTGACCAGGAAATGCCCGTGGGTCACCAGCTGGCGGGCCTGGCGCCGGGTGCGGGCCAGCCCAGCCCGGTAGATGACGTTGTCCAGGCGGGATTCCAGAATCTGCAGCAGCGTGTCACCAGTCTTGCCGGGACGCCGGTTGGCCTCCTCGTAGTAACGGTGGAACTGCTTTTCCATGACGCCGTAGGTGAAGCGAGCTTTCTGCTTTTCCTGCATCTGCAGCAGGTACTCGCTTTCCTTGATGCGGGCGCGGCCGTGCTGACCAGGTGGGTAAGGCCGGCGCTCGAAAGCCTGGTCGCCGCCGACCAGGTCGGTCTTGAGCCGGCGGGACTTGCGGGTGACGGGTCCGGTGTACCGAGCCATCGCTTCAGCTTCTCCCTTCCGCCTCAGACCCGGCGCCGCTTGGGCGGCCGGCAGCCGTTATGCGGCTGCGGGGTCACGTCCTGGATGGTGCCGACCTCAAGGCCGGCAGCCTGCAACGATCGGATTGCCGTCTCCCGGCCGGAACCCGGCCCCTTCACGAAGACATCGACCTTTTTCATGCCGTGCTCGGCGGCTTTGCGGGCAGCATTCTCGGCGGCCATCTGCGCGGCGAACGGGGTGGACTTGCGGGACCCCTTGAACCCCACGTGACCGGCGGAAGCCCACGCGATGACCGCACCGGTGGGGTCAGTAATCGAGACGATCGTGTTGTTGAACGTCGACTTGATGTGCGCATGGCCATGCGCGACGTTCTTCTTTTCCTTGCGCCGTACCTTCTTGACGCCGGTACCTGCGCGTGCTCTGGGTGGCATGCGATTGAACTCCTACAAAGGTCTTGGGCAGCTGTGTGACTGGGTTATTGCCGGTACTACTTCTTCCCGGCCTTCTTCTTGCCGGCGACCGTCTTCTTCGGACCCTTGCGGGTGCGGGCGTTGGTCTTGGTCCGTTGACCGCGTACGGGCAGCCCGCGGCGCCACCGCAAGCCCTCGTAACAACCGATCTCGATCTTCCGGCGGATGTCTGCCTGGACCTCGCGACGGAGGTCTCCCTCGACCTTGAGGTGCTCTTCGATGTAGTCCCGCAGCTTGACGAGGTCTTCGTCAGTGAGGTCTTTGGAACGCAGATCGGGGCTGACCCCGGTGGCGTCGAGGATCTCGTGCGAACGGGTACGGCCGATACCGTAGATATAAGTCAGCGCGATCTCCATCCGCTTATCGCGGGGAAGATCGACGCCGGCGAGTCGTGCCATGCGAGGCGGGTCTCCTCATCTCGTGTTCACCAGGTCTGCTCCCCGTCCGCCCCGCATGGCGGTGGCACCGCCTACGGGCCCCGGCCTGGCTTCCGGGGGTTGACCGATCCTCCAGTGAATCGGGTGGTGCGGGGAGGTCATCTTGCGTCAGTCGATTGGCTTGTCAATCAGCAAGGCCGTGCTCGGCTCACCCCTGCCGCTGCTTGTGGCGCAGGTTCTCACAGATCACCATCACCACACCGTGGCGGCGAATCACCTTGCACTTGTCGCAAATCTTCTTGACGCTCGGCTTTACCTTCACGTCATCTCTCCTGGTCACGGGGCCGGGCCTGCGCCCCGGGCCGTTAGTTGTGGGGTGCTTACTTGTAGCGGTAGACGATGCGGCCTCGAGACAGATCGTAGGGCGACAGCTCTACGACCACCCGGTCCTCGGGCAGGATGCGGATGTAGTGCTGCCGCATCTTGCCGCTGATATGCGCCAGAACTCGATGACCGTTTTCCAACTCGACGCGGAACATCGCGTTGGGAAGTGGTTCCACCACCCGGCCCTCGACCTCAATCGCCCCATCTTTCTTGGCCATGTCCTCCGCTCACTTCACCGCTGGCTAGCAGCTTTGCCGCGACACAGGCACACGCCAGCTCCATGACGTGCGGGAGGCGAGTGCGGGAACGCACTGCTAAGCAGGGAAGCCCACGCAGATACCTGCAGACACGCTGGGACCAGCGCGGTGCTCGCGCCGTCTACATAGTTTACGTCGCGGTCAGTCCGGGTTCCAAACCGGCCCCCGATGTCGCTGATCACCCCGACCGAGTACCCGCTACGTGCCTGGTTACCAAGGCACTTGTCCTTCAACCATGCCGCCGGAACAACCAGTTCACCAGCAACATCGCCCCCCACGGTCCGGCGACCCAGACCCACCACGGGTAGATCCAGCTCAATGTGGTCAGCGACACGATCGCCCAAATCGCCAGGTTGATCGCGCTGGCGCTCGCCCACGCCAGCACAGCTCCCCGGCCAGCCCGATGACGGTGTCGGCACTGACGCGACCGTCCCTCGGTGCGCGCTGCCGGTCCCGGCCGAGCCTGGCTTTGCGGGAGGTCCGCGGTGAGCGCTGCTAACTCGGCATACGTCCGCGCCGCCCACGCCTGCCCAACCCGCTCGTCATACTCGGTCAAAGTCAGCCGACCCTCGTCGTGGGCCGACCGCAACTGCTCGGCAACACGTTCGCGATCGCTGTCGGCTGCTCGCATCCGGTCGCGGGCGGGCTGGTCGTCCACGACGCCCATCGGGCCGGTCACCTCGTCCATGGGACAGCTCCTTCGACCCCTCGCCCCCGAACTATAACACCGTTATCGACAGTGCCGGAGCCAGCACGAACCGCAGTCTGGATGCAGACTGCTGTTTTGGCAGCCCGAAAAACAGCACTCTGCATCCGGACTGCGGATAAGGGGGACGGACGGGGTTCGGGCTCGCTAGGCCTTGACGGGTTCTGGTTCGGCGATCGGGTTCGAGCCGTGAATGGGGCCCTCAGCATCGGACAGCCGGGTCTGCGTGGCGCCACCCCCCCAACGCAGGGAGATGATCTCCCCGGCAATAGAAACCGCGGTCTCCTCCGGGGTACGGGCACCCAGGTCCAGTCCGATCGGCGATGCGATCTTCGCCAGTTGCTCGTCGGTGACACCGGCTTCGCGTAGCCGCCGCGTCCGGTCGTTATGCGTCCTGCGCGAGCCCATGGCGCCCAGGTAAGCCAGGTCCAGCTTCAGCGCCTCGACGATCACCGGCACATCGAATTTGGGATCGTGGGTGAGCACCGTGACGACGGTGCGGGGGTCGATCCGCTGCGCCTCAGCCTCAGCCTTCAGGTACCGGTGTGGCCAGTTCACCACAACCTCGTGCGCGTCCGGGAAGCGGCTCTTGGTGGCGAACACCGGCCGGGCGTCGCACACCGTGACGTGGTAACCGAGGAACACACCGATCCGGGCCATCGCGGCGGCGAAGTCGATCGCGCCGAACACCAGCATCCGGGGTGGCGGTTGCATCGCGTTGACGAACACATCCATGCCTTCACCGCGGCGCTGGCCGTCCGGGCCGTAGTGCAAGGTGGCCGTGCGCCCAGCGGCCAACGCGCCCCGGACGTCCTCAAGGACGGCCTCGTCGGCTTGGGTAGAGCCGACAGTCCCGGTGTGCCGGTCCATCCACACCACCATGCGCAACCCCAACCGTTCGACATCGGGGTGCGCGACCACGGTGGCCACCGCAACCGGCTCCTTCTTGGTCACCGATGCGGCCACGTCGTCCAGCTCGGGGAAGGTGACCGGGTCCACCTTCTCGACGAACACGTCGATGATGCCGCCGCAGGTCAGGCCAACGGCGAACGCGTCGTCGTCGGACACGCCGTAGCGCTGGAGCACGGGTGTGTTGTCCGCCAGCACCTGCTGGCCCAGTTCAAAGACCGCACCCTCGACGCAGCCCCCGGAGACGCTGCCGACGGCCCGCTCATCCGAGGTCACCAGCATGGAAGCGCCAGCCGGGCGTGGTGCCGAGCGGTAAGTGGACACCACCGTGCCTAGTGCAGTGGACTTACCTTCACGCCACTGCCCTACCAGTTCGTCCAGCACCTCGCGCACCGCGGACCCCTCCTCGTCGAGTATGGCCGAGCCATGCCGCCCCTGCTCAAGGGTATTCGGCCCGACCGGTCTTTGGGTTCTCTTACCGGCTTATATAAGAAAGACATCTCCATCGCTGAATCTGTTCCCCGCGACGATCACCGGCGATCGACGTCGATCCCGCTGGCCAGATCCGAACAGTCCACCACGATCAGGTCGGATCGGCCGGCCAGCCAATCGCGGGCACCCCGGTCACCGCGTGCGGAGGAGACGATGTCCGCCCAGTGCTGCCGGCCAAGCAGGACCGGGTGCCCGGGCCGGCCGTCGAACCCGGCCCGGGCCACTACCGTGGCGCTGGCCAGCGCGATCAGCCTGCGCACCACCGAAGCCTCCACATCAGGCAGATCGACCAGGTGCACCAGCGCGGCCTGCACCTGCGCGGGCGCGCTGTGGCCCAGCTCGTCCAGGCCGGTCCGCAACGAGGCGCCCATGCCCTCGGCCCAGTCGGCCGCCACCACGGTGCCCGCGGACTCGGGCACCAGGGGGAGCACCTCGTCGGCCTGCGCGCCGACAACGACCAGTACCGGATCGCACCCGCCCTGGCTCAGCACCGCGACCGCATGACGCAGCCAGGCCCCGCCATCGACCAGTGCCTTGGGCATGCCGTAACGCCGACCGGCCCCGGCCGCCAGCAACAACCCGGCGATCATGATGTCAATCCTGCCATGGTCACCGGTTGCCAGCCCGAGCTAGCGCAGCGGCTCGGTGGTGGAAACCTGTTCGACAATCTCGATCTCGTCGCCGACATGCACGGTGGCGCCGGGAGAGTCGGGAATGAGATTGATCGCGAACCAGCTCTTGCCGTCCCACCGGCGGTGCCGGGCCAGCGTGGCGAGCGGCTCTTTGCCTGTTTCCGCAGTTTCGGGATCCACCGTGGTGAGCGCGCAACGGCTACAGCCCTTCACGGCGCGGAACCGTGCCTCACCGATGCGCAGCACCCGCCAGCCGTCCTCCGCCCAGGGATTCGCGCCTGCGACAACCAGGTTGGGGCGGAATCGGGTCATGGACATCGGCTGTTCCGCGGTTCGGGGGCCCGCCAGGATGAGATCGTTCAACGCTGCCAGGGACTCCTCGGTGGCAAGCAGCACCGGGTAGCCATCCGCGAACGAGACTCGGTCTTCAGCACGGCTGTAGGCGGGGTCGGGCCGGCGCCGGGTGGGGTCGTCCAGGTAGACCAGCCGTACCGGTGCGCCGACCACCATGCTGAACCAGGCGTGCGCCGTGGTCGCCGCGGAGCAAGCGGCCACCACGCTGGAGAAGACCTGCACCTCCCACAAGTTGGCACTCTGCGGGGTGTGCACTCGCAGTGGATCGATACCGGGCGCGCTGACCAGCAGGCCGTCCGCGGTGAATTCCGGTGCCACGAGCACCAGCTGCGGGTGTTTTCGCGCCGTCACCACCCGTCCCCGGTCGTCGACCAGCATCCACCGCCGATCACCGGCCAGGCCCCATGGCTCAACGACCGCCTCGTCGGCAGGATGACCACGGCACGACTTGATCGGGTAGCGGGTGATCCCGGTCAATCTGATCGTCACGAACTCCAGGCTCTCCGGTAGTGAGATCGGCAGGAAGTGCAGGACATGGAGGATGCGGAGGTCAAGGTCACGTTCATCACCGCCGATGCCTCAGGTGTCGCTTGCTTCCTATCCGGTGACGAGCAGACTGGGCAAACCCACCCCAGAGCGTTCGGGAGAACATCGTGAGTAATCGCCCTTCACCTGCGGCTGTGAAGACCTTCTCCATGGTGAATGGGCTAACCCTGCTCGGGGTGCTGCTGCAAGCAGTGTGGGCAGGTCTGTTCATCGACCGCGCCGAGCGGGAGCCCTGGGTCACGGTGCATGAGATCGGTGGCTTCGTTGTCGTCGTGCTGTCTCTGGTAACCGCATTGCTGGCCATCGCCCTGTTGCGCCGGGCTGATCCGGCGCTGACCTTCGCCGCCGTCGGCCTGTTCGTGCTGCTCGTCATCCAGACCGGCCTGGGTGAGGGAATCTCCAAGGCGGGCTCGCAAGAGCTACTCGTCAGCCACGTGCCGCTGGCGATGCTGATCTTCGGCCTGGGCGTTTACCTGTCGGTCGCGGGCGCCCGGTTGCGCCGTGCCATGTCGTGACATTCCGGTGAGACCGGTCCGGGTTGCGTCAGCGCAGGCTGACCCACCGTCCAGGGGTGCGCCGCAGAGCGCGAACGATCTGCGGGCCCGTCCGCAGCGTTGAGTGTCCACGCCGGCAACGAATGTCGTAGATCAACTCGCCGATGTGTGACTTGAGGAAGTCCAGCCGTGCCCGCGCCTGTGCCACATCCTCGGCGGCAGCCAGCTCCTGCTCGACCAGGCGCATCTGAATGGCCCAGCTGCTGGGCGTGATCAGGTGGCCATCAGCCGAGACGATGGTGAGCCGGCCGGTCCACGGCCGGTGCGTCGCGTCGGCCACGACGTCGTCGCAGCGTGGGCAGGTCAGCTGCTTGCACACCATCGCCTCGACGCCCCTAGCCGGAGATACCCGGCATATCCAGACAATTGCGTCACTGTCACCAGCCGCGCGGCACGAATGGCGCATGACCTCATGGCCTGACTTCGCTGCTAATCAGCCGGACTTCGCCCATCGCGTTCGCCGGTGCTTCGCGATCCGCAAGCACGCCACGCTTGCAACGTTGCGGCAAGACGGTTCACCTCGCATCAGCGGAACAGAAGTTGACTTCGCCGACCATGGTCTTTACCTCGGCATGATGCCTGGTTCGCGCAAGGCGATGGATTTACGCCGTGATCCGCGGCTGGCGCTGCACTGCCCTACCGTGGATCCTCCACCGGACGATCCCGCATGCTGGGCTCGGTGACGCGAAGATCGCCGGTCGAGCAACCGAGCTGACGGCCGCTACAAGCGCCGATGAAAGCCCACCATTTTGTGATCGACATTCTCGAAGTGGTCCACACCACCGTCGGTACACCCGCCGACCATCTCCTCATCGAATCCTGGCATCCGGATCGGGGATTACGCCGCCGAACACGGCGGTAAATGACCCACCTGCCGCGTTCACCGCAGCCTGCCCACGGGTATGTGGCAGGCAACCAATGCTGCTTCCCCGGAAAGGTCCCGAAGACCGAACACCCATAGCCCGTTACCTCGGCCATCCCATTCCCGTTCTTACTAGCGGACAGCCCGAAGGGATGGTGGGATGCGGCGCCTGCTCGCCTTGCCGGTCATGGCACTGGCGAGCGTGCTGACGCTGGTTGGTTGCACAACCGGCACAGCACGTCCGGGCGCCCATCCGAAGCCCGGTGGGCATGTCACCAGCTCCACGGCCCACCCAAAGCCGGGGAAGCTCATCGCCGGCTCTGGCGTCACCCCTACTGACATCACGCTTGGCGCACTGATCAACTACGCCGGCCCGTTCGCCGACCGGGCCATCGCGGTGCTACACGGCCAAGAGATCTGGATCAAGGAGACCAACGCCGCCGGCGGCGTCTGTCGCCGTAAGATCAAGTTAGCGGTCCGGGACGACCGGGGCGACGCCGGCCAAGCGAAGGCTCAGTACTCCAGCCTGGAGCCCACGGTGTTGGGCTTCATGCAGATCCAGGGATCCTCGACGGCCGCGGCCCTGAGCCAGAGCCTGATCGACAATGAAACGACCGCGGTGACGTTGTCCAATTCCTCGCAGCTGCTGGGCAACCCGTACCTCATCATTCCGGCCAGCACCTACGACGTGGAAATGATCAATGGTCTGGCGGCTTTGATGGCTCAAGGAAAGATCCGCGAAGGCGACACCATCGGCCACATCTGGCTCGATGGTGAATACGGCGCCAACGGCTTGCGCGGCGTGCAGTACTTCGCCCAACTCCACCACTTGACGCTGCGCGCAACCAAGGTGACCGCCGATACGAATATGCGCGACGTCGTGGCCGGTTTCGCCGCCGCACCCCCCGTCAAGGCGATCGCGCTGAACACCACCCCGGCGCAGACCGCTTCGGCCGCTGTGATCAACCAGGAGCTGCGCCTCGGTGTGCCGATGATTGGCGACAGCGACGTGTTCACCCCTCAGTTGCTAGCCAGCCCAGCAGCCCCGGCACTGGGCAACCTCTCGGTGGTGAGCAGTTCGGTGCCGTTTTCCGCCGCGATACCCAAAGCAACGCATGTCGCCGGCGCCTACCAGCAAGCCAGCTACCCGGAGCTGCCCAGCAGTGGAGTGCCCTACGGCTATGCCATCGCCTCGCTGTGGGGTCAGCTCCTCAAGCGAGCCTGCACCAACGGCGATCTGACCCGGTCTGGGGTCCAAGAGGCGCTGCATCAGCTGAGCACGATCAGCACGGACAATCTGATCGCCGACCTGAGCTTCGCCAAGCCCGGCTTCCCCGCGACCCGGCAGGCCTACGTCAGCGTTCCCGACCCGGCCGTGCCGGGCGGGATCCGCCAGGCGTCCCCGCTGTTCGAATCACCGGAGGCACACAGCTACGTGGCCCCCCGCCAGGGAGCCTCGAAACTGGGTACCGGCTGAGATCACACCGTCAGGCCACTGACACGCTTGCGGACTGCCCGCCCGAGCAACCCGCAAGCAAGTACCGCCGCACCGGTGAGCAACGTGGTCAGCGGCAGGGTCAGCGCAAGCAGGGCGCATCCGGCGAGCCCAACGGCTGCCAACGGTCGCCGCCACCGGCGGCCCGGGCTGGGCAGGGTGAATGAGGCGATGTTCGCGATGGCGTAGTAGGTCAGCACCGCGAAGCTGGAAAAGCCGATGACTCCCCGCACATCGGCGATCGACACAACAGCGGTGACGGTGCAGCCCAACCCGATCTGTGCCCGGTGCGGCACCCGGTACCGCGGATGGATAGCGGCCAGGACGTGCGGCAGTTCATGGTCGCGGGCCATGGCCACGATGGTGCGGCCGACACCGGCCAGCAGGGACAGCAGCACACCAGCACACGCCACCGCACCGCCGATCTGCACCACGGGTGTCAGCCAGCTCAACGCGCCGGATCGGGTCACCGCGGCAAGCGGCGCGGCGGACTGGGCCAGCGTGGTAGGTCCTACCGCAGCCAAGGCGGCCGCGCCGACGAGGGCGTAAACCCCGACAGCGATACCCAAGGCCAGCGGGATGGCCAGCGGGATAGTTCGGTCGGGTTGGCGTACCTCCTCACCGAGAGTCGCGATCCGCGCGTAGCCGGCGAAGGCGAAGAACAGCAGCGCCGCGGCTTGGGTGATGCCCAGGAGGCCGCCGCTGCTCCAGCCGGAGAGGTTGGCCGGATCGGCGTGGCCACCACCTAGCGCAGCCACCACAACCGCGGCCAGGGCGGCCAGGGTTACGATCACCAGTAGTCGGGTCAGCCATGCGGTCTTGGTGATGCCGAGATAGTTCACCGCGGTGCAGATCACCACCGCGGCGACCGCAGGGGCGCTGGGATGCGCGGGCCAACAATAAGCGCCGAAGGTTAGTGCCATCGCGGCACAGCTGGCTGTCTTGCCGATCACGAATCCCCAGCCCGCCAGGAAGCCCCACACCGGCCCCAACCGGTGGCGGCCGTAGCGGTAGGTGCCGCCGGATTCCGGGTACCGGGCCGCCAGCTGGGCTGAGGCAATGCCGTTGCAATACGCGACCACCGCGGCGATGGCCAGCCCGATCAGCAACCCGGAGCCGGCAGCTGCGGCGGCGGGAGCGAACGCAGCGAACACGCCGGCACCGAGCATCGAGCCCAGGCCGACCATCACCGCGTCGGCCAGGCTCAGCCGCCGGGCCAGCCCTGGCCCGGCGCGTTTGGCGCTGCCTAGGGTCATTCGGGGTCAGGCGGGTTCGACTGGTCTGTGGCGCACCGCATCCCGCACGGTGGTGAAGCGGAACATCTCGCGAAACTGACCAGCAGCATCACGACACCGGACAGGATCGCCAGCGGCGTCAGCTTGGTGGGCAGCGGCGCCAGCGCCAGTAGGACAATCGCCACCACCATCCGCTGCGCGGTAACGGTGTGCAGCACCCGCATCGTGAACCCGACATGCGCCAGCAGGTACAGCGCCACACCGCCATAGAGCGCCGCGAGCGCCAGTGGCTCGTCATGCCCGCCGTCGGCGACGTGCTGGAGCACCGTTTTCAGACCCAGCGCCAGCAGCACGATCCCGGCCACCATCGGTAGATGCAGGAAGCTGTATGCGTCGCGGGCCAGCCCCGACCGCAGCGTTCCCGGCTCGGCGACCAGCGCTCGCTCCCCCATCGTGGCTGAGACGTCGCAATAAACCCACCACAGCGTCGCACATACGGTCAGACCCAGCACCGATGCAGCGACCACGGACCAGGAAATCGGCAACCCGGTCATGCCAACCCCGATCGCCACGATGGACTCGCCGAGCGCCACGATGATCAGCCCATGCCGCTCGGCGAAATGCGCCGGTGCGCGCGCCGCCATCCCGCCGCCCCAGCAAGCAGCGTCCCTCCGTAGTCGGCGAGCAGGGCCAGTGCCCATAGCCCGGTCTGCAGCGCACCGGTGTAGCGGGAAGCAACCAGCAACAGTGCGGTGCCACCGATGACCGACAGGATCCATCTGATCAATTGACGGCGCAAGCCGTGGTCTGTTCGGGACAAGACCCAGAACAGCACCAGGTGAAGTCCGCGGAACGCGAAGTAGCACAGCGCGACGACCATGGGCAGCCCCCATACCAGCAGACCGCGCGCGATGCCGTGCGCCGAGACGTCGTACGCCATCAGGGTGGTGATCTGGGTCAACCCGAACACGAATACCAGGTCGAAGAACAGCTCGATGGGGGCGACTCTGGCCTCGGTGGTGGCGGCCACCATTTGCGGCGCTCGCACAGCAAAAATCGTGACACGCGCGCTCACCAACCGGCCAGCCCGACAAACCCCACAGTATGGATCCAGACTGCGGGTTTCTGTGGGGCTTCGTCCGGCAAAGGAAACGGGGCCGGCCCCGGCGAGAGGGGATGCGGCCCCGTTTCGGGTGTAACGCGTCGGGTTAGAAGTCCATTCCGCCGCCGTCGGGCATGCCAGCCCCGGCTGCGGCCTTCTCCTTCTCCGGCTTGTCCGCGACCACAGCCTCGGTGGTGAGGAACAGGCCGGCGATCGACGCCGCGTTCTGCAACGCCGAGCGGGTGACCTTGGCCGGGTCGATGATGCCAGCCTTGATCAGATCCTCGTACTCGCCGGTGGCCGCGTTGAGACCGTGCCCAGCCGGCAGGCCGCGCACCTTCTCGACCACCACGCCGCCCTCAAGGCCGGCGTTGATGGCGATCTGCTTCAACGGAGCTTCCAGCGCCACCCGGACGATACTGGCGCCAGTCGCCTCGTCACCGATCAGCTCGAGCTTCTCGAACGCCTGCGCGCCTGCCTGGATCAGGGACACGCCACCGCCGGGGACGATGCCCTCTTCCACGGCAGCCTTGGCGTTGCGGACCGCGTCCTCGATACGGTGCTTGCGCTCCTTGAGCTCGACCTCGGTGGCCGCCCCGGCCTTGATCACCGCAACGCCGCCGGCCAGCTTGGCCAGCCGCTCCTGCAGCTTCTCGCGGTCGTAGTCGGAGTCCGAGTTCTCGATCTCGGCACGGATCTGGTTGACCCGACCCTTGATCTGCTCCGGGTCACCGGCACCCTCGACGATAGTGGTCTCGTCCTTGGTGATGACCACCTTGCGGGCGCGTCCCAGCAGCGACAGGTCGACGTTCTCCAGCTTGAGCCCGACCTCCTCGCTGATCACCTCGGCACCGGTGAGGATGGCCATGTCACCCAGCATCGCCTTGCGGCGGTCACCGAAGCCGGGTGCCTTGACGGCGGCCGACCGGAAGATGCCACGGATCTTGTTGACGACCAGGGTGGCCAGCGCCTCGCCCTCGACGTCCTCAGCAATGATCATCAGCGGCTTGCTGGACTGCATGACCTTTTCCAGCACGGGGAGCAGGTCCTTGACAGCGGAGATCTTGGAGGCGCACAGCAGGATGTACGGGTCGTCGAGGACGCATTCCATGCGCTCGGGGTCGGTGACGAAGTAGGGCGAGATGTAGCCCTTGTCGAAGCGCATACCCTCGGTGAGTTCGAGTTCCAGACCGAATGTCTGGCTTTCCTCGACGGTGATGACGCCTTCCTTGCCGACCTTGTCCATCGCCTCGGCGATGAGCTCGCCGATCGCGGGGTCAGCGGCGGAGATCCCGGCGGTAGCCGCGATCTGCTCCTTGGTCTCGACTTCCTTGGCCGAGTTCAGCAGCTGGCCGGAGACAGCCTCGACGGCCCTCTCGATGCCCCGCTTGAGCGCCATCGGATTGGCGCCGGCAGCGACGTTGCGCAGACCTTCGCGGACCAGTGCCTGAGCCAGCACGGTCGCGGTGGTCGTGCCGTCACCTGCGACGTCATCGGTCTTCTTAGCAACTTCCTTGACGAGCTCAGCCCCGATCTTCTCCCACGGGTCTTCCAGCTCGATCTCCTTGGCGATGCTCACACCATCGTTGGTGATGGTGGGGGCACCCCACTTCTTTTCCAGTACGACGTTGCGGCCCTTGGGGCCGAGTGTCACCTTGACGGCGTCGGCGAGCTGGTTCATCCCGCGCTCGAGACCGCGGCGGGCGTCCTCGTCGAACGCGATCATCTTGGCCATTGCGGTGTGGTCCTCCGGTCATGGGCGCCGCGGGGTTTCCGCGGCAAGGAC
This sequence comes from Pseudonocardiales bacterium, assembly GCA_019241525.1. Lineage (GTDB taxonomy): Bacteria > Actinomycetota > Actinomycetes > Mycobacteriales > Pseudonocardiaceae. Next base: position 18,272 of record JAFAWY010000118.1, read on the forward strand.
ACAGTGCTCGGCCAGGCTCGGTGCCCGCGACGGACGTCCGGCGGTTGCCGGACTCACCGTCCCGACCTCGGTGTGTGTTGCAGTTGGCACTCGAAGGGCTTGAGTGCTAACCCGTGTTTAGCACTCGACCCCTCCGAGTGCAAGCCGCCACCCCTGGCCCGGCACTGCCCCAGCTGTCCATCCGCCGAGCCTGCCAGCTCGGCATGGAGACATACCGGGCTTACCGAGAATGGCTAGACCCCGATCTGTCTCCATGCCCGGGTCGGGATGCAGGATGGACGGGTGTCTGTGGGGCAGAAAGTTCGATCTGTTGAGGAGCATGCCCGGGCCGTTGCCGCGCTGCTGACCGCTACGCCGGTGATCCGGTTGCCACTGGTGGAGTGCATCGGCCTTGCCCTGGCAGAGCCGATCACCGCAGCTGTGCCGCTGCCACCGTTCGACAACTCCGGGATGGACGGCTACGCGGTGCGCTCGGCGGACATCGCGCACGCCGGCGACGAGCAGCCGGTGACGTTGCCGGTCACCGAGGACATCCCGGCCGGGCGTACCGACTCGCCGGTGTTGCAGCCGGGTACCGCGCACCGGATCATGACCGGCGCGCCGATCCCGCTCGGTGCAGATGCGGTGGTGCCGGTCGAGCTGACCGACGGTGGCCGCCATCGAGTGCAGATCTATGCATCTCGCTCGCCCGGCGACAGCGTGCGGCCGGCCGGTGGTGACGTGGCGGCCGGCGAGGAGGTGCTGCCAGCCGGCACAGTCCTGGGATCGGCGCAGGTGGGTGTGGCAGCAGCGGTGGGTTACGCCGAGCTGCCGGTGCACCGGCCGGTGCGGGTGCTGGTGCTGTCCACCGGTTCTGAGCTGGTCATGCCGGGCACCCCGCTGCAGCACGGGCAGATCTACGAGTCGAACGGCACCATGCTCGCCGCGGCGGTGCGCGAGGCCGGTGGTCAGGCGCAGCTGATGCATTTCGTGCCCGACGATGTCGCCGCGCTGGAAGCCGCCTTGGCACCCCGGTTGGCCGGGATCGATCTGCTGGTGACCTCCGGCGGGGTCAGTGCGGGAGCCTACGAGGTGGTCAAGAGCGCAATGACCGGCCAAGGCGTGGATTTCGGCAAGGTGGCCATGAACCCCGGTGCACCCCAGGGTGTGGGGCGCTACCGCGGCGTGCCGGTCGCCGCGATGCCCGGTAACCCGGTCAGCGCATCGGTGTCGTTCGAGGTGTTCGTCCGGCCCCCGCTGCGGGCCGCGATGGGCCTGCCAGCAACCCGGCCCCGGGTGATGGCGCGGCTGACCGAGGCCCTGGAATCACCGGGAGACAAACGGCAGTTCCGGCGCGGCGCGTTCGATCCCGGGGCGGGGACCGTCACCCCGGTCGGTGGTCCCGGCTCGCACCTGCTCGCCGCGCTGGCCAGATCGAACTGCTTGATCGACATCCCGGAGAAGACCACCTCGCTGCAGGCCGGCGAGCACGTTGAGATCATGCGCGTCGGCAGCATGTGACCTGTCGGGTGCGGCGCGTGGGTGGTCGTGGTGCTACCAACACCGACAACAGCCGGTGCCGCTCTATCGGGCGGCTCTGTCGTCGAATTTGGCGACAGTCATGGACGGCGACGGTAACTATATGTGAGAAATCCACGACACCCGGACAGACCTTGTGATAGCGGGTGACGGCAAGCACACTGAGGGTGAAGGACGGCTCAGTGAGCTACGGCAGTCCAGATCGCACCTATGGCGTGGGGTTCCTGCGTCGTCGGGGGGCGCAGGAGCGCCCTGGGAGATAACCGTTCGGAAAGCTGGGAAGCGGACGAGCGGTTGACGGGCACCGGGAACCCCCGCCCGGGGGGCGGCGGGTTCCCGGTGCCTTCCCCCGGGCGTTGGTTCATCGGCGTAGCGGCGTACGGTGCAAGCGCGAACACCAAACCTGACCACCACGACCGTAACCACCACGACCCTAATCACGACGATTCAGTCGAGGATCTTGGCGAACGCATGGCGTCTCCCCGGCTTCCCGCGACATTGCGGCACCTGGTGGACCTCACCCGCGAGACGCTTCCCCCAATGCACTCTGCTGGCCGGCCATTCGTGGCCGCCGGGGCGGCCACCGCATTGCTGCTAGGCCGGTTGTCTCCGGCCGCTGGCGCGCTGGGTGCTGTGGCGACCGCCTGCTGCGCCGCATTCTTCCGCGATCCACGCCGGGTGCCGCCACCTGACCTGGGGCTCGCGGTGGCGCCCGCAGACGGCACGGTGAGCAGCGTGGCGCTTGCCTCGCCGCCGGCGGAGCTGGGGCTGCCCAACCAGCCACGCCCGCGGGTCAGCGTGTTCCTGTCGGTCTTTGATGCACACGTGCAGCGGATCCCCGTAGATGGTGACGTGCGGCGAGTCATTTACCGCCCAGGCAAGTTCCTCACCGCCGACCTGGACAAGGCCAGCGACGACAACGAGCGCGCCTGCGTGCTGCTGCGCTCGGCAGACGGTCACGACCTGGTCGTGGTGCAGATCGCGGGGCTGGTGGCCCGGCGGATTGTCTGCTCGGTCCGGCCCGGGGACAGGGTGCAGGCAGGCGCCACCTACGGTTTGATCCGCTTCGGATCCCGGGTCGACCTCTACCTCCCGCCGGGTAGCTTGATCCTCGTCCATCCCGGGCAGCGCACCGTGGGCGGGGAAACCCCGCTGGCCCGCTTGCCCTCCGTCGAATCTCCCGTCCCGGAAAGCTAGCCCGTGCCCAACGCCGGCGCCGGGATCCGCCTGCTGCCCAACGCGATCACCGTGCTGGCGCTGTGCTCGGGCCTGTCTGCGCTGAAGTTCGCCCTGGACGGTAACTTCACCGGTGCGCTCGCCGCGATCGGGTTGGCGGCGTTGCTGGACGCGCTGGATGGCCGGCTGGCCCGGCTGCTTGATGCCACCTCCCGGATTGGTGCCGAGCTCGACTCGCTGGCCGACTCTGTCTCCTTCGGCGTGGCGCCGGCGGTGATCCTGTTCGTCTGGTCACTGCACGGCCTGCGCGTGGGCTGGCCGGTGGCGTTGGTGTTCACCGTCTGCGCGGTGCTGCGGTTGGCCCGGTTCAACACCTTGCTCGACGACACCGAGGCGCTGCCGTTCGCCAAGGAGTTCTTCGTCGGGATCCCTTCGCCGGCCGGTGCTCTGCTGGCGCTGTTGCCGCTGACGGTGTTCCTCCACCTGGGCGCAGGATGGTGGTCGTCGCCGTGGGTGGTGGCAGGCTGGACGATTGCGGTGGCCTTGGCGATGGTCAGCCGGTTGCCCACCCTGTCGCTGAAGGCGGTGCAGGTCCCCCCACGGGCGGTGGCACCGCTGCTTGTGGTGATCGCTGGCCTAGCCGCCGCAGTGATCACGTTCCCGTACGCGTCGCTGGCCGCGGCGATGCTGCTGTACCTGGTGCACGTGCCGTACGCGAGCTACCGCTACCAGTGGCTGGCGCGGCATCCCTCGGCCTGGGACGTCCCACCCCGCCAGCGCCGGGTGATTCGCCGCACCGCGCGCAGCATGCGCCGCCTTGGATTGCGCCCACCACTGCGCCGGCGAGTAGCGGGGGCCGCGGCGGGAGCAGCAGCTCGAGCCGGTGCTGTGGTACGCCGCCGCCGCGGCCCGGAGGTCAACGGCCTGGTGAAGGGCGAAAGCGGCCGGCCTCGCCGCATCGGCCTGCGCCGCCACCCCTGACCCGCGTGTCGCGCCCCGGTGCCGGGCGTGTCGCTCCCTCGTGCCCGCTGTGTCGCGCCAGCTGGTGCACCAAGAAATCGTGAAACCGCTCGCGAACGAGCCAGAGGCATACAAATACCCCGGAAACCGGGCGCGCGGAAGCGCGGTGTTTACATTGCGACCGTTTGGCAACGTGGCGGTTTTCTCGATGCAACGAAACGGAAATAGTCGCCCTCTGTACTGAGTACGGCACTCACGGAATCGCGAAGGGATAGGCAGGCATGACCCTGCGCGTCAAAGTTGCGCCACAAGTCGGAGACGACCTCGAAGGAATACACAGCCCAGTGGTGATTGTGGGCGGCGGGCAAGCCGGCCTGTCCATGAGCTACTGCCTCTCCCAACGGAACGTCGAACACATAGTACTCGAACGCAACCGAATAGCGTATGAGTGGCGCGACCGGCGATGGGACTCATTTTGTCTGGTCACCCCGAATTGGCAATGCCAGCTGCCCGACTTTCCTTACCCCGGTGACGATCCTGACGGTTTCATGGTGCGCGATGAGGTCGTGCGTTATATCGAAGCCTACGCCCAATTCTTCAACCCGCCTATCATCGAAGGTGTTTCGGCCACCCGGCTGCGCCGCGATCGCAAGGGCCGGTACCTGGTCGGCACAAGCCGTGGTGAACTGATAGCCGACCAAGTGGTGATGGCCACCGGGCCCTACCAGGTGCCTTTGATCCCGCGGTTGACCGAGCGACTGCCCGACGAGCTGACCCAGTTGCACTCGTCGCAATACCGCAACCCCGACCAGCTGCCACCCGGCGCCGTCATGGTGGTCGGTACCGGCCAATCCGGTTGCCAGATCGCCGAGGACCTGCACCTGGCCGGCCGCCAGGTCCATCTCGCAGTCGGCAGCGCTCCCCGAGTCGCCCGGTTCTACCGCGGACGCGACGTCGTGGCGTGGCTGGACGCCGTGGGCTACTACCGCAAGGCGGTCAACGAGTTTGCCGATGCCGACACGGTGCGATTTCGGGTCAACCACTACGTCACTGGCCGCGACGGCGGTCGTGACATCGATCTTCGCGCGTTCGCTCGCGAAGGCATGCGGCTGTACGGGCGGCTTACCGGAGCGACTGGCACCACGTTGCGGTTTGCCCAGGACCTTCGGCGAAACCTCGATCACGCCGACGCAGTCTCGGAAAGCATCAAGGATTCGATTGACCGGTACATCGAGTCGCACGGCATCGACGCCCCGACCGAGCCGCGGTACACGCCGGTATGGGTACCCGACCACAAACGCACCGAGGTGGAGATCCGCAACGCCGGGATCACTTCGGTGATCTGGAGCACCGGATTCGGCCGTGACGACCGGTGGATCGAAGTCCCGGTCTTCGACGGCCGCGGTTACCCCACGCACGATCGGGGCGTCACTTCCAGCCCCGGCCTGTATTTCCTCGGGTTGCCGTGGCAGCACACCTGGGGATCGGGCCGGTTGTCCGGGGTGGCTGACGATGCCGCGTATCTGGCCGAGCGCATCACCACTGGCCCCGACCACGTGTTCCGCTGGATCGCAGGCACGCCGAACAGCACCTTCCCCCGGGACGATGAGTGGGTCGCCCCCCGGACGGTGGCGTGAGCGCCATGCCCGAGATCTGCGACGCGCACCGGCATCTGGGAGTCATGCCCGCCTTCCCTTTCTACGGCGGCCCCCCGGTCAGACCCGACACGACCGCCAGAGCCACCATTGCCGAGCTGATCTCAGATCTCGACGACGAAGGCACGGAACGAGCGCTGGTGCTGCCCAATTACGGCGTGCCAGACCCAGATATCGCATTCTCGTTCAACGAACTGGTCGTCGAGGCGGCCCAGACCGATGACCGGATCCGCGCCGCACTGTGGGTATCGCCCAAGCCCGCCGACGCCCAGCGGACCACGAAGGCGCTCGCGCTCGCCGGTGAAACCGGAGTCCGGGCCCTGAAGCTGAGCTTCCTACTCGGTGGCAAAGTCAGCGACCCGGAGTGCACCCCGCAACTCGATCGGATTTTTGACACGGCCCGGCAACACGATCTCGTGGTGCACGTCCACACGTCTCCCGGGGGCAGCTCGGACATCGACGAGATCAGCAAGCTCGTCGAGACCTACGGCGACACCGTGGCGATCCACCTCGTGCATTTCGGCGGAGGGATCAGCGGGCATATCAAGCTGGCCGGTGGCCGATTCTTCGATTGGATAGCCGCTGGTAAACGTGTCTACACCGATCTGTCCTGGTCAGTGGGATTCACCCCGAAGTGGCTGACACATGAAATCGAACGGCGCGGATTAGGTCATGACCGAGTCCTGTTCGCCAGTGATCAGCCTTGGGGAGACTTTGCCGGTGAGCTGGCGAAGCTGCGGGAAGCCACCGGCGACGGTGCGCTGACCAATCGGGTGTTCCACGACACCTTCGAAAAACTGTACGGATAAGTTTCACTGATGAGGAGGACGTCACATGTCCGAGCTGACTGACATCGAGAAACAGAGTATGGAAGAGATTCCACACCCGTCGCTGCCGGAAGGGTCGACCATCTATGGCGGCACGAAAGTCTTCCCGGATTACCAGGCCGAAAACGGGGAAACCTATTTCACCTTGGTGCACGGGATAGCACACGAATCCTCGGTCAGCTTCGTCGCGATCCTGCAGGCCACCCGCGCGCAGCGCAAGGGATTCGAATCGGCAATCTACTTCTACGGCCCGGGTTCGCTGAACTGCCTGGCCACTCGCGGATTTCCGACGACAGGAAACTCCGCTTTCCCGGGCGAGCACAACATCAACGACTCCCTCAAGACGTTCATGAAGGAAGGCGGCAAGGTGTACTGCTGCCGGTTCGGGCTGTCCCTACACGGCGCCCGCGAAGAAGACCTCATCGAGGGCGTCATCCCGACTCACCCGCTCGACGTGCAGGACGCCTTGATCCACTACGCGCGGAAGGGCGCGATCATCAACTCCACCTACATGTTCTAGTGGCCACGTTCTCGAGCCAGACGTTCTCGAGCCAGACGTTCTCGAGGCAGACCCTCTAGGGAGCAGCCGTGCGCGTTGGCGCCGACACCTTCACGACACGCGTGGACATCGCCGTGCGCGGCGTGCAGATGGACGCGCCGGTACGCCGCCCGGACGGAGCCGGACCCAGCGATGACGGTCACGTACTGGTCGATGGTGCCAACGCCGCGCTGCCCCGGAACTCGAACAGCCCTTACCAGCTACGCGACGGCCGGATCTTCCTCGGAGAGCTGGATACCGGGCTGTCATTGCAGCTGGTCAAGCGCCCGCAGTTCTACGAGCTGGTCACCGCCGACGGGGTGCCTTACGAGAAGATCGCCCGGTTGCACGGCGCCGACGTGCTGGCCACCACCGTGGTGCAGACCTGCATCCGGTACGCCGAAGACCAGCGCTGCCGATTTTGCACCATCGAGGAGTCCCTACGATCTGGCGCCACTATCGCCGCGAAGACCCCAGCCCAGCTCGCCGAGGTGGCGCAGGCGGCGGTTGCGTTGGATGGCGTCCGGCAGATGGTGATGACCACGGGCACCACGGCCGGTCCGGATCGCGGTGCTCGCAACCTGGTCCGCTGCGTGCGGGCGGTGCTCGCCGCGGTCCCCGGGTTGCCTATCCAGGTGCAGGTCGAACCGCCACGCGATCTGAGCGTGCTGACCGAGCTGCACGACGCAGGTGCCACCGCGATCGGCATCCACGTCGAGTCACTCGACGACGAGGTACGCAGGCGGTGGATGCCCGGCAAGGGATCCGTCCCGATGGCCGAGTACGAGACGGCCTGGGATGAGGCGGTACGGGTGTTCGGCAGCAACCGGGTGTCCACCTACCTGCTGGTGGGGCTGGGCGAGGATCCCGACGAGTTGGTGGCCGGCGCCAGCCGGTTGATCAACCGCGGGGTGTACCCGTTCGTGGTGCCGCTGCGCCCGATGGCCGGCACGCTGGCCCGCCGTGACGGTGTCGGTGCACCACCGATCGAGCTGGTCCGGTACGTCACCGAACGGGTCGCCGCCCTGCTCCGGGACGCCGGAATGATCGGCGCTGATCAGCAGGCCGGCTGCGCCGCGTGCGGGGCATGCGGTGTGCTCTCGGCAGCGGGAGCGTGAGGGCCCGTGCTTGCCACCGTGACTTATCGCAGCAGTACCGGTCTTGGAGAGGTGCTGCTGGGCCGCGCCGCGCGCCAACCGGAGTTTCACGTCGAACCCGCCGCGGACCAGGCCGCCTATCACCAGCTACGTACCCGGGTATTCGTGCAGCAGCAGGGATTATTTTCCGGGTCCGACCGTGACAGCCGTGACGACGACCCGCGCACCCTGGTCTTGGTCGCCCGGGATCACACCGGCTGCGTGCTCGGCGGTGTACGGCTCGGCCCGGTGGACGACGGCCCCGACCTCGGGTGGTGGTTCGGCGGCCGGCTGGTGGTCGACCCGGACTGCCGGGTCCGCGGTGTGGGCGCGGCCCTGGTCCGGGCCGCCTGCGCGCACGCGGAAAGCGCCGGGGTGCTGCGTTTCGAAGCGACCGTGCAGGTACGCAACGAGGTGTTCTTCCGGCGACTTGGCTGGACCACGATCCGCCCGGTGACCGTGGTCGGCGCACCGCATGTGCTGATGCGCTGGCCGGTCGGCCGGATCGCCGCGCTCGTGGCCGCGACCAAGGCCGAGCTGGGTTCGCTGCTATCCGGCCTGGCACCTGCTTGCCCGGGTTTTCTCGGTGACGATGGATCACCAGTACCCGGCAGCGACCTGGTCGCTGCCTGCGACGCGATCGTGCCATCCATGGTCGAAAGGGACCCGGAATGGGCCGGCTGGTGCTCCGTGCTGGTCAACGTCAACGACCTGGCCGCGATGGGGGCAACGCCGGTCGGTCTGCTCGACGCGCTGGGAGCGCGCGACCGCTCGTTCGCCAGCCGGGTGTTGACCGGGCTGCGCAGGGCGAGCCAGGCCTACGACGTGCCAATCCTCGGTGGCCACACCCAGTTCGGCGTGCCCGCCACGCTGTCGGTGACCGCGCTGGGCCGCGCGGCGAATCCCGTCCCCGGCGGGGGTGGCCGCCCGGGCCATCGGCTGCGGCTGGCTGTGGATACCGCGGGCGGGTGGCGGCCGGGATATGCCGCGTGCCAATGGGATTCGACGTCACGCCGCCGGACACCAGAACTGCGAGCCATGCTGGGCTCGGTCGCCGCTGCCCGCCCGGCGGCGGCGAAGGACGTCTCGATGGCCGGGGTAGCCGGCACTGCGGGAATGCTGGCCGAGGCCAGCCGATGCCGGGCGGTGCTCGACGTCGCCGCGGTGCCCAGGCCGGCAACAGCCACCGTCGGCGACTGGTTTACCTGCTTCCCCGGGTTCGGGATGCTGACGGCTGACGAACCGGATCGCCCTCTGTTGCCGGCATCTCCGGCGGTCAGCGCGGACTGTGGCGAGTTGGTCGCCGGTCACGGAGTGGCCCTACGCTGGCCGGACGGGGAGTTGACTGAGGTGATCACCGACGCGGTGACTGGTCTGGGTGCGGCATGAGCCCGCTGCGGATGGCCGCTGCCGCGGCGAACTTCGACCGGGATCTCGAGGCCGACTTCGCCGAGATTGAGCGGCTTGTCGGTGCCGCGCGTGCCCAGGGGGTGCGCCTGCTCGCCTTACCCGAGGCCGCCTTGGGCGGGTACCTGGCGGACCTGGACGGTGCTGCCGGAACGCCACCCGCGTTGACCCCGGACGGCCCGGAAATGCGCAGGCTGGCCACGCTGGCCGGCGACGTGGTTGTCGCGGTCGGCTACTGCGAAGACGGCGGTGGCCAGCTGTTCAACAGCGCAATCTGCGTGACCGGCGACGGGGTACTGGGGCACCATCGCAAGGTGCACCAGCCGCTGCGCGAGGACGCCAGTTACAGCGCTGGCGACCGCTTCGCCGCCTTCGACACGCCCGTGGGCCGGCTCGGCATGATGATCTGCTACGACAAGGCCTTTCCAGAATCGGCACGGGCATTGGCGCTCGACGGGGCCGAGATCGTGCTGTGCCTGTCGGCCTGGCCGACCAGCCGCACGAATCCTGCGCCGCAGCTGGAGCAGGACCGGTGGAAGCGCCGGTTTGACCTGTTCGACCAGGCTCGGGCGCTGGAGAATCAGATCGTGTGGCTGTCGGCCAACCAGTCTGGGCAGTTCGGGTCGCTGCGGTTCGTGGGTAGCGCCAAGGTCGTCGACCCCGCGGGGGAGATCCTGGACGATACCGGGGTGTCTGCTGGTCTGGCGGTCGCTGAGCTGGATGTGCAGGAGGCTCTGGACAGGGCCCGCAGGTCGATGGCCCACTTGCGCGATCGCCGGCCGGAGGCGTACCGGCTTCCCGCCGCTGCGCGGTGAGCGCGATCCGGATCGGTGCGGTCGCGGCGAAATTCGGCCGCGACCTTGACTTCGACCTGCAGCGGATCGCCACGCTGATCGAACATGCCCGCCAATCCGGGGTGGCCCTGCTGGTGCTTCCGGACGCTGCGCTCGGCGGCTACCTCGGCGACTTGCACCAGCCTGACCCAGCTGGGTTGCCGCCTGCCTTGGAACTCGACGACCCGCACGTCCTCAAGGTGGCGGGGCTGGCTGCGGAGATGGTGGTCTGTTTCGGTTTCTGCGAAACCGACGGGAACCGGCGCTTCAACACCGCGGTGTGCGTCCATGACGGCGCCCTGCTGGGCAGCCACCGCAAGGTGCACCAGCCAGCCGGAGAGTCGATCGCCTACGCCGCGGGTGAGCGTTTCGGCGCGTTCGACACCCCCGTAGGGCGGCTCGGGATGTTGATCGATTACGACAAGACCTTCCCCGAATCGGCCCGGACGTTGGCGCTGGATGGCGCTGAAGTGCTGGCCTGCTTGTCCGCCTGGCCGACCAGCGTCACCAATCGTGCGCCGCGGATGGCGCAAGATCGTCAAGCCCGGCTGTTCGATCTCTATGACCAGGCCCGCGCCGCGGAGAACCAGGTCGTGCTGGTGTCGTCCAACCAGACTGGCGCGCAGGGTCAACTGCGCTTCCTGGGGCAGGCCAAGGTGGTTGGGCCCGGCGGGGACATCCTGGCCCGGACCTGGTCCAAAGCGGGCATCGCCACCGCGGAACTGGATGTAGCCGGGGAGATTGCCAAGGCGCGCCGGGTCCTGCGGCACCTCGACGAGCGCAAACCCGGCGTCTACCGGATCGGGCTGATACCCGGCTGATGAGGATCGCGCTACTCACCTACTCCACAAGACCCCGGGGCAGCGTGGTGCACACCCTTGCGCTGGCTGAGGCGCTCGTCGAGGCCGGCCAGCAGGTGACGGTCTGGGCGCTGGGTCGCGCCGGGGATATCGCCTTCTTCCGACCCGTCCAGCCTGGGATGACAGTGCGCATCGTGCCGTTCCCGGAGATCACCGGCGAGGCGGTGGGCATGCGGATCCTGCGCTCCATCCGGGTGCTGGGCGACGCTTTCGACCCGAGTGGCTACGACGTGGTGCACGCGCAGGACTGCATCAGCGCCAATGCCGTGCCCCGCTGCATCCGCACCGTGCATCATCTCGACGAGTTCAGCACGCCGGAACTGGCCGCCTGCCACGAACGCGCCATCGTCAACCCCGTCGCCCACGTCTGCGTGTCGGCCGCGGTCGCTGCGCAACTGCATGCCGGTTGGGGCATCACCGCCACGGTGATCCCCAATGGCGTCGATGCGGCGCGGTTCGCCTGCGCGGCCGGCCCGGGCGGCGCAGCCGCAAGGGCAGTGTGGGGGGCACGCCTGGGCCGTTACGTGCTGACCGTCGGGGGCATCGAACCGCGCAAAGGCTCGCTGACCCTGCTGGAGGCCTACGCGCTGTCGCGCCGGGACATGCCCGACCTGCAGCTGGCGATCGCCGGTGGCGAGACCCTGTTCGACTACCGGGACTACCGGGCCCGCTGGGAGCAGCGAGCCCAGGAACTCGCAGTCGAGCCCCTGGTGCTCGGGCCGGTGACGCACGCTGAGCTTCCCGCTCTGGTAGCCGCCGCAGGGGTCTTCGCGTTTCCCTCGACCAAGGAAGGATTCGGGCTAGCCGCGATGGAAGCGCTGGCCGCCGGTGTCCCGCTGGTCGTGTCAAACCTGCCGGTGTTCCGGGAGATCTTCACCGGCGCCGCCCGCTTCGCCGACGGTCCGGCACAGTTCGCAGCGGCATTGATGGCCGCGCTGGCCGAACCAGACGGCGCTGGCACGCGGCGAGCCGGCCGCGCACTTGTCTCCCGCTACACCTGGCCAACCACCGCCCAGCGCCACCTCGATCTCTACCGAACCCTCACCTAACTCCTCCCCCACCCGGCGTGTCGTGTCCTCGCGCCCGCCGTGTCGCGCCCTCCTGCCCGGTGTGTCGCGCGCCCATGCGCTTCTGCAGATGCGGGCGTGCTCGAGAGACCACCGATCACACAGTTACGGGCGTGTGGCGCTGAAGCAGAATTGGATGCAGGCGAAAGAGAACTCACCGCGCTGGTCGAGCTCGCGCTGCTCAGCCACCCAGGCGGCAACATCGGCGGCAGACAGGCCACATCGCCCAGCGACGAACTGCGAGACGAAGTGGAAAACCGTTGCGGCATAAGTGTCCGGATCAAGGTCTGCGGTGGTGAAGGCATAACCCACCATCTCGACGCCCTCGAAGCCGACCGATCGGAGTTGCGCGGCCAGCGTCCGGGGCAGGGCGGGATGAGTCAGGTGCTCGTCCCAGGCTTGCAGTACTCGCTGCATCCGGGCGGGCTCCGGTGAATGCCAGGACACGGTGCTCCAGTCGACATCCCAGACCACCACACGGCCGCCGGGCCGCACCACGCGGTGTAGTTCGCCCAGCGCCGCCGCCACGTCCGGGACGAATTCGAGCACCTGCACGCACAGCGCGCGATCGAAAGCGGCATCATCCAACGGCAAGGCGGCTACGTCCGCCTGGTGCAACATCACGTTCGGGAAGGCCGCGCATCGACGTGCAGCGGTCGCAAGCATCTGCGGGCTGCGGTCTACTCCGACAATCGATCCGGTGGTACCCACCTGATCAACAAGCTCCGCGATGGCGAAACCTGGCCCGCAGCCCACGTCCAGGATCCGGTCCCCCGGACGGGCACCCAGCGCGTCGCGGACCAACGCACGCCGCCGCACCATGTCCCGGGTGCGGTACCGGAGGTCGAACTGCTCGGCGGCATCCTGATCGAAGACCAGCTGGCCCACTCCAGACATCGTGCCCCCTCAGCGATACCGGCTGCCACAACCTCGTACCGATGTCTGAACCGCCACCGTGACCTCACCCCGCACTAGGCTCGGCGGTCGTGAGCGCGCCGCAGATCACGCTGACCGCCAGGCTCAGCACCTCTGCGGCAGACGCCCGGCGGGGCGTGGTGCGGCTGCACCCGGAGGTACTCGACGCGCTGGGCTTGCGACCGTGGGACGCGGTGCGGCTCACCGGTGCCCGGACCACTGCAGCACTCGCCGCAGCCGGGCAGACCACTCCCGGTACGGCGCTGGTCGACGACCTGACGCTGTCCAACCTCGGGCTGACCGACGGGTCGGAAGTGGTGGTCGCGCCGGTGCAGGTGCCGGCCGCACGCTCGATCACCGTCGCCGGCTCCACCTTGGTCAGCCGCGTGGTGAGCCCGGAGACGCTGCGGCTGGCACTGGCCGGCAAGGTTGTCACCGCCGGGGATGCCGTGTCCTTGCTGCCCCAGGACGTGTCCCCGGGGTCGGATGCCAGCACCGCGCGTAGCCGGCTGGCCGCCGCGATCGGGGTCAGCTGGACCAGCGAACTGCTCACCGTGACCGCCACCGACCCAGCCGGACCGGTTGCGCCGCACCCGTCCACGGTGATCGGTTGGCGAGGCGGCCAGCGCTCCGCGGGGAGACCAGAGCAGCCACCGCACAGCGACCCAAAACCGGAACTACCCGTCCCGGCGGTCGCCGATCTGGTCGGGGCCCAGGACGCCGCCCGGCGGCTGGCCGAGTGGTTCGAGCTCACCTTCCACCGCCCCGAGCTGTTGCAAAGGTTGGGCGCCAGCACCCGTCTCGGGGTTGCGCTGCACGGCCCCGCAGGCGTCGGTAAGGCCACGGTGGTACGGGCGGTGGCCCGCGATGCCGGAGCGCATCTCGTGGAGCTGGCCGGCCCGAGCGCGGCTGCGCTGCAGCCCGGCGACGCCGCCCAACGGGTGCAGGAGGCCATCACCGCCGCCCGGCAGCGTCAACCGAGCGTGCTGCTGATCACCGACATCGAGGCGCTGCTGCCGGCCACCAACCCGCCGCCGCTGGCCACCGTCGTGCTCGACGTGCTGGCGCCGGCGCTGGACGATGTCGCGCTGGTCGTCACCACGGCGCACCCGGAGTCGGTCGATCCCCGGCTGCGCGCACCCGATCTGGTCGACCGCGAGCTGTCCATACCGCTACCCGATGGGCGCACCCGCACCGAACTGCTCCGGGTGCTGCTGATTGCAGTGCCGCTGGCGGCGGGCGTTGACCTGGCGGCGATAGGGGAGCGCACTCCGGGTTTCGTCGCGGCCGATCTCGTGGCGCTGCGCCGGGAGGCAGCGGTGCGGGCCGCGCTACGCCACGCTTCCGGCAACGAATCTGACCTGACGATCACCCAGCAGGATCTCATCGACGCGCTGGATACCGTGCGGCCGGTGTCGATGTCCACCTCGAACACCGTGCTCACCGGTGGACTGACCCTCGACGAGGTCGGTGACATGGTGCAGACCAAGCAGGCGCTGACCGAGGCGGTGCTGTGGCCGCTGCGCTACCCCGATTCGTTCACCCGTCTCGGCGTCGACCCGCCGCGCGGGGTGCTGCTCTACGGACCACCCGGTTGCGGCAAGACCTTCCTGATCCGGGCGCTGGCCGGCTCGGGTGCGCTCAACGTGTTCTCGGTCAAGGGGGCCGAACTGCTGGACAAGTGGGTCGGGGAATCGGAACGGGCAGTGCGGGAATTGTTTCGACGAGCCCGCGACGCCGCACCTGCGCTGGTGTTCCTCGACGAGGTCGACGCGCTGGCTCCGCGTCGCGGTGGGTCCTCAGACGCTGGAGTCGCCGATCGGGTGGTAGCCGCCCTGCTCACCGAGCTGGACGGGGTGGAGCCGATGCGTGATGTGGTGGTCCTCGGCGCCACCAACCGTCCCGAGCTCATCGACCCGGCATTACTACGACCCGGCCGGCTGGAACGCCTGGTGTACGTACCACCGCCAGACGCCCAGGCCCGCGCCGCCATCCTGCGCGCTGCGGCCCGCAACACTCCCCTGGCCGCCGATGTTGATCTCGACGCACTCGCCGCTGACCTGGATGGTTATTCCGCGGCGGATTGTTCGGCCCTGATCCGTGAGACCGCGTTGACTGCGATGCGGCAGTCCTTGGACGCCACCGAGGTGACGTCCGAGCAGCTGGCCACCGCCCGCCGCACCGTTCGCCCATCCCTGGACCCGATCCAGCTAGCCGAACTGGCCCATTACGCAGACACGCGCACCTAGCGCAACTAGCCGGCGCGGGCCAGTTCCCGGTGGAAGGTGCGCTGGCAACGCTGCCACGGCTCGGAGCTGCCCAACGATGCCAGGTGCGGCAGGAGATCGGCGCTGAAGGCGATGCTCGCTTCCTGGGGCAACAGTGCGGGCAGGTTGTCAATGGCGATGATGTCGAGCGGTCGGAGCCCTTCGCGCAGCCGCCGGGTCGGCGCTGTCCAGCTCGTGGTGCGGTCATTGATGGGCAGCATGTTGCAGGCTGAGGTGACGTCGCACGTGACGTCGGAGATGGCGGTCAGCCGGCGGCCCGGGTCTTCGAGATCCGCTGAGGTGAGAAAAGGCGATTGCGGTTCGGTGACCAGCACCGCGTTAACCAGGACGTCGTGCCCGAGCAGGGCCGCCCGGTCCAGCGTTTCGGTGTCCTCGAGACCCCAGCAGGCCGGCGTGATGCCGGCGGTGGCCAATGCTGCCTGCGCGCCGCGCCCGCACCGCCCGAATGCGCCGATGATCAGCGCTTGGGGTGGCACTCCCCGGCGTGACCGCGCTAACGCCGCATCCAGTGCGTCCTTCGTCATCGGCTGTAACGGCGAGCTGAGTTGCCCCTGGTGATGCAGCGCCGCGAGCGCGGCACCGACGTAGCCGGCCCAGTACCCGAAGGCGGCAAGCCGATGCCCCCGACCGTCCACCAGGTACTCCAGATCGAACAGGGTGCCGCCGCCCGCGGTGAACCGGCGCAACAGCTGCCGGCCGCCACGCTGCCCCTTGTAGGCGTGGCCGAAGAACACATGGCGGTGGCGCAACGCCACCGGGGCGTCCGGTAACTCCTTCAAGCCAATGATGAACTCGTCGCCGGGCGCATCGACCCAGCTGCCCGGCTCGGCAATGCGGCATCCAACCGCGGCGTAATCGGAGATGGGGAACGCCCGCTGCGGAGAATCCTCGACCGTCACCGGGATCCCGTCTTCAATGAGCAGCCGAGCGTCCGCAGGCACGATCGGCGTGCGCCGTTCGGTGGCTCGCACCTCATGACGAATCCAGAGGCGGAGGGTTTCGGTCATCCCTGTCATCGCTGTCTCGTTGTCAGTGACGGTAATCGTTCGTCACGATGACGATCATGCCGGGGCCGACGTGAGTAATACCCGGGGAACGCGGTTCGGCGCGCATCCCGAACGCGGATGCGATTGCCTCCGCATCGGCCCGCTGATCGCTGTCCTTTGAAAAGTCCTCCTGGTAGTACACGGTCGTCGTCGGGATGATTCCCCAGGGATAATTGCCAACCTCGACCACCGTCCAACCGGCGGCGGTGAGATCGCGTGCGACCCGCGCGGCCAGACCACGAATGGTGCTGTTGTTGTAGACCCGCACCTCGCCGCGACTCACCGTCGTCCCGCTGGCTGGGCCACCTGCGGGGACCGCCTCGCCGGCCGCTGGTGGCCCAGGTGCTACCGGCGCCGGCTGCGGGGATGGGATGACAACGGGACTGGTAGGCACCGGCGGCGGGAAAGGAATCATGGTGGGTCGTGGTGGCGGCGCCGCGATCGGTGGGGTGGCCGGGGACGGCACAGCCGGCTGCCTGTTATGAGCGAACACCAGGACCACACCGATCGTGGCGGCCATAACCGCCAGCGCGATCAGGGCTATCCCGGCGGTGCGCAGCCGGCGATCGGGGCCGCCGTTCTTTGGGGTACTCATGATCTACGTCGAGTCGACACCAAGCCGGCGGGCGGCTCGGGCGCGCTGCCGGCTCGACCGGAGCCGGCGCAACCGCTTGACCAGCATGGGATCCGCAGCAAGGGCCTCGGGTCGGTCGATCATGTTGTTGAGTGCCTGGTAGTAGCGGGTCGCGGAGATGCCGAACTGTTCCCGGATGGCCTGCTCCTTGGCCCCGGCATAGCGCCACCACTGCCGCTCGAAGGCCAACATCTCCTGTTCCCGGTCGCTCAAACCCCCGGATTGGCCATCACTCGGATGTAGCGTTCCTGCGGCGTCCATCGCGTTCCTCGTCCCGCACGATCACTGATGAATTACAGCGGTGTGATTCCGCGGTGCATTCAACCACGTAACAGCCCCAATACCGCGACGGCGCCCCCTGACTCCCCACCGCTCACCGCGGCGCCGGCCGAGATTACTGTTGGCCATCATGGCTGTTCGCCCAATTCGCATCGTCGGCGATCCGGTACTACAGACCCCGACCAGGCTGGTCACGGACTTCGACGAAGAGTTGCATGTCCTGGTCCAGGACATGTTCGACACGATGGAGGCGGCCCGGGGAGTTGGACTGGCGGCCAACCAGATTGGTGTGGACCTGCGCGTGTTCGTCTACGACTGCACGGATGCACACGATGCCAGGTACCGGGGCGTGGTAGCTAACCCGGTGCTGGAAACCAGTGAGCGCCCCGAAACCATGCCTGATCCGGACGACGATTGGGAGGGCTGCCTGTCCGTGCCCGGTGAGGGATTCCCCACCGGCCGGGCCAGCTGGGCGAAAGTCACGGGGGTCGATGCCGACGGGGCACCGGTCACCGTGGAGGGCACCGGATTGCTCGCGCGCTGCCTCCAGCACGAGACCGATCACCTCGACGGCATCCTGTACCTCAACCGGCTGGTGGGCCGGCACGCCAGGGCAGCGAAAAAGATGCTCAAAGCACAAGGCTGGGGCGTACCCGGACTGTCCTGGGACCCTGCCACGGATGCGCCAAAGAGCTGAGCCGACAGCGCCCCCAGCGTGCTGTCAACTCGACGCAACTGACGTTTGCGGCGGTCCCAGGTCGCTAGCGTCAAGTTCACGGCGGGTCCCGGCTACGCCGGAACACCGAGGAATGCGGCAACGTTGTTACGGCAGCAACGTTGTAATGCTGAAAGTCGGTGCTCGCGGTGGATCCCATGGATGCCTATTCCCGCACGGTCAGTTCGGTGGCGGCAGCCGTCACCCCGCATGTCGCCAGCCTGCGGATCGGCGCGGGTGCCGGGTCTGCGGTCGTCTTCACCGATGACGGGTTACTGCTGACCAACGCGCATGTCGTGGGAAATGCGCGCGACGGCGTCGCCGCATTCACCGACGGCACGGAAAGCCGCTTTGACGTGGTGGGCACCGACCCGCTGTCCGATCTCGCGGTACTTCGCACCCGCAGTGCAACACCGTCGGCGGCCGTGCTCGGTGACGCCGACGAACTGGTCGTCGGGCAGCTGGTGGTTGCCGTTGGCAACCCCCTGGGGCTGGCCGGATCAGTGACCGCAGGAGTCGTCAGCGGGTTGGGACGCTCCCTGCCGGTACGGTCGGGCCGTGCCATGCGGGTTATCGAAGACGTGATCCAGACCGACGCCGCGCTCAACCCTGGCAACTCCGGCGGCGCGCTGGCCGATGCAACCGCCAAGGTAGTGGGCATCAATACCGCCGTCGCCGGTTTCGGGCTCGGCATGGCGGTGCCGGTCAACGCGACCACCCGCCGGATCATCGGCGCGCTCCTGGCCGACGGCCGGGTGCGCCGCGGCTACCTCGGCCTGGTCGGGGTACCGGCACCACTGCCTGCGCCGGTTGCACAGCGCACTGGCCAAGCCACCGGCCTGCGCCTGGTGGAGGTTATCCCGGGCAGCCCCGCCGCTCGGGCCGGCCTGCGGGCCGGTGATCTGGTGCTGAGCGCGGGACGCCAACCGGTCACCGACGCTCAGGGCATCCAACGCCAGCTGTTCTCCGAGGCCATCGGCAAGAGGTTACCGATCACCGTGCTGCGCAACGGCGCGATGGTGGACGTCATCACCATGCCCACCGAGCTGGTCTCCACCTGAGCAGCAGAGACACGCCGTAACCGGTTCGTCGCGCACAGCGACGGATGGTGTGCCACTATCGCTCCCAGTGTCCGGCCTGGAGGAGTCATCTGTGATCACATCCCCACCACGCGGACGGTATGACTGGCCGTGGCGGGGTGGGCCGTCGTTTGTCACCCCAGACGGCTCCCGGGTGTTGCTGCAGGGGCCCGCGGTGGATGTGTCCAGGCCGTGGTCGTGCGACTTCACCGCGCTGGTGCGCGGTACTCGGCGCAGCTTCACCGTCGCCGAGGCCGGTGCCTACGACTGGCACAGCACCTACACCACCATCCCCGATCGGACGCTGCGCCAGCCCTACCGTGGCGGTGAGCTGATCACCGGCATCCGGGACAACCCCGCTCGCCCGGAACCTCCCGACTACCGGGCAGCCTGGCGCGGGCAATGGTTCGAGCTGCATACCCGGGCCTCCGGAGCTCCCGACGGCGTCACGGCAATCTTCGACGCGTTCCGGCTGACCGACACGCCGCTGGGCATGCTGGTGGCGCCCCGCAGCGCTGGGCAGGTCCAGGCAGAGCCGGTACGGGTGGCCAAGGAAGTGCCCAGGATCGGCTACCTGATGATCGAACGCCCCGGCACCACCCAGGTGACGGTGCCGGACTTCCGGGGTCTGCCAACCCGGCACGGGGAACTGTGGCGCCAACCGCTGGGTCCCGGTGCGCAGGGTCGAGCTCGGCCGGACGCCCTGGTCTTGGCCACTCCCACTGCGGTGATCCGGCTGGTTCCCGGCCCAACCGACACTCCGGATGCAAACCAGGTACTAGCGTTTCTTCACGAGTTGAACGTCACCTGGGAGTCACCATGATGCTGCTTGGAGTTCCTGTCCTCGCAGCGGCATTCCTTCTTGTCGAAGCGGGGCTTGAGCATCTGCGCGAACCGAAATACCTGGCGCGCGCGGCGGGCACCGGCCTTGCCACAGCCCGGGCCATCGCGGTCGTGGAGCTGCTGATCGGAGCGCCCTCCGCGGCTGCGGTGATCTTCGGTTTCGCCGAGCTGCGCTGGGCGCTGGCCGCCCAGACGGCTATCTACCTGGCCTTCGCCGCTCACCTGTGGTGGCGCCACCACCGCGGGGACCAGTCCGATTGCGGCTGCAACCGGATGGGCACCCAAGTCGGGCCCGGAGGGATCGCCCGCGCCGTGGTGCTGTCCGTCGCCACGCTGGTCGCGACGGCGCTCTATCCAGCGGCCGCATTACCCGGAGGTGGTGTCGCCGTGCTGCTAGTCGGCTGCGCGTTGGTGCTCGCGTTTCTGCTCTACACCCTGCCGGCCGCTGTTGACGGGCGAGTCGCATGAGCGTGCTGGCCGCCATGGTGACGCTGGCTTGGGGCTGCCTGGCAGTGCTGACCCTGGCGATGGCCGGCATGCTGCGGCAGCTGCGGGAACTGCAGACCGAGGTGGTCGCCCTTCGGGCCGACCAGGGGATGAAACCCTGGCGGGCCACCGTCGGTCGCCGGATGCCGCAGCTGGCTGGCACCGGGCCCGCGGTCTTGCTGGTCCTCGACCCCGGCTGCGGCCTGTGCGACGAGGTACACCAACCGTTCACTCGCCTACCCGTCGAGTACCCGGGCATCCGCTTCGAAGTGCTGTCCCCACGCGCTCTGCGGCGGCACTGGACCGAAGCGGCCAACATCCGGTCCCGGGTCGACGCCGCGCTCGTCGCAGAACTCGACCTGCCCTGGGCGCCGGCCTTGCTGCACGTGGCCGACGACGGGACGGTGCTGGCTACGCAGCCGGTAGCGGCGGCCCAGCAGATTTCCCAGCACGTAGCCGGCCTGATGAACACGGCGATGGTCTAGCAAGGAGTGCGATGATCCCGCCCGACATTCCCCGACTCGACCAGTCCGGTGATCACCTGCAGCGTCGTGCGGTGCAGTTCCGGGGCGTTCCGGAACTGCACCGGCGCGGATTTCTTGCCGTCATCGGTACCGGCGCCATGACGTTGGGGCTGACGATGCTGGGATGGATCCCCCTGGCCCGGCCTGCCAGGGCCGAGCAGGGCACGCAATATCCCAACTGCGGTCGATACCACTACGGGCCGAACGGCCCAATCTGTATCGGTGCGCCGTACTCCGATTCGTACTGCGACAAAGACAAGTGGTTCAAGAACGGCTGCTACGGCAACTGGAACGAGGGTCTGGACTGCTACCAGCCGCGTATGATCTGCCGCGCCGGACCCGACGCGCGCGACGCCTGGCTGTGGAAGTCCAACGATGTGATGTACCGCTGTGCAGATGGCGAGGTGCACTACAGCGGGGCACCGAACATCGAGAAGCTGGTGTGCAGCGCGACGGTATCCGAGGAAGCGACGGCCTCAGCTCCCCTGCTGCGATGACCCATCCTCTGCGGCGGGCCGTCTGGGGTCCGGTTCGGGTAACCACTGCGATCATGGTGCTGGCCGCCGCCGTGGCGCTGATGCCGGCCGGTAGCCGGCTAGGTTGGCTGCTGGCCTGGCTGTTGCTCGGGCTGGTCGCCGGCTACGCGCTGTCCGGCTCAGCGTGAAGCACCAACTCGGCATCCCTGCTGAGCTCGCCGGTCTGGCGGGATTCGTCACGCACCTACTTCACCGTTGGTCTCTTGACCGGGGGTGTCGCCATCAGCGCCGTCGCGGTGACACTCGGCAGCCTGGTGCGCCCGGTGCTACCACCCGCTCTGCGGGTCGGGGTGATCGTCGCGATGGGGGTGTTCATTCTGGCCGGCGAGTGCGGCTTGCACCGCGTGCTGCTGCCGCACCGGCGAGCCCAGGTGCCCTCGACAGTGATCGCGGCCGGCGGCGACGCGGGCGCGCTGCGGTTCGGTTTCGAGATGGGCAGCGGCGTGCGCACCCACATGCCCAGCAACCTGCCCTACCTGCCGCTGGCCGCAGTGTTGCTGTTCAGCAGCTGGCCGGTTGCGCTGGCCTGCGGCCTGGGTTTCGGCCTGGGCCGGGCAGCGATGGCGTTAGGCCGCCACTACAGCGGCGACGGCACCTGGTGGGACAGCCAGTGGCACCGTCATGAGCGGGTGGTGCGGCTGACCCTGACATTCACCGCTACCGTGCTCACCGCCGCCATCATCCTGGCCTGATCCCCTCCGATCACCCGCGCCCGCCGCTGCTTAACCGCAGTCTGGATGCAGACTGCGGTTTTTAAGGCTCCCCAAACAGCAGTCTGCATCCAGACTGCGCCTTCGCGAGCTGCGTACCCAAACCGCGGGGCGGGCCGTTGGGCCGTGCGTCGAAGTGAAATCCGAACGAATCGGGTAAGCGGCGCAGGGAGGCCGGAAAGCGGCATCGAGCATCGCAGCAGGTCAGCCTGCTCACCTTTCGACACGCTGTTCGTACGCAGCACAGTATCCGCCAAGCAGGACTATCGCGCCCGACGTGCGGGTACTGCAATTCCTCGCCGAGCTGGATCAGCAGTCCACTTATAAGCTCAATGTTCTTTTCGGGCAATGCCATAAGGCTGGCGCGCACTCTATGCACCACCAAGGCAAAGCTGTTGACTTGGGCTGCCCGCTCGTAGCTATTCACCACCTGTCGGGCCGGGAGTGAGTGTGGATCGGTGGTGGTATGGGTGCGGCGTGTCGGCTTGATCATCGTGTGGGTGTGCTGATCATGGTGGTTTGTGTCGGAGCTGCCACCGGTGCCTGCTGGGTCGTCGGTGGGGCAGCTGTGGGCGCTGGTCTGTGAGCTTCGGCGGGATAACGCCGCGCTGCGTGAGGTAGTTGAGGCGCAGAACGCCCGGATTACGGCGCTGGAGCGGCAGTTGGGCAAGGATTCCTCCACGTCGAGTAAGCCACCCAGTTCGGATTCGCCGTATCGCAAACCAGTGCGGCGCTCTTCGCGAAAGTCCTCGGGGCGCCGGCCGGGTAAGCAGCCCGGGGATCCGGGGACGACGATGCCGCTGGTGGATGCTCCGAGTGAGATCATCACCGGTGATCCGGGTTGCTGCGGTGGTTGTGGAGCGGACCTGGCGGGGGCACCGGTGGTGGGGGTGCAACGCCGCCAGGTCGTCGAGGTGTCCCCGCCGCCTGCGCCGCGGGTGACCGAGTACCGGATCGTGACCCGCGTCTGCGTGGCGTGTGGCGTCCGGGCCACCGTCATTCCACCTGGGTGTCCGCCTGCCCGGGCCCAGTACGGACCCACGGTGGCCGCCCGGGCCGCGGAGCTGGTCTGCGCGCACTATCTGCCGGTGGCCCGGGCGGCACGGTTGATGCACTCGATGGTCGGGGTGGCAGTGTCGGTGGGGTTTATGGCGTCGGTGCGCGGGCGGGCCGCCCGGATGCTGGAGCCCACCTTCTTGCCCCGGGTGCGCCAGCTGTTGCGCCAGGCGGGGGTGCTGCACGTCGATGAGACACCCGCCCGCGCCGCCGGCGGCTTGGGATACGTCCACGTCGCCGCCACCGAGTATCTGACCGCCCTGCACACCGGCGGACGCAGCAAAGCTGACATCGACGCCGGGGGTGTGCTGCCCGGCTATGGCGGCACCATCGTGCGCGACGGCTACGCCGGGTATACCCACCTCGTCGACGCCCACCACGCCTGGTGCGGCGCGCACCTGCTTCGTGATCTGCGCGCCATCCACGACGCCGACCCCCATGGCCAACTATGGGCCACCGCCATGGCCACCACGCTGACCGACGCCACCACCGCCGCAGCGGCCGCCCGCGCCGCCGGACAGACCACTTTGGATCCCCAGATCCTGGCTACCATCTGCAACCACTACCGCGGCGCGGCCACGCTGGGCATCAGCACCAACAGCGCCCGCGCCGACCCCCTTGCCCGCGACGCTCTGGCGTTAGCGCGGCGCTTCCGCGACCACGAAGACACCATCCTGCGCTTCGTGGCCAATCTCGGTGTGCCTTTCACCAATAACCAGGCTGAAAGGGATGTCCGGCCCGTCAAAATCCAGCAACGCACCTCCGGTGGCACCTGGCGCACCCTGACCGGACTAGCCGACTTCGCCATCGTCCAGTCCTAACCTATCCACCGCCACCAAATGGGGACTCGACACCCTTGACGTCCTCACCCAACTCTTCACCGGCCAGCCCTGGTTACCACCAGCCCCAGAACCCTGCTGAATAGCTACGCCCGCTCAACACCACCACCCCGGATACGGTAGGAAATAAGTACGATGTCAAACGTAATTCTGAAACGTGCGCTGCCGATCAGCATTTTCACTATTCGGCAGGAAGTCGATGACCTGAGCCGACCTCCCGGCGGCACCCAGGCGGCGGGAATGTCAGCCGGTAGACCCAGGACCAGGTCGTCACTCCCTGCGGTCAAACGGATGCCGACCGTTTCCGCGCCTCCGGATGTTTTGCGGGAGTGTTGCATCCAGGGCTAACGTCGGGCAGGTCAATCGAACACGCGGGAGCTCGCACCGAAGCGGGCTGAGAGGGCGGCTGGGCACCGGCCCGGGGTCGCCGACCGCAGAACCTGTCCGGGTAATGCCGGCGTAGGGAGGGTGCTCCATGACTGCGCTGTCTGACCATACGATTAAGCCCGCTATCACCACCGGCCCGATCACCGGGTCGCGAAAGATCTACCGCCAGGTAGGCGAACTCCGGGTGCCAGCTCGCCGGGTCGGGCTGAGCAACGGTGAGCACGTCGATCTTTACGACACCTCGGGACCGTACACCGACTCAGACGCCATCATCGACGTCCACCAGGGACTGCCCCCGCTACGCGCACCATGGATTGCCGCCCGGCAACCAGCGACCCAACTTGCCTGGGCCCGCGCCGGTGTCGTCACCCCCGAGATGGAGTTCATCGCCGCGCGCGAGGGCGTTGACGTCGAACTGGTCCGATCCGAGGTGGCCCGCGGCCGCGCGATCATCCCGGCCAACCACCGGCATCCCGAATCCGAGCCGATGATCATCGGCAAGCGATTCCTGGTGAAGGTCAACGCCAATATCGGCAACTCGGCGGTCGCCTCCTCGATCGAGGAGGAGGTGGACAAGATGGTGTGGGCCACCCGCTGGGGCGCGGACACGATCATGGATCTGTCCACCGGCAAGCGGATCCACGAGACCCGGGAATGGCTGCTGCGCAACTGCCCCGTCCCGGTCGGCACCGTGCCGATCTACCAGGCGCTGGAGAAGGTCAAGGGTGACCCGACAGCGCTGAATTGGGAGGCCTACCGGGACACCGTGATCGAGCAGTGCGAGCAGGGCGTCGACTACATGACCGTGCACGCCGGGGTGCTGCTGCGGTTCGTGCCGCTGACGGTCAAGCGGGTGACCGGCATCGTCTCCCGCGGCGGGTCGATCATGGCGGCGTGGTGTCTGGCGCACCACCGCGAGTCGTTCCTGTACGAGAACTTCGAAGAACTGTGCGAGATCCTGCGCCGCTATGACGTCACGTTCTCCCTGGGTGACGGCCTGCGCCCGGGGTCCATCGCCGACGCCAACGACGAGGCCCAACTCGCCGAGCTCAAGACGTTGGGCGAGCTGACCCAGATCGCCCGGCGCCACGACGTGCAGGTGATGATCGAAGGCCCGGGGCACGTCCCGATGCACAAAATCGCCGAGAACGTGCGGTTGGAAGAGCAGTGGTGCGACGAGGCGCCGTTCTATACCCTCGGCCCGTTGGCCACAGACATCGCGCCGGCCTATGACCACATCACGTCGGCGATCGGCGCAGCGATGATCGCCCAGGCGGGCACCGCGATGCTGTGTTACGTCACCCCCAAGGAGCATCTGGGCCTGCCCGACCGGGACGACGTCAAAACCGGGGTGATCGCCTACAAGATCGCGGCCCACAGCGCCGATCTCGCCAAGGGCCATCCAGGCGCGCAGGCCTGGGACGACGCGCTGTCAAAAGCACGGTTCGAGTTCCGCTGGCATGACCAGTTCGCGCTGGCACTGGACCCGGACACGGCACGGTCCTACCACGACGAGACGCTGCCTGCGGAACCCGCGAAGACCGCCCATTTCTGTTCGATGTGCGGGCCCAAGTTCTGCTCGATGCGCATTTCTGCCGACGTCCGGGCCTACGCAGCCGAGCACGGGATGTCCGGTGAGGATGCCCTCGAGGCGGGCATGCGGGAGAAGTCTGCCGAGTTCACCGCAGCTGGCGGCAAGGTATACCTCCCCGCGGCGCCCGGTTCGTGACAGTCACGCCTCCCGTTGCACTGACCGTCGCGGGTTCGGACTCCGGGGGTGGTGCCGGCCTGCAGGCCGATCTGCGCACGTTCACCGCCTGTGGCGTGCACGGTTGCGTCGCGGTCACGGCGGTGACGGTGCAGAATTCCCGGGCCGTGACCGGCATCGTCGAAATCCCACCGTCCACGGTGGCTGACCAGATCCGCGCGGTGGTTTCCGACATCGGGATCGGCGCCGCCAAGACCGGCATGCTGGCCAGCGCGGGGATCATCTCGGCGGTCACCAAGATGTGCGATGAGGTGGGCTTGGGCACGTCGGTGCCGTTGGTCGTCGATCCGGTGGCCGCGTCCATGCATGGTGATCCGCTACTCACGGCCGATGCATTGGACGGGGTGCGCTCGGAGTTGTTCCCGCATGCCACCCTGGTGACCCCGAACCTGGACGAGGTGCGGCTGCTGATCGGGCTGGATGTCCAGTCGCGGGCGCAGCAGTATGACGCTGCTCGGGCGCTGCACGCGTTGGGCCCCCAATGGGTGCTGGTCAAGGGTGGGCACCTGCACGATGACCCGGAATGCGTGGATCTGCTCTACGACGGTTCCGATGTCATCGAGTTCACCGCTCCCCGGGTCGCCACCCCGCACACCCATGGGGGTGGCGACACCCTCGCGGCGGCGATCACCTCCGCGCTGGCCCGCGGCGCCGACATGCCGACAGCAGTGCGCTACGGCAAGCACTACGTAAGCCAGGCGGTCGCCCACGCCTATCCCCTAGGCACCGGCGTGGGCCCCGTCTCCCCTTTCTGGCGCCTCCGCCCTGCGGACCCCTGTTGATCCATGCTGGGAGTTACCCGTCTGGTGCGGGCACCGTGATGTGAGCGGGCACGGGCACGCCGAACAGCAGGGCGACCACGTCACTGACAGCCTGCACGCCACCGGCCAGCGTGCCGCCCGGATCTACCTGGTACATCACCGCAATCAGGTAGCGCTCGCCGGGGCCCGCGAAGCCGATCGTGTTGGTGACCCAGTGCTTGCCGTATGCATCGGTTTCATACGACCAGCCGTCTTTGTTTCCTGGCCGCTGCTCCGACCCGGCGGCCCAGACACCCCACTGCTGGTTAGGGGCGACCCCGCGCATGGCACTTACCAGGTAGGCCCGGTCGGCAGCGTCGAGCTGGGCGAAAGCATAGTTCAGCAGGGCAGCCAAATCATCGGCGGTGCATTTGACGAAGCCCCAGTAGGTCTTCGCGGTGAAGCCGGGTACGAAATGCAAGCGCGTCATGCCGTACTGGTTGCGGAACCGCGCCAGCATTTCCTCGCCGCCGAACCTGGCCCACAATCGATCCGATGCCGCATTATCTGAGGAATGCAGCATGGCGGCCATGTCCCGCCGGTCCGTCGGGGTGAGCGTGATCTGGTGAGCACGTTGCCGGCGTAGCAAATCGGTGGCCATCGCGAGCTTGATCGTCGAGGCCGTCCAACCCTCGTGCTGCGTCGGCCCGACGCGCCAGGCCTTCCCGGTCTGTCGATCGGTGAACACCACACTCAGGTAACCCTGGCCGCTGACATGGCGGCTGATGTAATCCGCGGCCGCGGTGAAACGTTGTTGTTGCGGGCAGCTCCATCCCGAGTCAGCAGGGCACTGGGGTGGCGGTGACGGCTGCGCCGCCACCAGGGGCGAGGGTGGTGCCAGCTTCTGCATCGACGGCACTGCGACCTCGCTACCGCCGGTGCTGGCAGCCTGCTGGCTCAGTGCCTTTAGCGCCGCAGGTTCCGTGACGCCGGTGCGGGCACAGCCGACCATGCTCAACGCCGCGCACGCCAGAACCGGCGCCATGAGGAGCCGGAGACTGCACCACGGGCCTGTATTGGGTCGCGTTTCGCTGATGGCGGGACGGTACTACCCGGCAAGACTTGCGGTGCAAGGCACGGCGACACGACACACCGCGCACGAGGGCACGACACGCGGGGCTGGGGAGTGGAGATTCACCGCGTGATGAGATTCAGTAATACCGTCAGCAAGATAGAGGCAAGGACCGAAAACAGGATCATCATCAGGCAGCCGGCCGCGCCACCGAGTGGACGGATGCTCACGCGCCGTTCCCCATCCCCTAGCGCCCGTTCGACGTTGCTCAGTTTGCTGAATTCGGCAGCGCGACTGGTAAGCACACGCTCCTCTACCGACCTTACCCAGCAGGAGATGCCGCCAAGCCTAAAAAGTGAGCTTGATATCTGTATCAGCTGACCGAGTAGGACTCGCGGTGGGGGCTGGAGGCCTGCGCCCAGAACCGTTGCGGGATGCGGCCGGCCAGCCGGGCGTGCCGCCCTGCCTGCACCGCAAGCCGCATCGCTTCGGCCATCCGCGGTGGATCCTCGGCCCGGGTCACCGCTGTGGCGAGTAACACTGCGTCGCAGCCCAGTTCCATCGCCCGGGCCGCCTCCGACGCGGTGCCGATCCCCGCGTCCAGAATCACCGGCACGGCAGCCTGCGCCACGATCATCTCGATGTTGTGCGGGTTACGGATACCCAGACCGGTACCGATCGGCGCGCCCAGCGGCATCACCGCCGCGCAGCCCACATCGGCTAGCTTGCGGGCCAGCACCGGGTCGTCGTTGGTGTACGGCAGCACCGTGAAGCCGGCGTCGACGAGCTGCTCAGCGGCGTCGAGCAGCTCGATCGGATCGGGCAGCAAGGTGCGGTCGTCAGCGATGACCTCGAGCTTGACCCAGGACGTCTGCAGCGCTTCGGCGCCCAGCTGAGCGGTGAGCACGGCCTCGGCAGCGCTGCGGCACCCCGCGGTGTTCGGCAGGGGCTCGATGCCGTGCCGGGAAAGCACCTCCAGGACACCAGTACGCGAGCCGGTGTCCATCCGGCGGATTGCCACCGTGGTGAGCTCGGTCTGGGCAGCCAGGAGCGCCCGTTCCAGGATGGCGAGATTGTCGGCGCCCCCGGTGCCCAGGATCAGCCGCGAGCCGAATTCCCGCCCCGCGATGATCAGCGGATCGTCTGCCATCTGCGTCACCCTCCCTGCACTGCGGTGACCACGTCGACCGCTGCCCCGGCTGGCAATGCCGTGCATGCCCACCGCGCCCTGGGCACCACCGCACCGTCGACGGCTACCGCAACCCCGCGGGACGGCGCGCCCAACCGGTGCAGCACGTCGGCCAGAGTGGCACCGTCGGGTAGGTCCCACGGTTGCCCGTTGACCGTCACTGTCATGGCGCACTCCGCACGGTGAGCCGAGCCGGAGCGGCTGGCACGACCTCCGGCGGCACGTCCTCGTCCCGCAGCAGTGCCACTATCGCGTCCGCGGTCAGCGGGGCAAGCAGGATGCCGTGGCGGTGGTGACCGGTTGCGGCAAGCACACCCGGTTCCAGCTCGCCGATCAGCGGGAGATTGTCCGGGCTGCCCGGGCGCAATCCCGCGGCAGCCTCTTCCAGCACGTATTCCGCCGTCGCGGGGACCACACGCTCGGCATCAGCCAGCAACTCCCGAATCCCCCCGGCGGTGACTTCGGTGTCGAAACCGACCTCCCGCTGGGTGGCCCCGACCACCAGCCGCCCGCCATCCCGAGGCACGAGGTAGCACGCACGTCCCCCCACAATCGCGCGAACCGTCCGCGATGGAGGTGCCAGCGTGCCCAGGCGGCCACGCAGCCGCACGATCTCGCCTTTCACCGGGCGGATCGCTCGGTCCAGCAGCGGATGCAACGCACCGCTGTCCGCACCAGCGGCGATCACCACCACATCGGCGGCCGGCAGTTGCGTGCAGCGATGATCGCGAAACTGCACCCCCGCGTTGCGGCACGCCGCCAACAACGCACCAAGCAGCGCCCGGTTATCCACCGACAGGTCCCCGCGGACAGACAATGCCTTGCACACCTGCGGGCCGAGCGCAGGCTCAACCTGGCGCGCCTGCCGGCCGGACAGCGCCTCCACGGGCCGACTGCATCGGGACAGCTGCGCGCCGATCCGGTCCAATTCAGCCCGGTCACCCGAATCGACCGCGACCACAAGCGTGCCGCTGGTCTGTAACCGCGGATCACCGCCGGCCCTGGTCAGACAAGCAGCGAAGTCAGGCCAGCGCCGCAGCGAAGCGGCTCCGAGCGCGAACACCTCCGGCTCGACCGGCACCGACTCGGAGACCGGAGCGAGCATCCCACCAGCGACGCGCGAAGCACCCGATCCCGGCGCATCGTCGTAGACGGTCACGCCAAATCCGGCTGACGCCGCGCGCCAGGCACAGCTCAAACCGATTACCCCACCACCAACCACTGCAACGTCGCGCCGCAGTGACTCACGCACCCGAAGACTCATCACGCTCCCTGCGCCGGCATGACCCGGATCAGGTTCGACGGTCGGGGTCGCCATGACCCCCTCTCAGCCCAGCGGCCTGGACTCCCGTGCGGACCACCTCCCACCGTACCTCGCCATCGCACGGCGATGCGGGCTTATCACCGGCACAAGCATCCAAAGGCTCCCCAGCGCAGCACCCAGTCATGGCTAGGGTGGCGGAGGTGGATGCAGCGGCGGTCCGGGCCCGGTTGCAGGATGCGCGGCTCTACTTATGTACGGACGCGCGCACAGCGCGAGGTGATCTGGCGGAGTTCGCCGAGGCGGCGCTGGCCGGCGGAGTGGACATCATCCAGCTGCGCGACAAGAGCTTAGAAGCGCGTCCTGAGCTTGCCGCTCTCGAGGTACTCGCCGACACCTGCCGGCGCCACGGTGCATTGCTGGCGGTCAACGATCGCGCCGACGTGGCACTGGCCGCGGGCGCGCAGGTACTGCACCTCGGCCAGGACGACCTCCCGGTCAGCTGGGCGCGCCGGATAGTCGGCGACAAGGTCATGGTCGGCCGTTCGACGCATGAGCCGGCGCAAGCTGCCGCCGCCGCGTGCGAAGCTGGGGTGGACTATTTCTGCGCCGGCCCCTGCTGGCCCACCCCCACCAAGCCGGGCCGGCCCGCCGCTGGCCTGGAGCTGATCCGCAGCACCGCTGCCGCACAGCCAGCGCGGCCGTGGTTCGCCATCGGTGGCATCGAAAATGTGCAACGGCTGGAAGACGTGCTGCACGCCGGCGCAGAGCGTGTCGTTGTGGTCCGTGCGATCACCGAGGCCACCGATGCTCAGGGGGTGGCCGCCGCATTCGCACAGCGGCTGCGATCTTCGCGCTAGCGCTCGTCCGCATCAATGGTCCTCACGCTAGCGCTCGTCCGCATCAATGGTCCTCGCGCTAGCGCTCGTCCGCTGCCCCCCGACCGGTCACGAGGGTCAGCCCGTACGCCGTCAGCACTTCCTGGATCGGCTGGAAGTAGGACTCACCGCCGAGCAAGCAGCCGCCGGTGCCACCAGACAGCGTGCCCTGGGCCTGGCTGCCGCTGATGAACGAGCCCCCGGAGTCACCTGCCTCGGCGCACACATTGGTCTTGATGAGCCCACGGACGACTTCACCATCGCCGTAGTTGACGGTCTCCCCGACGGTCTGCACGTAGCCGCAGTGGAAACCGGTGGTAGATCCGGACAGGCACACCCGGTCCCCCACCTTTGCCGGTGCACTGCCCGCCACGGTGACGTACCCGCTGTCGGCGTCGACATCGTGGGTCTGGTCCCAACTCGCTGATGCCACTTCGACCAACCCGTAGTCGTGGCCGGGGAACGACGACTTGGCGACCGGGCCGATGGGCTGGCCGTCCGGCCCCGACCAGGTACCACCGAGCTTTGTGCAGTGTCCAGCAGTGATCACGTAGCGGGTGCGACCGGAGATGGCATTGAAACCCACTGAACAGCGCCCGCCCTCGCTGGTCGTGATCGTGTCGCCGCCATGGAGATCAGCCAGCAGCCTCGGGCGCGTGCTGACGTGTTGGATCCGCACTGCACGCGCACCGGCGGCAAAAGCGCCTGCAGCGTTGTCGTCAGTGGCCGACACCACGACAGAGTGGGTGGCCGGATCGACGTACCAGCTCGTCACCGAATCGGGGACCTGATCCGATCGGGAATCCAACACCGCCATCACGGAATGCAACATCAAGAGGTCCGGCACTGCGGGTGCAGCGGACGCGGGCTGGGCGAGTAGTAAGCTCAGCGCACAGCCAAGAAGGGCAGCAAGGAGCGCACGGCGGCGGCTTCCGGGGAGCACGAGTCGATTCCTCTCGTTCTAAAAGTGGATCCCCATCAGTCCCCGACGGCGACTCAACGCTACGGAACAGTTACGCTGCGGTGAAGACACCAATCGGTGGGATCGAGTAGCCCATACGGGCAGTACTTACCTCACTACGCGTAGTGCACGGACGCGGTCAAGACCGACGTACGGTACGCAGCCCCGGATGGTCCGCGGGCAGCGTCCGGACCAGCACTGTCGCGCTCAGTGCGACGCAGGCGGCGACCAACGGCCAACTCAGCGCCACTCGGGCGATGCCGAGTGCAACGACCGCCCCCACCACCCACAGTGGCGTGAACACCGCAATCCGGATCAGGTACTGAGCCACCCACACCCAGGAAGCCCGGCTGTATGCGCGCAGCAGGCTCGGATCGTGCCGCCACGTAGCGCGCTGTCCCAGAGCCGCGCCCACGATCAGCCCGAGCAGTGGCCAGCGGATCAGCACGCTGACCGTCCAGACCAGCGCGCTAGCCACGTTGGACAGCAATTGAACGAGGAAGAAGTCGGCAGCGCGGCCGGTATAGAGCGCGACCAGCGCCGCCACTGAGACGCCGAGCAACCCCAATAGCGCGGCAAGCGGCCGATGACCGCGAAACCAGCGCAGTGCGGCCACTGCGACCCCGGTGACCAGGGCGGCTCCTGCTCCCCAGCCCAGCGAGTGACCCGACGCCAGCCAACCCACCACGAAGGCGACCGGAGGCGCGGTGGCGTCCAGCGCCGCCCGGCGCCCACCGAGCAGTGCGTTCAGCGACTCGGGAGTATCCGGGACCGGCATACCTCCAGAGTGCCTGATGGACTACTGCGCTCCGGCGGTCGCGTTGGGGTGAACGGCGTCGCGGACCATGTGCAAAGCCGCAGTGAGGGTGTCCAGCTGCTCGGTAGTCAGGCAACCGGTGAACCACCGCTCGATCGCGTCCACGGTATCCGGCACATCGGCGGCAAGCCGCTGCTCGCCGGCGTCGGTGAGCACGGCGAAACAACTGCGACGATCTGCGGCGCACCGGGTGCGGGAAATGAGTCCGGCGCGTTCCAGCCTATCCACGATCCGGGTGATACCGCTGGTCGACAGGGCAGTTTGGGCGGCGAGGTCGGTCATGCGCAGCTGGCGCCCTGGCGAACGAGCCAGCCTGATGAGTGCGTCGAAATCGCTACCAGACAGGCCGTGCGCGGCATGCACCGCGTCGAGCCGCGCAATCAAACCCTGGTAGGCCTCGATGAACAGGCCCATCACCGTCAAGCGTGGGTCGTCGAACCGGTCAGGCGCCATGGCCACGACTCTACCGATTACTTGACATGCGGAACATCCTCATGACAACTTGTTGAGCAGAAAGAATTCCGCGCAGCAAGTAATATGCAGGAAGAGGTGACAGGTCATGAGCTCCCACACCACTTCGGCTCCGGCTTCCCCACCCGGTGCTTGGCACCGAGCAGCGAATATCGTCCTATGGATCCTGCAAGCCGTCACCGCGCTTGCCATCCTGGGCGCTGGCGCCAGCACGGTCATCGGTGCCGCTCAGCCAATGGCCGTCTTCGATGCGATCGGTGCTGGCGACTGGTTCCGGTACCTGACCGGGACGCTTGAGATCGCCGGAGCGATCGGACTGCTCATCCCGCCACTGGTCGGCCTGGCCGCGCTGGCGTTGGCGGTGCTTTGGCTGGTCGCCATCGGGACGCACCTGTTCCTGATCGGTGGAAATCCCGCTGCGGCGGTGGCCTTCTTCATCCTCAGTGCGGGAATCTCGTGGGGTCGGCGCGACAGCATCCGGAAGCTGGTGCCCGTCCGGTAAAGATCAACCCGGCAGGCAGGCCGCTGCTGGCAAGCATTCCCTGAGCAGGCGGAACCACAACCCGATTGGGCCCACCGAACGCTACGGTGGGGTAGGTACGCCTGCCCTACCCATTTTGAGGCCCGCCATGACAGTGACGTCACAGACCTCGGACACCACCCGACTCCTCTACGCCCTCGAGCCGGTGGTCACCGAGAATCTTGATCGGCATCTGGCTGCTGCCAAGGAATGGATGCCACACGAGTACGTCCCGTGGAGTCTCGGCCGCGACTACGCCGATCTTGGCGGTGCGCCTTGGGATCCCGAGCAGTCCCGGCTGTCCCCGATTGCCCGTACCGCGCTGGAGGTCAACCTCCTCACCGAGGACAACCTGCCCAGCTACCACCGCGAGATCGGGCGCACGTTCGGCCGCCACGGCGCCTGGGGTACCTGGGTGCACCGGTGGACCGCCG
Organism: Pseudonocardiales bacterium; assembly: GCA_019241525.1. GTDB lineage: Bacteria > Actinomycetota > Actinomycetes > Mycobacteriales > Pseudonocardiaceae. The sequence goes on from JAFAWY010000118.1 coordinate 52,697, forward strand.
AGGAGGGCCGGCATGCGTACTGCATCCGTGACTACCTGCTGGTGACTCGCGGGGTGGATCCGGAGGAGCTGGAACGGGCCCGGATGCAGGTCATGCAGACTGGCTACGACACTCAGGAAGCGCCGCTGCTACGCGTCCTGGCCTACGTCTCTTTCCAGGAGCTTGCCACTCGCATCTCGCATCGCAACACCGGACGCCATGCCGGAGACCCGATCGCCGAACGGCTCCTGCTGCGGGTGTCCACCGACGAGAACCTGCACATGGTCTTCTACCGCAACCTGGTCAAGGCTGCGCTGGAAATCTGCCCGGGAGCCGCCCTGCGCGCGATCACCGACGAGGTGGTCGGGTTCGCCATGCCGGGCATCGTCATCCCCGGTTTCGCCCGGAAAGCCGCGCAGATCGCCAAGGCCGGCATTTATGACCTACGTATCCATCACGATGAAGTCATCTTGCCGCTGCTGCGCCACTGGGCGGTGTTCGATCTGGAGAACCTCGACGCTGAAGGTGAGAAGGCCCGCGCCGAGTTGGCCGAGTTCCTCGTCCAGCTCGATCGCCAGGCCAGCCGGTTCGAGCAGCGACGCGCGCAGGCGCGCGCCCTGGAGCAACCCTGACACAGCTCGGTAGTAGCAGCCCTAACTGCGGGTCGCACGACGCCAGGCACGTTCCAGCTGCTCCTGCGCATCCAGTTCAGCGGCCTGGGCCGGCGTAGGAGCCGTCCCGCCCAGGTGCGCCGGCATCCACCAGGGATTGGGATCGTCCGGCACCGGATAGCGCGCGCGTGTGGCATCGAGCAAGCCGTTCATCACCTCGACGAGTTGGGCATCAGCGGCCGCGCCGCGGCCAGGCTGCAGCGGTGGACCAATGGTGATGCTGATCGGGATATGCCGGGCAGCAGAGATACTGGGCCGGCGGTCTTTTGTCCACACCCGCTGGCTGCCCCAGAGCGTCACGGGAATCACCGGGACGCGCGCCATCAGTGCTATCCGATTTGCGCCGGACTTGAAGTCTTTGAGGCAGAAGCTCCGGCTGATCGTTGCTTCCGGGAAGATCCCCACCAGTTCCCCTGCACGAAGCGCCGCCACCGCGTTCCGGAAGGCGGAAGCTCCGGCGGCGCGATCAACCGGGATGTGGTGCATGGCGCGCATCAACGGTCCAGCCACCCGGTGCCGGAACACCTCTTGCTTGGCCATGAAACGCACCAACCGCCTGTGCTCTTGCCAGAACGGGATACCAGCCAGCGCGAAATCCAGAAAACCGGTGTGGTTGATCACCACCACCCCACCACCTGTCGCCGGGATGTGCTCCTGTCCCGCAATGTCGAAACGCAGGTCCAGTGCCCGGAACAGGGCCGTCACGACATGTGCCACGCAGCGGTAGACCCGATCAGCCACCGGCTCACGCTACCGGCCCAGGGCCCACCGTCAGCATCGATCGCATCGATATGAAGGCCGTGTCGGTGGTGATCTGGTGACTAAGCGGCAGCAGGTTGCCCGGTCGCCGCCCTGAACAAGCCACAACCAAGGACAAAGGTCGCCGCCGCGGTGATCAGGTGCACGACATTGTCTGCTGATGCCCCGCTGGGGATGGACAGCACGGAGAACAACCCCAGCCAGCCCAACACGGTGGCGAGCAGGAACGTGGTGCCGATGGCAACGTTCATCCCCTCAGTGCCCGCCGGGGTGAGCGCGAATGCCGCCAGCAGCCAGAACACCCCCAGAGCGAGGTGCACGACGTTGTGGAACGGGTTCACCATGAAGATGCCGAACAGTGCGTGATTGGTCATCTCAGTGACGTTGTTGAAACCTGTGACGAAAAATCCGAGGATTCCCCCCACGAGGTAGATGCTGCCCGCGACCAGCGAATATCTCTGCTCGGGTGTTGTCGGTGCGCTGCTGGCCCGCAACTTGATCCCGAACTTGTCCTCCGGAGTCACCCTGGACATATCCGGCATATCCAGCCCTGCTGAGATGGTCCTGGTGTTAACAGCTGCTGTCGCCTGCTGCGCCTGGCGCACCTGGGACGTCCAGCTGGTCCAGATCAGCTGCGGCACCGATCTGCGGTAGCTGCGCAGGTAACGGCGCCGTTCACCGGCATCTGTGGTCTCCGCAAGGCACGAGGTCATCTCTGCCCACCACGCCATGCCTTCCTCACGGGGCAGCAAGCCGGGGACCCATCCCAGCGAGCTGGGGCCAGCGGCGGGACCTGCGGTAAGAGGCGCGCGGCGACGGCTGTCGAGCGCCGTGCTGCCGTCCCTGTCGACGACTGCTCGCTGGCCGCTCATGCCGGCCCTCCCTCGGTCGTGGTAACTGCTGATGGGCTGGGAGGCGCGAGCAATCGGCTCAGACCGCTGCGATCCCGACCGCGTTGCAGGGCGTGAACGGCGCGAGCCCGGCCTTCCGTGGTCAGACGGTAGTAACGGCGCGGCGGCCTACCCTCGTCACGCGCCGGTTCGGGGTCCTCCCATCGGTCGCTAACCCATCCGGCGGCGCGCAACCGTTGCAGGATTGGGTAGATAGTTCCCGGCTCAAGCCCGCTCGCGCGCACGATCTCCAACCCGTACAGCTCGGCGTCAGGCCGCTCTAGCAGCGCCCCCAGCACCGCAAGAACACCCACGGTCATCCGCAAACCCGCCATAATCTTAACTCTACATAGCCGGTCCACCCACCCCCGATAGGAGATATCTAGGAGTAAAAGGGTCGTTTATCCCGACATCTCCATCTCGGGATCACTGCACCGGCTCAGCGCCGCTTCGTGGTGATGCGCGCAAGCAAGATGGCTGCGGAGAGCACGAACAGTGCTGCGGTCACGGCCAGCCAGTGGGGTAGGAACGGTTGATCCGGTAGCCCGGAGGCGGCGCGGAATTCCGTGGGTAAGCGCAGGATCAGCGGGGACCACACCAACAGCAGCAGTCCGGACACCACCACCGGTACCCGCAGGTAGTTCATCCACGGCACGCCGCCGACGGCGGCCCACGCGGGATGGCGGCGCAGCAGCAGAACCAGCAGCGCGTCCAAGCCGGCATATAGTGGGAACAGCACCAGGTCATGGCCGATGGCACTGCCGACAAACCAGGCACCGACGCCGACCGGATCGCCGGCCAGCAACCGGACCGCGGCGTAGCCGGCCACGATGAAGCTGGCCAGCAAGGCGACTGTCTGGAGGGATTCGCGCCGGGTCATGGGGCTCAGCCGACCGAGAAGGTCAGGCGGGTGACCCACTTGATGTTGTGAACCCCAGGCAGGGCCGGCACCACGATCCGGGCTGGGAAGCCATGATCGAGGGATAAGTCAGCGCCGTTGACCTGCAGCGCGAGCAGCGCATCGGGGGTGCGCACCTGCCCAGGTGACAGGGTGGCCGTGCTGAAACCACCGCGCTGGAGTGATTCGACGAACAACCGGTCGGTGCGCGCCGCGCCGACGAGATCAGCCAGGTCGGCCAGGGGTACCCCGGTCCAGGTCTGGATGCCGGTCGACCAGCCCTCCACACAGGCGATCGGCAGCCGGGCGGTGTGCTGCGGCAGCGCAAGCAACTCCGCACGCGACAACGATCTCGACACCGCGCCGCGCAGCTGCAGCCGCCACGAGTCATCGACAGGGACGATGCCGGCCATCGCAGCGGTCTTGTTCACCTGGAAGTCATTGGGGCCCATGCCGAGCTCCCGGCCGCGCGGGGCGAGCAGGGCCGTCGACCGTGCCCTCCCACCGATGGTCTGACCCACGGTGAGCCCCAACAGAGCCAGCGAGCTGAGCGCCACCATGCCCAGCGCACCGCGCCGGGAAATGGTGGGTGGGGCCGGATCCGGTGACACCAGATGATCGGGATCGGGAGGTTCCGGGCGGGTGGCCGACAGCGGGGTCCGCAGCTCCCGGATCAAGCTCCGGGACCGTAACGCGGTGACCAGGCGGCCTACCCGGAATGCCACGTGCACCACGAACGCGGCGATGAATACCCAAGCCCCGTAGTAGTGCGCCTGGTAGAACACGACCGGCCAGGCGTAGTAGTACTGGATGTTCATCACGCCGGTGACCAGCTCGAAAACCGCACCACCAACCAGCAACAGCAGCGACGCGCGGTCCAGCAGGTGGGTCAGCGAGCGCGCCGGCGGCCACTCGAACAGCTTGGGCAACACCGACCACAGCTTGGCCAGCACGATCGGGATGAGCACCAAGCCCAGGGTGACGTGCACGCCCTGGGTCACCCAGTACAGCCACCACGGCCCAGCCGGCCACGTCGGCAGCCACGACCCGAGCAACCCCTTATCCGGTGTGGTGTCGTTGCCGCGCGCGAGGTTCGGATCGTAAGCGGCGTACGAGGCCAGGCCGGTGAGGAACATCAGCGTGATGCCTGGCAACAACGCCACGCTCAGCACCGAGGTCAACCACGGGCCGCGCAACGGGCTACGCCAGAACCGCGCCCGGAACGGGCCCGGCGGGGGATTCTCAGCCACCCAACGGACCCACCGACCCAGCACGGTCACGCTCTCACGCTAGTCGCCGAGCAATCGGCAGTGGGCGTCCGGCGCGACCAAACCGGCCGTGACCGCGGCGGCAAACCGGCCACCGGGCACGCCCCGGGCCACCGCGACGGCGTCCTCCCAGGTGTCGACGTCCGATAACTCGGGCAACTGCACCACCTGGCATCCAGCGGTTTGCAGCGCAGCCAGTGTCCGCAGCCCGGTGTCCGAGCGCGACGTGGGGATGCCGGCGATCAGCTCGGCCAGCTCAGAGCGCTGTACGCCCAGCACCCACCAGCCACCATCGGAGGCCATTCCCAGCGCGGCATCAGCACCGTCGAGCAGGTCAAGGCAGTGGCTGAGCAGTCCCGCGTCGGCTTGCGGGGTGTCCATCCCGATCTGCAACACCGGGCACGGCCCGGCGACCGCGGCGGCATCGACGTGGGCAGCGGCGATCCGCTGCCCCAGCGTCGTCCCACGCTGCGGCACGACCGTGGTGGCACGAAGCCGCGCGCTCAGTGCGTCGCCACCGACCGCCCGGGAAAGGTCACCGGTGAGCGCCACCACCGGCGTCACGTCCGGCACCGCGAGCACGGCATCCAGGGTGTCCAGGAAGGCCGCCGCGGCAATCCGGGCCGCCTGGTCGGGAGTGGCGGGCGGGCACAGCCGGGTCTTGACTTCCCCCGGCACCGGCGCCTTGGCCAGGACCAGCAACACCGCACGAATCTCCCCCACCATCCCCACATCTTGTCTTACTTCCCGCTCCGGATGACCCGCCCTTTCAGCGTGCTCAATGCGGGCCGTAGGCGCGGAGGATGGCGTCGGTCAGGTCGGCGGGAGACAGTGCAAGATCCAGGGTGATGCCCAGTTCGTCCGGGGCTAACGGCTCCAAGGCGGCGTACTGGGAAGCCAGCAGCTGCGGGGACATGAAATGACCACGTCGCACGGCGAGACGCTTGGCAACCACCTCGTACGGTCCAGCCAGGTGCACCATGCGAACACCCGGACCCGCGCTGCGCAACACATCCCGGTAAGCACGCCGCAGCGCCGAGCAACTCACCACGGCAGATTCACCCCGGGCGGCCCGCTGGCCCAGCCAGGAGGCGATCGCCGCCAGCCAGGGCGCGCGCAACCGGTCATCGAGGGGGTATCCGGCAGCCATCCGGGCAATGCTGGCCGAAGGGTGGAAGTCATCACCTTCGGCGAATGCCCATCCGGTACGGCTGGCGATCAGGGAGGCGACGGTGCTCTTCCCGCAACCGGTCACACCCATCACGACGAGCTGGATCGGGTGATCCCCCACTCGATCCTCCCGTGGAGGGAGGTGCTCGCACTTCACCACTCCTATCGTGCCTTTATGGCAACTGCGAGCGTGTCCTCAGAGAAGGCCCCTGCTGTCCGGCCTGCGCCCGACCGTAACCTCGCGCTGGATCTCCTGCGCGTGACCGAGGCTGCCGCGATGGCGGCGGGCCGGTGGGTCGGCCGGCGCGACAAGGACGGCGCCGACGCCGCCGCGGTGGCGGCGATGCGGGCCATGATGGGTACCGTCACGATGGATGGCGTCGTCGTCATCGGTGAGGGTGAGAAGGACGACGCGCCCATGCTGTACAACGGCGAACGGGTCGGCGCCGGCACCGGGACGCCGTGCGATGTGGCCGTCGATCCGATCGATGGCACCACGCTGACATCCAAGGGCATGGGCAACGCGGTGTCGGTGTTGGCGGTTGCACCGCGGGGCGCCATGTACGACCCGTCGGCTGTGTTCTACATGGACAAGCTGGTCGCCGCGTCCGACGCGGTTGGCGTGGTCGACATCCGGCAGTCCCCGGAGGACAACATCACCGCTCTGACCCGGGTGCGGGATTGCACGCCTGAGGACATCACGGTCTGCATGCTGGACCGGCCCCGACATGACGAGCTTGCTCAACGGGTGATCAAGACGGGGGCGCGGATCAAGTTCATCACCGATGGTGACGTCGCTGCCGCAGTGCAGGCGGCAACCATCGACTCGGGAGTCGACCTCATGCTGGGCATCGGCGGCACCCCGGAAGGCGTGATCACCGCCTGCGCGATCCAATGTCTCGGTGGCGTGCTGCAGGGGCGCCTGCATCCCCGTAGCGACGAGGAGAGACGGCGCGCTGACGAAGCGCAGCTCGATCTCGAAGCGGTGCTCACGGAAAACGATCTTGTCAAGGGCAACGACTCGTTCTTCGTGATGACCGGCATCACCGACGGTGAGTTACTGCATGGCGTGCGCTACGGGCGTAACCGGGCCATCACCGAGTCGCTGGTCATGCGTTCGCGAAGCGGCACCGTGCGGCAGGTTCGCAGCACCCACCATCTGGACCGGCTGGATCTCTACAGCATCGTGGACTACCGGCACGCGGGTGGCGGGAAGGGCTCTTAACGCTTCTTGCGGCGGTGGGTGGTGTCCCCGCCTTCGACCGCCGGATGCCGCACGTGCCAGCCGCGCTCGTACGGGCACCGGAAACGTTGTAGCCGGCGACCAGATGCCGCAACCAGGCAGTTGGCCGCCGTCACCGTCAGGATGGCCCGGTGATCGCAGCACGGACACCGGGGTGCCATGCTGTACTGCAGACCAATCACCCCGGCAGCGTAACTCCTCACGGAGCGGAAGCGGTGCGGCCTATCACCTGCCTGCCGGCCTCGCCGTACACCCAGGATGCGGTGTCCGCAAGAAATGCCGTCGGGTAGCCCAGGTCGATGGCGGTGTCCCGATCCAGCCGGTCACGCAGCGCCGCCGGCAGCTCGACGGCTAGTGCGCCGAGGTTGTCGACGAGCTGGTCAAGCCGGCGTGCCCCGACGATCGGATGCAACGCAGGAGCCCGGGTAAGGATCCAGGCAATGGCGACCTGGGCCGGGCTGGCGCCGAGTTCGGTGGCGACCTCGCTGACCAGGGTCGACACTGCGCGTTCCCGATCCCCGATCGTCTCGGCAGCGATCCGGGTCGGTCCGGCGGGCGGTGCGCCGGAGGTGAACTTGCCGGACAGCACACCACCGGCCAGCGGCCCCCAGGCGGCGACGCTGAGGCCGGACGCCGCGGCCATCGGTAGCAGTTCCCGCTCGATGTCGCGCACCAGCAGGCTGTACGGCACCTGCAGCCCGACGAACGAGCTCCATCCCCGCAGCTCGGTGAGGGTGTTCGCGCGGGACACCACCCAGGCTGGTGCGTTGGAGATCCCGATGTAGAGGATCTTGCCGGCGCGGACCTGGTCGTCCAGCGCCTGCATGGTCTCCTCGATGGGGGTGTGCTGGTCCCAGAGGTGCACCCAGTAGACGTCGATGTAATCGGTACGCAGCCGGCGCAGGCTGGTCTCCAGCGAGTGCCGCAGGTTCTTGCGGTGACTACCGGCGGCGTTGGGATCGGTCCCCTCGCGGGTGATGGTGTACTTGGTGGCCAGCACGAACCGGTCCCGGCGTCCAGCGAGAAGCTGGCCGAGGATTTCCTCGCTCGCACCGCCCCCGTAGTTCACCGCCGTGTCGATGACGTTGCCGCCGGCGTCGGCGTAGACGTCGAGCATCCGGGCGCACTCCTCCACCGGCGCACCGGCGCCATCGGGCTCGCCGAAGGTCATCGCGCCCAGGAACAGTTGCGCCACCCGCAACCCGCTGGTTCCTAGCGGCCGGTATCGCATCGCCGTCCTGACATCAGCCGTTGCGGCTGGACGGCGGGCGCCGGTTGAGTTCGGCCAGCATCCGGTTGTACGCCGCCCGCGCCTGTTCGTCGTCGTCGACGTCCCTGCTGGCGCCGACAGTTTCGTGATCTGTACCGGATCCGATCGTGGCCAGTGACTGGCGGCGCGCCGATTCCAGCCAGTCGCCGAGCCGGGCCCGGGAGCCGGCGGCGCTCCACTGGGCGACGACGATGAGCATGAGGATCATCATCAGCCCGTCGCCGCCCACCCACATGATCCCGCCGGCCCAGTTCTGATCCTCCAGGAGGGTTGGTCCCCAGCCCGGACGCATCATCGCGGTGCTCGGCGCCAGCGGGTGTCCGGTCAGCATCAGCGCCACGCCTACCAGTGTGTCCGCTCCCATGGCCAGGGCGAGCAGGCCGAACCGGACGATATGTGGGACAGGCCATGGGCTGGCCTCCCCGCCGACCAATGGCCAGAACAGCAGGTAACCGCTGACCAGGTACAGGACCTGCTCGAGCTGGTGCGCCCCGTGCTGGGTGGCCATCGCCTCGGGGAAATTCGTCAGGTGCGTGATCACCAGGACTGCCGTGTAGAAGCCGATCGTGAACAGGGGAAAGGTCAGCCATCGCACCAGCCGGCTACCCGGCGCTGCATCCCAGATCAAGCGAACCGGCTGGCCCCATATCAGTAACACCGGCACTACCATGATCAGCAGGAGATGTTGGATCATGTGGATCCACAGCAGGGTATGCCCGTATATCTCGATGCTGCTGTGCATGGACACCAAGAGCACGGCCACGCCGATCAGCCATGATGCTGTCGCGTACAGCGGCCAGGGGAGCTTGTCCGCCCGTGCCCGGCGCGCCACCGCGGTGAGGTAGCCGACCACGGCGATCGCCGCCAGCACGTCGACGATCGGGGCCGACGTCCACATCGTCAGCGCGGTGTGCCAGGTCAGCGGTGGGATGTCCAGTGCTCCCCCCTCCAGCGATGCCCCTGCTACCGCGAGCCTAACGCGCCGCTCTGCCATCAATCCGGCATGGAGACATATCACCGTGATGTCTCATGGCGTTTAGGGGATTCAGCGGTAACGACAGGCCAGATCAGGCGGTACGCCGGTACTGAGCAGTGGGCCGCAGGTCAGGGGGTGAGGACGGGATGTCGGGGGCGCCGTCAGCGGCAGATTGAGCGCGACGCGAGCGACGCTGGCGCCAGCTGGGCATCCCAGGCACCGTGCCCCCGGCAGGTCCAGGTAGCCGGTCCAGCACCATCACCAAGCCAAGACCGAGCACCACGAGCCCGTGCCCGAGCAATCTCGGCACATCCACGCCGCCGACCATCGCGTCCATCACCACCAGGACGGTGAGCACCGTGACGAACGTCGCCAGGGTGGGGACCATCCCAGAGGGCCGCGATGACCGATAGGCGATCCAGAGAAAGCCCACCCCGAGCGCCAGATTCCACGCGGCGCTCTCGTGCGCGAAGTGGGCTAGCGAGGCACCCTGCAGCATAACGCCACCATGGCCACTGTTGTGCGCACCGATCATGTCCACCAGGGCCAGCTCGGCTTGCGCCAGACCAACCAGACCGAGCAACACCCGCGCTGCGGCGATCAACTGCGGGCGGCGGGATCGGGGTGCAGCCGCGAGGACCGCGGCCACGACGTCAGGCTCGTGGCTGGCCACCGTGGTGCGGGCGAGCCGGGTGACGCGAGCCGCGGCGTCGGCGAAGGCTTGGCAGGCAGGGCACGCAACCAGGTGCACGTCGACCACGTCACGTTCGGCCTCGCTGTCCTCGCCGTCGAGCCGCGCAGAGAGAGCCTCCCTACACTGTGTGCAGTTCACGTGACAATGGTCGTGCACCGCAAAGCTGGGGTTCCCAGAAACTATTAGTTACCCTTCCCGCATGGGTGACCCCCGAAATGATGATGCACCCACCACCAAGCTCGCATTAGCGGCCGGTGCTGGTGACCGCGAGGCGCTGGCCACGTTTATCCGGTTTACCCAACGTGATGTGTACCGTTTCTTGAGCCATCTGTGTGCGCGTGACGAGGCAGAAGACCTCACTCAGGAGACCTATCTGCGCGCGCTGCGCGCGCTACCGAGCTTCGCCGGCCGTTCCTCGGCGCGCACCTGGCTGTTGGCTATCGCCCGGCGGGTTGCCGCTGATCAGATCCGCCGTAACTCGGCACGGCCACGCACCACTACCGTTGAGGACTGGGACGCCGTCGTGGCCGCCAGCCCGGCGCAGCGACGGTCCGGCTTCGATGAAGGCATCCTGCTCCGGGAATTGGTTGCGGCGTTAGAAGACGACCGCCGTGACGCTTTTGTGCTTACTCAGATCCTGGGCCTTGATTACACCGCTGCCGCCGAGGTGTGCGGTTGCCCGGTCGGCACCATCAGATCCCGGGTGGCCCGAGCGCGGGAAGATCTGGTACGCGCGATGAACGCGCCCGGAGCGCGCGGCCGTCGCACTGCCGGCCCCTAACAAACGGTCGATGGTAACCCATACCAAATAGGTATCCGAAACACTGCAGCCACAAATGAAATACATTTTCACATGCCCCCGAGGAACAGAAACCCGTTGTTTACGAGAAATTCCAATTGACAGCTCCTTGTTCACCCCTGCGCAGATTGTTGGCGTTTCCGGTAACGCGCTCCGCGCCTAGTGCGACATTCATGGCATCCTATTCGGCGCGACGCGCCGGGTTGCAGTTCCCTCGAAGGAAGCTGCCTGCGGGGAGGATGTCATGTGGAAAGCCCGGGTGTTACCGGCGTTGGCCGCTGCCGTATTGGCCACGGTAGGACTGGTGGCGACCGGCGGTTCAGCTTCCGCTGCACCACTTGGCAGTACCGTAGCGGTACACGGTAGCGCCCAAGGCCTGACTATCACGCACGGGCAGGTACGCGGTGGAATTGTCACATTCCTGGTTGATACCACGAATGAGCAGGGCAGCGATATTGCAATGTTCAGCCCCGCACCGGGTAAATCCGTCGATAACGTCCTCGCAGATCTCCGTGACGTATTCTCTGAGGACCCACACACAGCCGCGCAGGGCACGCGTGAGCTCGTCGACGACGCCCGGATATTCGGGCTCGCCGGAGTGGGTAAGGGCACTCCGGTCATGGTCACCGAACAGCTCGCGGCCGGCAACTACTACCTGTTCGACCTCAACCCGGTCTTCGCCGGTGCGGCGCCAACGTTGACGACATTGCAGGTCAGTGGACCGGGCGGAACCCCGACAAACGTCCTCCCGCCCGGCATCAGCTCGTTGTTCCGCGGTCTACTGCCGTTCGCGCTACTACACTCCCTGTTCCCGGGCTACCCCACCATCCGCAACCCTGGCGCGCTGTTTCCGGTGCCAGGCGCGTTCTCGCTGCCCGGAGCATTCTCGCTGCCAGGGACGCGCACGCCCTACGGTCTGGTTGGCCGCCATCCCATTGTCAAACTGACTTCCGACGATCGCTTTGACAGCTCCGACGTCCTGCCCGCATCGGGCACGATCACGGTCAGAAATACCAGTGACACCCTCCACTTCATGAGCGTCTCGCCGGTGAAGCCCGGCACCACCGACGACGACATCCAGCACTTCTTCCAGTCCAATGACCAGGGGGAACCACCGTTCGCGCTGGATGGCCCGTCCATCGAAATGGGCGTGCTGTCACCCGGCGGGCACGCTGACATCACCTATACCCTGCCCGCCGGAACATACGTTCTGGAATGCTTCATTCCAGATGACCAGACGGGAATGCCCCATGCTGTTATGGGGATGCACAAGGTCGTCACGCTGCAGTAGCAGGCGTCGCGCATTCACAGCCGGTCAAGGACGGGGTAGGTCACATCGTCACCGGCCAACCGCGGGTCCCGCCATGTCACGGTGACACCGCCGGATTCCGCCCGGTCGGCGCGAGTCCACCGCACGACCAAGACAAGTACGGCGGCCATGACCGCCACTTCCCCCAGCGCCCAGCCCAGCACCGCCCCCCGCCGCTGGTCGGCGAGCAGATCGGTGAGGAAAGGCAGCTGCAGGGCGCTGTAGAACTGCGCTGCGACAGGTGTTGCCTGGCTGAGCAACCACGCGGAGAACCCGGCGTGCAGCGCCATCACGGCAAACACCATCACGATGCGCCCGATCGCGGGCAGGCCACGTTCGCCCACGCTGTGTCCCAGAACGGACCAGAACAGCGCCAGGCCGGTGCCGAGGAAGGCCACGTCCATGGCGAGATGGGCCCAGTGCTCCAGCACGATCGCCCCGAACAACCCCGTCGGGTAGAGGCCGAACAGCGTGACCGCCACCGCTGTCCACGCCACCGCGGGGTGCCGGGCGAATCGCACGGCAGGTGTGCTCAGCAGGCTGAGCAGCCGGATGCGCAGTCCTCCGCGGGTCGCCTCCAGGGTCAGCGAGACGCCGTGTCCGAGCACCAGCAGCACCGGCACCAGCGTGGCGAGCAGCATGTGAGTGACCATGTGCACGCTGAACACCGCGTGCCCATAGCTGGCCAAACCCGAGGACGTGGTCACCAGCAAAACGGCGCACCCGCCGAGCCAGCAGGCAGTCCAGGTCGCGGGCCATGACCGCCCATCTCGCCGTAGCCGGCGCACGGCGAGCAGGTAGGCCACGGCCGCGAGCATCGCCAGTGGCCCGAAGATCAGATCCAGTCGCCACCGTAGCGCCAGGTCCGCCACGGTGAGATGCGGCGGCAGTTCATAACCCAGCAGGTACACCAGGCGGCTGGGCTGGTAGCCGCCCTGGGCCGGGGGAAACAGCCGGGTCAATGCCGTGCCCACCGCAGCAGCAGCGGCGAGCAGGCCCAATTCCGCCCCGGCCAGCCACAGCGCCGCGGCACGCCCGGGCCGGGTGCGGGCCACCCGCCGTGCCCACCAGCCTCCGACGGCCAGGGCAGCCAGCAGGATTGCGCTGGCCAGCACCAGCAATCCGTAGCCGCCGCGCAGCACATACGCCGGGCTGATCGCCAATGCGGCGGCCACCACCCCATAACCGCCGACCACCAGCAGCGACCACGTCGCGATCACGCCATGGCGGCGCAGCATCGGCTCTGCCGGTGCCTGCGCGCGGGTCAGCTCCACGACGACCGCCAGCGCGCTACCCAGCCACACCACGGCGCCCACGACGTGCAAGGTCAGCGCATCGCCGGCCCAATCGTGGGACTGCTCGGCGTTGGTGGCCGTGGTCAAGGTGATCGGAAGCAGCCCGACGACCGCCAGCACCAGCAAGCCCACTGCACTGCGCCAGGACAGTGCCCACCCCGCGGCCAGGGCCACCACGGCCGCGATGACCGTGGTGATCGCCCACCCGGATGCCGCCTCGACGCTGCCGACACCGGACAACAGCGCGATCGGCCGGCTCAGCAGCCGCCCTGGCGGGATGGCGGCGTTTTCCGCGGCGATGAGCACCGCCACCGCAGCGCAGGCGACCGCTTGCAGGGCGGCCCAGCCTCGGGCCATCCGCAGCCCGGCGTAGCCGCGCGGGGACACCGTGCCGTGCGGATCACCAGGGCACAGCACCGCAGCCAGCAGCAGGTTGCCCACGCTCGCCGCCGCAGCGGCCAGCGCGACTACCCGGGCGGCCGGCAGCCCGGCATCGACCACCGCACCGAGGTCGCGCAGCCCGTAAAGCGTCCCGACGCTCGGCGCGAACCTGGCCAGCAAACCCCCGGTTAACGCGGCCACTCCCACCAGCCCAGCGGCCACGGCGAACCATGCCTGGCGGCACGCGCGGGCACTGGTCATGACGGGCTGCTCGGGCAGAACTGCCGCAGCCGCAGGCTGTGGGAGACCACGAACACCGACGACAACGCCATCGCCGCACCGGCGATCAGCGGGTTGACCAGTCCCGCCATCGCCAGGGGCAGCGCAGCGACGTTGTAGCCGAACGCCCACACCAGATTCCACCGGATGGTGCGATGGGTTCGCCGGGCCAGCTCGACCGCGTCGGCGACGACGAGCAGGTGCTCGCGGCCCAGCACGATGTCGGCGGCCTCGATGGCCGCGTCGGTGCCGCGCCCTATCGCCATGCCCAGGTCGGCCGCGGCCAATGCAGCTGCGTCGTTGATCCCGTCTCCGACAACCGCGACGCTGTGACCCTCGCGCTGTAACCGACGCACCACCTCAACTTTGTCTTCCGGCAGCGCCTCGGCGACCACGGTGTCGATGCCCACCTCCGCGGCGACCGCGGCGGTGGTGCGGGCGTTGTCTCCAGTCACCAGGATCGGCCGCAGGCCGAGCCGGCGCAGCGCGGTCACCGCGGCACGCCCGCTGGCGCGTACCTCGTCGGCGACGGCGAGCAACCCCCGAGCGACGCCATCCCAGCCGACCAGGACCACCGTCACGCCGCGGTCCTCCAGCTGACGCCGCTCGTTTTGCAGAACTTCGGGGACGGTGTAGCCGTATTCGGCCAGCATCTCCGCCCTGCCGAGCACCACCGCACGGCCGCCGACCGATCCCCGCGCGCCCAAACCCGGCAGCGACTCGAACCCGGTCACGGGCGCCAGCTCGCCGGTGCGCTCCACCGCGGCGGCGGTGATGGCCGCAGCGATCGGATGCTCGGAGGCGTGCTCGACGGCCCCCGCCATCGCAAGTAGCTCGTCTTCGGGCACACCGGTAACCGGTTGCACCTGCACCAGGCGCATTCGCCCTTCGGTCAGCGTGCCGGTCTTGTCGAAAACAACGGTATCGACGTGCCGGGTGGACTCCAGCACGTGCGGACCCTTGATGAAGATCCCTAGCGCTGCCCCGCGGCCGGTGCCCACCAGGATCGCGGTCGGGGTGGCCAGCCCCAGCGCGCACGGGCAGGCCACCACGAGCACGGCCACCGCGGCGGTGATCGCCGCGCCGGCAGGTCGCCCGGCGGCCAACCACCCGGTGACGGTTGCCGCCGCCAGCACCAACACGGCGGGCACGAACACCGCCGCGACGCGGTCGGCGAGTCGCTGCACCGCCGCCTTGCCGTCCTGAGCTTGTTCGACCAGCCGGGTCATCCGGGCCAGCTGGGTGTCGGCACCGACCCGGGTGGCGCGCAAGACCAGCCGACCACCAGCGTTGATCGTGCCCCCGACCACCTCATCGCCCTCGTCGACCTCGCGCGGCACCGGCTCCCCGGTGACCATGCTGGTGTCCAGCGCCGAGCGTCCTTCCTCGACGACCGCGTCGGTGGCCACCTTCTCGCCGGGCCGAACCAAGAACCGGTCCCCGATCACCAGTTCGCTGACCGGGATACGGACGGTGCCGCCGTCACGCAGCACCTCCACGTCCTTGGCGCCCAGCGCCAGCAGGGCGCGCATCGCGGCACCCGCGGACCGTTTCGCTCGTGCCTCGAAATACCGGCCGGCCAGCAGAAAAGTGGTCACCCCCGCCGCGACGTCCAGGTACAGGTCATGGTCACCGCCGGCCAGGACGGACAATCCGCGACCCAGGCCCGGCTCGACCGGACCTCCGCGCACCATCACCCACAGCGACCACACCGATGACGCCAGCACCCCCACCGAAACCAGAGTGTCCATCGAGGCCGTGCCGTGCCGTAACCCGTTGAGCGCCGCCCGGTGAAACGGCCACGCGCACCAGCCGACCACGGGCGCGGCCAGCAGCAGGCATACCCACTGCCAACCGGCAAACCGGAGCTCCGGGAACAGTGACCAGGCCAGCGACAAGTCGCACAGGGGTACCCCGATCACGGCCGCCACCGCCAACCGCCGGCGCAGGTCCGCAACCCGATCGTCGACGGGGGCCTGCTCCGCCCCATGGCTCGCGTCGCGGACATCGTCCACTCGCTGCGCGGCATACCCAGCGCGCTGGACCTGCTCGATCAGCACCCGGGGATCGGTGCCAGCCGGGCACCGCACCCGGGCCCGCTCGGTGGCGTAGTTCACCGTTGCCTGTACACCCGCGAGCTTGTTCAGGCTACGTTCCACCCGCGCCGCGCAGGCCGCGCAGGTCATCCCACCCACCCGGATCTCATAGTCCCGAAGGTCCGAAGAGACCCGCGGGGTCGTGGTTCCGGTCGTCTCCCATCCCCTCCCGTCAAAGATCAGGGGTCGAGATCAGGCTAACCGTCGGCACTTGTCGCGGCGCAAACGCACCACCTACTGTGCGACACGCAACGGTGCGAGGAAGCCGGTGAGAATCCGGCGCGGTCGCGCCACTGTGATCGGGCGGAAACCTGCCCGGAGCCAGACCTTCGGCCGTTGCGCAGTTCAGCCCTGCCGGGGACGCGTCATCCCGAAGGAGTTGGCCATGCACATTCCCGATGGTTTCGTCTCCCCGGCCGTCGCTGTCGCCGGAGGCGCGGTGGCCATCGCGGGCCTTGCGGTGTGTGTACGCCGCGCCGGCCGGGACGCCACCGAGCGGCAACTGCCCTTGGCCGGCCTGTGTGCCGCAGCGTTCCTGGTGCTCAGCGCGCCGGTCATCCCCATCGCGGTGGGCACCGAGGGCCACCTGCTGGGCGGCACGCTGGCGGTAACGCTGCTGGGCCCATGGCTGGGACCGGTGGTGATCACCGTGGTCACGGTGGTCCAAGCCCTGTTCTTTGGTGATGGCGGGCTGTCCACGCTCGGCCTCAACGTGGTGAACCTGGCCCTGGTGCCAGCCGCCGTCGGCTACCCGGTGCTACTCGGGCTGCGCCGGCTGCTGCCGCGCGGGCCGGTGAGCATGACGGTGGCCGCCGGGGTGGCCGCGGCGCTCTCGGTGCTCACGGCAGCCGGACTGTTCACCGTCGAGTACGCGCTGGGCGGTGCCGCCGGGCTGCCGGTGCGGACGGTCGCGATCTCCACGATCGGGGTGTACACGCTGGTCGCTGTCCTCGAGGGTGTGGTCACCGCGCTGGTGGTCCGCGCACTGCTGGCTCTGCGCGCCGACCTCGTGCCAGTGGCTAACCGGTAGCGCCGAACCGGCGGAGACGCCGTGAACTCGACGCCACCGACGTTTTAGGTGCCGCCACACGTCGGTCTTGTCGAGTTCACGACCTCCGGAGATGTCAGGGGTATCGGGCAGGGTGTGGTCCATGATCGACGAGCTGGCTTTGGGGGCGGTGCCGTTTCGCGGGTCGGAGGCGGTTCAGCATGGCCTGCTTACAGAGCGGGTGCTCCGCGGCCACCGGTACCGCCGCCTGTTCCACGACATCTACCTGCTCGCCAGCGCACCAGCCGATCTCGCAGCGCGCTCGCAGGCGGCGGCACTGCTCGCCGCAGGGCACGGTGTGTTATCGGGTTATTCCGCCGCGCAGCTACTCGGCACACGATGTGCCCCGGCGGAAGCGAACGCCGAGCTGACCATCCCGGGTCGTGACTTGCGGGAGCAGCCGGGCCTCACCGTCCACTGTGACCTGCTCGCCGACGACGAGATCACCGACGTGGGCGATCTGCCGACCACGACTGCGCTGCGCACCGCGTGGGACCTCGCCCGATGGCTCCCCACGGTGGAGTCGGTGGTGGCGATGGACGCGCTGGCCAGGGTTGGGCGGTTCGCTCCGGGTGCGGTCTTCGAGATTCATGACCGCCATCCGCGGGCACGCTGGCGCCGTCGGGTGCCGGGCGTGGTAGGTCTGTCCGATCCGCGGGCTGAGTCGCCCATGGAAACCCGTTCTCGCCTGGTCCTGGTACTGCGGGGGCTGCCACGTCCGGAGCTCCAATACCGGGTGTTCGACGAATTCGGCGAGTTCATCGCTCGCTTGGACATGGCGTACCCGGAGCTGAAACTGGCGATGGAGTACGACGGCCGAGGTCACCTAGAGGCATGGCAGCAAGCCTCGGATGCGCGGCGCCTCAACGCGCTAGACGCCGCCGGCTGGTCCGTCCTGCGCTTCACCGCCGCGGACGTCCTACGCACCCCCGACACCATGGCGGCCCAAGTCCACGACGCCATCCTGCGCCGTTCCCGGCATCGCCTGTCATGAACTCGACGCTACCGACATTTTAGAGCCGCAAAATGTCGGTAGCGTCGAGTTCACAGGGCGAGACGGGGCGGCATCGACAGCGGCGGGGAAGCGAGCACACTGATCGGTGTGAGCCGGCCGTCCCCGCGACACGTTCGTCCTCCAGCACCGTCCCGGCGCCGGTTGTCGTCCGAGGCGCGGCGGGAAGAGCTGCTCGAGGCGGCGCTGCAGGAGTTCAGCGGCCGTGGTTACTACCTCACTCAGATGGAGCACGTCGCGGCCCGGGCCGGGGTCAGCAAGGCGTTGGTGTACCAGCATTTTCCCAGCAAGGAAGAGCTGTTCGCCGCGGTGACCCAGCAGGTCGTGGAAGGTTTCATGGGGCGGTTACCCGGCGTGCTGAGCCGGGCCGGCGATGCCCTGGGCGCCTGGCGTGGTGTGGTACGGCTGCTGTGCGATCTGGTCAGCGAGCAGCCGGCGGCGTGGGCTCTGGTCGCGCGGCACCTGGACAATCCCGAGCTCGGCGCGTCGCTGCGGCGATTGCGCGAGCAGGTCATCGAAGTGTTCGCGGCGGTGCTCGCCAGCTACTACGAGCCCGGCCCGGCCGCGCCACCACTGTCCCAAGACGAGGTACTTGCGCAAGCGCGGCTGACCGTGCCGTTGCTGATGGGTGCGTTGCAAGGGTTGATGTCGTGGTGGCTGGAGCACCCAGAGGTGCCGCGCGCGAAGGTGGAGGCCAGAGCGATCGACGTGGGCTGGCTGGGCCTGGACCGGATTCGCCATGGTGAGTGGCTTCCCCTTGCTGATGACTGACGAGTCAGTTACCTTGGAGTATCCGCTCGTTCCAAGGAGGCCGCAGATGTCTGTGACCAGCACCGTCGACACGATGGCCAGCCCCATTCCCGACCGTGAAGTCACCGCCCAGCGGCTGCTGAAGACCTCGGCGAAGCACTCCTACGACCCCGCCGTCGAGGTCGATTGGGACGCCCCCCTCGCGCCGGACCGCTACTTCCTCGACCCGCGCCGCAGCTCCCTTTACGGCACCGCGCTGTGGGACCGGACGAGCGAGGAGCAGCGCATCGCGCTGACCAAGCATGAGCTGGCCAGCTTCTACAACATGGGCATCTGGTTCGAGACGATCCTCATGCAGATGCTCATCCGGCACGTCTACGACCGTCCCAAGGGCAGCGCGCACGCCCGGTACGCCTATACCGAGATCGGCGACGAGTGCCGGCACTCGGTGATGTTCTCCCGAGCAGCAGAGAAATTCGGCGGCTCGGATTACAACCCCGGCTGGCTGGTCAACCATCTCGGCCGGTTGCTCAAGACAACCTCCACCAACACCCTGACCTTCGGTGGCGCGATCTACGTCGAGGAGATCCTCGACGCGCTGCAGCGCGAGCAGATGGCCGATGAGTCACTGCAGCCGATCGTGCAGAAGGTGTCGTGGATCCACGTCGTCGAGGAAGCCCGGCACATCCGTTACGCCCGCGAAGAGCTCCAGCGCCAGTGGCCCCGGCTGGGCCCGCTCGGCCGGGCCTACAGCCGGTTCGTCCTCGCCCTGAGCGTGTACTTCTCCACCACCAGGCTGATCGACCCGCAGGTCTATGCGGCGGTCGGCCTGGACGTCGACGAGGCCGTCGCGGCTGCCGCCGCGAACCCGCACTGGCGGCAGACCAAGCAGTGGGCGGCGCGCAAGGTCGTCGACTTCTTCACCGAACTCGGCCTCATCCGCGGCCCCTGGAAATTCCTCTGGCGCCGCGCCGGCGTGATGTAACTCGTCTCGACCTTCTCGATTCCCGAGACCCCGGCATGGAGACATGTCGGGGTCAATGGTGTCCTCGAAACCCCGACATGTCTCTATGTCAGCGAGTGACGGCTACAACGAGTGGTGAGGGGAACTGCGCGAGGTTAGGCCGCGACCACCTCGATGTGGAAGGTAAGGCCAGGCATGCCACACCGCGGCCACGGCGCAACAGCCGCAGCGCTCCTGCGCACCTCATACCGGAACGTTGGGTGCCAGAGCGGATCCTGTGCGGGCATCTTGCCGGGGCCGGCGTAACCGCCGAGTTGGCACGCTGCGGTGATGGCCTGGTGCTGACCGGGACAGAATTGGGGGGCAGGCCGCTGGTGTGCCGGCTGGACCGCCAGGGCCCGTGCGGCACCCTGCTCGATGAGCCGCTGGCGCAAGCGGCCTGCGGGCTGATGGCGGTACACGGCTGGGGCCGTGGGCGCCGCGCCGTCCGGCTCGGGGTCGACTACGTCACCACGGCCACCGGGCTCACGCTGGCGCAAGGCGTACTGGCCGGCTTGCTCGCCAGGCTCCGCGGCTGCCCGACCCGCGGCATCACCGTGTCGATGGCGGCTACGGCGTTGCTGACGGTGTCCCCGTACCTCGCCGCAGGTACCGCCGATGAGCTCGATGTACCACCGGGCCGGTTGAGATCGGGCCACCCACCGCCGTTTCGCTCCGCCGACGGGGTGGCCTTCGAGCTGGAAACCTTCTACGCCGAGCCGTGGCGCGCACTGTGGACCAGCTTGGGAGTTTCCGACACCGTCGCCGGCCGTGCGTGGCGGCCGTTCATGCAGCGCTACGTCACCGCAGTGGCCCCGCTGCCTGCCGCGTTGCACGCCGCCACCGAGGGCCGCCCGTTCGCCGAATTGGCCTGTGCCGCAGCGGCCGCTGGAGTGGCCGTGCAGCGGCTACGCAAGCATGCGGAGCGGCGTGACGAGCTCGCCAGTAGCAAACCCTTCGCCCCACCCTGGACCCTCGAAGCCCACCCGCTCCAAGAACCCGACCACTGTTCAGCCCGATATGTCTCCCCGTCGGGGTGGAGTCGGGCGGGAAACGGTCCGCTGGCGGGCATCGTGGTGGTCGAGGCGGGGCGGCGGGTGCAGGCGCCGCTGGCCGCGCATCTGCTCGGCCAGCTCGGCGCCGAAGTGATCCGGATCGAACCAACCGGTGGAGATCCACTGCGGGCAACGCCACCGATGGCCGGGGGCTGCTCCGCCCACTTCCTCGCGCTCAACCGCGGCAAGCGAGTCGTCCAAGCCGATCTGTGGAACCCGGCAGGCCGGCGCCGCATCATCGACGCAGCGGCACATGCCGATGTATTCCTGCACAACTGGGTTCCCGGTAAAGCTGCCCAGCTCGGTCTCGATCATGATCATCTCGCCGCCGCCAACCCCCGCCTGGTCTACGCGCACGCCTCCGGGTGGGGCGATGTCCGGGGCGCCCACCCGCCGGGTAGTGACTTCATGGTGCAGGCCTACGCCGGCCTGCCTGACCACCTCACCCCCGGCAACGAGGCGCCCGCCGGGTCGCTGATGCCGTTACTCGACGTACTGGGCGGGCTGGCCGCGGCCAGTGGCGCGCTCGCCGGGCTGCTCGGCCGCGAGCGGGACGGACGGGGACGCCGGGTACGCAGCTCCTTGCTGTCTGCGGCCACGCTGCTGCAAACCCAGCTCGGTGGCTGCCGCGGGCCGAGCGGGAGGCCCGAGTTCGGCCTGTTCGGAGTGCCGTTGGCCGCCTCGAACGGCCATCTGGTGATCAGCCGGACCGCCCCGGTAAGCGCGGTGACCGCTGCGCTGGGACTTGACGAGCTCACCGAGGTACCGGCCGAGATCGCCGCCCACTCGGTCGACCGATCACTGGCATTGCTCACCGGGGCTGGCATCGATGCCATCCGCGCCTGCCACCATCCCGCAGAGCTGGTCCGGGATCTGTGGGCGGCCAAGCTGATGCACCGCGATCGCTGCGCGTTCGTCCGCCCGCCCTGGACGTTCACGGCTTGAACCCGCCGGCTTTGACCAGCCGGCGGTCGTAGAAGGCCATCAAGGCGCGGTGCGCGGGCCGTTCGATCAACCGAGTGAGCAGCCAGCCCAATAGCAGGCCGGCGGTAAGCATGGCGGCACTTTGCTCAACCGGACCCGCACCCAGATCCTGCAGGTGACGCATGATCAGGAAGCCAATGGTCTGATGGACCAGGTAAAGACCGTAGGAGATGCCGGCCAGCCAGTGCACAGCCACGCGCAGCGAGCCGGGTATCCACCGACCCCAATCCGGGACCCGAGCGGCCAGGCAGACCAGCGCGATTCCACCGGCAACTCCGATAGTTGCTTTCCAGTCCTGGGACCAGCCATCCGGGCCGACCGCGGCGGTGTGCAGGACATGCCCGAACAGGCAAGTCGTGAGCAAGGCCGTGAAGTGCAGTGGCCTTAGCCGCCCATTGGCCCACAGCCAGATTGCGGTACCGGCGACAAACAGGTGTGCCCGGTGAAAACCCAGCCCGTCGACGATCATCCGGTAGCTCTGCGGCGGTCCGGTTGCCCGCACTGGCCACAGAACTATCGGCAGCAGTACCGCTACCCACAGCACCTTGTGCAACCTGCGGCCATGGCCCCAGCGCGAGCGCCACAACAAGGCGGCTACGGTGAAGGCCATCAGCTGTAATGGCAACGTCCAGTAGGAACCGTCAAGAAACGGGAAGTCCTGCGGTGCCCAGTTGCCCAGCAAGAGCAAGTTGCCCACCAGGTCACGCTTGCTGGGGGTATACCACTCGGCCGGACTGAAATTGCGGGTGATCGCCCATGTCAGGATCACCGCAGCCAGGAAGGCCGGCACCACCCGGGCTATCCGGCCCCACCAGTAGCGGCCGGTGTGGTGGCGTCTGACCGTCGCGGACGCGAAGTACGCCGAGACGACCAGCAGCAGGCTCGCTCCAACCTGGTGGGGAAAGCTGAACGGACGCGGCGCCAACTCAGGGTGCACGATCGGGGCCACAGCGGTCGTGTGGTAGATCACCACCAGCAGCACGAAACCGCTACGCAGCGCGTCCCAGCTGACATGACGCTGGCTGGCAGTTCGCGTCGCCAGGGTGGCACCCGGCTGGACGCGCTCAAGGACACCCCTGCTGGCGCCATCGTTCACTAGCGCGCTCCCCAGTATCTGGCCACACGCCCCTCCCCCGACTGCCGACCAGGCTTCCCGGCGCACCGGCGCAGCAGGTTACCAGTACCGCAGCCAGCCACTACCGTGGAAAACGGTGCGCCGGGAAGCCTGGTCGGCAGTGGCCGCCATGACTGACAACCATGGCGGATGAGTCGTGGCGGTGACTGTGGGACGGGCCGGAGGTGCCGGTGACGCGCGCTGTCGAGACAGTTCTCTTCCTCGTCGTCCTGGCCACGGTGGTGGCCACATTCGCCCGGCGCTGGCGGGTCCCGGCACCCTCACTGCTCGTCATCGCGGGAGTGATCGTCGGGTCGGTGCCGGGCGTGCCGACCATCGTCGTCACCCCCGACATCGTGAGCCTGGTGGTGTTGCCGCCATTGCTGTACGCCGCTGGGGAGGAGCTGCCCTGGCGTGACCTTCGAGCGGTGTGGCGACCGGTCAGCGCGCTGGCCGTCGGACTGGTGCTGGTCTCTGCCGCGGCTGTCAGTGCCGTCGCGATCGCGCTCACCCCGCTGCCGGGGGGCATGGCTTTCGTGCTGGGCGCCGTGCTGGCCAGCACCGACCCCGTCGCGGTGGCAGCATTGGCGCGCCGGTTGGCGCTGCCCCCGCGGGTGCAGGCACTGGTGCAGGCCGAGAGCTTGTTCAACGACGCGACAAGCCTGCTGCTGTTCCGGGTCGCGCTCTCGGTGGCCATTGCCGGCGGCACCGTCTCGTGGGGTCACACCACCGCCGAATTCGCCGTGCTAGCCGGCGGCGGGATCACGGTAGGCGCCGTGATCGCCGCCGGCGCCTACCTGGTCCGGCGGCGCACTGAAGACCCTGTGCTGGAGACTGTGGTCGCCCTGGTCACCCCCTACGCGGCTTACGTGCTGGCCGAGTCGATCCACGCGTCAGGGGTCACGGCTGTCGTCGTGGCCAGCATCATCCTCGGTACCCAGGCCACGCGGATGACGACACCGCGCGTGCGGCTGCAGCTGTCAGCAGTCTTCGACACCGTGGTGTTCCTTCTGGAAAGTGCGGTATTCGGGCTCATCGGCCTGCAACTACCCGCGCTGTTTCGGGGGCTGGCGGGCATCGACACCCGATGGCCACTGCAGGCACTGGCCATCGCTGCGACGTTGATGGTGGTCCGGGTGGGGTGGGTGTTCCCGCTGGCGGCGCTCTGGCAGCGCCGACACCAAGGGCAACGACCATCGTGGCGGGTGCCGGCCGTGGTGTCGTGGGCGGGGACCCGAGGCGTGGTGCCGCTGGCTGCTGCGCTGTCTATCCCGCTGAGTGCCGGCGGGGGGGCCGTGTTACCGAACCGGGACCTGGTGCTGTTACTGACTACCGCGGTCATCGTGCTGACTCTGGTGGTGCAGGGGTTCACGCTCGCCCCGTTAGTCCGGCGAGCGGGCATCGCAGTGGACGTCGCCGACGTCCGGCAGGAGGACGCCACTGCACGGTTGCAGCTGGCCAACGCCGGGCTGTCACATCTGGACCACCTCGCCGAGTCCGAAGCCGCCCCGGAGTTCGTGATCGTCGCGCTGCGCTCCGCCTGGCTGGACCGCATCGAGAGAATCCAGGAGCACAAGGGGTCGGAACCTCCGTACACTGCATCGGTCTACCGTCAACTGCGCCGGGAACTCCTCGATGTGGAAAACGCCGAGCTCGACCGCCTGTACCACGACGGCACGATCAGCGACAACACTCGCCGGCGAATCCAGCGCTCGCTCGATCTGGAGCACGCCGGGCTCGGTGACGCACCGTAAGGCCCCGTGATGATGGCGGCAGGGAAGGCAGGTCCTAGGATGCCTGCGGCCTAGGGAGGCGGATCGGACATGGCGGGATCCGAGGCATTGAGGATAACGGCTCTGGAGTGGATCGTGGTCGCGGCGGGCTTGCTGGCGTACGTCTCCAGTTTCCTGCCCTGGTACACCCTGACCGCCAGCGTCCCGATCCTGGGCCTGACCCAATCAACCAATGTGAACGCCTGGGGCTCGGGCTTCGGGGCATGGTTTTCAGTGCTGCTGCTGGTCGCAGCGGCTGCCGTGGTGCTGGCAAGCATGGTGGTGGGCGGGCGGCTGCGGCGGCCCTCGACCCGATCACTGATCACACTGGGCCTGTCTGCGCTGGCGTTCATCACCATCGTGCTGCGCTGGGCGACGTTCCCGGACGCGGCAGGCGGCCTGGGCAGGATCGGTGATCTCGGTGATGTGCAGCTAGGCTCGTTTACCTTCGGTAACGCTTTCCGGGTCACCAGCGGCGCGTCAGTGGGTCTCTACCTGGGGCTGAGCGCGGCAGTCGCGGCGCTCGCCGCGTCCTCGCTGACGTTCCGCGCCGCTGCTCGCGAGTGGCACTCCGTGCCCTAGCGACCACTGACACTCTCGCGTTGAGGCTTACGAGGGATCGGTGAGGGCACACGCACGCAGCGCGTCGGCGGCCTTGCGGGCCTCGTCCCGGGTCAGGTCAATGCTGTGCTCGCGGATAGTGAGAGTGACGAACGGGTCCCGGTCGTGCGCTTGCACGGTCAGCAGTTCCTCGCCGGTCACAGTGCTGAGGTAGAACGAGGCAATCATGATCCTCTCCCATCGGAGGCGATAACGTGCGGCGCGTCGCGGACTGCCGCCAGAGCGGCGATCGGCGGGCGGGGCGGGGAGAGATCGACGTCGCCCCCGTAATCCTCAACCAGCGCCTTTGCGACTGCTCCCGGTTGGCTCAAGAACCTGAAGTGGCTGCCTGGCAGCTCGGTCAGCCGACCGGGGTATGCACCGTACGATCTGCGGAGAAATGCCGGTGAAAGAGCGCGATCGTCGGTGAATACCAGGTAGTCCCGGGGAATCCGGCCCCACCGTTGCGCGGTGGTCTGCACCGGCACGGTGAGCGGCGCCACCGGCTCGGCCGCGAGCATAGCGAGGCTGCGCGAAACGGTATGGTCGTCGACGTCCGTATACAAAATGTCCTTCAGCGGAACGTCCGACCGATACCGCAGGTACCCGTCTTGCCCTTGAATTGTGTATGCACCCAACGGGCTTTCGCTGCGCTGAAAGACTTCCAATATGGTTTGCCCGTCGGTCGCCATCAGCGCGGCCATGAAGACGAGCTTCTTGACAGCTGTGGGGCATAACTCCGCGGCACGCGAAATAACACCGCCGGCGCTGCTGTGCCCGACAAGAATGACTGGCCGTGTTTGCGCCTCGATGACCGCGCAGAGCCGGTCCGCGTAACAGTCCAGCGTGATGTCGGCTATCGGGGTCGGGTCACCGGCGCGCCCAGGAAGGTTCGGCGTGATAGCGACGTGACCAGCACGCATGAGGCGATCAGCCAGGCGCTCGAAGCACCAAGCACCGTGCGCACCACCGTGTACCAGTACGAATGTCTGCCCGAAGGTCACCGGCACCTCACCTGGTTGAAACCGTTTGCCTAGCGCCCAGCGTGCACATCGGTAGTTGGCATCCGATTGACGTCGACTTGGCGGGCAATTACAAGATCAAGTCACGTAACGGGCTCGACCCGCAGGGCGAGGTAATGGCGGCCATCGAGGGTTAACGGCGGCCGGCTGGGCATCGTCTCGGCGTGAGCACCCACCAAGACGGCCGGCACGATGAGGAGAGGTAGGCAGGCATGGTGCTGGGGCTGGCCGGCCTGGTGTTGTTGCTTTTCGAGCTGTTGCTTATCGGGCGAGTCGTCGTTGATCTGGCGAGCAACCCCGCAGGACCTGGCCCCGGTTACGGCGAGGTCCTCGGACCAGCACACCGGGTGATCTACCGGCTGACCGAGCCGGTGCTCGCTCCGGTACGCCGTGTCGTGCGACCGGTCCGGATAGCGGAGTCCTCTTGGACCTGTCGGTGACGCTGGTGTTTATCGCCGTCGTTGTGGTTCAGCAGCTGATAAGTAGCGTCTGAGCTGGCCCCGGCGTGGGTATTCGCAGCGAGGAGGGACCTCACACGGTAGGTCGACGGCTCGGGTTAGGAGATCAGGCCATGTGGACAACACAGCGCTCCACCACGGGTACCAGCGGGGTACCGGATCAGCTACCCATCCTGCAGCGGGGACGCCATCGCCGGCCGGAAGACGGGGCATGCGTGATGGAATACGTCTCCGTTCTCGCCGGGTGCGGCTTCACCGACCATCCCCGGTGCACCCATCCGGCGCTAGCCACCTTGGCCCGGCTGATCAACGACTGGATCGATGACGACAAGACCCGCAGCGAACTGGCGCTGCTCGCCCCGGACCTCATCGGCACCGGTACCGGAGACTTGCGTACTACGCACAGTGTGGTGGCCAGTTGCCTGTCGGCTGCCGCGGCAATCCGACCGCTGCCACCGGCAGCCGCCGCTGCACTGGCCAAGTCGCGCAAGCGAATCCGCGAGCTCAACCGCGGTCGCCGGGGATCCCGGGCGCGGTTGGCCTGCTGGCAGGTGCTCAACCCGGCGGGCGTGATGGTCGGCTCGGCGTTCCAGGTAGTGATCGGCAATCTGCGTGGTCTTCCCCGGCAGGAGCAGAACGCCCGGCTGCGCAGCCTGCTGCACGATGCGGTGACCGACTGCCAGCGAACACTCCGCGGGCCAGCCGCCGAGCATTCGACACGCCAAGGTCAGCTGTCTGAGCCGCTCCCATAGGGGCGGGTAAGCAATTCCAGAACGTGGCCGTTGGGGTCGTCGAAGTAGACCCCGCGGCCACCATCCCGGGTATTGATCTCCCCGGGCTGCTGGTGATACGGATCGGCCCAATAGTTAAGCTGCTGCGCCTGAATCCGGCCGAAGATGGTGTCGAAGTCGTCCTCGCTGACGAGGAAGGCATAGTGCTGCGGGTGGATGTTCTCCGAAGTATCCATGAAATCGAGGCTCACCCCGTTATCCACGTTCACCACAAGGAACGGACCAAAGGGCGTCGGCGCAGGGAGACCCAACAGATCGCTAAGAAATGTGGCTGCGACTCGCTTATCCCGAGCCGCGACGATCGTGTGATTGAGTTCGACAGCCATAACGCCACCCTACCCCCGTCCCTCCGCAATCAGGAGCTATCACGCCGGGGCTGGCAGAGCCCACCACCGGTGCCGCGCAGCCGCGTGAGCACCACGCCGAGGTGACGATCATGCGGCTGACGATGCCGCACCGGCTCAGCTGTCGAGGTAGCTGCTACTGGAATCCTTTGCGAGACTCTCCAGGCCGTAACGCGCCACCATCTCTGGGTCGTCCAGGCTGATTGTCCGCATGCCGTCCCGCGCAAGCCGCTCGTTGATCTTGTCAAGGTGGTTTCGAACGATCTCTTTCTCGGCATCCGTGGTCTTACCCCGATGCGGCTTACCAGCATGCTCCAACGTTGCATAGTCGAGCTTCTCGGCGGTCGGCACCGAGACTGCCCTGGCCTGCTTGCGCGGTGGGTAGGCGGGCTCCGCTCGGCGGATGACGTCAGCCATGTCCCTCTCGCCCGCAAGCTGGTTGAACGATTCAATCTCCATGGTCACAGCTTCCGGCGTCGATCCATCACCTTGATAAAGCTTGAGGCTGACAACGCTGAGAGCTCCCTTGCGGATAGGTTCAACCTCATCGCAAGAGACCTCGATCTCGACTGGCCCATCCGTCAGTGCAGGGTGCTGCTCGATAACTACACGGACCACGTCCTCGTCATGCTCGATAATATTGTTGGTCAAGTCCGAGAAACGGACCACACGCTGCCCCATGCTATGCGCACCCCTTCTTAAGCGGAACCTGCCGGCCGGAAATGGTATCACCCTGCGCCCGCAGTGTTCTCAATAGGGTTGGAGCGCGTTTCTTACCAAATCCCACAAAACCCACGCGAGTCAATGAGCGTTTTTCCGCTTATCCCTGATAAGCGACTATCCGGCAGGTCGACAAAGTCACTGGTCGCCGGGTTCAGCTGGACCAGCCCGGGCGGACCAGGCCGCTTTCGTAGGCGAGCACGACGAGCTGAGCCCGGTCCCGCGCACCGAGTTTGATCATGGCTCGGCTGACGTGGGTCTTGGCGGTGGCCGGGCTGACGAACAGCCGCTCGGCAATCTCGTCGTTGGACAGCCCGGCCGCGACATGGGTGACGATTTCCCGCTCACGCTCGGTCAGCGACCCCATCAGCGCCGCAAGCTTGCGGTCGGCCAGCGCCGGCTTGGCACGCACGGCGAATTCCTCGATCAGCGTGCGGGTCACCGCAGGCGCCAGCAGGGCATCCCCGCGGTGCACCACGCGGATGGCATGGATGAGGTCAGCTGGCTCGATGTCCTTGACCAGGAACCCGCTGGCGCCGAAACGCACGGCGTCAAAGACGTAGGAGTCGTCGGTGAAGGTGGTCAACACGATCACTCGCACACCGGACAGTTGCGGGTCAGCGACGATGTCGCGGGTCGCGGCCAGCCCGTCATGGCCGGGCATCCGGATGTCCATCAAGACCACGTCCGGATGGGTCTCCCGGGCAAGCCGTACTGCGGCCGCCCCATCCTCGGCCTCGCCCACCACCTGCATGTCGGGCTGGGGCCGCAGCAGCGCCCGGAAGCCGGCGCGTACCAACGCCTGGTCGTCGGCGAGCAGGACATCGATCACCGGTCAGGCACCTCCGCCGGGGCCGCGATGCGATGGGTGGGGAGGAAGGCACGGACGCCGAACCCGCCTTCAGGACGAGGACCAGCTGTGATCGTTCCGCCGAGCGCCTGGGCACGCTCACGCATCCCCGGCAAGCCGTTGCCACCGCCCGCCTCACCGGCAATCCGACCACCGCCGGCCTCGCCGGCAATCCGACCACCGCCGGCGCCTGGCGATCCCGCGCCCCGCCCGTCGTCGTCCACCTGCACGGTCAGGCCGTGCTCGGCATAGCACAGGACCACGCGGGCTCGAGCCGGGCCGGCGTGCTTGCGCGTGTTGGTCAACGCCTCCTGCACGATCCGGTAGGCGGCCAGGTCGACGCTGGCGGGCAGATCCCGCCGGGACCCACGGATCTCGACGGTGACCGGCAAGCCGGCGGCCCTGGTCTCGGCGACGAGAGAGTCCAGCCGGGCAAGCCCGGGCACCGGTTGGTGCGGGGGATGCTCGTCGACGCCGCGCAACACCCCCAGGGTCGCCCGCATCTCGTGCAGCAACTCGCGGCTGGATTGCTTGATGGCGGCCAGCGCCGTGCGTGCTTGTTCTGGATCGTCGTCCATCAAATACAGCGCCACCCCGGCTTGCACGTTGATCAGCGAGATGTGGTGGCCCAGCACGTCGTGCAGTTCCTGGGCAATCCGCAGCCGTTCCTCGCTGCCCCGGCGGCGCTCGGTCTCCTCCCGCGCAGCCCGTGCTTGTGCCAGGCGTTCGCGGCGGGCCCGCCACCCCTCCGACGCGGCGATCACCGCCACGAGCCAGGCCAGAGCTCCGGCTGCTCCAGTCAAGGGCAAGGGCTGACCCGGACGCGCCGCGATGTGGATCAACAAGATGACGGCGAAGCAGGTGCCCGCGATCGAGTACGCTGCAAGGCGGTGACCAGCCGTGATGGCGAAGCAGAGGGCCAGGACGGGCGCGAGGAAAACCGGCCCGAAGGGGTAGCCGGCACCCAGGTAGGCCGCAAGGGCAGCGGCTGCCACAGCGAAGCCGGCGACCGGCTGGATCCGCCGTACCCCCAGCGCGGCGGGTCCAACCAGCAGCAGGGCATACCCCAGGACATCCAGCGGCCGGGCGAGAAGCTGCCCTCGGCTGGCGAATGTGGTGCCGACCACGGTGAACAGGCCAAGCGCCAGCGGTAGCGCCAGCGGTAGCGCCATCGTCAGCAGCACACCGGCCCACGACGCCGGCCGCTGCGATGGATCCACGGGTAAAACGGTAGACCGCCTCGCCAGTGCTGAACGTCGCCTGCAGGGAGGCTGCGGCGGTACCGCGGTAGTGGTAGGCGCACTCGGTCCGCTACTCCGGCCGTGGCAGGTGAACAGCCGACCCGAGCCCGACGCGTGGTGCGGCCGCATCGAGTCACTCTCGTGCACATGACCAGTACGTCTGTTTCCACCGCCAGCGGCAAGCTTCGCGTCTCGGACGCCGAACGTGAAAGCGTCGCCGCCCGCCTGCGCGATGCAGCTGCTGAAGGCCGGTTGACCCTCGCGGAGGCCGACGAACGTCAAGCTCTGGCCTATGCCGCCCGAGTTCGCGATGACCTCACCCCGCTCACCGCAGACCTCCCCCCGCCGTCGCATCCGGCCCCGGGCCATGACCGACCATTGAGCGGGCGGGCACGGCGACGGCTGGGCATGCACGCCGTGCTGGTAGTCGTGCTCGCGGCGCTCCTGGTGACGGGCTGGGTGCTCAGCGCCGCACCCTGGTTCTGGCCGGTATGGCCGCTGTTCTGGCTTGCCCTGAGCCTGGTTGTGCACTACCGCAGAGCCGAGCGTGATTGGCGGCAGGTCTGATGGCAGCTCTCACTCCCCGGCTTGCGACCCGGCCGCGCGCGATCGTCCGCGCGGTCCACGTCCTGGTCTCGATTGGCTGGTTCGGGCTCGTCGTCGTGATGCTCGTGCTGTCTGCTGCCGCGATGACCACAGACGGCGGCACGAGCCCGCGCTTTCCGTACCAGTTGATGGACCAGATCGCCAGCCCGGTGATCCCGATCGTCGCGGTGGCCACCCTGGTGACCGGTGTCGGCCTGTCGGTCGCCACGCCGTGGGGGCTGTTGCGGCACTGGTGGATCGTCGTCAAGCTGGTCATCACGCTGGCGGTGATCGTGACGGGTGCTGCGCTGACCGGGAATTGGATCCAGCAGGCCGGCGCCGCCCCCACCACACCTGCCCGGTGGCTGCTGGTAGGCGGGGCCATCGTGCACCTGTTGATGCTCGCCAGTGCAATGATCATCTCAGTCGACAAGCCGTGGGGAAGGATCAGCCGCAGCAGTAAGCCACGGCTCCGCCCGCTCGCCCGTTATGGAGAGGTATCGGGCTGAACAGCCCTCAACTCCGATATGTCTCCATATCGGAGTTGAGGGCCAGACGGCTAGCGGATGGTGGCGCGAGGCGGTGCAGGGGCGGGGTGGTGTCCGCCAGCTGTGACAAGCCACTGGTCACGGCCGCCGTCGTAGCGGTGGGCAGGCTTGCGGCGTGGTGCACTGCCCTGTGCCTGGTGCGGGATCAGGTCGTCGCCTGACGGCTGTGGTTGTCCGGGCAAGCCGCGCAGCGGCACCTCATGGATCAGCCATGCGGCGCCTACCGCCAGCAGGGCAATCAGCGCCCCCCACCGGAACACCAGATCGATGCCGGTGGTGACGGCGTGCTGGTAGCTGTCCCGCACCGCGGCAGGTAGCCCGCCGAGCATCGCCGGGGTCAGCCGCCCACCACCGGCACCGGACAGACTTGCAGGCAGCTGCTGGGCGAACAGGGTGCCGAACAGGGACACGCCCAGCGAGCCGCCAATGGTGCGGAACAGGGTGGCGGCACCGGTTGCGGCGCCGAGATCGGGTTGCCCGACGCTGTTTTGAACCACAAGCATGGTGGTCTGCATCAGCATCCCCATGCCCACGCCCAGCACCACCATCCACAGCGCGGTGGTCGCCTGGCTGGTGGTTACCTCCATGGTTCCCAGCAGGCCGAGGCCGGCGGCCATCAGCAGCGACCCGGCCAGCAGCAGGCCGCGGTAACGCCCGGTGCGGGAGACCAGTTGACCGCCGAGCAACGAGGTCACCAGCATGCCGCCCATCAGCGGCAACAGCAGCAGACCACTGCTGGTCGCCGAAGCGCCCTGCACCATCTGCTGGAACTGCGGCAGGAACGTCACCGCTCCGAACATCGCCAGCCCGGTGAAGAAGGTCAGTACGACGGCGGAGGTGAAGTTGCGGCTGGTGAACAGGCGCAGCGGCAGGATCGGCTCGTCAACGCGGCGCTCGACGGAGACGAAGGCACCTAAGGCGAGCACGCTCAGCGCCGCCAGGCTGAGGATGGGCGCCGACACCCACGGGTATTCGATGCCGCCCCAGCTGGCCAGCAGGGTCAGCGCCGCGACCCCGACGGCGAGCAGGCCCGCGCCCGACCAGTCGACCGAAGCCTGGCCCTGGCGGCCTGGCAGGTGCATCGTCACCGCGGTCACCAGCAGCGCCAGCACGCCCAGCGGCAGGTTGATGTAGAAGGCCCAGCGCCAGCTCAAGTGATCGGTGAGCAGGCCGCCGAGCAGGGGGCCGCCGATGAACGCCAGCGGCATCACCGCGGCCATCAATCCCTGGTAGCGGCCACGCTCCCGCAAGGGGACCAGGTCACCGATGATCGCCATCGCACCCACCAGCAGGCCGCCGGCACCCAAGCCCTGAATCCCGCGGAAGGCGATCAGCTGGCCCATCGCCTGGGACAGGCCGGCCAGCGACGAACCGACCAGGAAGACCGCGATCGAGGCCATGAACACGCCCTTGCGGCCGTACAGGTCACCCAGCTTGGCCCACACCGGGGTGGACACCGCGGTAGCCAGCGCGTACCCGGTGACCACCCAGGACAGGTGGGCCAGCCCACCGAGCTCGCCGACTATCGTGGGCATCGCGGTGCCGACGATCAGGTTGTCCAGCATGGCCAGCAAGATCGCAATCATCAACCCGCTCATCGCGGTGTAAATCTCCCGCTTGCTGCGGGGTTGCTCGGGCGGCGCCGCCATCTCCGCGGGTCGCGTCATGGTCGTCATCGATCTTCTCCTATCGTTCCCCCAACGACTTACTTACTTGTCGCCCGGCTAGTTAATAATGTTAGCTAGCCGGGCGACAAGTAAGGTGGCAAGGAGGAAGCGATGGGGGAACAAGTGGACGAACGACGGACAGACACCCGGGAGCAGATCCGCAGGCTCGCGCTGGAGCTCTTCGCTGAGCACGGCTACGACGGCACCTCATTACGCGAGATTGCCGACCGCCTGGGCATCACCAAGGCCGCGGTGTACTACCACTTCAAGACCAAAGAAGAGATCCTGGTCAGCATCGTCGACGACTTCTTCACCGAGGTCGACAAGCTCATCAGCTGGGCGCAGCAGCAACCGGCCACCGCAGCCACTCACGAGCAGGTCGTCCGCCGTTACCACGAACTGCTCAGCGACCGCGCCACTGAATGGGCCCGGTTCTTGCAGGAGGCCCAGACTGCACTGCGCGACGTTGCCGCCGGTGAGCAGCTGCGCGCCAGGTTCAACCGGCTCGCTGACCTGCTGGTCGACCCAGGTGCCCCGATCGCTGCCCGGCTGCGCGCCCGCCTGGCCTTCGTCTCCCTGCATATGGGTGCCCATCACTTCGGCACCGGGAACGAGGAAGCCCGCGAGGCGGCGCTACAAATCGCCTTAGATCTGATCACCCACGCCCCCGTCCACGGCTGACATGGACTAGCGGAGGGGGCCCAAGGTGTCTGGTTCGCCGAAGGCGACGACCAGGTCGCCGGCCTTGACCACAGTGTCCCGGCTCGGGTTCGGCACCAGCTCCCCGGCCGCCCGGCGGATCAGCAGCGCGGTCGCCGACCCGCACACCTGAGCCACCGTCTGACCCACCAACATCGAGTTCTCGGAGATGAGCAACTCCTCAATCCGCACCGCCCCTGAGCCGCTGCGTGCAAGGTCGAAAAAATCGACCACCTCGGGTCGCAGGGCGATCAACGCCATCCGGCGGCCGCTGGTGACATACGGCGAGACGACCCGATTCGCTCCGGCCCGGTACAGCCGGTCGGCCGCGGTGTCCTCCGATGCCCGGGCCACGATGCTGATGTTCGGGTTGAGCGACCGCGCCACCAGGGTGATGTAGACGTTTTCGGCATCGGAGTCCACCGCACACACCAGCCCGCGCGCACGGTGGATTCCCGCGGTGCGCAGCAACGCTTCCGATGAAGAGTTGCCGATCAGGTACAGCACGCCGTCGCGCCTGAGATCCTCTTCGAGCTCAGCTTTCACCTCGATGACCACAAAGGGCACACCATCGGCTTCGAACTCACGAGCCGCCGCCCGGCCGACTCGCCCGTAGGCGCAGATGATGTGGTGGTCGCGCAGCTCGGAGATCCGCCGTTGCATCGACCACCTCCTCGACTTGTGGATGAGTTTCCCATCGATCAGCGCGCCAGCCAGTACCCCGAGCATGGCCACGAAAACAGTCACCCCGAACAGCGACAAGCTGACTGTGAAGATCTTCGCCCCATCCGACAGGGCTACCGGTGTGGCAAACCCCTCCGTGGTCAGTGCCGACAGGGTGAGATAGACGGCGTCCACCATGCTGAAGCCGAACAGCTTGTAGCCGATCAGGCCGTAACCGAGCAGGATGATCCCGCTAGCCAGCAGCCACGTCCGGCCGGTGCTGCGGCCCACCCTCATGGCTCTGGCCGCTCAGAGGGCGGTGAATGTTGCGGCGGCCTGCTGGCGGCCTTCGATGGCAAGCTCCAGGAATCCGTAGGTGCCGGCCTGTTGCAGTTCCTGGCCGGCTCGGATGAGCGCAGCCAGAGCCACCTGGCTGAACGCTCCCCCCACCGAGATGCGGGCTACCCCGAGCTCCGCCAGTTCGGCCACGGGGGGGAGACCAGGGACAGTGAGCACGTTGACGGGCCGGTCTACCGAAGCGATCACGCTGCGGATGTCGCTGGCGGTGTGCAGACCGGGTGCGTACAAGACATCTGCCCCCGCCTCCTGGTATGCCTGCAGCCGCTTGATCGTGTCGGCCAGATCGGGATTGCCACGGATGTGGTTTTCGGCCCGAGCGGTGAGCACCAGCTTGGAACTGGACGCGCTGGCCGCGGCGGCCACCCGCTCAGCAGCCAAGGTGAGGTCGTAGATCGACTCACCGGAGAAATCCTCGATCGAGCACCCTGCCAGCCCGACCCCGATGGCCTCGGTAACGGTAGCGGCCACCGTGTCGGGATCGTCGGCGAAGCCGTTCTCCAGGTCCGCGGACACCGGGATGTCCACCGCCGCCACGATAGAAGCGGCATGCGCAAGCGCCTCGTCTCGACTGATGCCGCCGTCGAGCCGGCCCAGGGTCGCGGCGTAGCCGCTGCTGGTCGTCGCCAACGCGGCAAAACCCAGCGAGGCGAGCAGCTTGGCCGTGCCTGCATCCCAGGGGTTGGGCATCAGCAACGGCCGGCCGGGCACGTGCAGTGTCCGGAAGGTAGCCACCTTGTCCGCAGCGATGGTCATCGTGCCCACGGTAAGCGCACCGCCTTACGCTGGGAAGACGGGGAAAGACACGGTATGGGCACAGGGTGGCGGGTCAGCGCTGACAGGTGCGCTGAACAATCACGACCGTGCGCGCTCGCTGGATTACTGCAGCTGTCCTCGCCGCCGCCTTGACGGGATGCGGTTCGTCGCCGCCCGCCGGGCCGCCGCCGGCGCCGCTGCCGCCCGCTGCCGAGCCGGCTCCCGCTCCAGTGCCTACCGCGCCGCCAGCCGGGCGGACGGTACCGGTGGGCCACGGCCCGGAAGGCGTCGTGGTGGACCCGCAGACCCATCTGGTAGCCGTGGGCGTGCGCAACCCGTTCGCGCTGGCGTTACTCGACGCCACGACTGGCGCAGTGGTGCGCACAGTTGCGCTGCCGGGCGGGTTGCGGCACCTGCAGCTCGCCGCACCCCGTGGCCCGGTTTTGATCCCCGACGAGGACTCGGATCAGCTCGTCCGGACGGCGCTGCCTGGCGGTGAGATCACTTCACGGGTGAGGACCGGCCGCGCGCCGCACGACGCGACCGCGGCCGCCAATGGCACCGTGTTCGTCGCCAACGAACTCGGCCGCAGCGTTGTCGCCGTCCGCGGTGATCAGATCGTGCACACGTTCACCGATGTCACGCAGCCGGCCGGAGTTGCCGCCGTCGGCAATCTCGTCGGTCTGGTTGACGTCCGGGAAAACACGCTGAGCCTGTACGACGCCGAACGTTTCCTCCGGGTTAGCGAGGTGCCCGCCGGCGCCGGACCCACCCACGTGGTCGCCGACAAGCGTGGTCATCTGGCCGTCATCGACACCCGCGGCGGGGCAGTGCTGCTTTACGAAGTACAGCCCGCGCTCAGGCAGATCGGTCGAGTCGAGCTACCCGGCACGCCCTACGGGGTTGCTTACGACCCGGTCCGCGACCGGCTGTGGGTGACCCTGACCGCCCTCAACGAGGTGATCGGGCTCAACCTCAACACCAGCCAGCCCGTGCTCGCCAGCCCACTGCCCACGGTCCGGCAGCCCAATACCGTCGCCGTGGATCCCACGACCGGGCGGGTGTATGTAACGGGAACGGCCGATGGGGTACTCGAAATCATTGAGCCCCAGAGTCCGTAGATTAAAAAGCCCGGGCGGAAATTCTCCGCCCGGGTAAACGCGACTAATCAGTCACACCCGCCATGCTTCTTGTGGCCGTGACCGCCGTTCCAGCCGCCCCAGCCACCACCGGAGCCGCCCCAGCCGCCGCCGTGGCCGCCCCAGCTGCTGGAGTAGGAACTGCCGTAGCCGCCCCAGCCGCCACCATAGCCGCCCCAGCCATGATGGCCGTGGTCGTCGCCGTGGTCACCGCCGCCAAACCGGAAAATATCCGTGATCCTCATGCTTGTTCCCTCCCTCTTTCATTCCAGGAATTCTGCTTCACCGAGGAGTACAGGCACCTCTTCGCGCTGGCAGAAGCGCGGACAGCAAATGTCCTGGTGCGATTTCTCATCGCAGCTAAGTGGCCAATATCTGGTGCGCGGTGGGTCACTTCATGTTGCCGCACCCATAGCGACCGGGGATCAACCGATCAACCACTCCTTGGCAGTGGAACCCCCTCTTATGACCGGTCCACGCCCCAAATTTGGCCGGTGTTCGGGCAAGCAGCGACTGTGGCCGCAACACTTGCGGTGAATGAGTACCCGCCGGGCGCCATTGCCATGCCCCACAAGCCAAGTCTCACCCCTTCAGGCGACGTAGCCGTCAGGTGAGCCGATCAGCCGTACCTGTTGTGACGTAGCGTGCACCAGATGCGAATCCTGATCACCGGCGGCGCGGGTTTCATCGGCTCGCATATCGCCGATCTGCTGGCCGCTGAGGGATACTCGGTGCTGCTCCTGGATGCGTTCCTGCCGCAGGCGCACAGCTCCGGATCGCCCCCAGCATGGGTGGCGGGACACGAGCTGATCCGTGGCGATGTCCGGGATGGCGAGTTACTCGACCGGGTCCTGCCCAGGGTCGATGCGGTGTGCCACCAGGCCGCAATGGTCGGACACGGGCTGGATCCGTCAGACGCACCGGCCTACACCGCCAACAACGATCTCGGGACGGCCGTGCTGCTGGCCGCGATGCACAAGGCAGGGGTGCGCCGGTTGGTACTGGCCAGCTCGATGGTTGTCTACGGCGAGGGTCGCTACGCCTGTTCCAACCACGGCGTCGTGCCGGCTGTGCCGCGACGAGCCGAGGACATCTCCGCGGGGCGTTACGAGGTGCCCTGCCCACACTGCGGCGCCGATCTGGAACCACTGCGGGTAAGTGAGGATGCCCCGCTGGATCCGCGCAGTACTTACGCCGCGACCAAGGTCGCGCAGGAACAGCTCGCGACGGCGTGGGCCCGGCAGACCGGGGCGGCAGTATGGGCGCTGCGTTACCACAACGTCTACGGCTCCCGGATGCCCCGGGACACGCCCTACGCAGGGGTGGCGTCGATCTTCCGGTCGGCGCTGGCCCGCGGTATGGCGCCGCAGGTGATGGAAGACGGGCGGCAGCGCCGGGATTTCGTGCACGTTTCTGACGTGGCCAGGGCCAACGTTCTGGCGCTCACCGCGGAGCCGCCGGCCAGCCGATGCGAGCCGGTCAACGTCTGCTCCGGGCAGCCGCACACGGTCGGCGAGCTGGCCACCGAACTGGCCCGGGCGATGGGCGGGCCAGCACCGGAGATCGTTGGTGGCGCTCGCCCGGGTGATGTCCGGCACGTGACGGCAGACCCGACCCGCGCCGCTGAACGGCTGGGTTACCAGGCGCGGGTGAGCTTCGCCGAGGGCATCACCCGGTTTGCCACTGACCCGCTGCGCGAGCCGGTCACCACGTCGTCAGCAGCAGGTGGTTGACGCCCAGCGCGACCACCGCCTGAGCGACCAGCCACCAGCGAGCCTGCCGCGCCGGCAGCAACCCGGTTGCCGCGATCAGCCACACCGCGAACGGTAGCCAGATCCGCTCCACCTCAGCCTTGCTCAACCCGGACAGATCTGCGGCCAGCACTGCGATTGCCGCCCCCCCGCACAGCAGTTGGGGGCTCGTCACGTACCACCAACCCCGGTGCGGGGCGTCTTGAACAGCAGCCAACTCCCCTTCGCCGGCAGTCAACTCCCCCACCGTGAAGATGCGCCTCAGCCCGGCAACCCCTGCCGGCCCGAGCAGCACCGCCAGGCATGCCAGGTTGGCCCACAGCCAGTAGCTGTACGGGCGCACCAGGCCGTACTCCCCCGGCTCGTAGTACCGGATCGTGACCTGCTGGTACCCGTCGAGCCACCAGAATCCGGCAGCCGCGAAGGCGACCACCACGGCCGTCAGCGCGGTACCGGCGACCAGCAACGGGGTAATCCGGCGTGTGGCGACCGCGACGGCCAGCGGCAACAGGGCAGCCAGCACCAGCCCGTAAGACAGAAACAGCGTTACACCGAGCAGCAGCCCGCCAGCTGCAGATGCGGCAGCACCACGGAGATCAAGACGCTCGCGCGCCGCGCCGATGGCTAGCAGCGCCACCCCCCACGCCAGCACTCCGGTGAACAGGCCATCAGCGGACACCCCGACCCAGATCGCGCCCGGCCAGAGCACCGCGAACGGCAGCGCGGCGCGCGCGACGGCCCGCGCACCCAGCGCACGCAGCGTGACGGCCACCGCAACCGCCGCCGACGACCCGACCAGGATGCACAGCATTGCCGCTGGCGCCCCGCCGGGCAGCCCGAGCCGGTCCAGGAGGATGAAGATCAGCAGCGCACCGGGTGGGTGCCCGGCAACATGGGTGGTCCATGACCCGGGTTGCAGGCCCTGGATGTGCTCGGAGAAGGTCCGCAACATCGCACCGATGTCCGTCACCCGGGGCACGTCATGCAGGTATTCGGTTGGCGTGGTGAGCCGATCAACCACCCCGAGCTGCCACCCGTCGATCAATGCCAAGCTGATCGTCCAGGCCAGCGACGTCACTGCGGACAAGCCCAGCAACGGCCGCCAAGGCAGCCGGGCCGCCAGCTCGGGCCCACGCATGACCACCAGCAGCGCGATAACCACCGCGGGGACGGTGCCGGGGCCCGTATGCGGCAGCCACTGCGCCCCCAGCGGCGGGGCGTCGACGTGAAGCGGCACCCCCTTATCCAGCAGTCGTGCGCCGACTACCGCCGCGAACGTGACCAGCAGCGCGGCACTCCCCGCTGCAACGAGGTCGGCGCCCACCCCGCGGTCGACGGCCACCGATGGCTTGGGCTCGGTCCTCGTCACAGCATTGTCTTATACCGAAGGCACTTCGGCAGACAGCGTTTGCTTCATCGCGCGGCTACCGCCGCAGCGCGTGCAGTGGAAATGTCACGGTGAGTCGCTTTTCGCCGCAGTGCGTAACCATCCCGCCTGGCGGTCCGATAGGCAGGCGTGAGCTACGAGACCTACACCACGGAGACCATGGATGCCCTATCTCGCGCCGTTACCGCTGCCAGAATTACCGACAACGAGAGCAGTGAGATCGCCATGGCGCAGGTCTTCGCGACGCTCGCACTCGCAGCCGCGATCCACGAAGGTTTCGCCCTCCTTGTGCAGCCACCCCAGCCGGATGCCAGACCGTATGTGGGCAGCTAAGGAGGGGGAGTGACCGAGGGCACCATCGCCCACCATGATGCGCGAGTCACGTACCGTTACGAGCGCTCTCTGTGCCACCCGGTCGACGTGACATGGAAAGCGATCACCGACCCGGATGAGGTCGAACGCTGGACAGGCAATCGACCTGAGATCGATTTACGGCCTGGCGGCAACTACATCTCCCACCATCGCGGCGGCCAGCGGGTAGTAGATCGCATCACGCGCATGGAGCAGCCACGGTTGCTGGAACACACGTTCTGGGTCCACATCAATCCCACGGCCCGCGTCACCTGGGAACTCAGTCCGGTCGGCAACGGGTGCCAGCTGGTGCTGACCCATGCTTTGGATATCGACGACGTGCGCACCGCATCCAACGCCCTGGGCGATGACGTCACCGTCATCCTGTCCCGCAACGGAGCAGGCTGGCACCGTCTGCTCGACAAACTTGCCGAAACGCTCAACGGCCAGCCGACGGCCTGGTCAGAGGAGGACCAAAAAGCGCTGCAGGAACGGTACGCGGCCATGCTCTAACGAGTCACATCGGCGTTGTACGACCTCAGTCTGAGTTCTGGCTCGGCTCCCGCAGTCCCAGCGTCCGTAACTCCAACGCGGCCAACTTGCGCAGCGCGGCTCGGTCGTCACGACGCCACGCTGCGGCCGGGTCCGGGCAGATGTTCACTAGCTGCTGCATCGGTCGCCGGGTGAGCGCGCGCAACGCGAGCAGATCGACATCGATAGCGCGGACGGCCAGCGCCGAGCGGGCTGCGGTGATCCACCGTATCCGGAGCGTCAGCCACACGAGCACAGGAGGGAGCGCGCCGAGCAGCACGATCGCCACCGCGGTGCCGACTGCGAGGGTGGAAATGGTCTCTGACAAAGCCCGCCCTGACGACGCGAGGGAGTCCCCAGCACGTGCACCAGAGTTGAACGCTCTGGCTAGACCATCACCAATGATCGGTGCTTTAACCGCGCTTCGGGCAGCATTCTGAAATGCATCGTGGATGACCGCACCGGCGCCCTTGAGTCCCTCCCCCGGACCTTGCAGCCGCACTATCAGGGTGAACGCCGCGCGAGCTACCTCGACCACGAGCACCACCCAGATGACCACCAGCAGGTCGGCGAGTACCTGCCGCGCCGCCCGGCCGCGCTGTTCGGCGTAAATGCGCATCCGCACAGTGTGCTAGCGGCGACGCACCCTCGGTGACAGGTGGTGATAGGACTGTTGACGCAACCGATTGGTTGCCATAGTATGGCAACCAATCGGTTGCTACTCGTTGGAGGCTGTCATGGGTTTTCCTGATCGCATCGAGCGAACCGTGGAGGTCGCTCACCCGCCGGGCAAGGTATGGGCGGCGCTCACCACGGCCGAGGGTTTGGGCTCCTGGTTCGGCAATGAGGCGACAATCGACTTGCGCCCCGGCGGGTCGGCCCAGCTGAAGTGGACCGAAGGGTTCACGGTCAACATGCGTGTGGAACGGGTAGAGGAACCGACGGTGTTCGGGTTCACCTGGCACATCCACGGGCTATCCGAGGACGATCCGCGCCGTACCTACGTCGAGTTCACGCTGGAACCGGTCGGTTCGGGCACGCGGCTGAGGGTGGTCGAAAGCGGTTTTGCCCAGCTACCAGAAGACGCCTACCGCAGGGCGTACGACGCCAACACCCAGGGTTGGATGAGCGAGCTAGGAGAACTGGTCAACTACCTCGATGCCGCCTGAGATTGAGGCGATCGCCGAACAGGTCTTCATCGCCCTGGCCGACCCGACCCGGCGCGCCATCCTCGCCGCGCTGGCCTCAGAGGGTCCGGCCACGGCCACGGATCTGTCCGATCGTCTGCCGATTACGCGGCAGGCGATCGCCAAACACCTGGCCTTACTGGCCGAGGTCGGCCTGGTGACGGCCGAACCGGGGGAGCGGCGCCGGGTGCGGTACCGGCTGTGCTCGGCGCCAATGCAGGTGGCGCAGCAGTTCCTGGCCGCGCTGGCCCGCGACTGGGACGGCCCGCTGGACGCGTTGAAGGACCACCTCGACCGGTCTGCTCGCGGACCCGCCACGACCCCATCCCAGGAAACGCAAAAAGAGCATGGCTGATCACGCGCCCTACGCAGCGCGTGAGCATGGATGTGAACTGAAAGGTGGACACCACAATGAAGACCCCTCCGATCGTCACGTCGCAGGAGTGGGAGGCGGCACGCCAGCAGCTGCTCGTGAAAGAGAAGGAGCTGACCCGCGCTCGGGACGCGCTGGCCGCAGAGCGTCGGCGGATGCCGTGGCTGGCGGTGGACAAGCAGTATGCCTTCGACGGACCTGAGGGTAGGGCGAGCCTGCTCGACCTGTTCAAAGGCCGTCGCCAGCTGATCGTCTACCGCGCCTTCTTCGAGCCGGGCGTGTTCGGCTGGCCCGACCACGCGTGCCGCGGTTGTTCCCTGGTGGCCGATCAGGTCGCCCACGTCGCCCATTTGAACGCCCGTGACACCACTCTCGCCTTCGTGTCGCGGGCACCGCAGCCGGACATCGCGCGGATGAAGGCCCGGATGGGCTGGACCATGCCCTGGTACACCATGATCGACGAGTTCGACACCGACTTCGGTGTGGACGAATGGCACGGCACGAACGCCTTTATCCACGATGGCGACCGGCTGTTCCGCACGTATTTCATCAACAACCGCGGCGACGAGGCGTTGGGGAGCACCTGGAGTTACCTCGACATGACCGCGCTCGGGCGTCAG
Organism: Pseudonocardiales bacterium; assembly: GCA_019241525.1. Classification (GTDB taxonomy): domain Bacteria; phylum Actinomycetota; class Actinomycetes; order Mycobacteriales; family Pseudonocardiaceae. The sequence goes on from JAFAWY010000118.1 coordinate 96,052, forward strand.
GAGGAGTGGGAAGACTCGCCTGAAGGCTACCCCCAAACCCCGCCATACGAGTGGTGGAACTGGCACGACGAATACCACGATGCCGAACCGGCACAGGGGTGGCTGGCTCAAGTCGCTGGGGCCACCACCACCGACCTCAACACACCACAGCGAGGGTCAGCTGGCTGCTGTGCGGGTAACACGGCAGGTTAGCGGCCTACAGATCCGCAGCGGCGCTGATCGCGGCCGCGGGTCGACCCAAAGCCGACACGCACGGACCTCGACCATGGAGCATCGATATGGATCCGAGTCGACCATGAATGATGGGGTGAAGTCCGACGATCTGGGTGCCGCTGAGCGTTGAGCGGACCTCGAGTGCTAAGCCTTCGGCGCGCGCAAGCGCGCCGTTGCGCTGAGCCGGGTGAGACCACGCTAAGCGCTCAACGAAGGTGACAAAGACGAGGCCTGGGAGCAGCGCCCTGATGCGCCGGCGTGAAGCGAGGTCAACTCGGCAGCTCTGGACCGCCTAGACCCGCTGTGCGCCGCTGGCCCGGCAACGGACAAACTGACCTCCGACCAACCAGTGCCGGCCGCCCGCTTGGAAGGAGACGGACTTGTCCATGCGCATGTTTCCGCCTCGCTCTACCCACCGGGTGGGTGGACAGTGATTGATTGGTTTCAGGCGATTGTTTTAGGCGTGGTGCAAGGCCTGACCGAATTTCTTCCGGTGTCTTCCAGCGGACATTTGCGAGTGATGTCCGCCTTGCTGGGCTGGCCGGATCCGGGCGCGGCGTTCACCGCAGTGACCCAACTGGGTACCGAGTCGGCGGTACTGATCTATTTCCGCCGCGACATTGCGGGAATTGTGGGCGCGTGGACGGTGTCGCTGTATCGCCCAGAACGGCGCAAGGATCCGCAGGCCCGCATGGGCTGGTTCATCATTATTGGCACACTGCCGATCGGCGTATTGGGTGCGCTGCTCCAAAGCACCATCGAGACCACGTTCCGGGACCTGCGGCTAATCGGCGCCACACTCGTGGTATTCGGTCTCGTACTGGCGGTGGCTGATCGGCTCGCTCCCAATACCAAGCCCTTGCCGGAGCTGTCGATCAGCCACGCCCTTGGTTACGGCTTCGCGCAAGCCCTGGCGCTCATACCGGGGGTCTCACGCTCCGGTGGAACCATCAGCGCCGGGTTACTGCTGGGGTATCGACGTGAGGCTGCGGCGCGCTACGCATTCCTGCTTGCTGTGCCTGCGGTGCTGGCGTCTGGGGTGTTTGAACTCACTAAAATTGGTGAGGGAACCGCACCGGCGTGGGGGCCGACTATTGTCTCGACATTGATTGCCTTCGGTGTCGGCTACCTGGTCATCGCATGGTTTCTTCGATTCATCGCCACCCACAACTTTACGCCGTTCGTGGTATACCGTGTGGCCCTTGGCGCGATGATCATCACCCTCGTGACCACTGGAGTGCTCGCTCCCACGTGACCCCGTAATTCCTTACGTCCCACATTGACCATCTTTTGTGTGTCTACCGCGACACAATTCGTCGTCGAAAGCTCATGCACTGTGATCTTGCAGTCCTCGCGGGGCCGCCGACTCGACTTCCGGGTGAGGCGAATATGGACCGCGCTCACACCGCGATGACGGCGCCGCCACGGCGCGGGTCCCCGGCACCGGCCATCCGGCCCGAGTCTGGGTCGCGCCGCACCGCCTGGCAGCCGCCGAAGAAGATGTTGGGCGCGGTGAAGCGCGCGATCACGATCTCTTCCAGGTTGGTGGGCTCAGCGCCGGGCTCAACGTAGAGCACGCCGTCCTCCCAATGCAGCCGCGGAGCCTGCACTGCTTCAGCAAGTTCCATGCCGCGATCCACGACGTTGCAGATCACCTGGAGGATCGCCGAGCGGATACGGTTGGAGCCCGCCGAACCCAAGGCCAGCTCGACCGCGCCGTCTGCGCGGCGGACGAGCGTCGGCGCCATCATCGATGGCAGCCGGCGGCCCGGTGGGTGCAGGTGGAAGCCCGACGGATTGAGGTCTGCTTCCCCCAGCATGTTGTTCAAGTGCAGTCCGGTCCCGGGAACGACGACGCCCGAGCAGGACCCGTTGCTGACCGTTGTCGTACAGGTCCAACCGTTCTCATCGATCGCCGCGATGTGTGTGGTGTTGCCCAGCCGGGCACCGAGAAATTGCTCCTGAAAGCCGCGCAGGTGCAGGCTGTCCATGAATTCTGTGGTGCGGGCACGCTGGGCGTCGATCATCGCCGCGACGAGCCGCTCACGGCTGGGTGGGCCCGGCTCGCGGTCTAACTCGGCCAGGACCGCTGCGATCAGGATGCCGCCGGCCGACGGTGGTGGGTTGGTCCGCACCCGCAGGCCGCGGTAGGTGATGTCGATGGGCTCCCGGGGCATCACCTGGTAGGCGGAGAGATCGGCGGGTGAAAGCAGTCCGCCGCGCTGACCGATCCAGTCGCACACGGCTGTAGCCACCTCGCCGGTGTAAAACGGCGCCGCGCCCTCGGCGGCCAGGCGTTCCAGACCGTCGGCCACGTCCGGCAGGCGCAGGACCACACCTTCGCGCGGCGGCGTATCCGCGAAGAGGGCACGCGCCTCCGGGGAGCTGGCGATGATCGGCGAGAGCACTTCGAGGATGTAGGTCTGCTGGGCGTTGAGCGCCACGCCTTCATGAGCCAGCCGCACTGCGGGCGCCACCAGCTCGGCCAGCGGCAGCGACCCGAACCGTGCATGCGCCGTGCAGATCCCGGCCGGGCAGCCGTAGGTGCCGACGGAGGCAGCGCCTACGTGGAAGACCTGGACCACATCACCGAAGAGGACTGAGACCGGCACAAGCTCGGCGCGGCGCGGCGGATCGCCGTTGCGTCCGGGAGCCTCGACGAAAAAGTCCAGCAGCACGTCGTCCCCACCCGGGGCACCGACGAGCATGTAGCCGCCAGCGCCCAGACCCGTCAGCAATGGCTCGCAGACAAAAGACGCGCACATCGCGGCGAGGGCGGCGTCGACTGCGTTGCCACCCGCACGCAGCGCGCTCGCACCCGCCTGCGCGGTCAGCCGATGCCCGGCAGCCACAACTCCTCGCGTCATCGCGGCAGTGTTACCGAGCGCGCCCGCGGGTCAACCGCCGGGGCACACGCCCTCGCCCGAGGGTGGCGGTCACCGCACACCGCCACAGAGCCCACCAGCCCGGCCGCGCGCCGAGGAGTTCATCAAGATCACGGCGACTGGTGGGAGTCTGGTGCGGTAGCCATGGCCGTGATCGCCCGCAGCGCCGCCAGATGCGCATCGAAGGCGGCACGCCCGGCAGGGGTCAGCGCCAGCCAGGTGCGAGGTCGTTTCCCGACGTAACCTTTGATCGACTTGACATATCCCGCCGTCTCCAGAGTGGCCACTTGGCGAGACAACACAGAGTCACTGACCTCGACCGTATCCCGGACGAAGGAAAACGCCGCCTTGTCCGCCGCCATCAATGTCGCCATGATCGAAAAACGGACCGGGGCGTGGATGACGTCATCGAGTTCGTGACGGGGATGACCAGTCGTCATTGCTCGGCTCCGCCGCGCTCAGCGACGCTGTTCTCGGTAAGCCCCCACGAAGAAAGGCGCAGCGGCCGCCAGGCCGGAGGGAATCCACCACGCGGGATTGTGCGCAAACAACGCTAATCCGACAGTGAGAACCACCGCGTAGATCACCGCCCATGCTGCGATCACCCACAGATAGCGCCGAGTCGTACCGCGCGCGGCGACGCCCTGCCGCCGTACGTACCAGGTGATACCGACGATGAACGCCACCCAGGCGAGGTTGAGCACGACCGAACGGGTACCACTGGTCAGCAGCCCCCACAGCGGCGTGACGATCAGTACCGCGACGCCGAAGACCAGAAGGAACCTGGGGTACCAAGCCGACCGTTCGGCGACCGTGCGGGCAAGCCGGTCGGCGCGGTCCACAGCGTTTGCCGCGTCTGCCCAGTGCTGTGAGTGCTCCATCTCAACTTCTCCTCTCGGAAGCACCTCACAGCATGGCAATTACTTTCCCATTTGACAAGTACTTTCGAATCCTTACGGTTGAAGCACCCTCATCACGCCGCGGTATACCGGTAGGGACAACGCTTCCGGGTGGTACTCAAGACGGCATGACGAGGTGACCAGCATGATCTTCCACCAGTACCAGCTTTCGTGCCTGTCGCTGTTCAGCTACCTGGTGGGTGACGAGTCGACGGGCCGAGCGGTAGTCGTGGATCCCCAACGGGACGTGTCCCAGTACCTCGCCGACGCGGAATCTGCCGGCTTGCGCATCGAGCGGGTGATCGAGACCCACGTGCACGCCGACTTCCTGTCCGGCCATCTGGAATTGGCGAAGGCGACCGGCGCGGTGATCTCCTACGGCAGCGCGGCGCAGACAGATTTTCCGATCGGTCCACTGGTGCACGGCCAGCGGTTGAGCCTCGGTGACGTCGTGCTCGAGATCCGGGACACGCCTGGTCACACCCCCGAGTCCATCTCGGTGGTGATCTGGGAGCACAGTACGGACCCGGCGCCGTGGGGCGTGCTCACCGGCGACACCCTGTTCATCGGCGACGTCGGGCGGCCAGATCTGCTGTCGGCATCTGGATGGACTGCGCAGGATCTGGCCAGGCAGCTTTACCGGTCACTGCGGGAGCAGCTGCTGACCTTGCCCGACGCTACCCGCGTGTATCCGGCGCACGGCGCCGGCTCGTCGTGCGGCAAGGCCTTGTCGGACGCCACGGCGTCGACGATCGGTGAGCAGCGGGCAGCCAACTATGCCCTGCAACCCATGACTGAGGACGACTTCGTCGAGGTTGTCACGCAGGGCCAGTCGGTGGCGCCGCTGTATTTCGCCTTCGCATCGGACGCCAACCGCCATCACCATGAGCTGCTCGATGACCAAGAACCGCCGGTAGCGCTGGATATCGACGAGGTCTTGCGGTTGCAGGCCGGCGGCGCCGCGGTGGTCGATGGCAGGGCGCCCGACGTGTTCGCCTCGGGGCATCTACGGGGCTCGCTGAACGTCGGCCTCGACGGTCGCTTTGCCGAATACACCGGTGACGTGGTTCGGGCCGGTCGACCGATTGTGCTGGTCACCGATTCGGGACGGGAGACAGAAGCGCGCGTGCGGCTGGCCCGGATCGGGTTCGACCATGTCGCCGGCTACCTCCCCACCGTCGAGCAGGTGTTGTCGCAACATCCCGAGTTCGCCAGTACTGCCGCCCGCCTGCCGGTGACTGAGCTTGCCACGTGGCTTGCCGAGGAACCCGGACTGCAGCTGGTCGACGTCCGCAATCCTGGTGAGCTGGCCACCGGCGTCCTGCCTGGCGCGCGGCATATCCCGCTCGCCGCCCTCGTCGAACACATGGGCGAGCTGGATCCGGTAGCGCCGACCGTCGTGTATTGCGCCAGCGGCTACCGCTCGTCCATCGCCGCCTCGGCGCTGCGGGCCGGTGGTGTCGCCGTGGTGGCGGATCTCCTCGGTGGTTTCCACGCATGGTCGGCCAGTGGCCTACCGGTCGGCGAGGTTTCCCGCCCTTGACATATCACCTGACAGTGTTCAGTCTTACTGACGATGTCAGTTTCACCGATACGCGACAGGCGTGCTGAGCGGTTCGAAGCCACCCGGCGAGAGATCCTCGACGTCGCTTGGGAGTTGGTGAGAGCCAATGGCCTCAGTGCCTTGTCGATGCGAGACCTGGGTGCGCGGGTCGGGTTGCGGGCCCAGTCGCTGTATGTGTACTTCGCGTCCAAGCAAGCGATCTACGACGCGATGTTCGCCGATGCCAATCGGGATCTCCTCGATCGGCGTCGCGCACTGGGCACGGACGCCGACCCGACGGCGGCATTGCGGGCGCTGGCCCGCCAGTTCGTCGAATTCTGCGTTGAGGATCCGGTGCGCTACCAGCTGCTGTTCCAGCGCACCATTCCCGGCTTCGAACCATCGGAGGAGTCTTATGCGGTGGCGCGTGAGGTGCTCGACTGGGGGCGTCGAGTGCTGGCCGGAGTGGGTGCGACAGATCCCGCTGACGTCGACCTGTACACGGCGCTGATTGCCGGCCTGGTCGCGCAGCAGAACTCCAACGAACCGGGTGGGGACCGGTGGACCCGGCAACTGGACCGGGTGATCGATATGTATCTCGCCGAGGTGGCTCGGTCTCAATTCCAACAGTGATTCACATTTCCCCCAGGAGTCCCCCATGACTGCCCCAGCCCCGCACGACGTGCTGCCCTACCAGATCGCTGATGACACCTTTCTCATCACCTGGGGGTTGGACGCCCCACCGGTCGGTCACTTCCCCATGCATTCGATGCTGATCCGGGGCCGGGAACCGGTCCTCGTTGACACCGGCGCGCCGGCCTGCCGCCAGCAGTGGTTGGCCACGGTGGCCAACCTGGTCGATCTGGCCGATATCCGGTGGATCTTCCTGTCCCACGACGACCGCGACCACGCCGGCAATCTCTTGCCTGTTCTCGACGCCTGCCCGAACGCGACGCTGCTGACCACCTGGTTCACCATCGGCCGGATGGCCGAGGAGTGGGATACGCCGCTGCCGCGCTGCCGGTTCGTCAACGACGGCGATCAGATCGACGCCGGCGACCGGATCCTCATCGCAGCCCGTCCCCCGGTGTTCGACAACCCGACCACCCGTGGCTTGCTCGACTCCTCGACCGGCGTTTTCTGGTCGGTGGACACCTTCGCCACGAACACCCCGAACCGGATGCTTGAAGCAGACGAGCTCGGCGAAGATGAGTTCCGCGACGGGCAGTTCCTCGGCGCGCGGCTGGTTGCCCCGTGGCACCGCTACCTCGACCAGAGCAAGTGGGGCGTCTGCGTGGATGCGGTGCACCGCCTCGGTGCCACCACGATCGCCGGCTGCCATGCACCCGTGCTGCGTGGCCAGCGCGTGGACCAGGCGTTCGACCTGCTGCGCCAGTTGCCCGCGCTGGACCCGTGGCGCGAGTTCGACCAGTCCGATCTGGAGGGCTGGCTGGCCCACGCCGGCGCGTTATCGGAGCCCCTTACCCCCGTCCCCGTTCCTTAACTTGCCCAGGAGGCTGCCATGCAGTCGACCGCCATTGCCATCGAGCAGATCCCACCATTCGAGCACGACGAGGCCATGCAGCTGGCGCAAACCGAATACCAGCGCCTCATCGAGTTGGTCGAGGCACTCACGCCGGAGGATTTCGCCCGGCCTACCGATTGCACCGGTTGGAGCGTCGCCGCGGTGCTCGGTCACGTGCTGGGAATGCTGAAATACAACGCCGACCCCGCTGAGACCGCCCGGCAGGCGGCAGCTGCCGGCCAGCGGGCCGCGACCACCGGCGAGACGTGGATCGACGCACTCACCGCGTTGCAAGTCGCCGAGCATGCGAAGCTCACTCCCGAACAGCTGGCCACAGCTATACGGACCGCGGCACCGCTATCGCTGGCCGCGCGTAGCCAGGCGACGGCCGAGCAGCGTGCCGTGACGTTCAATCCGGGGCCGCCCAATGATGAGGAGTGGACCGCCGGCTACCTCATCGACGTGATCCATACCCGCGACCCGTGGATGCACCGGATCGACATCTGCCGGGCCACCGGCGCCGATCTGGTGCTCACTGCCGAGCACGACGGGCGCATCGTCGCCGACGCCCTCGCCGAATGGGCACGGCGCCACGGGCAACCCTGCAGCCTGGTCCTGGACGGGCCCGCGGGCGGCAGCTACGTCCACGGCACCGGTGGTCCGCACCTGCAGCTCGACGCGGTGCAGTTCTGCCGCGTGCTGTCCGGCCGCGGTGACGCTGAGGGCCTACTCGCCCAGCAGATACCGTTCTGATCCCTGACCCGCCACCCGGATATGGAGACACACCGGGCCAAAACCAATCAGGCGCCGCCCGCGCTAAGCAACATATCGGTGGCGAAGCCGGCTACCAGGCCGGTCCACACGCCCCAGTACAGCACGGATCGGTGCCCACCCCGCAGAGCAATGGCGACGAGTTGGATGATCACGTAGAGGATCGATCCGGCGGCCAGAGTCAGGAATACCAAGCTGACCGGGTCACTGCTGAACTGGCGGCCCACCAGGGTGCCCAGCATCGTGGGGCCCCCGCCGATAAGGCCTAAGAGCAACAGAAATCCCCACCCGGGTGTGTCGCTGTCACTGGCCAGCGGCGCCACGATGCCGAAGCCTTCGGTCGCGTTGTGCAGGGCAAATCCGGCTACCAGTACGGTTGCCAGCTCGATCTTGCCCTGTGCCGCGCTACCGCCGATGGCCAGTCCCTCACCGAAATTGTGCAGACCAATGCCCACCGCGATCAGCAAGGCGAGCCGGCGCGGCCCCGTTAAGCGGCTCGCGCCGGCCTCTCGGAGCGTCAGCTCGTCGACCGCCATGGCGCCCGGCCCCAAAAGCGGGATCTTGTCCTCACCGACGAGCCACCTCTCGTACCCGGCCAAGGTCAGCAGCCCGACTCCCAACCCGGCAAAGAGCAGTGCACCGAAGCCGATCACCGGCGCTACGCTGCTGGCGCCGTCATGCACCTTCTCCAGCGTAGAGTCGATCATTTCCCAGGCATGCGTCAGCACGTCCCACATGATGAACAGCAAGATTCCGATCGACGCGGCGTTGAGGAACACCCGCATACCAGGCGTGGTACGGCTGTGCCGTGGGCTACGCAACAGACCTACCGGCAACCCCAGCAGAATCGTGACCCCGGCGATGAAGCCCAGAGCTAGCGTCTGAACGTTGTCCATGGGCAATCAACCGCCACTTCTGTGTGTGCAGTATTTGTTCCCCCGGCGCTCGCGAGCTGTCAGCTTTCCGTCTGTGAATAAGACCTGTCAAGAAGTCCGACGTGGGATTACTAAAAAACAACGTCAGTCTTGATACCCGCTAGTCATCAGCGGGTGATTGACTGGGCACACAACGTGGTCAATTAGCGTTGCGCCTACTTGAATTACAGAGCATTCCGACATTGTTGTTATTTAGGTCGACCTTGCGTCTCATTAGTTAGGCCGTACTCACGAATCCGCCGCACCTCCTGTATCCCCCAGCCGGCTGGGCATGACAGGCTGTGATTGACCGATCACATCCGCGCCGGCAGGCGCACGAAGCCGCGGAGGACGCAATCATGATCTTCATCGTGGTCAAGTTCACCATCCGTGCCGACCAGAGCGATGAGTGGCTGACCCGCGTCGACGAATTCACCCAGGCCACCCGAAACGAGCCGGGCAACCTCTTCTTCGATTGGTCCCGCAGCGTCGACAACCCGAACCAGTTCGTGCTGGTCGAAGCCTTCGCATCACCCGAAGCGGGTCAGGCTCACGTCAACTCCGAGCACTTCCGAACCGCGATGGCGTGGATGCCCGATGCGATCGCCGAAACCCCGGAGATCATCCACTTTGAGGTGCCGCAGGACGGCTGGAGCCGTATGGGCGAGTTGAGCCCCCGGGACCAGCCGGCCTGAGCTGCGGCAACGCGTGATCATGGTTTGTGTGCTTCTGCGACAGCTTCTGTCGCAGAAGCACACAAACCGCGATCTCGCCGAGTGCCTTACGGCGTGCGACTTCTACGCCGTGATGAAATAGTCGCTCAGCTCGCCGACGAAGTCCGCTGACGACGCCGACTGACAAAACATCGAGAAATCATGGGTAATCGCATTGTCGTGCTGCTCGAGCGACGTCGCAGCCACCGACACGATCGCCTACCGGTCGAGAGTAACAGTATTAATAAGACTCAGCAGCCTCGGAAATCCGTAAACGTAAGATTCGAACTCTGTGCGAGTCACTCGATGTGTCCCCTCGCTAGAGACGGCTCCCCGGGCCTCCACGAAGGGTCCATACCTTGGCGATGGAATGGTGCTGGTGGATGTCGATAACCCCCGGACGCTCGGCTGGTGAGTGCGGCAGGTCCGTCAAGCGGGGTAAGTCGCTATAGGTGGTCAGAAGAGACGCCTGCTCCCGGGTCCGGACCAAATTGCCCGCAGCCAGCGTGCGTAGTAGTGAATGGGTCAGCCATGTCGTGGGACAGTGCGGGACACGAGCGCTGCGGTCACCTGCACCGCACCCCATCTGAGTGTCCACTTCCGCTCGCCGGTGGGTCGGGCATGACGGATCGACGGCTTGTCACAGGACGGAATGGCTCTAGACTGCACGGATTCTGGCTGTGGTGAGCTCGACAATTTCGGACGTGCCGGGCTCACCGGCGTAATTGGACGGGATGGCGCTCGGCGCGCGGCTATATACGCCGCTCCGGTCGCCGCTGCCCATTCCGGGCATGGCGGGATGATCACCCTACCAGACCATTGCGCAGATATCCGCTCGGTGAGCAACGGAGTTCGGGAAACCTCGCCAGTAAGCAGAATGGCGTTTAGCTCAATCCCATTCTCACGGGCTTGCCGAATGACGCGAGCAATAGCGGATATGCCTGCGTCGATTGCTTCGCGTGCCACTGCATCGAACTCAGCCCGGATAATCCGGACCGGGATACGCTGGGTGCCCAAACAGACATCAACAACCGCGGACGTGTGCTGGACCAGGTCTTGACGCGCTCGCCGGCAGGCAGTGACGACGTCGCGGACGGTGGCTCGGTAAGCGGGATCCGCGCGGTCGGAATCGGTGAGGTGGCCGCGCACCTGATCAAGTACATGCTTGGCTAGCGCGTGGTCCAGCCCAGCAGAGCCAAGGTCGTCGGTTCGTGAAGTCGCTTCCAGCTGGCCTACGCGCTTCTGAGCACCGGTCACCAGCGACACGTCGGTGCCGTGCTCGCCAACGTCGGCGACGATCACCGTCTCGGAACAGCTCATCGCTCCCGCGGCAATCGCTGCCGTCACGGTCGCAACCGGAGCGCTCACCATTGATGTGGGTACACCCTCCGCTTCGGTGCAGGTCAGCGCTGAGTGGAGCACGGACATCTGATACGGCCCCCAACCACTCGGGTGCGCAATGACCAGCTGAGCAACATCGGAACCGGCCGTGCGCCGCAGCAGGCCGCCAACAGTCATGGCTACCAGGTCGGCCCCGAGACGGGCGCTGCCGTCGCTACCGATTACCGGTACTGGATCGCCGACTCGATCGCAGAAGTCACGAAACACCGCGCCGACGCCTGATGCAGCGAACTGCTCGGCCTGGGCACCCACGAGTGTGCCCCTCCCAGAGGCGATCACCAGGACCGGTGACACCGACATCCGATCTGCGGGTGACCCGGGCGTGTCCACGCTAGTCACGACAGCACCGATGGAATGCCCACCCAACTCGACACCTACACAGCGACGCATGGCTTGCTCCGATCCTCCGCCGCACTATTCCGCGCAGCTTTCTAGCAGCTGGACTGAACCTATTTACGGAAACCGCGGACCGGCTTGGCGTTAGCTGTGTATTCGCTGGGAGCTGCGCGGATCTACGAGCCGATCGCACGCTGACAATATGCCCAGCAGGCCCACAGATAAACCACAGGAACTGGTCCTAGCGTCTCCCCCGAAGTTGGCAGGTATAGGCCGATCAACGAGGAGAAAACGAGAAATGACCGTGGAGATTAACGAAGGGTTTCTGGGCATCGAGGTTCGAGGCGGCAACGAGCACCTCGCAGCAGAACTGTTACGGGATGTGGCTGCAGTGCACGCCGGAGGCTGTGCTCCCGTTCCTGACCTAGGGCTGTCATTTTTAGGTGTAGACGCACGCTGGCCCGAACATCGCGAAGGACGCCCCTACCCGGGCCGGCACTACCGCCCCGATTCCAACTGGCACGACAACCGCAACGACACGCCCGGCGACCCCCGCTGGCACGACACCCATACCAACCACCCCACCGACCCCCGCTGGCACGACACCCACACCAACCACCCCACCGACTTACACGCGCGGGAGCACACCAACGCAGACCGCGGCCCCGCAGACCACTTTGATCGGCCCGGCAAGCACGCGCAAAATGCCAGCCACCATCGGGAAAACGAACGTGGCCACCAGGCAAACGGCCACAACAACCGCGCCACCGACCCGAACACACGAGAGCACACCGACACGGGCCGGGCTGCACCGAGCCAATCTGACCGGCTCAGCCAGCACGCGCAAAATGCCGACCACCAACGGGAAAACGAACGTGGCCACCAGGCGAACGGCCACGGTGGCGACGACAGCACCCCAAGGAACGCCAACGATCAGCATGGCAGTGAGCGGCATGCCGCCGGCCACGCCATCGACTCCACGCATGCCGGTGTCGACCGGGGTCAGGCCGGTACTGAGCACGGGAGCGAGCAACCTCATGTGCTATCCGCTGGCACCAGGGGGCAGGCGGCGGAGCACCATGTGATGTCCGCTGAGCCAGGCGCACCCGCGCCGTATTCGGCAGCGGCGTTCTCCCCGGGGTTCTCAAGTCCAGTGACCAGCGGATCGGCAGGTCTGGCTCCGGCATTGGCACCCACGCTCAGCGAGCCGATGAACGCCGCGACGGCCCCAGCGAACGCTGCAATCGTCACCACGGCTAGTGCCGTGCCCAGCCAGCCGGTCACCACCACCCCGATGAGTTCGGCGGTGAAGTCTCACGCGACCTCGCAGCCGCTGACCACCACCGTGGAACACTCCTCGACGGCGAGCAGCGGAGTTGCGCCGCACGCCGACCTGGGCAGCCTGAGCTCTCCTCCCGCGAACTCATCGCCTGCTACGAACACCAGGGCCAGCAACGCCACCGGCGGGCACGGTACCCAGCACGGCACGGGATCGAGTACTGCCACGAGCCCGTTCCCGAACACCGGATCTGGCGCAGCGCCCGCCCACCCGGTGACGACGAGTTCCGCCACGGCGGGCAGCCAAGCTCCGACTCCGAGTTCAGGGACCACCCCGGGCTCCCACGTCCAGCACAGCAGCGACGTCACCGCGCTACGTTCGGCCCACCCCAGCGGTACGACCGGCTCCCCGGCTTCGGCCGCCGCGCCAAGCCTCCACAGCGGGGGGAATCAACCGGTCGATGGACACGGCGCGCTGCAAACGCCCGGTGCGTCCGGCACCGCCACGGTCGTACCGAACACTGCGGCAAGCCAGGCAACGCCGAACACCACCGCGGCACCAGCCGCCTCAACAAGCAGCCACGTAGCAAGCACCACCGCGGGAACACCGGCCTCCTCGGCAGGTCATCCCGCACCAAGTACCGCCCCGGCGAGCACAAGTACCGGCGCTGCGATGAGTGCACCGGCTGCGTCCGCTACCCCGCACGCAACATCGGTGACGAGTGCACCTGGGGCATCGACCACCAGCGTGCACCCGACGTCGGCGACCACGGACAGCGCCGGGACCGGGCTCACCTCACACCCGGCAACGACGAGTGTCGCCACGGCAACGCCGACGGACAGCGCTCACCCTGGGTTGTCGTCTACGTCGGACGGCCTGTCCAGCGGGCTCACTCCAAGCACCACTGCCCAGGACACTGCAATCCAGCACCCGACGACCGACCACACCACCCTCGTCCATCACTGACCACCACCGGCCCGCGCCTACGTCCGGGGGCGCGGGCCGGTCAGGTCGTCGAATGCTTCGCAACCAAGGAGAACCACCATGTCCGTGATGACCGATACCGCTACCCGTACTGACGCACACAGCCGATCCACCGCCGCGATGACCGAGCTGCTTGATCAGCTGCAAGCTCTCACCGACGCGGCACGACGTCCGGATCTCGGCGCTCGACTCGCTCAGGCCCGGA
>JAFAWY010000098.1 GCA_019241525.1 Pseudonocardiales bacterium
CACCGAACACGGCGTGCTCTTAGTCGCCGACGAGATCCAAACCGGGTTTTGCCGCACCGGTGACTGGTTCGCCTGCAACCACGAAAACATCATCCCTGACCTGATCACCACCGCGAAAGGCATCGCCGGCGGCCTGCCCCTGGCCGCAGTCACCGGCCGCACGCACCTGATGGACGCCGTCCACACCGGCGGGCTGGGCGGCACCTACGGCGGTAACCCGGTCGCCTGCGCCGCCGCACTGGCCAGCATCACCACCATGCGCGAACACGACCTCGCCAGCGCAGCCCGCCACATCGAGACGATAGCCAAACCCCGGCTCAACGCACTCGCCGCACAATGCCCAGCCGTGGGCCAAGTCAGAGGCCGCGGCGCCATGCTCGCCCTCGAACTCATCGACCCACTTACTAGACAACCAAATCCGAAGCTCACCACGAAAGTCGCCCAGGCTTGCCACAACGCCGGAGTCGTTGTATTGACCTGCGGCACCTACGCCAACGTCATCCGGCTGCTGCCGCCCCTGGTCATCCCCCAAGATCTACTCACCGAAGGACTCGACGTCCTCACCCACGCCATCCTCACCGCGACAACCTGACACTCCATAGTGTCCCGCAAGCATGTGGACTTCTGGCTCGAAGCAACGAACTTGTGGGGTTCCAAAAGTGGTCTGTTGCGTTAGCAGGAGCCAGACATACCTAACGACATAGACGCCCTATTCAGACAGCAAGAGCGAGTTCAGTGAAGACCGCCGCAAGCCGATGCCTCGGGTCGACATCCACCCCGAGTTCGTAGTGGCCGCGGCGGAGATTTTGGACGAAGGCATGTCCTGTGGGGTTCCAGAATTTGGTCGTCTGCGCTGATCAGCAGGTTTTATGCTGCCCATTCGTATTGGTTGATCAGGCCACCAAGAATCGGTCGATGCTTGATCCGTTGATAGCTGAGCTCGGCCACGGGGTAGGTTGGTCGTGGAGGGCGAAGTGCGCAGGCGCGGTGCGGGCGTCGACTGTTGGAGTGCCGGACGTACTGCGTGAGCACCACACGCAAGGGTCCTGTTGCGTTGACGGAAAGTGGGCGAGGCGGCCGATGCGTGGCCTTAAATGGCTGCGTTCTGCTCGAGTGATTTGCGCCGGACACGCTTTTGTCCAGAACGTGCGTCGCGGGCACTACGGACTCGGCTCCGATGCAGACCCGAAACATCGGCTCACGACGGCCTTCACCGAACTCGCCCTCGCTATCTAACCGTGGCGCAATAGGGCTCATCTCGCCCATTTTTCCGTCAACGCAACAGGGCCTTCAACAGTACTTCGACCACAGCGGCGTGCTGCCGGATTGGGCTGACCCAGCCCGGATAGAGCGTGGTCATCTTCTGCTCGGCCGTTACCAGCCGCAGATGGTCACGCTCCTGCTGTGTTCGTCTCTTCCGTTGTGTTACGGCTGTGCCGACGGGGCGCAGGTGCTGTACCGCTCCAAGCGATTGACCTCCGGGGTGTATCGGCGGCTCATGGAGACCTTCCAGTTCCTGGTTGATGTCCTCGACAGCGGTGGTTTGGGCCCGGGTGGCCGAGGGGTGCGCTCGGCGCAAAAGATCCGCCTATTGCACGCGACCATGCGCTACCACATCTCCCGTCAGGATGATTGGGACCCCCAGTGGGGGCTGCCGATCAACCAGGAAGATCTCGCGGGCACCCTGCTCAGCTTTTCCGTGATCATCCCACGAGGACTGACCAGCCTGAGCGTGGACCTTCCCGCCGCCGACCGCGATGCGTTTTTTCACATCTGGCGAGTCATTGGCCACATCCTGGGCATCGACGCCACGCTCAATCCCGCGGAGTTCGACGACGGCGCCGCATTGTGCGACACCATCCTTGGCCGCCAACAGGCCCCCTCGACAGCCGGCACAGCCCTGACCAAGGGCGTGCTGGACTTCATCCAAGAGGTACTACCAGGACCAGCGTTCGCCGGAGTCGGCCCCACCCTGATCCGCCACCTGGCTGGCGCTGCCGCCGCCGACATCGTTGACGTCCCCCCGCAGACATCACCGAGCTCAGCGTCCAGCTCGGGTCTGCCCTCAACTTCGGCTACGGCACCTCCGGCGACGCGGTCCCCATAGCCGCCAAGCTGGCCAGTGAACTAGGCCTCGCCGTGTTCAAACAAGGCCTCCGCATCACCAATAAAGGCCGCCGGTACGAATGGCAAGTACCCACCGGCCTGGCTCCAACCACGTCCTAGCTACTCAATCTGGCACAGTGCCGCTGGGATCGGTAGCAGTGTGGGCGGCGGGAGGTATCGGCTGCCGGTGCGGACATGTCCGCGGGAGAGGTCATAACCAAGCAGAAGACGCAGCCGGGGACGATGATGCCGTAGCCCGGTGATCGGGGCTTGCGCTCACGGCGCGGCTGTGTGGGCGCGTTGTGCGGTGGGAGCGGGTGTGAGCCAGGCCAGCGCCGCTGTGATCAGGGCTTGGGTTCCGGTGTCGAGGGTGGGTTGTAGGACGGGGGCGAAGTTCGGTGAGTGGTTGGTGGGGATGTCTTGGGCTATTCGGCCGGTGGCCTGGGCTGCGTGGTAGGTATCCGGGTCGATGCCGCCGATTCCCCAGTAGCTGTAGGGGGCGTTCAGGGCGTTGGGCAGGTCGCTGAAGTCCTCGCTGGCGGACTGCAGCGGCAAATCGTGTGCGCGGTCACCGAAGAAGGTGTCGAAGGCCGCGCGGATCCTATTGGTTGTTGCCGGGTCGTTGTCGGTGGGCGGGTACCGGTCGAACAGTTCGAAGTCGGGTTCTTTGGGCGAGCCGGAGGCGTGGCATTCGGCGGTGACGATGCGCCGCACCGCGTCGAGAATCGCGGCACGGGTCTGCTCGCTGTAGGTGCGGATGTTCAGTTGCAGTACCGCGTGGTCGTCGATCACGTTGCTTTTGGTGCCTGCCCGGATGCTGCCGACGGTCAGCACGGCGGGCTCGGTCGGGGCGACCTCGCGGGATACCACGGTCTGTAGCCGGATGACGATCATGGCGGCGAGTACGACCGGGTCCACGGAGGCCTGCGGCATCGAGCCGTGTGCGCCGCGGCCGTAGACGGTGATTCGCATGCTGTCGGCCGCCGAGAGCACCGGACCGGGGCGGGTGGCGACCTGGCCGGCCGGAAACGGCAGCACATGCTGGGCCAGCGCCACGTCGACGTGGCCGACCAGCGCCGCCAGATTGTCGTCGACCATGCGGCGGGCGCCGTCGCCAAGCTCTTCGGCGGGTTGGAACACGGCGATCACGGTGCCGGTCCACTGCGTCGGGGCCGCGGCGAGCAGGGCGGCGGCGCCGAGCAGGCAGGTCACATGCACGTCGTGGCCGCAGGCGTGCATCACCGGTACCTCATCGCCGCCCTGGTCGGTGGAGGTGACGGTGCTGGCGTAGGGCAGTCCGGTTTGTTCTGCGACCGGCAGGGCGTCCATGTCGGCGCGCAGCAGCACCGTTGAGCCCGCGCCGTTGCGCAGGATCGCGACGACGCCGGTTCCGCCGACCTGCTCGTGCACCTGGTAGCCGCAGTCGCGTAGCCGGCCGGCCACCGCTGCGGCCGTGTGCTGTTCGTGATGAGACAGCTCCGGGTGTTGGTGCAGGTTTCGGTAAAAGACCTCCTGCCAGACGCGGGTCCCCGCCAATCCGGCCAGCACCGCTGCGGTCGGTGAGTCGGTGCTCATCCGCGGTCACCTTCCTCGGTGCTGCTGTCCCTGTCCAGTGTGCTCGGGTGCCGGTGCGCGTGATAGTGGGCGGATGACCAGGCGTCCGCGCTGGGCAGGATCCAGCCCCGCCAGCGCGCGAGCAGGCACAGCCCTGCGCCGAGGGTCAACGCTGCCAGCGACCCCGCAGTCGGGTAGCCCTTGTAATATAGGACGATCAGCACTCCGCTGGCCGCGGCCGCGCAGGTCGCATACAAGGTGTTCCCACCGAGTACCACCGGCACTCGCCGCAGCACGATGTCACGCACGGCGCCGCCGCCCACCGCGGTGATCGTGCCGAGCAGCACAGCGGGCAGCCACCCCAACCCGAAATCGAGTGTCTTCTGCGCGCCGGCTGCCGCCCAGCAGCCGACTGCGAGCGCATCGATGACCGGCCACATCCGATCCCACAACCGACCCTCCACGCGCACCAGGAACGTCAGCGCCGCGCCGGCGAACGCGGTGAGCAGGTAGGCGTAGTCGGTCAGCGCGACCGGCGGACCGTGCTGCAGCAGGGTGTCCCGGATCAGACCGCCGCCCAGGCCCGACATCACCGCCAGCACGGCGAAGCCGACCGGGTCCAGCCCCTCCCGGCGCGCGATCACACCACCGAGCACCGCGTTGGCCAGTACCCCGCCCAGGTCCAGGCCACGCAGCAGGCCCGTCACCACCACATCGCTCATCCGCTGCCTAGACCTCTCGAAGATCATCGCGAGTGCGTCCTCACGCCTCCCTCCACCAGCCGCCGCCAGATCGAACGCTGCCGCAACAGGGCGCCGCGGGGCAACCACAAGCTAGAGCAGGCTGGCCCGACGGCAGGGCGACTGACGGCGCACGGTGGCCCATCATGGGTTTCGTAACTGCGTCGGTGTTGGTGTGCGGGGCAGTGTTCGACGGCGTGTCGGCGCGCTCGCAGGGTGGGCCGAGATTGCCGTGCGCGACGGTGTGATCGTCGAGATCGGCGCGTCGGTGAGCCGCCCACAAGGGCGGAGCTGATCGGCCTGTCCGAGCGTACGGTCAGCCCCGGATTCATCGACACCCATGTGCACCTGACGATGGACGCCTCCGACCTCGCCCAGCAGACGCTGGAGTCGTCGTCGGCCAAGGCGCTCACCGGTCTCGCCCTGGCCCGCCAGTATCTCGGCTATGGCTTCACGACGCTGCGCGACTTGGGCAGCCTGGATCCGGAGTTCCCGACCGTTGACCTGCGCAATGCTGTCAACGCTGGGCTGGTGGACCCCAGCGACGGACGGTCTTTCACCTCCATCCGGTACTACATCAGCACCTCGTGGCGCAGCGAAAAGTGGGCCAGATCCAGTTTTGGCGTGCCGTTGACAAAACGCTGCCCCATGCGTATTAACCAAACTCGGGGAGATCTCTTGGCGCTCATTGAGACCTCTCGGTGCTGCGTTTTTTCCATAGAAAACAAACAGCATTCGGGCTGTTCCAGTTTTCCGTGTTCTGCAACTCTTGGTGGATTCTCGACACAGCTTTGGGAAGGCTCAGGTACTCGTAGGAAAAGACGTCTTGGTTCGCCTGGCCGAGCTCCTCTACTGCCGCTGGGTTGGTCGGTGTTTCGGCCCGCCTCGGGTGAACCTGTCAGCCGGGGGGTACGGGGAACGCATTGAACGTGGTAGGGATCGGTGTATTGGCCACCATCAAGTTCTTGCCTCAGCACCGCGCCGGGTCGCTGCGCAGCTCCCGGCCTGAGCGCCAAGGCCGAACAAGACAGACAGCAGGGGTAGCGAAGACCGATGACCAACGCCACACCCGACGCTCGCTCGGGCGCGAGCGGATCGATTCCCGCCAGATCACCGTGCCCACAGCCGGGATGTCGCCGTCAGCTGCGTCGCCGATGGGCCCGGATCATTGCCCTGGGCGTGGCGCTGCTGGCCACCGGCGGGCTCTATGTGGTTTTCGCGCCGCAACCGCAGACCGCGCGCGCCCAGGAGGATCCGGCCCTGGTGCGCCAAGGCGAGCAGCTTTACAACAACGCCTGCATCAGCTGCCACGGCACGAACCTTCAGGGTGTCCAAGGCCGGGGACCAAGTCTGATCGGTGTCGGCCAGGCGGCCGTCTACTTCCAAGTCTCCACCGGACGGATGCCCGCGTCCCGTCAAGAAGCGCAGATCGCCCAGAAGCCGGTCCGCTTCAGCCCGCAAGAGATCGACGCACTGGGCGCTTTCGTACAGGCCAATGGCGGTGGACCGGAGGTGCCCAAGGACAGCCTCGCCGGCGGTGACCCCGCCAGGGGTGGCGACCTCTACCGACTCAACTGCGCGTCTTGCCACCAGTTCACCGCGCACGGTATCGCACTGTCCTCCGGTAAATACGCCCCTGCGATCAAGAACGTGAACCCCCAGCAGATCTACGCCGCGATGGTCAGCGGCCCGCAAAGCATGCCCCGGTTTTCCGATCGGCAACTCACCCCGGAGCAAAAGCGCGACGTCATTGCCTATGTGGAGTCGATCACGGAGGAGCCCAACAACCCGGGCGGCTTC
>JAFAWY010000053.1 GCA_019241525.1 Pseudonocardiales bacterium
GCCGAGGCCGGCCAGCACGGTGGATTCCAGAAGGAACTGTTCCAGGATCGCGCGGCTGGTGGCACCGATGGCTTTGCGGATGCCGATCTCGCGGGTTCGTTCGGTCACCGAGACCAGCATGATGTTCAGCACCCCGATGCCCCCGACAACCAGCGACAGCCCGGCCACAGCCGGCGTGAACAGCACCAGGATCGTCACGATCTGGTTGAAGCTGGCCAGCCGCGACCCCAGAGACTGAATCTGGAAATCGCGCATCTGAGGGTCGGCGATGTGATGGCGGGCATCCAAGATGCGGTTGATCTCAGCCATCGCGGCGGGCACCCTGGCCTGCTGGGTGGCTTGCACGGTGATCTGGTTGACCTGGTCGCCGGTGCTGCCGATGCCCAAGCCGATGAGGTAGCGGCGGGTCGTTCCCAACGGGACGACTGCGGTGTTGTCCTGCTGCTGACCGTAGCTGGCCATCACTCCGATGACCCGCAGCAGCACATGGTTGATCTGCACGGTCTGATCCAGCGCCGCGGCCGGGTCGCGACCGAACAGGGTGCGCGCGACGCTGGGGCCAAGGACCACAACCTTGGCCGCCGAACTGGCCTGGTTTTCGTCAAAGAAGGACCCGGCGGTGAGGGCGCGGTTGTTGGTGATAACCCACTGGTCGGTGGTCCCAATGACATTGCCGGAGAGAAATTGCGCCGAGCCGGTCTGGATAGTGGTGGTGCCAGTGGAACCCGCGACAGCCGGGGTGACGGTGGCGATATCAGGCGCATCCTGCAACGCCGCAACGTCAGCCTCGGTCAGCGGCTGCGCAGTCGGTGCTCCCGGAACGTCAGCAGCCTTGGGCACGATGGTGATGTTGTTGGAGATCGGTTCGATGCGGGCATCGACGGCGTTTCGCACCCCAAGTCCGCATGCGGACAGCAAGACCACCGCCGAGACGCCGATGATCAGACCAAGCATGGTCAGCGCGGAGCGCAGCCGGTGAGCGCGCACCGCGCGCAGCGCGATAATGAACGCCTCTTTCAGGCTCATCGGGCGCACCTTCCATCCACACTCAGAGTTGCCGACCGCACACCCAGGAAGTACCTGTTATGGGCGTCACATGCAAGGAATCCAGCGAATCTCCAGGAAGTTCGCAGCGTATTCCCATGTTGATCATAAGGACTCAAATGATTGCCGGCTACTATGCACGGAAAATGACGCAACAGGGCTAGCCGGGTCTATTTGCGCCCTCCTGATCGGGCGCCGGGAGGGTAATCTGCGAGCCGGGCTGGCCGTCGTTGCCGAATTTCCCGTCGGAAGAGGGGACGGTTTGCTGCGTGGTCGGCCGGGAACCAACTGCCGAGCTCGTCACCGCAGGCCCCGATCGAAGCAGTAATGCTCCCAAGGCAGCCAGACCACTGATTCCAGTGGCGATCAAGAATAGGTCGTCGATGGCACCCACAAAAACGTGTTGCTGGGTCTGCTGGTAGACGGCATAGATGCTTAACCAGTCGGGAACTGATGGGCCACCAATGTGCGGTGTAGGGGTATTGGCGGGAACGAGAGCGGCGCGTCCGGCGAGTTGTTCAGCTCTCTGGCTGGTGAGGATGGCGGTGAGCACAGCCAGCCCGATCGCGCCCGAAACGCGTTGGACGACGTTGTTCAGGGCGCTGGCGGCGCTGGTTCGGTTGAGCGGGATGACCGCGACCCCTCCGGTCAAGATGGGCATGAAAGCGAGGCCGAGTCCCGCTCCGAGCAGTGTCATCAACCACATGACCTGCTGACGGGCGGTATCGACGGTGAGAGTGTGGAGCAGGTAGGTGCTGACGGCCACGGTGGTGAGGCCGATGGTCGCCGGCCAGCGAGGTCCGATGCGGTCATAGATCCGGCCGGCCAGCGGCATGAGCACCGCCATCACTGCCGCTTGCGGTAACACGGTAAGCCCGGCGTCAAATGCGCCCCATCCTTGAACTAGTTGCAGGAACTGTGGAACGTAGAACAAGATCCCGTACATGACCGTCATCAGCACGGCGATCAGCACCAATGAGTTCGTGTAAGGAAAGTAGCGGAATATCCGGATGTCCAGCAACGGGTCGTCGACTTCGAGCTCAATCACCACAAACAACGCCAGGCTGAGGATGCTATAAGTGAACAAGCCCAGGACTTGGTAGGAGCCCCAACCCCAGTTCTCACCTTCAGAAGTTGCCAGCAGCAGCGTGAACAACCCGCTGCCCACGGTGAGGAAGCCTAGGGCGTCGAAACGTCGTCCCGCCAAGCGGGGGAATTGCGGCAACACCAATGTTGCGGCCAGCGCACCCAGGATACCGATCGGTACGTTGATGTAGAAAATCAGCCGCCAGTTGACGTATTCCACCAGGTACCCGCCCAATACGGGTCCGATTCCGGGAGCGAACACGATCCCGAGCCCGTACAGGCCCATGGCGGCTCCCAGCTGGTGGCGGGGGACAATCCGCAACAATATGGCCAGGGTGATCACCGGCAGGATGCCGCCGGGGATCGCTTGCAGTATCCGGAAAATCACCAGGCCGTTCAGGTTTCCGGCAAGTCCACACAACGCCGACCCGGCGGCGAATGCCAGCAGCGCGAGGTTGTACAGCTGTTTTAATCCAACCCGGTCCCCGAGCCATGCGGTGATCGGCACCACCACACCCAAGGTTAATGTATAACCAGTAACCACCCACTCCACATCGTCGGTGGTGCCCCCAAACTCGTTCTGGATGGTGGGGATGGCCACGTTGACGATACTGGTGTCAAGCACCGACATGAACATTCCGATGATGAGCACCAGCAGGGGCAATCCCCATCCGTTTTGAGCGTCCTGCCTGGCGGCCGCTGCACCGGTGGGCCGAACTGGTGCCCTCGCAGGCGAGCTCACCTGCAGCTCCGTAGAGTGCTCCGTCGCTCACCCGCCGACAATTCTACTTGCTTCATACAACTAACGTAACACTTTTATATGCGTCGGCAATGTGGCAGACGTTTTCCAGCAGTTCTTGCACTGAAAGCGAAAAACTGGCTACTGACCGTGTCGAAATTGATCGAAATTGCCCATCGGCGGGCATTGCGTGACTGCGCCACGGATCTGCTGGGAACCCCCTACCGGTGTCCGCCGATCAGATCTCGCACCGACGTCAGCTTGCTCCGGCGTGCTGAGTCGCGGTGGGGGGACCAATGAGGTTTAGTTCAGCGGCTGTAGGGGCATGGCATGACGGCTCGGCGACGGGCGAGTGGTCACCAACATCATCGAAAGGGAGCCGGGACGGCGGGGAGGTGTCGCGGTGGATCGAGTGCTGGGTGAGGTGCTCCGGGCAGCGGTGTGGGATCGGCTGCATTCGCTCGAGGAAGTGGCAAACTGCGCTGACGACGACTCAGTGCTGGTGGTAGTGCGCAGCGAGCTGCCTCGATTGGTCGCTGGGTGGCGAGCCGTGCTGGCCGATCATTCACCGGATATCCGGGGTCACTGCCCGGCATGCTCGAGCTTCTGGCGCCCCTGGGTAGCGCCGTGCACAGTCTGGCTGTCCGCGTACAAGCACCTGGTCTACGCCGAGAGCTTGAGCTCGGAACAGTTTGAAGAGTCGGCCGCGTCGAGAAGTTGACCCCTCCGGTGCGCGAAACCACGTTGAGCGCACTCTCCCCTCGGCGCTACTGGCGCAAGTGCTGCGAGTAGCACTCCGGGATCACGCCGTAGCCACCCGCATTAGCTAAATACTTCTACTCTTGAAGTATCGAGCCAAGCCATGGCTGATGGCGGGCACGGCATTAGGGGGCATTCGCCAAGGTGACCCAGATCGCCAAACCGGTGTTGTTGACGGTAGACGATGACCCAGGTGTGTCCCGGGCGGTGGCGCGGGACCTGCGTCGCCGTTACGGCGAGCAATATCGGGTGGTCCGGGCCGAGTCCGCGCTGGATGGCCTGGACGCGCTGAAAGAGATCAAACGCCGCGGTGAACCGGTCGCGGTGATCCTGGCGGATTACCGGATGCCGCAGCTCAACGGCATCGAGTTCCTCGAGCAGGCGATGGACCTGTTTCCCCGGGCTCGCCGGGCGCTGCTGACGGCCTACGCCGACACCGATGCGGCAATCCAGGCCATCAACGTCGTCGACGTGGACCACTACCTGCTCAAACCGTGGGATCCCCCGGACGAAAAGCTCTACCCGGTGGTGGATGCGCTGGTGGAAATGTGGCGCGCCGTCGGGGACACCAGCGTCGAGGAAACCAAGGTGGTGGGGCACCGGTGGTCGGCGCCGTCATTCAAGGTGCGGGATTTCCTGGCCCGCAACGCGGTTCCCTACCGCTGGTTCAGCGTGGAGGAACCGGAGGGCCAACGGCTTCTCGACGCAGCCGGGTTGGGTCCCGCGGACATCCCCGTGGTGATCACGCCGGAGGGTCATTCCCTGCGCCAGCCCACCGGCGGGGAGATCGCTGCCGCGGTGGGGCTGTCCACGCAGCCGGCGGCCGAATTTTATGACTTGATCGTGGTCGGTGCCGGTCCGGCCGGTTTGGGTGCGGCGGTCTACGGCGCCTCGGAGGGGCTGCGCACGGTGCTGGTGGAGCGCCTGGCCAGTGGTGGCCAGGCCGGGCAGAGCTCGCGCATCGAGAACTACCTGGGTTTTCCCGACGGGGTCTCGGGCGCGCAGCTGACCGACCGGGCCCGCCGGCAGGCGCAGAAGTTCGGCGCGGAGGCGTTGTCAGCCCGCGATGTCGTCGGGTTGGCGGCCCGTGGATCATCACGGGTGGTGCAGTTCGGTGACGGCAGCGAACTCGCCGCGCACGCCGTGGTGCTTGCCACCGGCGTGTCCTACCGCGCGCTGAACGCGCCCGGCGTCGCCCAGCTCACCGGCCGCGGCGTCTACTACGGCTCGGCGATGACCGAGGCCGCTGCCTGCGCCGGTCAGGACGTCTACGTGGTCGGGGGCGCCAACTCCGCCGGCCAGGCCGCGGTGTTCTTCTCCCGCCACGCCCGTCGGGTGGTCTTGCTGGTGCGCGGCGACACCCTCACCACGTCGATGTCGCATTACCTCGTCCAGCAGTTGGCCACGCTGGACAACGTCACGATACGCACTTGTACCCAAGTTGTTGCGGCGCACGGTGATGAGCACCTGGATGGCCTGACCCTGCGTGATACTCGTGCTGCCGCTACCGAAGACGTTGCCACCGAGCACCTGTTCATCTTCATCGGTGCAGCGCCGCGGACCGACTGGTTGGACGGGGTGGTAGCCCGGGATTCGCGTGGATTTATCAGGACCGGCCCGGATTTACTGGTCGACGGGCGCCGCCCACCCGGGTGGGGCTTGGACCGTGACCCCTACTACCTCGAATCCAGCCTGCCGGGGGTGTTCGTGGCCGGTGATGTGCGCGCCGAGTCCGTCAAGCGGGTCGCCTCTGCCGTCGGCGAGGGAGCCATGGCGGTGACGTTGGTGCACCGCTACCTGGAGGACCAATGACCAGTACTGCCCCGCGGCTGTCCCGCACGGAACTGCGTGAACTGTTTCTGTTCGCCGACTTGACCGATACCCAGCTGGACTGGGTGCGTGACCATGGCGACATCGTGCCGGTCAGCAACGGCGAAGTCGTTGTCCGTGAAGGTGAGCCGGCCCGCTGCTTTTACGTGCTGCTGTCGGGCACGATCCGGA
This sequence comes from Pseudonocardiales bacterium, assembly GCA_019241525.1. GTDB lineage: Bacteria > Actinomycetota > Actinomycetes > Mycobacteriales > Pseudonocardiaceae. The sequence continues at coordinate 5,630 of JAFAWY010000053.1, forward strand.
TGACCCGGTTGGTTTCCGGCGAGGAGGTGGAGATCACCCGCACCGACCAGCTCGGGGCCTACTTCGGTGCGGTGCAGTTCTACCTCGGTGATCAGGTTGACCAGATCTACTCGGCGTCAGTGCGGGCGCTGTCCGATGGCACGGTTCTGGCGCTGCCCAGCCGCGAGTTCCGTGAGGTGTTCCACCACTGGTACCCGATGGCGGTGCACCTGCTGCAGGGCTTGTTCGTCGGCCTGGCCAATACCAACGCCTTGGTCGGGCAACGCGAACGGCTGCTGGCTTTGGGCAAGCTGTCCGCAGGGCTGACTCACGAGCTGAACAATCCGGCGGCCGCGGCCAGCCGGGCGGCCGAGACATTGCGGGAGCGGTTGGCCGGGATGCGGCACAAGCTGGCCGCGCTCGCCCAGGGCCGGCTGGACAAGACCATGCTGTGCTCCCTGACCGAACTGCAAGATCGATTCGTGGAGTTCGGGGACAGCGCGCCAACGCTGACCGCGCTGCAGACCGGTGACCTTGAAGACGAGCTGGCCGACTGGCTCGACGACCACCAGATCAGCCAGGGTTGGGATTTGGCGGCGGTGTTCGTGGCAGGCGGGCTACGGGTGCCCGACCTGGAGGAAGTTGCCTCCGCCGTGCCCGACGAGTCGCTGGAGGGCGCGCTGCGCTGGCTGGCCTACACGGTGGAAACCGAAAACCTGCTCCGCGAGATCGGCGACGCCATCGGGCGGATCACCGCGCTGGTGGACGCCGCCAAGCAATACTCCCAGCTGGACCGCGCCCCGCACCAGGACATCGACCTGCACGACGGCCTCGATGCCACCCTGGTGATGCTGGCCCGCAAACTCGGTGACGGCATCCGGGTAGTCAAGGACTACGACCGCGAGCTACCCGCCATACCCGCCTACCCCGCCGAGCTCAACCAGGTGTGGACCAACCTCATCGTCAACGCCATCGACGCCATGCAGGGACACGGCACTCTGACCGTGCATACCGCACGCGATGGTGAGTTCGCCCTGGTCGAGATCGGTGACACCGGATCCGGTATCCCACCCGAAGCCATGCAGCGGATCTTCGAACCTTTTTTCACCACCAAACCCGTCGGTCAGGGCACCGGGTTGGGGCTCGACGTCAGCTGGCGGGTGGTGGTCAACCGCCACCACGGCGACATTCAGGTGCAATCCCGCCCTGGTGATACCCGCTTCCAAGTTCGTCTTCCGCTGCGAGAACCGGCGCAAGGGTCGTAAGATCTATCGCCGGAGGAGATCATGGGGGCGAAATCTACGGCGGGCACTGCACCTGGAGCATTGCCGTTGCTCGGTCATACTTTGTCATTGTTGTCTGATCCGCTGAGTTTTTTGACTTCCCTGCCCGAACACGGCGATTTGGTGCGTATCAGGATCGGTCCTTTGCAAGCGATGGTGGTATGCACGCCAGAGCTGGCTCGCCAGGTTATGCTCAATGACCGCATCTTTGATAAAGTTGGTCCTATCTTTGACCGCGCCCGAGACGCATTCGGTGACGGCCTCGCCAGCTGCCCACACAGCCGGCACCGACGGCAACGTCGCCTCGTCCAACCAGCCTTCCACCCGGCGCGATTTCCTGGGTACGCCCAGGTGATGACCAAGCATATCGCCGAGGTCACCGAATCCTGGCAGCATGGCCAGATTCTCGACGTCGTCCCCGAGATGATGGCTCTCACTGCGAGGATTGCCGTCGAGACGATGTTCTCTGACGCGCTGGCTCCAGCCGTCCTGCAAGCGGTGCTCGATGATTCCGACACGATCCTGTCGGGTATTTACATCCGCACGGTCGTCCCGCCGCCACTGGACAAGTTGCTTATTACGCGGAATCGCCGCTTTGCCCGGGCCCGCGTCCGCCTGCGTGAAGTCATCAGCGGCGTGATCACCGACCGCCGGACCCACGGGGCCGATCGTGGCGATCTGCTCTCAACGCTGTTGACCGCAGGCGACTCCAGCGAAGATCAGGGTCTGTCCGATGTCGAGATATTCGATCAAGTTATGACGTTTTTCGTGGCCGGATCAGAAAGCACCGCCAATGCCTTGGCCTGGGCGGTGTATCTTCTGGCAGGCCATCCCGACGTTGAAAGACAGCTCCACGCCGAAGTCGATGCAGTCCTCGGAGGGGCAGCCGCCCGCTTTGAAGACCTACCGAAGCTGGAGCTTGCTGGCCGGGTCGTCCTCGAGACTCTGCGGATGTACCCGCCTGGGTGGACGCTGCCTCGCACCGCCGCCACCGATACCCGCCTGGGCGAGCATTTCATCCCAGCGGGGACCATCTTGGTGTGCAGTCCCTATCTGCTTCACCGCCTTCCTGATCGGTACCCCGAGCCCGACCGCTTCGATCCCGACCGCTGGGCCGACGGGCACGATGCCCTGCCATCGCGCGAGGCTTTTATCCCCTTCGCCGCTGGGGCGCGCAAGTGCATCGGCGATACGTTCGCCCTCACCGAAGCCACCTTGGCTCTGGCCACCCTCGCCGCTCGCTGGCGCTTACAGCTGCTTCCCAGCCAGCACATTCGCCCTACGCCATCCGTCGTGTTGCATCCACGTAGCCTACGGATGCGCGCAATCCAACGAGGCGAGTGGCGCAACGAGCTGTGACCGCTAGCGGCACGAATTGGCTAGTCGGTAAGGGCCCTCCTACGGTAAGGGCTCGTCATCAAAAAGGTTCGGCTGTTGCTGGCGGTAACGGGTGCGATCAACCGACTTGAGGTGTTCGAATTCAGGTGGCCGGAACAACCCGTGCAAGCTACAGCGGGGAGCGAGCGAGCCGGCCGCGTCGAGGAGGGCATTAACCGCCTGGCGAGCACCCTCATTCGCTCCTTCCATGGTGGCGAGGTTGATGTCGGTGCGGACCCAATCACCGGCAAGGAATAGATTCCGGATCGCGGTGGCCGATTCGGGCCTGTCGGCCCAGGAACCTGCGTTCTGGATGAACAGTGGCTCGTCGTTGGCCACATGGGAAGTGCCGGAACCGGTGATCGCCGGGTCAAGAAACCACGAATGAAGCAGATCGTCGGTCAGCGTATTCTCACCGGTATCGTTGAGGTGCGCCTTGATCTGCGCCCACACCTCCCGGGCAATCTCGTCGGGGGAGCAGTCCTTGGCGGGCTTGTTGTTGACGCTTCCAGCCGTGTTCCAGTCGGAGATTATCGTGGACAGGCAGTCCAGGGCAGCGCCATCGCCGTAATCACGAAAGTCGCGCCGCCAGAACTGGGCTTGGCTGATCGAGGTAAGCGCCCACGGTGAATCGACATAATTGACATGTCCTGGCGCCAGCGGCAACCTGCGACGTAGATAGAACATTAATCCGTTCATCCAGTCGGTACGGAGTTGGCGTATTCTTTGCAGGCCCGGGTCCGCGGCAAGCACTTCAGGATTAAGCAACTGCCCGAAACGTTCGACCGGGACCGCCGACACGAACCAATCCGCAGTAATGGGCCGAGTTTGCCCTGCGGGATCACGTACCGTCACCGCAGCTATTTCATCCTTCACCACGTGCAGTCTCTCGACTTTATGGCCTACGCAGAAGTCAACGCCGAGGGCACGCAAACGGGCTACCCATGGATCGACCAGTCGCTCACTGGTGGAGCCATTGAGCAGCCGGTCCACACTGCCCCCGGGCTCGTTACCTCGACCCAAGGAACTCCATATGACGGCCTCACCTACCAACCCGACAGTATGTGCACTTGCCTCGTGCGCCTTGGTAGCCACCAGATTTTGAGTAGCGCCGTGTACGAATAATCGGCGGTACTCCTGCGACATTGTGTCAGCACGAAGGAAGTCACTCCAGGTGACATGCTCCCACTGGCCGAATCGACGCTCGTCACAGCTCGTCACGTACACAAGCATCCGGCGTGCGAAGTAAGCAGCCTCCTGAGCAGGCAGCCGGAATGCTTCGCGCAGCCCCGCCGCAATACTCTCCACCAAACTTTCCGGCGTATAGAACACCGGATTAGGCGAAGGCGAGAACGGTAAGGGAACTGTTAAATCGGGGCCTGCTGAACGGGAGAGCCGGTATGCGCTTGCATGGACCAGGTTACCCCAGGCGCCTTGTTGATTTCCCGCGAACGGGATCCGGCGCATGGTGTCACCAAGATTCCAATAAAAGCCAGGAAAAAACCGGAATCCATGCTCGCCGGGTAGCGGCCGACGGCCGGAAGTCCCACTTCGCGGCACTGGGATGCTCCGCGCCTTCCCGCCCAGCGCCTTGCGCTCATAGACCGTGACCCGGAAGTTTCGCTCGGCCAGTTCGAGCGCCGCAGACAACCCAGCCACTCCGCCGCCGAGTACAGCCACCCGCGGTCCGGACGGTGCTACCCCGGCCGATGCTGGTATGCCCACCGACCCGGACATGGTCGCCAGACCCGCCAATGCCGTACCGCGGAGAAACTGCCTGCGCGACCGACCTGTATGCACTGGGTCTTGCCACATGCTAGCTGCTCGCCCCCGCCCCATGCCCGCTGAGTGACAGAGAAATCACGCACAGTTGTTTTCACCAGGCGCCGGACCTTATCGCGACTGCTCGCTGGGCCTATTTGCTGGGACGCGAGGACACTGCGGTGCACCTCGAGGACGGTCCAACTGCCTTCGGTCCGCGCACCGGAGGCAGCCGGACCTAGCTTGTGAGTTTGTCACGCTGGCACTGTGGGCAGATCTGGTCGGGATCTGATGGCGATGCGGCCAGCGCGAGACGGTCATAGGGCAAGGGCCGGGGCTTGAAGACTGCGCCGCACACGGCGATCACCTGACCATCGGGTTGCAGGTCGCCGTAGTGAGTGTCCCGGTCAGCGAGCGAACGCAGGTACCACGGCATGAGATTCTCCCCCAGTGCTCTATTTGTCCGGTACGTACCGGTGCGCGTGCTATTGCACGTACGGCGCAGCTGTCCGGTCAAGAGGCTGGCAGGTTGGCTTGACGGTGACGCGACCGCGCCTTGCAGTGTGCTCAGGGGAGGACCGTGGCGGCGGCCGTGGCCATAGAGCTCCATGCTGCGGTCAGGGCATCGGAGCCGTTGCGCGCCATACGGCCGTGACTTACAGGCCCACATCACTGCCAGCACCAACCTAGATCGTTACGCTAGCTGGCAACATGAGTGCCAGGTGGCTACAAATGATCCGGAAACTGCTGGCACGCATTGTCGCCGGCAGCGCGGTGGTCCACCGGAGGTGACCGTGAACGCGGGCGTGCTCGTATTCGACGGGCGGTGTGGATTCTGTACCCGCAGCGTTGGGTGGCTGCGCCGGCTGGATCGGCACCGGCGAATCGAGCTGCTGCCGCTACAGCAGCCGGGTGCACCCGCGCGGGTAGGAGCGACGGTTGAGCAGTGCTTGGCGGCGGTGCGCTGGCTCGGCACCGATTTGTCACAAGCCGCAGCAGCCGAGGCCATCAACGCCGCATTGGCCGCGGCACTAGGCACCCGCGTCCCGCTGCTCGTATACAAGCTGACTCGCCCGGCGCAAGAGCGCCTATACCAGTGGGTGGCCAATAACCGCCACCGCCTGCCAGGCGCCACACCTTGGTGTGAGCATCGCCCCGCCGACTGCGCTGAGGGCTTAGGCGTGCCGAAAACGGGCTCATAGGATGCTCGGGAACCTCGGCAGCTGGACGGGCGGTAATTCATCTGCTCAAAGGCGGCCGCGCGGTCGGAGATTCTTGACTCCGATCAACGGGCAGGCAGGGCGATGAGAGTTCTTATTGATGGCGAGTTGTGCGCTTGCTCAGGCGTTGATATGCCTACTGCTGGCGATGCCGTCCTCGATCGGAATAACAGTCGCGTTGGTGGCCAGGCTTGCCATATTCGCCACAATTGCCGGTTCAGCACACAACGCCTTGGTGACTGACTTGGTCCCTGTGCAGTACCTATTGCGGGCAAGTTTATGATCTCTCGCATTTCCTTTGACCAATTCGCGCTGTTCACCCAGCTCGGTCTCATACCCATATCCGGTGGAGATTCCCACTAGAAAAGACCGATAACAGAATCTACGGCACAGTGGTGAGCTCAGGTTGTTCGGCGCCGTGGGGAATGTCGATGCGCTCCTCGCCCGTGCGCAATGCACGCACAATCACCTGAGCGACGTACTCGGGTCGGTGCGCGATCATCCCCGGTCGAGCCTCCTTGCCCACCTGGTACCGGCCACCGCCAAACTCGGTCCCGGTGATCGACGGCAACACCAGCGACACCACGATGCCGTCGGCATCCAGTTCCTTGCGGGACACCAACGTGAGCATGTTGACCGCGGATTTCGTCGCGGCATACCCTCCAGCACCCGGCAGCACCGTTCGCGTGCTGCCCGAGCTGATGTTGACAATCCGGCCTGACCGTTGAGCCCGCATTGCCGGCAACACCGCCTGCGTCATGGCCACGACGCTGACCACGTTGAGGGCCAGCACGCGGGTGAACTCGTCGAGATCCAACTCGTCCAGACGCCCGTACAGGCTGACACCGGCATTGTTGACCAGCCCGTCGATGCGGCCATGCCGGTCCAACGTCGCCTCGACCAACCGCTGGATTGCCGCACGGTCGGTGACATCAGTGGGCACCGCCAGCGCGCCGGTGAGTTCGCTGCTCAATGCCTCAAGCCGGTCACCACGGCGGGCCGCCAGGACGGGGTACCCACCGACCTGATGCAGCAGCCGTGCTGTCGCCGCACCGATCCCCGAGGACGCCCCGGTAACGATCACAGTCTTGCCAGCCGGATCCCATTGCTCCACAACCCCATACTGCCTGCCGTGGCAGCGAGCAGGCACGCCACCTGGAGATCACCTCGCCAGCAGGACATCCTCCGCGGCGTCACCGACAATGTGTGCACATGGAGATCGGATACACCCTGATGACCGAGCAATCCGGGCCGAATGACCTGGTGCGCTACGCGGTGGCTGCCGAGCAGGCTGGATTCACCTTCGAGGTCTGCAGCGATCATTACTTCCCGTGGTTGGACGCGCAGGGCCACGCCCCGAACGCGTGGACCCTGCTGGGCGCCGTCGCTCATGCCACCGAGCAGGTCGAGCTGATGACCTACGTGACCTGCCCAACCATGCGGTATCACCCCACCGTGGTGGCCCAGCAAGCGGCCACGATGGGGCTGCTGTCGGGAGACCGGTTCACCCTGGGCCTAGGGTCGGGTGAGAACCTGAATGAGCACGTGGTGGTGCATGGCTGGCCGCCGGTCTCGGTGCGCCACGAGATGCTCATCGAGGCGGTGCACATCATCAGTGCCCTCTTCGACGGCGGTTACGTCACCCGGCTCAGCCCGTTCTACCAAGTCGACTCCGCGAAGCTGTGGGATCTGCCGGCGCAGCGGGTGCCGATCGCAGTGGCTGTGTCGGGCGCGGAGTCGTGCGAGTTGTTCGCCCCGCTGGCTGACCACATGGTCGCCGTCGAACCGAACGCCGAACTGGTCAAGATGTGGGATGCCGCGCGGCGTGGAAAGAGCACCAGCCGCCGAATCGGTCAGTTGCCGATCTGCTTTGACGCTGATCGGCAGGCCGCGATTGCTCGGGCGCACGAGCAGTTCCGCTGGTTCGCCGGGGGCTGGAAGGTCAACGCCGAGATGCCCTCAACTGCTGGGTTCGCCGCCGCGACCCAATTCGTCCGGCCCGACGATGTCGCCGACAACATCTCCTGCGGGCCAGACGTCGAGGCGCATGTTGCGGCAGCGCGGCCCTTCGCCGAGGCGGGGTTCACCCATCTCGCGCTGGTGCAGATCGGCGGCGAGCCGCAGCACCAGGAGCCGTTTCTCGACTACGCGCGGGACAAGCTGCTGCCCGCGATGCGTGCCGAGTTCACATAACGCCCGAACGGGGCGGCAACAGGACCTGCGCCGGCAAGCAATACGCGCACGATGCAGGTGCCGGTGTCGCCGTCCCGCGCCGGGCTGAAAATCTTCGCGGCGAGCGCAAGCACCTCGAGATCGAGAGTTTGATCGCTCCGGACATCGACCCGGTCACAAGCGGTATCGTCCAAGTCCCCGCTCCCTTTCGCAGTCTGGATGCAGACTGCGATGTGAGAGGCCTCGATAACCGCAGTCTGCATCCAGACTGCGGTAGGTTGAGTCGCCAACCTTGGAGAAACGTTCATGACGGCAAACGAGCAACTGAGCACCTACCTCAATGACCACCTGGGCGGCGCCAACGCTGGCGTGGAGATGGCTCGTAAGCTTCACGACGAGATCCAGGGAGAACCGGAAGCCGAAGTGCTCGGCCGGCTACCGGAAGAGATCGAGGAAGATCTCCAGACGCTGCGGGATCTGATCGACGCGGTCGGTGCCGCTAACCACCCCATCAAGCAGGCCGCAGGATGGGTGGCGGAAAAGGCTCACCGATTGGGAATCGCGGAGCCGCGCACCGGAAGCCCGCACCTGAGCCGGATGTTGCAGGCCGAGACCCTCGCCCTGGGTGTGGAAGGCAAGCGTTGTCTCTGGCTGGCGCTGAGCGAGGTGACATCCACTCACCCGCAACTTGCCGCTGTTGACCTGCAAAGACTCCTCGACCGGGCCGCAGATCAGCGTCAACGCCTTGAGGTGGTGCGGCGGGCTGCCGCGCGGCGAGCTTTCGCGACCGCCGACTAACGCCGACTAGTCCGGCGCCCTCAGCCCCACGCAAAGCGGTTGGTATCCAGCGGCGGGCGTCCGTGCCGCCGCCACGCCCAGTTCAACGTCGCCACCACGGCCTCGATCCATCCCGGGCGCCCCTGTAACCGGGCAGGCAGCGGGCGGCTACCGGCCAGTTGCTCTGCGGCGTGACATTCCGCTTCGATCAAATCGTCGTAGGCAACTTGGAGTCGTCGCGTTACTGGCGACGGCGCAAGGCGCCATTGTTCGGTCTTCGGCTCCACAATCGCCAACCAGCGGCAGGTTTCCACCACGCCGGCGCCGTACCAATCTGGTACGCCGCGGCGGAGTTGCTCATCGTGGAACTGCTCGGCCGCCTGCCACAGCGCGACGAATTCGGCCCGCGAGACCCGCAGATTACTGGCAGGAATCTTGGCGACGTCGGCTGGAGACACTTTCACGCCTTTGATACTCACATGCCCGATAACGGACATCCAAGCACCACACAGCAGCGTTTTCCCAAGAGTAACAATCCCGTAACACGGTCCTGTTAGTGAAGGAATGACCACGAATGGTAGCGGATTAACTCACCGAGGATCAGGCGCTGCGCTCGGTGATGCCAAGCAGGTGAGTAGTCAGCCAATGCACGGTTTCCCGCACGAATAACGCACGGTTACTGGTACTGAGAATTTCGTGCCCATCATCGGCCAGCACCAGGTAGCCGGGGGAAGCGCCGTGGTCGCGCAGTGCCGCAACGAGTTGCTCGGCCTCGATGGTGGGCACGTTGGTGTCGTGCGCACCATGCACCACCAGAAGGGGCGCTCTCAACTGCCCAATGCGGTGGATCGGCGACAGCTCACGCAGAAGTTCCGCATCTCGTCGGGGATCACCGTATTTGGTCACGGCGGCTGCGGAGATCCACGGCTCGGTATGCGTGTAGAACGTGTGAAAGTCGGAGATACCGCATACATCGACACCGACCCGGAACAGCTGAGGATAAGTCACCATCGCGGCAACGGTCAGGTAACCACCGTAGGAACGGCCACCGCAGCCAATCGCGGCGGGATCAGCGAGCCCGGCGTCCACCAGGTATCGGACCGAATCGGAGACATCGTCGATCGCGGCAAACCGCAGAGAGCCGATGTCCGCATTGACGAACCGGTGCCCGAAACCCGAGGAACCACGCACGTTGGGCGCGAATACCGCAACGCCATGGCTGACCAACGCTTGATAAAGAGGGTTGAAGATGGGCCGCTCCTGCGCCTCTGGACCGCCGTGCAACCAGATCAGCGTGGGTACTGTTCCCAGAGCCCCAGCCGGCCGGTAGAGCCATCCGGACAGCGTGAGGCCGTCTTGGGCCTGCCACCGATGCAGCTCCGGCCGGGCTGGCGCATCCGGCGGCCACGGGGCAGCCGCGAAGGGAGCCATCCGCACCGACTCAGCAGGCGGCAGTGGGTAGCGCAGGACGTGCGGTGGTTCGGCACCAGATTCCACGGCAAGGACCAGCGACCCACCGTCCTGGGCGAAGGCGCAGCCGGTCACCACCTCGGCCGGTGGCGGCGGCAGCACCCGATCTTCCCCGCCGGCCAAGTCGATGAGCTCCAGCTCGCTTCGCCCCTCGACGTTCCACACCGCAAGAATCGCCCGGCCGGTCGGCTCGAGGGCAAACCTGTCCAGCTCGACGCTGTCGCGTGCGGCAATCAGCTCGGCAGCATCGGGATAGCCGGCAGCCACTCTCGGCAGCGCCAGCAGCGCAGTGAACTCGCGACCTGCATCGGTATGCAGGTAGATCGTTCGGGCATCAGGCGCGAAACGCGCGTCGGCGACGGTGGCATCGGCACCGAGCAGCTCAACGCAGCTGCCGGCTCGGGTGTCGACGAGCAGCAACCGGCGGCCACCACGGCGGCCGACGCGCACCACGGCGTAACGCCCGTCGTGGCTGAAGGTGCACACCACCGCGGCGGTGCCACTGACCAGCGGGTGGCGACGTGCCGAGCACACGTCGACCGCGTACGCGGTAAGCCAGGCCGGGTTGGTGTCGCTGCTTTCCACCAGGCCAACGACACGGCCGCCAGGCTGCCAGGGACCCAGCGACGCCATGCCCACCGGAGTTCCCGCGATGATCCGGGCATCGGTGCCGTCCGGGCGCAGCGCGCGGACCACCGTGCGCTCGCCGCCGCCGGCCGCTGTGGTCAGGCACAACCACTCGCCATCAGGTGACCAGCTGACCGCCCGGACATAGTCCGGGCCGGTGTCCAGCCGCACCGGGGGACCGGACTCGGTGACCGGGGTGAGCCAAACGCGGGGAGCGCCATCCCGGTCGGAGACCACGGCAAGGGTACGACCATCTGGGGACAGCGCGGGCGAGATACAGGTCTCGGCGGCGAGCCAGTCAAGGGACGGTGAGGCGGCGGCCAGCCGGTCCAGCCGGCGGCGTGCGAAGTCACTGGCCCTCTCCAAGCTCGCATCCACCTAGATCTTCCTCTCCTGTAACCACATTTCCAGCAGGGCGACCTGCCATAAGGCATTGGATCCCAGCGTTGTCCGCTCAGTGTTGGGACTGGCAAGCATGCGATGCAACCAGTCCGGGCGGAAAAGACCGCGATCCTTGGCCACCGGATCGGTCACGGCATCACGAACCCGGTCCAGCAACGATCCCGACAGGTGGCGGATGGCCGGTACCGGGAAGTACCCCTTGGGCCGATCGATGATCGTATCCGGGATCACACCACGGCTGGCTGCCTTCAGCACGCCCTTGCCCCCGCTGGCGAGCTTGAGCTCGGGCGGGCAGGCGGCGGCGAGTTCCACCAGCTCATGATCGAGGAACGGAACCCGCGCTTCGAGTGCCCACGCCATGGTCATGTTGTCCACCCGCTTGACCGGGTCATCGATCAGCATGATCGTGGTATCCAGCCGCAACGCCGCATCCAGCGCGGTGTCAGCGCCCGGCGCGGCGAAGTGGCTGTCAATGAACGCCTGGCTGTGATCCCGGGTAAAGAAGTCACCGGCGGCCAGCCACTCGGGCTCCAGCAAATCGCTCATCGCGCTGTGCGGGCGGTCGACAAACACTGCCGCGTACGCTGCGGCGGCCTGCTCCCGCGGCACGTTGGCCAGCGGCGGGTACCAGTCGTAGCCGGCGAACACCTCGTCGGCTCCCTGCCCGGACTGCACCACGGTCACCGAGCGGGATACCTCCTGCGCCAGCAGGTAAAACGCGACGCAGTCATGGCTGACCATCGGTTCACTCATCGCCTCGATGGCCGCGTCCACCGCAGGCAGGAGACGATCCGAGGTGATCATGATCTTCTGATGGTCGGTGCCGAAGTGCGCCGCGACCAGGTCGGAGTACTGGAATTCGTCCCCCGACTCCCCACCGGCAGCCTCGAACCCGACGCTGAACGTGCGCAGCTGCTGGCCGCCCTCCGCGAGCAGCGCCACCACCAGGCTGGAGTCGATCCCACCGGAAAGCAGGATGCCCACCGGGACATCGGCCACCATGCGCCGCTCCACCGCCACCCGCAACGCAGCCAGCACTGCAGCCGGCCAGTCGGTGATATCGGAGCGGCGGGAGAACACCGGCCGCCAGTACTGGCGGTCTTCTTGACGGCCGTCGGGGTGCACGGTGCGGACCGTGGCCGGGGGCAGCTTGCTGACTCCGGCGAGGATCGTACGCGGAGCAGGCACGACGGAGTGGAAGCTCAGATAGTGGTGCAAGGCCACCGGATCGATCGAGGTATCCAGCCCACCTGCGGCAAGCAGCGCGGGCAACGTCGAGGCGAAGCGCAACCGGTTGCCGGTCTGGGTCAGGTACAGCGGTTTGATCCCGAGCCGGTCACGGCCGAGCACCAACCGGCCACTGTCGCGTTCGAGTACCGCGAAGGCGAACATGCCCAGGAAGTGATCCACGCAGCGGGTGCCCCACCGGTGATAGGCCTTGAGCAGTACCTCGCTGTCGGAATCGGAGAAAAACCGGTAGCCGGCGGCACGCAGCTGCGCACGCAGCTGGCGATAGTTGTAGATCAAGCCGTTGAACACCACGGTGAGCCCCAGCTCCGGATCCACCATGGGCTGCACCGCCCGATCGGACAGGTCGATGATCTTCAACCGGCGGTGTCCGAGCGCGGTGCACCCGCTTGCGTGGATGCCCCAGCCATCGGGGCCGCGGCGGCGCAGCGCGGCGGTCATGGTGGTGACCGCATCGACGTCGGCCGGGACGTCGTCGAATCTGATCTCTCCGGTGATGCCGCACATCAGCAAGCTCCTTTCACCGCAGGATCCAGGTGTCCTTGGCGCCGCCGCCGCGCGAGGAGTTGACGATCATGCTGCCGTGGCAGGCGACCCGGGTCAGAGCGGCCGGCGGCACCTCAGCCCGTTCACCGAGCAGCACGAACGCGCGCAGGTCGATCGCGCGCGGTTCCAGACAGTCGCCCGCGAACGTGGGATGCGTGGACAGGGAAATCAAGTCCTGAGCGACCCAGTTCTCCGGGTGCGCCCGGACGGCGGTGGCGAGTTCGGCCAACTCTGACCGGTCGGCAGCCGGTCCGATAACGACGCCGTGCCCACCGGAGCCGTCCACCGGCTTGAGCACCAGCTCGTCGAGCCGGTCCAGCACGTGGACAAGCTGCAGCGGGTCGGCGCAGGGATAAGTCGGCACCTGGGGGAGTAGCGGCTGTTCACCCAGGTAGTACGTGATCATGTCGGGCACGTAGGCATAGACGCGTTTGTCGTCGCCGAGCCCGTTGCCCAGCGCGTTGAGCAAGCTCACCCGGCCATCAGCCAGGGCCGCGCAGATCGCGGGCCCGATGCGCCGGCCGTCCGCCCCGGTCGCCTCGAGCAGGGTCTGCTCGTCGAGCCGCCGGTAGAGCACGCACAGCCGCTGATCCCCGGCGTACACCCCGCTATCGGTAACGGTCAGTTCTGCCGGGGTCACCAGCCGCAGACCCATCTGGTCGGCCAGCAGCTGATGCTCGTAGAAAGCGGCGTCGATCGGGCCGGCGCTGAGCACGGCGATCGTGTCGTCACAGGCGCCTTCCGGAACTGCAGCCAGCAGCGTCTTGCGCAGCAGTTCGGGCACCCCTTCCAGGGGAACGACGCCGGCGGGTGGCTCCAGAGCGGGTAACACACTGCGCACCAGCCGCCGGCTGGTCATCGCGTACCCGATGCCCGAAGGCACCCGCAGGTTGTCTTCGAGGACCAGCCAGCGGTGGGCGCTGTCACGTACCAGATCGATACCGCTGACGGCGGCCCGTACCGTGTCTGGAGCCGCCAACGCCCCCAAACGGCTCCAGCCAGGCGAACTGTCGACCACCGACGCCGGTAACACCCCATCCCGGATGGCCGACCGCCGGCCGTAGGCGTCATGCAGGAACGCCTCCAGCGCACACACCCGCTGGATCAGACCCGGCGTCAGCATCGCCCAGTCCTCGGCGGTCACGATGCGCGGTACCAGATCCAGCGGGAACAGCCGATCCGGCTCGTCGTCGGACACCCGGAACGTCACACCCCGAGCCCGCTGCTCGGTGTGCATGGCAGCAACCGCTGCATTCATGCCCGGTGCCCCCAACCGGTCGAGTGCTCGGAACAGCCACCCGTAGTGCGGCACCACGCGACCGCCTACCTCGACTGCCTCGTCGTAACCGGAACACCGGTATCCATTGAGCAAAGCCGGCGTTACCGGCACCGTGATGGGTGGGGTGCGGGGCAGCGATTCTCCGCGGGTCAGCGCCAGCAGATCGCGCACCACGTCGGTGAGCTCACCGCGCCGGCCGAACGTCCGGCGCTGGCGAGCTGCTGAGCTGCCCGCGGCAAGCGAGCGCTTGGACAGCTCAGCGACCTGCTTCCAGTCGCCGAAAGCATCCAGCTCCGGTCGCAACTCGCTGACCAGGCGTTCGATCAGCAGCGATGGCGGCACGAGAACCGGCCTGCCGTTACCAGCAAGGTCGACAAGGTCCCCCTCCAACCCAGACCGGGCGGCCCGCCAGGTCGCCGCCCGCAGCAGCTCATGGCGGATCTGGGGAAACGGCTTGCCTTCCTCGACCCATCCGCGGGCCCGCTGCACCAGCGCCCGGAACAATCCGGCGATGAGCACGACGTCATCCACCATCGGGCAGGCATCACAGATCCGCAATTCGACGGTGGGCAGGTGCGACGACGGGCGGATGTCGAAATACACCATGCCGGGGTCGCTGATCGTTCCGGAGGTAACCAGGTCAGCCACCATGGCGTCGTAGTCGGCGGCGTTGCGCATGGGCCCTGGTGGCCCGGCGGTTGGCCAGCGCTGCCAGACCATGCAGCGGTAGCTGGCGTAGCCGCTGTCGATCCCGCGCCAGTACGGTGAACTGGCCGACAGCGCAAGGAACAGCGGTAGGTAAGGCGACACGTGCTGCACCACGGCAACCGCGACGTCCCGATCGGGCACGTCGACGTGCACCTGAGCGCCGCAGATGTGCTGCTCCCGGACCAGCATCTGGTACTCGTGCTGCATCCGCTCGTAGCGCGCGCCCGCCGAGATGTTCGTGCCGACCAGGTCCACCAGCGGGACAGCGCCGGCTGCCACCACGCCCAGCCCGAGTGGATCAGCCACTTCGGTCAACCGGCGGCGCAGCCGGCACAACTCCGCCCGCAGCTCGTCGAGGCTCTCACACGGCAACGTGTTGGCCTCAACCAGCGACCGCTGCAGCTCGGGAAAGAAAGAATCGCCCTCCAACTGCGCGAGCATGGCATCGACAGCCGGCGTGGCTTCGCACGTCTGCAGATCGACGAGGTGAAACTCCTCCTCAACACCGATACGCGGGATCGCAAAACTACCCATGCCTGGTCACGCTAGGCGACTGTTGTTACCGCTACTTTGCCTGGCGTCAGGCTTTCCTCGTGCTGCCGAACACGAATGAGGACGCCAAGCAGCCAGCGAACAGTCGGGACAGGGCCACTACTGCCCGCGGCTGGCTGGGTCCACCCTGGCCCAGCGGAGCAAATCAGTGATCGTGAATGTGCCGGGAGCCTGCCTGGGTAGCGACGGCCGGAAGCCGGTGTTGAGGTAGGAAGACGAGTCGAGCTGGAGCAGACCGATGATCGCCTCCGCGACGATCCTGCCCCCCACGGGGCCCAGCTGCGCGCCGTTGTGGAAGACGCTGGCCTCGCGCAGGATGTAGTACCACAGCGGGGTGCTGGCATCCAGGCCCAGGCGGTATTTCCGCAGCTCGGGGAAGTGCTCGGAGCCGAGCACCGGTGATCCCGTCGATGCGGCGATGCGCTGGCCCGATGGCATCGACCAGGTCAGGTGCCGCAGCAGGGTGCGCTGCGGTAGCGCGGTCGGCCCGTTGTGGCTAGGAATGGCCGCCAGCGGCAAGCGGAACAGCGGTGAGGAGATATTGGTGTCGATCAGCTTGTTCGGCCGGACGTGCTGAGTCTGATCGCCGCCGAAGTCGAAGAAGGTCTGCCAACCGACGAACCGCCGCCGGGCCCGCGCTCCACCGCGCAAGTCGACCGGGTCGTCCTGGTGCTCGCCGGCCGGATCGAAGATGAACCCGAAAAATGCGGGCGCACCGGTGGCCGGATTGCCGCCAGGATCGCCGTGCAGGTTCACCCGGTAGGAAGGCCGGACAATGCTGTGCCCGAACCGGTAGGCACCGGTTTGAAATTCCACCGGCATGCTCGGCTTGGTGAAGCGGTACCAGCGCCGACCGTTGCGCAGGATGTCATCCACCAGCGAGTGCCCGACGACCTGTGGCAGGAACTGGTTCACCACGATCCACTGCCAGTGCAGCGTGATCAGGCGCCGGCTATCGGCGAAGGCGTCACCGGGCCGGTGGTCGGCCCGGTGCGCATCCACGGCCCGGTTGTGGGCCAGCAGGAACGCCGCGTGCAGGCCCGCGACGATGAGGTTCTCGTCATTGCGCGGGTCAGCGATGACCGCGGTCATATCCCGGTTGCGGGGCAGGTCTTCGAATAGCCCACCACTTTCCACCCGCAGCTTGGCGCGGTCGGATGCCTCGTACAGGTGCGGGCTGACCGCCGGCCCGCCACCGTAGATCGAGTCGAGATCGAACGTGGGAACCCGGGTGTTGGGAGTCGCCGCGGGGTCGGCAACCACGCCTAACCGGGAGGTGTTGTCAAAGGTGATGTCGTGGTCGAGGAATTGCCCGAGAAACGTCGTGCCCGCGGTCATGTGGTGGACGTCTTGGTCGCGATTTCTCGGACTGAGTTCCGGGTTGGTGATCAGCCGTACCGGTCCTTGGTTCAACGGATCTGCAGCATCCAACAATCCACCAGGCTTGCCGATATCGATCATCGCATCACGGACCGCCGAGGATCGCGGATCGGCGAAAGCGGGAAGCTGGAACATCCGGCTGAATCGGGGATCCGGCGCCGAGTTGGGCACCGGTCCCTCCACTTTCTCGGCATGCGCTTCCACGTTGTTCAATACCAGCGCACCGACCGTACCGACCCCAAGCCCGGTAAGAAATCGACGCCTGCCGATCCCACACCGATCTACCAGTTCATTACCCGATCTGGACATTGAGGGCTCCGGGATGATTAATTTGGTGGATTAGATTTTTGCGGTATGCGCAAAATGCCGTCAAATTAGGTAAATCAGGGGAGGGCGCAACGTCAGCGTGGCACAGCGCGCGCGAGTTGATCTCATACTTCCAACCCCCAGTGCGTGACGGCGGGTGCCGATCGGCGTCGGCTCGGCACTGTGCTTGTCGCTAACACGTGGCGTAACGTTTCATAACAATACGTGATCAACAGGCGGGCTCACCGCAACCCACGCTGGCGAGTAAGGTGCTTGCGGTACAGGCGCTGGAGGTTTTCGTCGAACGTGTACCGGCAAGGTCGAGGTAGACCAGCCACGATGTCCCGCCCAGATCGGCAAGCGTTCGCCCGGCGATGGGCCGACGCGATCACCGGCACGAGTTACGTGTCGATGGAACGCGATGAGCTCATCGCACACCTCGCCGGGCTGGTCGACCGTCTGGTTGCGGCAGTGCTGGTCCGCGAGCTCGATCCGGACGCCGGCAACCGTATCGGCGCTGGACTTGTCGCCACGCACTTCACGAGTACCGACACGCTCGGTAAGACGCTCGCGCTGATCCTGGAAGGGTTGCCGGATCTTCTGCGCGGCGCAGTACC
Source organism: Pseudonocardiales bacterium (assembly GCA_019241525.1). Taxonomy (GTDB): domain Bacteria; phylum Actinomycetota; class Actinomycetes; order Mycobacteriales; family Pseudonocardiaceae. Next base: position 23,334 of record JAFAWY010000053.1, read on the forward strand.
AGAAGCCGCAGACGTCGCGATCGAGGCCTGCATCGCCCAGCTGACCGGCGACATCGCAGCGGGTTACGCCAGTGCGCTACGTGAGCGCAGCCTCGATGAGCAGGACGAGATCTACCGCGCAGCGCTGCGCGCGCGCAGGCAGGCCGAACAGGCGTTGGCGTCCAACGAGGCTCGGTTCCGGCAGGTGTTCTATTCCTCTCCGGTAGGCGTCGCGATCTGCGAGCCCAGCGGAGAGATCATCCAGTGCAACCGGTCGCTGGAGGACATCCTCGACTACGCCCCGGGGGAACTCGTGGGGCGCGATCTGAGCGAGCTGTTCTCGCCAGGTGATCGCTCTGCCATGCGCGAGCGTTATTTCGACCTCATCGCCGGGCGGCTTCCGCGGTTACGGGGCCGCTTCCCGTTGCGCCGGGTCGACGGTGAGCCGGTCTGGGCCAACCTGGACACGTCGGTGTTGCCTGATGCCCAGGCCGAGCCCAGATACGTCGTAACGATGGTCGATGACATCACTGACTTGCAGTTGCTCGAGCAGCGGCTGCAGCACCAGACGCTGTACGACCTGCAGACCGGCCTACCGAACCGGCAGTTCCTGCTGACTCACCTGGAGGCGGTACTCGCCCGGTTTGAGCCGTCAGCCACTGTCACGCTGTTGCACCTGGATCTGGACGGCTTTTCGGCGATCAACGATGGCCTGGGTTACGGCGCAGGCGATGAACTGCTCGACGTCGTGGCGCGCCGGCTGGAAGGCGTGATCGCGGACCGTCCGGGCATGGTGGCCCGGCTTGGCGCCGACGAGTACGCAATCTTGCTGGAGCCCTCCGGGGAAAACAGCGCTTCCGCACCTGACATCGGAGTGCTCGCCGAGAGCATCAATACCGAACTGGCTGAGCCGCACTACATCGACGACGTCGGCATCGCGCTGACCGCGACGATCGGTATCGCACAGCTGCCGGTCGGCAAGTGCCGGCCCGAGGAGTTGATGCGCGCCGCCGGCGTGACCCTGCGCCGGTTACGCAACCAGGGCACCCGGCAATGGGCGCGGTATGACCCCGACACCGATCGTGCCGAGCGCGTGAAGCTCCAGCTGGCCGCGGCGCTGCCTGGTGCGCTGGAAAACGGCCAGCTGCAGATCACCTACCAACCAGTGGTCACCTTGGCTGATCACCACCTGGTGGCCGTGGAGGCAACTCTGAGCTGGGACCACCCGCAGTTCGGCCGGCTGTCTCACGAGCGCTGCGCGCGTGCCGCCGAGCGGACGGGGGCCAGCTACGCGCTCGGCCGGTGGCTGCTCGAGACCGCGGCACGGCAGGCGACCACCTGGCGCCAGCAGAGGACGACTGTGCCACCGATCGCGGTGAACCTGTCCCTGGCACAGGCTCAGGATCCGGATTTAGTCGCCACTGTGACCGCAGTCCTCGCCGAGACCGGCCTGCCGGCGGCCCAATTGGAGTTACGCGCGCCAGTTGCCGCGATCCGCACTGACGGCGGGGAATTTGCCGGCAGCGGTGGCGGTGAAAGCGGCGCGCAGGCCGAGGACAACCTTCGGGTGTTGCGTGAACTCGGCATCCGCACCGGCCTTGACGACTTCGCCGGGGGCATCGGTGCGTTGCGCTGCGTGGCAGAACTGTCGCCGCTCACCGTGCGTCTTGCCGCGCTGATGGTGGCCGGACATGGCCTGGGCCCGGTCCTGTCTGAGGCGGCCCACACCGCGGTGCGCTTGGTCCGGGTTGCTGGTGCCAATGTGATCGCCTACCCGACGGACAGCGGTGAGCAGGCTGCCTACTACGGCTCCATCGGGGCCAACTGGGCGGTGGGTGCGCTGTTCGGCGCACCGGGCCCACCCCAGGGCATCGAGGCGCTGCTCGCTGCGCAGGCCAGCTGAGTTAAGCGCTGCAGGCGGTGTCGATCTCGGCATCGCGTGCTTGGACGGCATCGAAGGGTTGGCCGGGGCCCCCGACGATGTTCTCTTCGGCGAGGTACGCGATCACCCGCTTGAGGAGCTCGTTTTCCCGCTCCAGACGCCGCTTATCCCTACGCAACTGCGCGAGTTCACGTTTCTCCGCACTGGTCAACCGCGAATCGCTTCCGTTGTCGTCGACGTCGGCCTGCACCACCCACCGGCGCAGGCATGACTCGCTGATCTGCAACTGCCGGGCTACCAGGGCGATCGGTCGATCGCCGCGACGAGCCAGCTCTACCGCTCGCCGGCGGAACTCCGGCGGGTGAGGCGTGGGCACGATCATGTCGTCTCTCCCGGGGCTGTGGTCGCGCAGCACCCGCAGGCGCTGCGCGACCCCCCCGACCGCGAGACGCGGTGCGGCCCCCGGACATCAACCTCTTTAGTGGCCTGCCCGGCAGCACGGGCTCCCAATATCCGCCGCCGGACCGGGTCACCGAGACAGTCGAACGCAGGCACCTCCCGACTGTCGCACCATGGCGCCGACCAGTCAATACGCAGATACGTTTATCGAAGCAATTTTTCCCCGCTAAAGCGTAATCATAGCCCTACAGCATCCGCGGTCGCGGGTAATCTGCTGCGCGGGCCGTACGGCGAGCGCGTGATCATACTTGCCCAGCACGGGATCCGTGATGAGTAAAGCCACGCCGTCACCGCACCCGCGCGATGAGCATCCAGGGCAATTGCCGGATTTCGGACCTGTGCTGACCTCGTCTGGTGGCACCGTCTTTTCCTCATCGGGTGCCCACAGGGGGTCCCACCAGCCCGTGCCGGCTTGGTCCGGCGCACGCCGGACCCCGACGATCTGCGCCGCGTCGTGCTCGCCGTGACCAGCACGACAGCCAGATGCTCGGCAAGATCGACCCAGACACTGCCCGCCGCTTGCAGTCCGTGCTGACCACCATGGGCTCGGCCGCCCAGCGGGTCCTTCACCGAGGTCCTCAAAGACACCCCGCGGCGCCTGGCCTGCTAGCAGGCAATCCCCGATCCGGAGTCGATACGGCACTATCAGGGAGTGACCGCAGCGCCGCATGCCGCGACCGTCCCTGACGTCTTGTTCGACGACCCGGAGGCGGAGGCCCGCTGGCGCGCTCGATTCACCGCTCCCCGGGTCAGCCTGCCCCAATGGGCCCGCGACGTGCCGGATCGCTGCCTGTATACGTCCAACGCGTCGGGCACCTGGGAGGTCTACGCCTGGGATCGGCTCACCGGAACCCACCGGCAAGTCACCGACCGGCCGCACGGCACCCATATCGCGACCCTGACACCCGACGGCGCGCAGGTGTGGTGGTTCGCCGACATCGACGGCGACGAGTTCGGCAACTGGGTGACCGAACCTTTCGCGGGACGACCGAAGGATCAGCCTCCTGTGCCAGCGCTACCCGGCACCGCCTTGGGCTACCCGGCCGGGATGGATCTGGGCCGGCACACCGCAGCGGTTGGTTCCGCCACCGACGAGGGCACCACGGTATGGATATCCCGCCACGGCCATGCCGAGGTCGTGTACCACAGCGCCTACGACGCTGGAGTGGGCTCGCTATCCCGCGACGAGCAACTGCTTGCGATCGTGCATTCGGAGCACGGTGACTCCCGGCATCCCGCGGTGCGGGTGCTCAGGGTGGGTCCCGGTGACCCCGTCGACGCCGTCGCCGAGAAGTGGGATGGCCCGGGCAAGGGCCTGGAGGTCCTGGGGTTTGCCCCGGTGGACGGCGACACCAGGCTGTTGCTGGCGCACGAACGGCGCGGCCGCCAGGAACTGCTGCTCTGGGACATCGCCACGGACACCGAGACCGAGCTCGCGTTACCGCTTACCGGCGAGCTCACCGCCGACTGGTATCCCGACGGCACGGCGCTGCTGGTCGAGGACCAGTACGCGGCCCGGTCAACGCTGCATCGCTACGAACTGGCGTCTGGTGCGCTGAGCGCGCTACAGATTCCCCGCGGAACGATCGGCGGTGCCGCAGTGCGCCCTGACGGCACCGTCGAGTACGCCTGGTCCTGCGCTGCCGAGCCACCCACCATCCGGGCGCTGCACTCCGACGGCACCGACCGCCCACTGTTGCAACCGCAGGGCGAGCCGGCACCGGGTTCGCAGCCGCTCGTCGATCATTTCGTGCCGATCTCGCAGGGTTCGGTCCATGCACTGGTGAGCCGGCCGCCAGGCACACCAGATGGCTCCGCCGGCCGAGCCCTTCCGACGGTGTTCCTGCTGCATGGCGGACCGCACGCGGCCGACGAGGACCGGTTCTCCGCTCACCGGGCGCTGTGGCTGGACGCAGGTTTCGCCGTGGTGCACGTCAACTACCGCGGATCCACTGGCTACGGTTCGGCCTGGCGTGATGCCATCGAGGGCCGGCCCGGGCTGTGTGAACTGGAAGACGTCGCCGCGGTGCACGACTGGGCCATCTCCAGCGGGCTTGCCGACCCGGCGCGGTGCGTGGTGGAGGGCTGGTCGTGGGGAGGCTATTTGGCATTGCTTGCCCTGGGCACGCAGCCGCAGCGGTGGGCCGCCGGGGTGGCCGGGGTGCCGCTGGCCGACTACGTCACCGCCTATGCCGATGAAATGGAACCACTGCGGGCTTTCGACCGCGCCCTGTTCGGCGGCGGACCCGACGAACTGCCCGAGCAGTACACCAGATCGTCCCCGATCAGTTACGCTGCTGATGTCCGGGCACCGGTGCTGGTGCTGGCTGGGGACAATGATCCGCGCTGCCCGATCCGGCAGATCGACAACTACCTGGCCCGGCTCGCCGAGCTCGGCAAGCCCTACCGCTACTACCGCTACGACGCCGGACATGGATCGCTGGTGGTGGCCGAGAACTTGCGGCAGGCAGCCGCGGAAGTGGCTTTCGTCCGCGAGGTGCTGCGCAGCGTTTGACTTTACCCTTGGTCAACGTGGCCGTAACGCCACTGGAGCAGGATGGGTCGGGAGGTGGTCACTGTGACCCTGTGGCGGCTGCACGTCGACGTTGCCGATCAGCCAGGCCAGTTGGGCGCCCTCGCCGCCGCGATCGGAGGCTGTGGGGCGAACATCGTTTCTTTGCATGTTGTCGGGGAGCCTGCCCAGGACGGGGCGGTCACCGACGAGTTACTCGTGCGGGTGCCGCGACAGCTTGCGGTGCCCGATCTGGTGGAAGCTGTCGAGGCCAGCGGGTTCCGGGTGACCGTGGTGGTGCAGGCCGACGCGCAGGCGCTGGCTGATCCGGTGAGCACCGCGCTGGCGCTGGCGCACTGCGTCGCCGTCGACCCCGGTAGCGCCGCGCAGGCCGTGGCCGCCCTGCTGCGGGCTGACCTGGCCGGTGACGGAGCTCCGCCAGCGGCCCACCACGCCGAGATCGGCACCGGCCCTACCCGGGTGCGGTTACGCCGCAGCTGGCCGTTCACCGCCACCGAGATTTCCCGGGCCGCCGCGCTGATCGAGCTGGCCAGTAGCTCCGACGGGCGGCGGCCACCGCCAACCCGGATCAGCGTGCAGCTGACCGACGGGGCACAGGTCCTGCTGCGTCCGGCGACCGCCGCTGATGCACCACTGGTGGCGGCACTGCACGCGCGCTGCTCACCCCAGACCCGATCGTTGCGTTCCCTGCCCACCAGGCCGGTACTGAGCGCCACTGTGCTGCACCAGCTCATCGGCGCCGACGGCTCCGCCAGCCTGCTCGCGGTAACCCCCGATGGCGGGGCCGCGATCGGGTTGGGAAACCTGATCCGCTCCGCACCTGACACGTCGGAAATCGCGCTGGTGGTGGAGGACGCCTGGCAGGGCCGGGGAGTGGGCACCGCGCTGGCGCGCAACCTGGTCGAGCTGGCCCGGGGGGATGGAGTCACGGAGATCGTCGCGCTGTCCCAAGCGGGCAACAGCGCGTTGACGCGGGTGCTGCGCCGCGCCGGGTTACGCCCACGTGGCCGGTTGGAAGGAGGCGCTTTGCGCGTCCGCGCCAGCCTGCAACCCGACGAACCCCTCCCGGCCACGTCCACCCAGGCCAGCATGGCGTAGCTGCGCTGGGTAACCACAAGCTGCCGCGCTGCTGTCCTGGCAAGCTGCTCCAAAAAAAATGCTGTATCAGGGGCAGTCTCAATGTTCTCATAATCTCTGAGGGGTCCATCACGCGTAAGGACGGATCAAGATGTCTGCTAGGGGACGGACACAGTTGATTTGTTCAGTGCTGCTTGGCTCGCTAGCTATTTCCTGTAGCGCGCCCCCCCGTACACGGGGCACCGCAACCCGTACCGCAGGACGCACAGCAACAGGTGGACGATCAGCAACCGGTAAGAGGCGGTGAGCAACAGGTGCCCGACCAGCCGGCGCCGGCTGAGCCGCAACAACCCGTCGAGCAGCAGCAACCGGCCGAGCACCAGCAACAACCGCCCCGCGCAGCGCAACCAGAACCTGGCACCGCAAACCAATCGAAGCCCTCGACGGGGGTGCAATCGCGACCGTCAAGCGACCCTCCCGGGATCAATAACTCACTTCCCACCATAACGGCTGACTATGCACAGAAAGCCGACTGGTAGAAGTCCCGGCGCCAAGCATGCAAAGACGCCCTCGGCCCGGGCCACGATAACTGCATAACGTTCCAGTACCAATGGTTCGAAGAGACTGAACCGGGGAAGTTCGGCACCGGGCACGCGATCAGCGACCCCACACCAGATTATCAAGACCCGCCTTACACAATGTGCCAGGTAGAGAAGATGAATCCCCGAGCGGCCACCCCGTGCCGGCCGGTACGGTAATAACCATAAAAATCGGTTGTTCCCCGCCTCGACAGCAGGCGCAATCAGATGATAATCAAAACACGGTGAACACCAAGAGTCAATCGAACACCCAGAACCAGCAAAAAACTCAGGTGGAGAACCAGCACAATCACCAGCAAACCAACCACCAGCAAACCGAGGGAACGAAGCCACATAATAACCAGCAAACTCAGGGGACGAACCAACACAACTGAGAGGGTCCAGAGGGTGACTGTCATCGCATCGGCACCCGACGGTAGTTCCGCCCAACCGTCGCCCGAAGCGACATCATCCTCTGACCACGCCGGCCAGCAGGAAACCAGCACCCTCAAGAATACCGACTTCGAAGCCGCTGCCGCACTGCCCCAATTTATGAAGGTTGTCGGGACTATTGTCGCTCCCACAACCCTCTTGACGGCCCTCATGTTCTACTTCGGGTTGATGTTCGCCATCGGATACTTCCGGTATTTCGGGGTGAATTGGACGGTTCTCAACCTCCCAGTCCAAGACTATCTGATCCTCAGCGCGAGCAGTGGAATCATTCCATTGATGTATCTCGCGGGCATCATGCTGGTCGTCATCTGGCTGTACCAGCTGCCACTTCACAAACTGTCCACCAGGACCCGACACATTGTGCTGCAAGTGTTGATGCCATTCGTAGCCATTACCGGGTTGTTCTTGCTCGGCGTGGCCATGGTTGACGTCTGGTATCCCATACTCGGTCTGAGTTTTCCCCTGGAAACCCGGGGGATCAGTCTTTCCATCGGAGTGCTGCTCCTGGCCTACGCCGCCAGGCTGCGCCGGATGCTCGCCGTAAAGCAGCGAGCCGTGCCGTCACCACCGCACGTTCCGGTAGGAATGATCGTGACCAAGTGGGGCGCAGTCTTCATCCTGATCAGCGTCGGTCTGTTCTGGGCAGTCTCCAGCTACGCCCTCAATGTGGGAGCGACGAAAGCCCAAGGCCTCGCCGGCGCTTTGTCCTGCGAAACGGATGTGGTGCTCTACAGTGAAAAGAGCTTGAACCTGCACGCGCCAGGCGTGCGCGAGGAAGGCAAGCAAAGTTCTGACGCGGCTTACCCGTTTCGCTATGAGGGCCTCAAGCTCCTGCCACAGTCCGGGAACATGTACCTTTTCGTGCCGGCCAATTGGACGTATGGCAAAGGTGTAGCTATGCTGCTGCCGCGTAGCGATAAAATTCGACTAGAGTTCAGTCAGCCAATGGGGGCGCAAAATGGAATGTGTTGACGCTCGCTACTGTTGACGTCGCTGTTCACCGCGGCGTAAGTCGTGGATTGGGGTCTTTGAGCACACGCGGGTTATGCCCCAGCGCGAATTTCACCACTTGCTCGCCGATGGTGCGCAGGGTGCGCTCGACGGTGGGATCAGAGGGCATGCCGTGCGCGTCGAAGGCAACTTCGCCGGAGTTCAGCGCCGCACCGAGCGGTGTGGGCCAGCCGCGCAGCGCGTGCACGATCGAGCGTAAGGCGGTCAGCGTGGTCACCGCCGCCTGCCAACCCAGCGCCATCGCGACGCAGCCGATCGCCCGCCCATCCAGGTAAGGCCGGGTATCAGAGCGCAAGTCCTCGACGTAATCCAGCGCGTTTTTCACCAACCCGGAGACCGTGCCGTGATAGCCGGGAGAGACCAGCACCACCCCGTCGGCCTCGCGCAACGTCTCGACCAGCCGAAGCGCCGACCCGCTGCGCTCGAGCACCGCGGGGTCATAAAACGGCAGCACCAGGTCCGTACCGGTGATCGCGAGGGTGTCCGCGCCCGCAAGGCGGGCGCTGTGCAGGACAACGTTCAGGGCACGCTCGGTCTGGGAGTCCGCACGGATCGAACCACCGATGCCGACCACGGTGATTCCCATACTGGTTGACCTTACGCGGCGACCACACGAGGCCCCTACGAGCTCTGCTGTCGGCTCACAGACGGCGAGGGCCCGGCAACCCCCAGTCTTGCCGGGCCCTCGACTGTTGACAGGTTAGGCCTTGCTCTGTGCGGCTGAGCGGGCCGGGTTGGTTTGCTCGGCTGCCTTCGGGTCCTTCTCGGACTGCTTGGCGCGAACTCCCTGCTCGACCCGATCGCCCAGATCCTTGTCCACGTTGCGCCAGTACTCGAAGGCACGGACCAGGATGGGCTCGGTCACCCCGTTGAGCAGGTGACCGACGATGTTGTCCACCAGCCTGCCCCGGGCCGCGTCATCGAGGACTTCCCGGACCATGGTGCCGGGCTGGCGCCAGTCGTCATCTTCGGCGTGCGGCGTGTAAGCGGCGCGAACCATGTCTCCGTCGGCGTGCCAGCCCGCCGGCTCGCCGTAGCGTGCGGTGTCAGCCTTCGGACCGCCGTAGGAGTTCGGCGCGTACACCGGGTCGGAGACGTTGTGGTAGCGCATCGCGCCCTCTTTGCTGTAGCTGTGCACCGGCACTTGCGGCGTATTGACCGGAATCTGCTGGTAATTCACACCGAGCCGGGCCCGGTGCGCGTCGGCGTAGGAGAACAGCCGAGCCAGCAGCATCTTGTCCGGGCTCGGACCGATCCCGGGCACGAGATTGTTGGGCTGGAAAGCCGCCTGCTCCATCTCAGTGTGGTAATCGGTCACATTGCGATCCAGCGTCATCCGGCCGACCTCAATGAGCGGGTAATCGCCGTGCGGCCATACCTTGGTCAGGTCGAACGGATTGAACCGGTAAGTCTTGGCGTCCTCAAACGGCATGATCTGCATGTTGAGCGTCCAGCTCGGGTGATCGCCCTTGGCGATGTGCTCGTAGAGATCACGCTGGTGGTAATCGGTATCGATGGCGGCCATCTGGTCGGCCTCGTCCTGGGTGAAGAACTCGATACCCTGGTCGGTCTTGAAATGGTACTTAACCCAGAACTTCTGCCCTTTCGCATTGACCCACATGTAGGTGTGGCTGGAATAGCCGTTCATGTGCCGCCAGGTACGCGGGATGCCCCGGTCGCCCATCAGCCAGGTGACCTGGTGGGCAGATTCCGGGGACAATGTCCAAAAGTCCCACTGCATGTCGTGGTCACGCAGGTTGTTGTTGGCCCGGCGCTTCTGGGAACGGATGAAGTGCTGGAACTTCAACGGATCCTTGACAAAGAAGATCGGCGTGTTGTTGCCGACCATGTCGTAGTTGCCCTCAGTGGTGTAAAACTTGATCGCGAAGCCACGGGGGTCACGCCAGGTGTCCGGGCTGCCCCGCTCACCGGCCACCGTGGAGAACCGGATCACCAGATCGGTCTTGGTGTTCGGTTGGAACACCGCGGCCTTGGTGTACTCACTGACGTCCTTGGTCACCTCGAAGCGGCCGAAGGCGCCGCCCCCCTTGGCATGCGGCTGGCGCTCCGGGATGCGCTCGCGGTTGAACTGCGCCATCTGCTCGATGAGATAGTGATCCTGCAGCAGGATCGGGCCGTTCGGGCCGACGGTGAGTGAGTGTTCGTCGCTCTCGACCGGGATGCCGGCATCTGTCGTCGTCGGCTTGGGGTTGGTGGTGGTCACTACCGTCCCTCCTCGTGGTGGTTTTAATCCTTAGCGCTACTCCGGAGCAGATCTGCTCGACGGGGGCGTGTGGGTGGCCGGCCGCCCACTGCAGCACAGACTCGCGGGGTGCGGTCACCCGCAAGCCTGCCTGGCGTAGCTGGTACTTGATCTGGTGAGAGGACCATGCCGCAGGTCACTATTCCGCGCTATCTGGAGTCAGTCAAGAAACCAACGGGTGGGTATGCGACTCAGGACACGACCAGGAGGTGATCTCCCAGCGGGGCCAGTTCGCCGATCACCGCAGCACCGGGGACTTCGCCGGCTACCAGCAGGCCACCGGACGTTTGCGCGTCGGCGAGCAGCAGCAAGTCATCCTCGCTCACGGAGGCCGACGCGGACAGGTGCGGCCGGACCCACTCCAAATTGCGCCGGGTACCCCCGCTGACATAGCCGTCGGCTACCGCCTGGCGAGCGCCGTCCAGGTAGGGTACGGCGGCCGCGTCGACCACCGCCGATACTCCGCTGGCCCGGGCAAGTTTCAACAAATGCCCGAGCAAGCCGAACCCGGTGATGTCGGTGGCACAGCGCGCGCCAGCCGCAACCGCAGCCGCCGCGGCGGTGGCGTTGAGCGCGGTCATCGTCTCCACAGCCTGCGGAAACACCTCACCGGTGGCTTTGTGCCTGGTGTTGAGCACCCCAATGCCCAGTGGCTTGGTCAGCGACAGCGGCACCCCGGCCACGCCGGCATCGTTGCGCAAGATCACCTGGGCATCGGCGACACCCGTGACGGCCATGCCGTATTTGGGTTCCGGGTCGTCCACGCTATGCCCGCCGGCCAGGTGGCAGCCGGCGCTCGCGCACACGTCACGGCCGCCGCGCAGCACCTCGGCAGCGAGTTCGAAGGGCAGTACGTCGCGCGGCCAGCCGAGCAGGTTCACCGCCACCACCGGGCGCCCACCCATCGCGTACACATCCGACAGGGCGTTGGCCGCCGCGATACGGCCCCAGTCATACGGATCGTCGACGACCGGGGTGAAGAAGTCCGCGGTGGCGATGATCGCAAGCCCGTGCCGGATCTGCACCACCGCGGCGTCGTCGCCGTCATCCAGACCGACGACCAGCTCCCCGGCTGGATCGACCACGTCTGCGCCGATCAGCCCAGCCACAACCGATTCGAGCTCACCGGGAGGGATCTTGCAAGCGCAGCCACCGCCGTGCGCGTACTGGGTCAGGCGGGTTCCGGTAGCCGTCATAACGCCTACCGTAACCGCCCCGAACGCACACCGCGCCACAAATGCCAGCCCACCCACCAGCCGGCAATGCCGCCGAGAAATGGTCAACGCTGGATTGCACTGCGCAACCAGGTAACAACCTCGTCGTCGGAACTTTGCGAGAAGTCTGAGTACCACATCCCGATCGCTTGCAGCTGCGGTGGGGTGATCAGCGCCACGAACTCGTCGGCGGCGTCGGATAGCGCGCGGACCCAATCGGCGGGCGCCACCGGGACGGCCAGGACCACCCGCGCTGCGCCCTGCGCGCGAGCGACCTGGCAGGCGGCGCGTGCGGTTGACCCGGTCGCGATGCCGTCATCGACCACGATCGCGGTACGCCCGGTCAACGGGATCCGGGGGCGATCGCCGCGGAACCGCTCGGCACGGCGCTGGAGCTCAGCCCGCTCCCCGCGTTCTACGTTTTCGAACGCCTCCGGCGTGACACCTGCCCGGTGGACCGTCTCGGGCAGCACGATCCGCACGTCACCCTCGCCAAGGGCGCCCATAGCCAGCTCGGGCATCGACGGGACGCCGAGTTTGCGGACGACGATGACGTCCAACGGGGCGTCGAGGGCGGCTGCTACCTCGGCCGCCACCTGCACGCCGCCGCGCGGCAGGCCCAGCACCACGGGGTCAGTGCCCCTGAGGTGCAGCAGCCGCTCACCGAGCTGCCGGCCCGCGTCAGCTCGATCGACGAACACCGCATCGTCTCTGTCCACCAGTATTGATTATCCCCGTTTTAGACCGGGGTACACGCTGATCAGGGGTGCGGTACGACGGTGAACGTGGCGGTGAGCTGTTGCGTGCCGCAGGTGGCAGAAACCGGGAAGGCTCCAAGAGGCGCATCCGGGCGTACGGTGGCAGTTCCGAACAGGTGCCATGGCTGGTGGCCGTTCGGGTCTGGCTGCAGCGCAGCGACATCAAGCACCGGCGAGCGCACCGCACCAAGGTCGTCCAGGCATGCCACATCGAGCTTCACCGTTGCGTTTCGCAAGCCCTCCTGCGGCGACAGCCGCAGCCAGCTCCCCCCGGAAGTGGGCGCTGGAGTCGTCGCCGGCACCGGCGATGTGGTGGTCCGGCTCGGTGTGGACCTGACGTCGGTTCGGCTGGCGGCTCCTGCGCATGCCGCCGCCAGCATCCCCACACTGGCGATGCTGACACTTGCCACCACGATCCGCACTCTCATGTCCCGGCCAGCATGCCACCCACCGGCCTCCGGCACGCTCAGCCACGCCAACCCTGCCTCAGTCTGCGAAAAGTGGCGGGCTCAGCGGAGCATGTTGGCGACGGGTGCCAGGCGGGGAGAACCTTCGTCTTCGTGGTAGTCGGCTGGGTCGGTCTCATCAGTGCCGTTGAACAGGCGGAGCTGGCGGGCCACGATCGTCACCACCGCCGCAACGACAAGATTGCCGATCAGCGCAACAAAACCCACGTAAATCTGCGTCAGCGAACCGGCAAAGGGGTGCCAGCCGGCGATCGACAGCTTACCCAGCGCGAGCGCGGAACCACCGAAGTGCTGCCTCCCGGTCGCAGGATTGGGAATGCCGTAGAGCATGACCAGCCCCCAGCCCATGCCGGCTACCCATCCGGCGAGCAATCCCCAGATATGGAACCAGCGCGTGTACAGCGCGATGGCCACCATGGGCAGCGTCTGCAAGATGATCACACCACCGATCAGCTGCAGGTCGATCGCATACTGGGGATCGATGACGACGATGAACAGCACCGCGCCGAATTTCACCACCAAGGAGGCCAGCTTGGCTTGCTGCGCCTCGGCCCGGGAGTCGGCATCGCGACGCAGGTAGGCCTTGTAGATGTTGCGGGTCCACAGGTTCGCCGCGGCGATCGACATGATCGCCGCCGGCACCAGCGCACCGATCCCGATGGCAGCGTAGGCAATGCCGGCAAACCAGTCCGGGAACTGGCTGTTGAACAGGACCGGGACGATCGTGTTGGAGTCCGGCCGGCCGGTGGCCCCGTTGACGATCGGCCGCGTGTTCGCAGCGATCGCCACGTACCCCAGCAACGCGATCATCCCGAGCAGCAGCGAGTACGCCGGCAGCGCCGACATGTTGCGTTTGATCACGTCCCGGCTGCGGGAAGCCAGCACCCCGGTCACCGAGTGCGGGTACAAAAACAGCGCGAGCGCCGAGCCGAACGCCAGCGTTGCGAATTGCAGCTGGTTGTTGACGTTGAGCAGCAGCCCGTCAGCGGGCGTCGCCGTTTTGGTGAACTTCGTGTCCGCAGCACCGAAGATGGTGTCCCAGCCACCGAGCTTCGCTGGCAGGTAGAACACCGCCACCGCGATCACCAGGTAGATCAGCACATCTTTGACAAAGGCGATCAGCGCCGGGGCCCGCAACCCGGACCGGTAGGTGTAAGCGGCGAGGATAACGAAGGCCACGATCAACGGCACGTGCCCGACGAGGCCGGTACCGTTGAGCCCCATCGTGCGTAGCACCGCTTCCAACCCGGCCAGCTGCAGCGCGATGTAGGGCATCGTCGCGACGATCCCGGTGACCGCCACGAGCAGCGTGAGCGTCGGCGCGCCGTAGCGACCCTGCACGAAGTCGGCGGGTGTGACGTACCCGTGCACCCGGGATACCGACCACATCCGCAGCAACGGCAGGAACACCAGCGGGTAGGCAATGACTGTGTAGGGCAGCGCGAACAAACCCAGCGCACCTGCGCTGAACACCAGCGCTGGGACGGCGACGAAGGTGTAGGCGGTGTAAAGGTCGCCGCCGATGAGGAACCAGGTGATCCACGAGCCGAACTTGCGGCCGGCGAGCCCCCATTCGTCCAGATGGTCCAGCCTGGTCGGCTGCCCCCACCGCACCGCGATAAAACCAAGTAGGGTGACCAGGACAAACAGTGCAGCAAAAACGATAATCTCAGTCCACTGTGGGTTCATCGTCGATCACCTTGTGTTTTCAGGTACACGACGATGGTGCACGACACCGCAATCGGAATCCAGAGGAATTGGTACCAGTAAAAGAAAGGAAAGCCCAGTACGCGTGGCTCGATACGGTTGTATACCGGCGTTATCAGCATCAATAGCGGCACGAGCAGCAGCAGATTCCAATTGCTCCAGCGCTGCGACGGCGAGCGGGGCGGCATCCCGACATTATGCTCAGTGCTCTTGACCGCTTACGCAGGGCCGTTCGTGTACTTCCTGCTGACCTCCGCCGAACCTTAGCCTGGGTAGGTTGTTTTCTGTGACCGCGCGCTGTCAAGGAGGCATCAGTCTTGCTCAACCCAGGAACGGCGCTGGCTCGCGTGCTCGTGGACGAACTGGCGCGGGGCGGGGTGACCGAAGCGGTGATCGCCCCAGGTTCGCGGTCAGCGCCATTGGCGATTGCCTTCGCCAGTCATCCGGGGATCCGGCTCCATGTCCGTATCGATGAGCGCTCAGCCGCCTTTCTGGCCCTCGGCTTGGCCAAGGCATCGGGCACCCCCGTTCCGGTCGTCTGCACCTCGGGTACCGCCGCGGCCAACTTCCACCCTGCCGTGCTCGAAGCTGCCCACTCGAGGATCAGCCTCGTCGTACTGACCGCGGACCGGCCGCCCGAGCTCCGTGGTACCGGCGCCAACCAGACCGTCGACCAGATCAAGCTGTACGGGGATGCCGTCGGCCTTTTCGCGGAATTAGGTATTGCCGAAGCCCGGACCGGTTCGGTCGGCTACTGGCGATCGGTGATCTGCCGTGCCCTCGCGGCCGCCACCGGCAACGGCCCGGTCCATCTCAACGTGGCGTTCCGGGAACCGCTGATACCTGATCCCGCCGACGAGGAATGGCCAGAGCCATTGGCAGGGCGACCCGACGGCAAACCGTGGACGGTCATACACCCGGTTTCCGCGCCAGCCGAAATGGTAGACGAATTAGTGGACCCGCCACAGCGAGGAATTCTTGTGGTGGGAGATGGCACCGGGCAGCCCGACGATGCGGTCGCTTTCGCACAAGCAGCGGGCTGGCCGATATTCGCTGAGCCCATGAGCGGGGCGCGGATCGGCCCGAACGCGGTCACGACATACAGCCAGCTCGTCGCTACGCCGGAGATCGTCAGCAGGTTACGCCCTGAGCTGGTGGTCACGGTGGGCAAACCGGGATTGGCTAAATTCCTGCACAACCTCTACTCACAAAGCCGGCACATTGTGGTCGATCCGAATGCGCAATGGGCGGATCCCACGCGCACCGCACGAGAAGTAGTCTCCACTTTGCCCACCCTGAAAAGCGCCCGGCAATCATCCGCCCGACAATCACCGGAGTGGCTTGGAGCGTGGCAGCACGTGGAGGCCGCCGGGCGCGCAGAATTGGACCGGATCCTGGGCCGGGAACCCGAGTTGAGCGAACTGCGGCTGGCCCGAGACATGGCTGAGCTGGCAGGTCCGAACACGATGTTTTTCGTTGGCTCCAGCATGCCGATCCGTTGCCTCGACCTGGTCATGCGCGCCGGAGCCGGGCCGTGGGTGCTGGCCAACCGGGGCGTCAGTGGCATCGACGGGTGCATCTCGACCGCCGTCGGCGCCGCTCTGGCACACCAGGCGACCGGCGGTGGTCCCTCCTTCGCGATGCTCGGCGACCTGGCGGTCATCCACGACCAGAACGGTCTGGTCATCGGGCCGGGCGAACCGCGGCCTGACCTGACCATCGCGCTCGTCAACAACGATGGCGGAGGGATTTTCTCCTTCCTGCCTTACGCGGGCATGGATCAATTCGACAAGCTGTTCGGCACACCGCATGGTGTCGACTTCGCCCACATGGCTGCCGCTGCCGGGTGGGACTACCAGCGAGTGGCCGGCGCCGACGAGTTGTCCGGTGCCCTCAAGGGCGGTGGCACCCGGCTCCTCGAGATCCGCACGGACCGGGAGGCCAGTGTCGCGTTCCAGCGGCGGCTACGCGCCGCCATCAGCAAGGCGGCGCTGGCTGCACTGGATGGGTAGCGGTGGACAGCCGCACCTTCAGGGCGTGAAGTTCGTCGCGCAGCGTGGTGGGCAGCGCGTCGCCGATCGTGGTGAACCACTGCTCGATGAGGGGAACCTCGGCTCGCCACTCGTCGGAGTCCACCGCCAGGGCGGCGCGCACGTCTTCGATCGGGGTATCCAGCCCGGACAGGTCGAGTTGATCGGGGCTGGGGACCCGGCCGATCGCGGTGTCGACCGCTCCGCAACGGCCCTCGACCCGCTCGAGGATCCACTTGAGCACCCGGCTGTTCTCCCCGAAGCCCGGCCACAGGTAGCGACCGTCGGCACCGCGGCGGAACCAGTTGACGTAAAAAATCTTCGGCAGCTTGCTCGCATCGGCTGCCTTGCCCACATCGATCCAGTGCTGGAAGTAATCGCCGGCGTGGTAGCCGATGAACGGCAACATCGCCATCGGATCGCGGCGCACCTGGCCGACCGGACCGCTGGCTGCTGCAGTCTTCTCGCTGGACAGCGTGGCGCCGAGAAACACCCCGTGTTGCCAGTCGAAAGCCTCGTTGACCAAGGGAATGGTGCTCGCCCGGCGGCCGCCGAACAGGATCGCCGAGATCGGCACACCCGCCGGGTCGTCCCATTCATCAGCGAGCACCGGGCACTGCGCCATCGGCGTGCAGTACCGCGAGTTCGGGTGCGCGGCGCGCTGCCCGCCGGCGCCGTTGGCTGGGGTCCAGTCCTCGAGCCGCCATGAGGTGAGGTGCTCGGGCTGGCCTTCCATGCCCTCCCACCAGATGTCCCTGTCGTCGGTGAGCGCGACATTGGTGAAGATCGAATTACCCAAGCAGAGCGTGCGCATGGCGTTGGGATTGGTCTGCCAGCTGGTGCCCGGAGCGACCCCGAAGAACCCGGCCTCGGGATTAACCGCGTACAGCCGGCCATCGGCCCCGAATCGCATCCACGCGATGTCGTCACCCAGAGTCTCCGCTTTCCAGCCGGGGATGGTGGGCGCGAGCATCGCCATGTTGGTCTTGCCGCAAGCAGACGGGAATGCCGCTGCCACGTAGTGCACCTGTCCCTGCGGGCTGGTCAGCTTGAGGATGAGCATGTGCTCGGCGAGCCAGCCCTCATCACGGGCCAGCACCGAGGCGATCCGCAGCGCGTAGCACTTCTTGCCCAGCAGCGCGTTGCCTCCGTAGCCAGAGCCGTAGCTCCAAATCATCCTTTCCTCGGGGAAGTGGCTGATGTACTTGATGTCGTTGCACGGCCAGGGCACGTCCGGCTGGTCAACTTCCAGTGGATAGCCCACCGAGTGCAGGCACGGCACGAACGGTGCATCGCTGCCGTCGGGTCGGACAAACTTGCGCAGCGCGGCGGTACCCATCCGCGTCATGATCCGCATCGAGCACACCACGTAGGCCGAGTCGGTGATCTCGACGCCGAGCTTGGGTTCGGGGTCGTCCAGCGGGCCCATGCAGAAGGGCACGACGTACATCGTCCGGCCGCGCATGCAGCCTCGGTAGAGCCCCGTCATGATCTGCTTCATCTCGTCGGGAGCCATCCAGTTGTTGGTCGGCCCGCAGTCGCGCTCCGCCCGGGAGCAGATGAAGGTGCGCTGTTCCACCCGGGCTACGTCCGATGGATCAGAGACAGCCCAGAAGGAGTTCGGTTTGTGGTGCAGCCGGGTGAAGGTGCCCGCGTCAACCAGCTGCGCGGTGAGCCGTCGCCACTCCAACTCGGATCCGTCGCACCACTCGATGCAGTCAGGCTGGGTGAGCTCGGCCGTCTCGCGCACCCATTGAAGCAACTGGGCATGACGGGTAGGGGTGTGATCGAGGCCTGGAATGGTCGCGATAGTCACTGCCGTCTCCTTGCTCGTGTCCTCCGGAGAGCCAACCGGCTCCCATCCGACCGACGGCGTTCGCCGGAAACGCCGAGGACCGCCGCATGCTGCGCACGGGCGGTGGACGTCGAAGGGATCAAGAGTCACGGTAGTCCGGGAGGTGAACGGCCGCCCCTCATTTGAGAAATTCCTCACAAAAGACTGCCTGTGGCGCTGCTCACTCGCAGCAGGTGCTGTGCCAGTGCCGTAGCTGCCGCCCCGAGAGCCTGCGATTCCAGCAACACCGCCAGGGGTATCACCGGCACGTCGATAGCAGTGCGATCCGAGACAAACTGGCGTTGCACACTGATCACCTTCGCCACCGGAAGATCGTCGACCACCAGGACCTGGATCGTGCCGACCAGCGCGCACACGGTGAGCTCACTACCGGACGTGACGTCTTCTGGCGCGAGACCATCCAGTGAGGATCCCGGGACCCCAAGCGTGCATCGGGCGGTGCACACCACCCGATGAAATGCATCAAGATCCACTAGTCGCACATGCAGGACGATCTGTGGATCTTCAATCGGAACGCATTGCAGGGCCGCCGCAAATTCTCCGCCGACGACTAGTGGTACTCCCGCCCCGAGCGCCGGGCACACGACACGGTTCGCCAGCAACCAGCTGTCCAGGCCTATCGCATCGGTGCCCAATGCCAGGCGCTCGTCGAGAGCAGCAGTGCTCGGCTCCATCCCGAACGTCACGGCAAGGCCGAATTCGCCCAGTACCTGACGGAGCATCGCCAAGGTGGGCTCGCGTACGCCATTCTCCCACCGGCACAGCTGATACCTGCTCAGCCCGGTGCGCCCCGCGAGCTCGTCTTGCGTCAGCACGTACACGTCACGGATTGCTCTGATGAGTTCGGCTGAGCTGCGGTATGTGCGGTCGTGGATACGGTTTCTCATGCCGTGCATGATGTCGGGCAACGTCGACACC
>JAFAWY010000106.1 GCA_019241525.1 Pseudonocardiales bacterium
GGTTGTGAGGGCCATCGGGTCGTCCCACCGTTCCGCGACCCGATGGTCCGCCACCCCGCGCGCCGCAGCACGTCCAACAAGAAAAACATTCTCCGTACCACCCGGGGAGATATTAATGAATATCGCGTGGGCAATGCTGGCTCTGCTCTGGCTAGCCCTCGTCAGCGTCATCATCTGGATTATCACCACCGCGGTCACTCGAAACCGCTAAGAAACCTTTCCCCGCTTGAGCGGGGTATACCACGCAGCACGCCGTATTCGAGGGGTCGCCACCGGCACAGTGCTGATTCCTCCTACCGTCCCGGTTACGCCGACGGTGAGCACCCAACCACCACCTCGCCGAAGTACACCGGCTACCCGGATCAAGCCGCGCCTCTTCCGGGCGGTGTCAGTTTCAGTCGAGCAATGTGAGGATCTCTGGTGGCCGACCGCTGGCCTCGCCGAGCAAACGACCCCCCGATGTCGCCAGCCCCACCAGCTCCCAGCATGACGCAACGACCATCCGATACCGACCTCGTGCGCCGAGTTCGCGACGCCGACACCACGGCACTGTCGCAGCTGTACCAACGCTTCGTGCGGCCCTGTTACTCGCTGGCCTACCGGATCTGCGCCGACCACGGGCTGGCCGAGGAAGTGGTACAAGAAGTGTTTCTGACGCTATAGCGTGATCCAGGCCGATTCGACCCCACCCGGGGCAAAGTCGCCACCTAGTTGCTCACCGTGACCCACCACCGAGCCGTCGACGCACTACGACGGGAAAGCGCTCTCCGTCGGCGCGGGGTGACCGTGCCCGAAGCTGGCGAGAACTGGTCACCCACCCCCCTCCCGGGCGCTGATCAGGCCGCGCTCGCCCGAGTCGCCGCCGACCAGGTACGCGCCGCACTGCATCGCCTCCCCCTCGCACAACGGCAGGTCCTGGCCCTGGCCTAGTACGGCGGGCGCACCCAACGCGAGATCGCCATGCTGACCGGAGTTCCGCTGGGCACCGTCAAAACCCGCATGTTCACCGCGATCCAACGGCTGCGCGCACTGCTGACCGACCAGCTAGGACCAGACACCCTTATCACCGAGACCGGCACCGCCCGAGGTGACCAGTGACCCACCCCCACCACCATGGCCACTGCCCACACCGCGAGCTGGCGGTCGGATGGGCCCTGCACGCCCTAGAACCCACCGGAAATTCCCTCGTCACCGCGCACCTGCCGGACTGCCCGACATGCACCCACACCGCCACCCAAACCGAGGAAGTCGCCGCCCTACTCGGCCTGTCCATCCCGCACGTAACCCCCAGCGCCCAGCTCGAGCACCGGATCCTCCGAGCCACCAGCACCACAACGAAAACACCACTCGGACCACCGGCACACTGGACACCACCAACACCACACATCACACGCCGGCTGTGGCACCGCGCCAAAAACTGGCTACGAGCACCACGCTAATCCAGATTCAGCGCTGATCTACATCACGGAGCCCAGAAAGAATCGGACCAGAACCCGGCGGCAGCATGCGGTCGCCGCGACCGGCCACTTACCTCAGACACACTGGCAATACCTCAAACTCATCCGACAAAACCAATCATCATCACGGACAGTCATCAATGCGGGCGCCGATGCGCCCCACGGGGTCATAAAAGTTTTTACCGGAGGCACTTTAGCCCGAAGTTTCGTGATCTTTACGGGCTTGATCAAGGTGCTGACCAGTGATAACGAGTCGACGACCAGTCGGGCTTTCTGTCTACATGCGAGATGGCGACTCGGCTCGCGAGCCAGTCGGCAAGATCAAGAGGTTACATCGCCAGCGCCTGAAGAGACTTCGTTCTGTCTACAAACTGTCTACTTACAACCTACGCTGAGAGCCTTTTACCAGTTCAGGAGCAGTTTTCAGCCGACACGCCGACGAAACTTCGGTCTAGACGGACCAGGATTGTGCTCGGGTCTTCCGGTGTTCGGCCGTAAGGGGTCGCCGCCGCGCGCCTGTCCTTCGGGTCACCAAGGGCCGGTCAGGCAGCACGACTACGACCCCAGACCGCGATCTACCGGGCACTGCGCCACCGATCCTGGCGGCAGGCGTGATCTACGCCGCCGCCGGCGGGTCGGCCCTCGGCACGGACAGCCCAGCACTCACCATGATGTCGGAGTAGCCGGGCCCGGCGCCGTCGCGCCAGCGCTGGCCGGTGGTTTGCTCGGCCACCGGGTGGCCGCCGCGATGCCGCCACCGACTGGTGGTTGCGCCGGATGCCGTTGCCGTGGCGGGAGCTGCGGCGCGGGCTGACTGCTGCGAGAGCGCGGGCCGCTCCCAGAGCGCAGGCGTACCGGCGACCGCTCAAACATTGGCGCTCCCGTTGCCGTAACGGTAGCGGCTTACTGACCGATTTGCGTGTGAGGAGCGTAACCAGCTGGACACGCACAGTAGCGTATGGTGCTGTGGCCGGTGTATCCGCAAGGAAGGTCAGGGCAGCCGTGAATCCACATCCGTCTCCTGGTGATGCCGGCCCAGCACCGCGGATCGTGGACCTGTTCCAGCCAGTCACCAGCTCGAAGCCAGCTGCCGCTCCCCTCACCGACCGGCCGGTCAAGCCTCTCACCGGGCGTACCCAAGACAGCGAGCCGCTCTTCGCCCCGGCGACGCTGCCAGGGCATAGCCCGGCCACCCGGCGGTGGACCCCCCGAGTGGCCGGACTGCTGTCCGGGACGCAGGGGGCCATCATCGCTCTGCTGGCAAGCGCGGTGCTGGTGCTCGTGGTGACCGGGATCACCCTGTCCAGAAACTCGTCGTCCACCGGGTCAGCAGTTGCCGAATTCGCTCCCGATCGGCCACCCGCTCCGGCAACACCCGCGATCAATGAGCCGCAGCCGGTAACCGGTGCGCCCGTCACTGCACCAGCAGGGTTCACCCCGCACGCAACCGCCAAGGCGCACGCAGCAGACAACTCTGTGGTATCCGCACCCGCGCAGTCGCCGCCGGCAGCGCATCAGCCAGCCCAGCCGGCGCAGCAAGTCCTGCCGGTCCAGCCGACGCAGCAAGTCGTGCCCGCTCAGCCTGCTTCCCCTGCTTCGCCGCAAGCGCCGGATCAGGGCCCGGTGTCGCCACCGCCGTCATCTCCACCACCATCCGCAGCGACCAGCGAAGGCCCTCGACACTGGACGGTTAGCGACTCCTACTCGGAGAATACGCAGCCGCAACCGACCGATCGCGAGTCGTGCCACTGCGGGCCCGATCAGTGGGGCCGGCCCTCCAGGGCTGATCAGCAGCGCGAATACCGATCGCCGCGGGATGGGTACCGTGCAACGAGCCCGGCCGAAGAATCCAGGGATGACCAGCAATCCCGGTTCAGCGAGCGGGACAGGCAGCCAGACGCCGACGGCGGGCACCGAACATCCTCCGAGCGGCGCTCTGCTGATGGGCACGGCCACGCTCCGCGCTGACCGGTTCGCCGTGCGCCAGCTAGTCCTGGCCGATCAGTACCTCTCCTTCGAGACCGTTCATCCCTTTCCTGGACTACGACGTTGAGATAAGGAAAGTGATCTATTCCACCAACGCGATCGAACGCTGAACGCACGATACCGCCGCGATCCGGGCACGCGGCCATTTCCCCACCGAACAGGCAGCCCTGAAATGCCTGCACCTTGTGACCCGCAGCCTGGATCCCACCGGGACAGGCAGCGCCCGATGGACGATGCGGTGGAAGCCAGTCATCAACGCGTTCGCCATCACCTTCGGTGACCGCTGGCCGGCCGCCGAAACCTGCTGCCAACAACCAATGCCGTAAACACCGTTCGTGTTACGGACCCGTACTAAGTTTTGGCACCGTACACGGGATAATGATGTTGCCAGGGTTAGTTCGATGCGCTCAGCGACGATACAGGATGTTCACGCAGAGGTCATGATTGTGAGGCGTGGTCAGCCGGTTGTGGGTGCGGAGTCACTGACTGCGTGAAGTGCTTGCGGGAGAGTAAAAGCGTCGGTATAGAGGGCGCGGCCGATGACGGCTCCCTCGATGCCGTGCGGTGTGAGAGCGGCGACCGCGCGTAGTTCATCTAGTGTGCTGATGCCGCCAGCGGCAAGCACTTTGGCAGGTGTGGTCGCGCAGACGTCGGTGAATAGCGCGAGGTTGGGGCCGGACAAAGCGCCCTCACGACTGACGTCGGTGATTACGTAACGGGCGCAGCCGGCGCGATCCAGGATCGTGAGGGCATGATCGAGATCGGCGACGTCGATCCAGCGGTCGAGACCGGCGACGCGTCGCCGTGCGCCGGTGGAACGCACCGGCAGACTGACACCAAGGCGGTCGCCGTGGCGGGCCACCGCGCGTGCACACCAGCCGAGATCGGCCAGCGCCCCCCGCCCCAGATTCAGGCGCGCGCACCCGGTGGCCAGGGCACGGCGCAGTGAGTCGTCGTCGACGACCCCGGCCCGACACATCAG
>JAFAWY010000054.1 GCA_019241525.1 Pseudonocardiales bacterium
TTAGGTTGATGGCCAGGTGTGTACTGGCTGGTTGGAGTGCATGTGCTCGATGTAGTCGCGCAGCATGCCGGCCAATGCAGTGGGGCGGTCAACGCCTCGGTTGGTCAGCGTCTGTATGGCCGCACGCTGCCAGCTGGCGCCGGTGCGTCGCTTCGCGCAGCGTTGCTCGATCACGGTGAGGTAGCGCTCTCGGGCGGCATCGGACATTCCGCAGCTGCGCAGACCTTGGTGTGCCAGTGGTAACAGCGTGCGCAGCACTAGTTCATCGGGTGGGGTCCAGCCGATACCGGGCCAGTACAGCTGCGAGTCCATACCCAGCCGTGCTCCCGCGTACAGGTTGTTCCGTGCAACGTGGAAGGGCAGCTCGCTGCACACCGACCGGTCGAGCTCAGTAAGCCCGCGCATCGCGCCGAAGAAGAACGCGGCGTTGGCCAGCATGTCGATGACTGTTGGCCCGGCGGGCAGCACGCGGTTTTCGATGCGCAGGTGCGCCACGCCCTCGGCGACGTCATAGACCGGCCGGTTCCACCGCCAGATTGTGCTGTTGTGCAGCCGTAGCTCCCAGAGCGAGGGCGCACCGCCCGCTGCGAGCACCGCCAGCGGGTCCTCATCCTGGGTCTGTGACAGCAACGGCGGGAAGTAGCGCAGGTTCTCCTCGAACAGATCAAAGATCGAGGTGATCCAACGCTGGCCGAACCACGTCCGCGGGCGTGCCCCCTGGTCACGGAGCCCTGGCGCGCGGGCGTCGGTGGCCTGCGCGAACAACGGGATGCGGGTCTCGTGCCACAGGGCCCGACCGAGCAGGAACGGGGAGTTCGCGGCCACCGCCACCTGTACCCCAGCCAGCGCCTGCGCGGCATTCCAATGCGCGGCAAAGTCATCCGCAGCGACCTGCAAGTGCAGCTGCACCGACGTGCACCCCGCGGCCGGAAGAAACGAGTCGGCGACACACCACAACCGTTCCGCTGGCCACCCGGACAGCGGCACTCCCTCCACGTCGATCTCGACCGGCGCGCGCCGAGCGGCCAGGATCTGCTCATTAAGCACGGAATAGCGCGACCCGGAGGACATCCACCGCTGGTCGAAGTGCTCTGCTCGCAGCGTCGGCAGCATGCCGATCATCACCAGGCCCACCCCGGTGGCCCCGGCCGCGTCATTAGCGGAATTCAGAACGCTCCGCAGTTCGCGCTCAAGGTCCAGGGCTTCACCACCGGCCAACGGCCGGGGCGCGACGTTGAGCTCGATCATGTGCTGGCCCAGCTCGGTCTGAAACGCTGGATTATCGATGTGCTTGAGCACAGTCTGGTTGGCCATCGCGGGGTCGACGTTGTCGTCGATGAGGTTCAGTTCCAGTTCGAGCCCCATCTGCTCGGGGCCAACGGAAAAGCAGCCCCCGGCGAGCATCCGGGCCAGCGCGTCCAAACCGAGCTGCGTCTTCTCCCAGTAACACCCCAGATCCCGCCCGGTGTGGACCGCATCGCCCGCGCACGTGCCCACCCGACCGCCTCCCCCAGCATCGTGTGCGCGCTCAGTGCCACAACGCCACCGATTCCCCTGCGATACCAGGAACCCCGCCATCGCTGAGCTGCGACGCATCCCGTGGCAGTATGACACGGCGCGCTGAGCTGGGAATACACCCGTTCGCACAGCTCCGCCCCGCCGAACAGCGTCACGCCGTGGCACCGGCCGCAACACTCGTCTGACGCGTCACGGGTGATCATCGTGACCCGCCGCTCGTGTCTCCGGCGAAGACGCCCCTTCCTGCTAACCCGTATTGAATGTGTGGCTGGCCCCCTGCGGCCCGCCCCTTCCTCCCACACCGCATCAATGTCAGGCTTTATCCCACGGCCCTGTCAGGACGAAAGGAGCCGTTCGATGTCAGCCCTGCCGCCCGAACTGGCTGATCCCCTGGAAGAACTCCGAGCGAAACTCGTGGAGATCAACGACTCCGAGCAGACCTGCCTGACCAACGTCGTGGCCAGCACACCGCAAGGCAAGAGTTTCCCAGAGGTCCAGGCGGTCATGGCCAGATGTCGGCAGGCCTCAGCCGCCGCCACCACAACAGCGATCAACGCCTTCCGCCACCAGTGTTCCGAAATCACCACCCACACCAACTCGTTGACCACCGCAGCAATCATTTCTGCCACCGCCAAAAACATCTATAACTTCTGGGCCAAGTCAGAAAGCAGCGCAGCTGCCTTCACCTCCGAGATAGCCGCCCGACTCCCAACCCAAGGACCCGACAAGACCACCCAAGCGATCAACAACATCTGCGGGAACCGGGCATCATCGATCAACCACTACTTCGAGCAACTCACCACCTGACCAAGCCCAACGCCAGTGCCCAAACCTCCCGTCCGCTTCCGTGGCCCGTACCCGGCGTCATCCGGGCCCGATTCTGCCGAAGGCAGCCATACCAAGCGGCTGGCCGACGCCGCGGGCACTCCCACCCACCACACAAGCACCAACCGGTGATCATCATCAGCGAGCCGTCAGCGGAAACGACACAACCAAAACGCACGGACCGCCACACACCAGCACGCCGCCACAGTTCAACGGCACTTAAGGACACTCCCAGACACGCGGACGTACGACCGATCAGCGTTCACACCCAAGAGGTCACTGGTTGGAATCCACGGGCGAAGGCGATCGCGGTGACCACGTCCTGCGTTGAGCGGCATCGACTTACCACTGCCGGATGACGGTCGATGTCGCGTTCCACACTCTACGGGCATCGTCGTAGCCCTCATCCGTCGGGATGAACACCGACTCCATCAGATCGCGCTGCCGGCAGTTGTGGTTTCGGTGGTCAGCTCGCTCAGTCGACCTCGCCTGTCGTGGTGTTCGCGAGGAACACCTCAGCGATTTCGGAGGCTATGCTGAACCTGATTCCTCGGAGGATTGGTTCCCTGTTGCTCCAGGATGTAGTTTAGAAACGATCTGATTACTGGGTTAGAGTTCAGGGATCGATTCTGTGTGGGTGTGTTGCAGTCAGTTCATTGGTCCAGGGGGCACCAGTGTGGCTGTGTTCTGGTTCCGGGTTTGGCGCAGTAGATGTGTTCGGTTGCGTCTGGGTTGCCGTTTTTGACTTGAAGGATAGCGACTGGTTTGTTCAATGGTACGCGTCTGGTGAGGACGCCGCCGAAGTCGATGGTTCCGGTCACGCCGGCGTATGCGCCTTTGGCGTCGCCTGCATCGGTTATTGATGGCAACTCACGCCACAGGGTCCCTCCAGTTGGTGGGATCTTTTCAGCTCCGGTTGACAAGAAGCTGGTAGCTGTGATGGCGGTGTAGGCGGCATCGTAGGTCAGGGCGGAGTAGTCGTCGAGTGAACGGCCTATATTTGTTGTCTCGTAGGGAAACATGTTGTTCAGGAGTGGGTAAAAGTCGACGGTTCGGGGTTCTATGTTAGATAGGCTTGGGTGGACGGCGTACGAGATGTATCTGAATGGCACGGTGTTAGCACGCCTGACCTCTTCGTTGGCTACGTATTTTTCCACGTCGTGATTTGCGATAATGAAGGGAGGGGAGTCTTTGCATCGGTCGCTGACTCCGTCGAGGAAACCTTGGAAATCTGGTAGGGCCCTTCCGGCGTACAAGATAATCCCGCTGAATCCGCAGGCGTCTCGCCCGGCTTCTTTCGTGTCGGCGACACGACGGTCTCCGATTTCCGTCCCAGGAGTGTTTCCACTGGGTGTGAACGTGACAGATTCCACCGAAAACCCACGCTTGCGGAAACTACCATTCAAGTCGGCTGCTAAGTTCTCGCTGTAGGTGTCCGTGGCATCGTCGGGCAGATAAATCCGGGCGCTGGCCTGGGGGTTCCACCCTATCGATGAGGGACCTGACTCACGCAGACTTGCCGCGTACGCGGCAATTACCTCCGCCTGTCGCCGATTCTGTGGCGCTACTTGGAAAAACATTTGGTTCTGATCGGCGAGGATGTCGGCACCGAGCGTCGCGGCGATGACAGGCAAGCCGGCAGCCGCCAGCGTTTTGATTGTCGTTAGTGTGGACGCCCGAGTCTCATTCATCCCGACGACGGCCACGATAGAGTGATCCATAGTCGACATTTTTCCGAGTTGGCGGCCCACTTGGTCTCCGTGTTGGTACCTCCAGCCGGCGTTCGCGATTAAGATCCGGACGAGCGGATCGGATTCCTGGCTCTTGTCGAGCTGCTGGCGCTGCGCGACGGCTACCCCGGCAAGCTGTTCACGCTCCGCGGGCATGGGATCTGGCTCGACAGGTCCAGGGCCCGGGGTCAGCGCATCGAGGAAGACCAGGGTGATCAATGGCCGCAGTGGCTGCTGTGTGTGCTGCTGTTCAGTCAGACGGTTTTGGGCAAGAACCGTCGTACGGACCTGATCGAAGAGGTCACCATGCGGTAACAGATGCGCATTGCTGCCATCGGTGACGCCGATGCACTCGTCGTTGACACGAACGACGTCCGAATCATCGGGTGCGAACCCAAGCCAGGTAAACCCGTCGGCACAGCGGTCACAGCTTGCGCGAAAACCCTGCCAGGAATATGCCCCGATCGTCACGCCGAAGACCAGGACAATCGTAGTGACGGCGGTCATCCTGGTGCGCCACCACGGCGGATGACGATTTTGAAACGGTACCACCGCATCGAGACGCTGTTTGTAGACTCGGGCGGTATCGCCGACCGCACAATGAGGAATCTTGATGCGAATATACCACGCTGCAACGCCTCGGCGGCGGGTACGTGCCGACAAGGTATTTGACCATTTGCGTCGTGCTGCGTCTGCATCGCTGGCGGAAAAGACCGCGCTATCCTCGACTTGCCCATTCGGATCAGAAGCGTATGGGGGAACCTTCCTGCTACAGGAAACCAGCAGCAATGGATCCGGTTTCCCGATTTCATTGCGAACGTCGTTAACGGTTCGCAATAATATATATCCACCGTTTGCTCGTGTCACTCCATTGAGGAGAACAATCGGATAGGTCGTTCGATATTTCTTCCACCATCCCCGACCGTGAAAGGCGATCCGGAGATCTTCCAGAAACGCGTTGACCATAAACCGGAGAACCTGTTCCGGAAGCTCGCTGGACCATTTGTCGGCCACCAGCCTTTCCGCTAACGCAATGAAGTTGTCATCCCGTCCCGGTGCCAGGTAGGGCTGATGAAGAAACCATCGATAGCGGCCACTGATTACCGGTAGGCGGCCACTGAAGCGGGCCCGAAACCACAACGGCGGAATCAGAATGATCAGCAATCGAATCAGATCGACCAGCCAAGCCAGCCGCCGGGGAAACCGGTCATCGGCCACGACGGTGCTTCCAGCTGTGTCGAGATGCCCTGATGCCCTTCGTCGAAGGCGCTTGCGTAACTCTCGATACCGCAGATGCATCGCCGCTTGAGTCATCGGCTCACCCTGCGCGTCGGTCAGATTCTGCGACATCAACCACACGACATCCCGAAACCGATCCAGACGAAACCTCCCACCTCGACCACTCTCCAGCAGAGAGGCCATCGTGAGCAGAATGTCATCGCGGACCCGAACCACATCGTCCTTCGTGATTGGCTGCAACTCAGGTGTCGGTGATGACGTCAACGGTGGGTGTTCGAGATCAACAAGGACATGAGGTATGCGAGCGGGGATGGTAAGAAGATTAGACAAGTATTTCAGAGCTAACGGTTGGTCATCGAGGTCGGGACGCACCAGGGAAACTATGGGAAGGTGCTCAGAACGTCCATTTCGTAGATAAAGAGTACGAAGCAGTTCGATGACCTGCTCGGAACCTTCAAACACCATCGAGTCAACGGGCTCGTCCATACATACGTCCCTTAAGATCGCTAGTCTCCCGTGACGCGGACCCAATCGCAGCAATATATACATGCCTATCGAGCGTGCGGTGACAGGCGTTACTAGCGACCCCGCTCTAGCAGCCACCCCTCGGGTCATTTACCCGTTTATAAGGATTGTTACGAGCATCCGTTAGCTGATGCACGTCTTTTGTTAACATGCCTGATCGACGACTACGCAAGCGACCACCACCCCCAGGGTGCCGACACTCAACATGTTGCTGCCAGCTCACTCCGTATCGGACCTAACTTTGGCCGGCCCAAAACAAACGCATCGACGCGACGGCATATCCGCTCTCCGTCTCCATCGGTCCCGCCACAGCTGCCGTAGTAAAAACGGTAGTAAGGACGTCGTGCGAAGCGTCCGGACAGACCGGACGTGATGGAATGTCATGAAACGGTCGACCCTAGCCAGGCAGGACGCTGCCGAACCCAGTGAGAGGCGTGGGATGGGTGCCATTCGCCTCATAACCCAGAGGTCGCAGGTGTAAGTCCAGCCCGAAACCAGGGAAGCGGTCTTTGGGACACCGTCTCGCCAGTCGGGGGGGGCAGGGTCAGTTGACGCCCATACCGGTCTCGCCCAACCTCACGATCATCAGTGATCACGGTGAGTTGTTGATCGTTTGGACACTTTATGGTCACAAAACATGTCCAGATAACCGAAGATGACGGCAGACGATGAGCCCTTGCAGTTGCGAAAACAGCAAGTAATCAGCGCTATCCACGAACAACCACGACCACGGTCCGAGAATCTGTAGGTTCTGGGTTCGAGCCCCAGGCGGCCCACAAACTACCCTGGTAGACGCAACGCAAGGGGAGGTGAGCAAGATCAATGGATACTTTTGGGGTCATGTCTCACCGGACCAAGTAACTTTTCGAGGACCTCGGCGGTCTGCCGGTCGGTGAGCTTGCGCCCGAGGTAGCGATCTTGGGTCATGGCGTAGCTGGTGGGGTGTCTTTAATCTGGCCGACTTCGCGGACCGGATTGACCGCTACGGCCCCGTGGCGGGCGGCCAGGCGAATCATGCCGGAACTCACGACCTTAGTAGTACGGGCACCGCTGACGGTCTCGTGTTGGGTAGCGTCCAGGAGCCGATGGACCACTGGGGTGTCGACTTCTAGCCGTAACCCCGCCCACTGCCGGTCTGACGTAGCGCTGGTAAATCGAACGGTAGGTGTCTAGAGTCCCCGGACCTTTGGTCCCGCCTCAACCGCGCGTTCAACCTCAGCGCCAATCCCGAGCTCCCTCGCCGTCCACATCGGACGGCGGCAGGAAAGTCGATCAGGCCCCCGTCAAGCGTCAGCTGGGAACGGCGCGCGTCAAGAATCGCTATAACCTTCGGTCACCCCTTGACACCGCCACCCCGACGAGAGGCGCGGCTGGGACGAGAAGATGCCAAGCGACCAGGCGAACCGCTGCGCGCCACCGGAGCACCACGCGGCGCGGACGAGAGTGCCTCAGACATGGCACCCCTCTTGGTCCCCGAACCCCATTCGAGAGTGGAACCGGACGCCATGCCTTTAATCGACCACCGTGATGAAACGTTAGCGTTTCTGCCGCACCCCGCGCATTTTGAGCGCAGAAGAAAGATTTCCGGCGGGTAACCTTTTCGGTTGCCAAAGGGCGGCATACCGGCGAAGAGCCGTTGAACTACGGACACATACTAGCGAAATTCAGTACCAGATACGTTTAAACGGTAATTCGCTGCGCTGCATCGATAATGAAAACAAAGAGGTGGTTAACTATGGACATAAACTGTTGCGCTCGGCGCCGGATGCATTGACAGACGGCTGCGCAACAAGCAGCCTGGACTCGATGTGATTCCCGGGAATGAATGATGCGGCCGCGAGCTCTCGGCAGGTCCACTTTGGCGCACCGACCCGCCCGGCTTGAGCTGCTACGCACATCATGCGTACGAGATCGTTGAGCATTCAGCAAAGGGAGTACACGCTGAGGTCAGAAGAAAGCGGAGCAGTGATCCGCAGTTGTCCGACCGACCGTATGTCCTTAAATCCGCGCAAGATCCTTGATTCGAAAGGCACTTTGAACGATGCGCAAATTAGTTGCATCAGCACTGGGCGCTGCTGCCCTGGCGGTTGTCCCCCTGTCGGTGACCGGGACCCCGGCTGTTGCTGAGCCCGCTGCCGACCAGGTCAACGGACCCATTGCGGTGGCCGTGTGCAGACTGTTCCAACAGCTGGATCCCACGGCATTCGACGCCAGGTTCAAAAATCTCGGTGAGTGCGTCTCCTTCTTGAACCACCCACCGACTCCAACGCCGACCTCGACTCCAACGCCGACGACGACTCCAACGCCGACGACGACGCCGACTCCCACGCCGAGTTAGTCCAGGGCGAGCCAGATAAGGTCGTTCGGCTTGGCGGTACTGAGCTGATTACCGACGGCAGATCTACGGTGACTACCGGAGCCTTGGTGAAAATCAGGTAGTCAGGCACAGAGATTCTGGTTGCTCTCACATGACCGCGTGCTCCGTTCCGGCGCGAGCGCGCCGGTTATGTGCATGTCGGGTGTGCCGTTCCGGAAGGTCGCGCAAATACGAAAGTACACATCATGAAAATTCGAAAGCTTTTCCCTAGAAGCAGGTACCCGACGAGTGCCGGGCCGAGTGTCGCGTCCCTGAGGGCCGTTGCGTGTCCTGGTCTCATCTTTGATCTCATCCGTCTACGGTCACCTACGTTTATTAGCATTTAAAATCAATGCGTCGGCGCGGGTTGCGGACGTTAACGGTATTAGGCGAACTGTTATCCTAACTCCTGAAAATCAGCAGGTCGGCAGTCTAAACCTGCTCTGGTCACCACCCTGAACTACTCAACCGTTCATCTTGGCCCGGTAGGAGATCGCCATGGCGGCAGACGATCTTCCTTTTGCTATTTTCACGCGTAAGGGAACGCGGTCGTGGTGCCGTCGACCGCTTCACTACTTTGAAGACGTCGATATTGCTGGTCCTCGTAGGCTGGTCAACTCGGTTCGGGTGTGGGCCAGGGGGCAAGAGCGCCGACGGCAAGGGCATTCTCGGTGGGGACGACGCACCCGGCGCCGGCCGGTGTCGGACCCGGACTGCAGTTGGTCGACCGTTCCACCGAATCGCAGGAGTCAGCTATGGACTACGACGCAATGTTGGGCTTGTTCCGCTCACACCGTGACGCTGAGGCAGTCAGAGATCTCGACGCAATCTTGGCGACGTTCGTCGACGACTGTTACCTCGACACCGTAGCCCTCGGTTTGCGCAGCCAAGGCCGGGCGGCGGCTCGAGCTGCCTACGAAGCCTACTTCACCGCATTTCCCGACCTTGCACCCGATGACGAGGGATACGCGTTCAGTGAGAACACGCTCGTCAGCTGGGGGACCCTCCGCGGAACCAGCGGCGGAGACTGGCTCGGTATCCCTCCCTCAGGTCGTTCTTTTGCGGTCCGGTTCGTCAACGTCGCGCCGATGCGAGGGGAACTCATGGCCGGCGAGAGCATCTACTTCGACCTCGCGACACTTTGCGAGCAAGCCGGCTTGCCACTCGACGAGCTCAGAGCCGTAGCCAAGGTGAAGGCACAAGCCTCAGGGTCAGCTAGTGCCGGCTAGTCAAGGAAGGCTCTTGAGCAGCTCGCTCACATCCATGCCAGCTGCCCGCAGCTGACGAAGCACAGGGCGGACGAGCTGGCCTGGAAGCCACCAGATAGGCGTGGAAGCGTTCCACTCACCCCTTGACCTCTGGGCCAGCCGGCTCACAGATGATCATCCCGCCCTGCGCGATCTCACCCGGCGCATAACTGGTCCGCCCCGCCGGATCCGGTGGCAGATACCACGGCCGCAGCTGCGCCACCCGACCGCTCAGCGTACGGATGGAATAGGGCCAACCGATCCGTTCGGCGATCACCGTCGCCGGCATCGTCGGATAGGCGGCCAGCAATTCCCGGATCCGCTGCTCAAACCCATCCGCCAGCGACCTCCGCGGCGCACGCCGATACCTCGGCGGCCCGTCAGCCGCTAGCGCCGCTTCACCGTATTCCTGGAGGTGCCCATCACCGGCGCGATCTCCGAGATCGCCATGCCCTCCACCCGCCGCAGCCGACGGATCTCTGCCCAGTCCCCTACGTCGAGCACCTGCTTCCTCTCCGGCTCGAATCCAGCCAGGTCTCGGGGATGCTGGTCAATTTTCGGTTGCCGCGCGGTGGTCAGTTTTCAGTTGCCGTCGGCACTGGCTATGCGGCTTCGATTGTTGCCCGGTCTCAACGGTGTCGGCAAGCTGACTCCGCTCAGGTCATGTAGCTGACAGCCGGCCGACGTCACATGCCCGAACACCTCAGTCGGAGGAGAGGGCGAACTCGACAAGATTCCGTAGCGCAGGCCCGCGTCGGATGGTGTCCTTTGGATGATGCCCGGGCCGTCACGGCCGAGCTGTACCCGTGAATAGCTGGCTAGTGGCGGGAAATGTGGCCCTCGATGGTGGTGGCCCTGATGGTGGCGCAGGACGGTAACGGTGAGCCGGTCGAGTGTGATCATGCGCAGGCTGTCGGTGCGCGGCAACACTTCGTCCTGGCGGATAGCACAATTCCGCCAGCACCTGCGGTGTCGGGGCCGCCAGTTGGTACTGATGCAACGATCCGGTCCAGCGGGTTCAACTCCTGAGAATAACTACAGAAGAAGGGTGGGCCCGCTGTTCAGTGGCGCTGATTTGACCGGCGCAGGAATGAGATGGCCCCAAGTGGGGTATGCCTGGCACGACTAGAAGGAGAAGGCACCTCTGGGGTGGCGGCCATGGTCTTCGCACTCGCGGCCTCGGCCTCGCCTTCCGGCGCAGATCGGGAGAAACACCTTGCGGCTACGGACTGCGGCCACGGAGTGGTTTGACCTGGCCGTGGAGGCTAGCCCGGTCAACGCGCGCCAGCTGCGGGTGCGGTTCCAGGAGTGGCTACAGATGCTGGGTGCCCCGGTCACCTTGGTGGATAACCTCACTTTGGCTGTCTACGAGGCCTTGGCTAACGTGGTGGAACACGCCTACCCGCCCGATTGCGCGCATCCCCTGATGCGGCTGCAGGCCCGAGTCGATCACCGCCAGGTGCTGATCACCATCAGTGACCATGGGCGATGGCGCGCACCAGCATCCGGGCCCGGCTACCGGGGCCGGGGTCTGGCCATGATGCGCTCGTTGACCACCGCGCTACACCTGCACCGCAGCGCGGAGGGCACCACCGTCCGGATGCGCGCCCCACTGCGATGCTCGGGTCGTTGAGCGCAGCGCAGCATTCTGGTTCGACGGAGCTTTCCGCAAGACGGACCATGACGCTGTGTGGTGGACTGCGGTAGGCCGGTCTGTGTCTGTCTTGGCCGGATGGTCGGGTTGCTGTGCTGGCCGTGGTTGCCTATCGTCGAGACCAGGTTGGGCCATCAGCCGCCGTCGCGAGCGTGTCTGCAAGATGGTCCCTCTGAGGCTCCTCGTGGCGTGAACACACGAGCATCGGGGTGTTGATGATGGATGATCTGTGGAGTGATCCGGTTCGCGACCCGGGATTCGGGGTGCAAGTTTGCTCGAATGCCCAGCGCAGCTGGGTGAGTTTGCGCGGAGAGCTTGATCTGGTCAGCGCCTCACATCTGCGGCAGGTGCTGGCTCAATTATGTCGAGATGGTTATCCGAAAATAGTGGTCGACTTGTCTGGGCTGGAATTTTTGGGTGCCGTCGGGTTGGCAGTGTTTCACCAGGTTGACGATCAGCTGCGGGCCGTCGACCGCCAGCTGATCCTGTACCGGCCTCGGCGGCTGGCCCGCCGTGCCCTGGCGATCACCGGGCTGGACACCGTCTTGACCATCCAGCCTGTGACCACGCGCAGTCTCACCTGCAACCGTCCGCGTGGTCGCAAAGCCCTGCTCGCCAACCGGAACCGGCCACAGTGAACCAGCCGACCGGCCGGCCGCGGTGCTCACCGCACCGATCGCCGAGAACTCACGATGACCACCACGACAGGGCCACGGCGAGAGCTTGCCAGGGACCATCGGGTGACAGGACTGTGACAGCGCCTGTCCTGGCCGTGGTGTGGTGCCGCTCAGTGGGGAGCTTTTGGACGCTGGAACTGCACCAACTCTGCCGAGGCGCACGACACCCCACGCCGGTTGACTGGATCAACTCCGGCGTGCCAATTACCCAACCACAACCGCCCGAAGCGCTGGCCCGCGAGCTGCTCGGACAACGCCGACTGTGGCTGTTCTGCGACTCCTTCGCGGGCCCCCACACCGGCACACGGCACGGCATCGGTTATGCGGCCGGCGACGCTGACCTGATCGCACTCGCGCACCTCGTGGCCAACGAGGCCACCCAGACTGGACGGCACCCGGTGATGTTGGCCGCGCAATGGGTCGCCGCCGGATTCTCTGCCGAAACCGCCGCGAAATGGATACGCAAGGGAATCCACTCGCCACCACCAACACACCAGCACACGCCGACACCACAACCCACCACATCACCACCCCACACGACCAGGCCCAGCGCCGTGCCCATCCCCACGGGACAACCAGCCCCACTCGCTGAATAAGACCCTGCCAGCTATCAACACAAGACCCGCATGGATGAGCCCGGCGCACTCCGCCACTACTTGACCAGAAGGTATATGACCAGCTTTCTTCCCGGCGCGTGCATCGGCGTCACGAGCAGCGGCGTGATCTGAACATTTATCGTAACGGCGCGCGCAATTAACGCGGCGCATCCAGCTCAGTGGCACGACCGTTGGGTTTTTGGACGCCGACGGCATTGTTGATTTTGGTCCTCCGTCGCCGGTGTTGACTGTGCCGGTTCCGCTTTTCGATATGCGGTACCTGCTAAGGAGACTTGACGCGCCTAGACCGGGACGTGGGGACAGGCGAGGAGCGCCTCGCCAATGAGCTAGATGGCAACCCCAGCCACGCAGAGGGCGGGTCATACGGGTGGACATGATGGGCGGCATGGGGTGGATCCTTGGTGGCTGGTCTCGGCCAGTGACAGACCAACATGGTGCCGCGGTAGCATCCGCTCAGGTCGTTCAGTTTCAGTGTTCGTGTGTGATGCACGCCCGCGGGAACGAGTTGGTAGACGAAGGCCCGCGTCAACAGGACTCTGGCCAGCGCCGCCAGGGTCGGCCGG
This sequence comes from Pseudonocardiales bacterium, assembly GCA_019241525.1. Lineage (GTDB taxonomy): Bacteria > Actinomycetota > Actinomycetes > Mycobacteriales > Pseudonocardiaceae. Next base: position 12,952 of record JAFAWY010000054.1, read on the forward strand.
GCTCCGCACAGTGCGGGGCTGCTACACATTGAGGAGCACATCGCATGGCGCAGGGAACTGTGAAGTGGTTCAACGCGGAGAAGGGTTTTGGCTTCATCTCCCAGGATGACGGCAACGACGTCTTCGTGCACCACTCGGAGATCGATGCTCGCGGCTTCCGCAGCCTTGACGAGGGGCAGCGCGTGCAATTCGAGATCCGTCAGGGCGCCAAGGGGCAGCAGGCCACCGGCGTGCGACCCGTCTGATCCCATTCGTCAGCCGGGAGCCCGCTTTCCCCTGGGGAGGCGGGCTCCCGGCGTATATGCGGCTGCACCATGCCGGGTACGGCTTGCGCGAGGAGCAGAGGAACGTAGTGGATGGTCGGATTGGCGACCAAATCGATGGTAATTACGGTGTCGTGCTCGGGGTGCATGTCCACCGGTCCGGGTTGCAGGAGGTTCCCAGCCGGCTCCGGACATCCGCAGCGATCAGGACATCACTCCGGACGATGATGCGGAGTAAATCCCGGCGCGTGCTGACGATCGTCAGCCGATCTTTCTCGGCCATCTGCCCGGTAGCACCGGTTAGTCCAGGGCAGATAGTGGGTACGCTCGGTATTAGGTCGGAGGCACTTCGAGTGCGCCAAATCATGTGACGTCCCGTCTTCGATGCATCGCTCTCTACGGGGACCTTGGGCTCCCCCGGAAAGCCGTCACCGTCGATGACGAACGATCCATTCGGCGCTTCCCGTGAGCAGATCCGTGCGCTGCAAGAGCTTGTGCTGGCTACCGACACCTTGCATGATTTCCTCGGCCACGTCGCCCGCGAAGCTGCCAGTATCGGTCCCGGTTTGTCCTGCGGCATCACCGTAAGCACCCACTCGCGACGCCCCCTGACTGTGGGCAGCAGCAACGCCACCGCCGCTGCGTTCGACGAGACCCAATACAGCCACGGTGAGGGACCCTGCCTCGAAGCGATGCACACCGGTGCGATCATCGAAGTCACCGATGCGACTGAGGAAACCCGCTGGAGCCGCTACATCGCCCACGCTGCTGATCTAGGCCTGGGTGCCTCCCTGTCCACACCCATCATCGCCAATGGCGCCACCATTGGCGTCATCAACATTTACGGCAACACGCCACGGACTTTCACCGCTGACGAACGCTCCCACGCCCACTCCTACGCCGATCAAGCCGCCGCCGCGATCGCGGTCGCCACCCGACTGGCCCACCAGAGTCAACTCACCGAGGATCTGCGCGCCGCGATGGCCTCGCGTACCACCATCGACCAAGCTTTGGGGATTCTGATGGGGCAACTGCGCTGCAGTGCCGACGACGCCTTCGCTGTCCTGCGCAGGATGTCCCAAGACACCAACACCAAACTCCGCGACGTGGCCACCGTCCTCATTACCCAAACCACTGGACAACCCCCATGCCCGCCACCACCGATCACCTAGCCCCCGCCGATTAGGCCTTCGACCAGGACGCGACCGGTTCAGATCGCATGGCGCGAGAGCCGTGACCTGATCTTGTCCTGAAGGTAGGTGACGCCGGTGGATTACTCGCAGCGAATGACCACTGTTGGTGGACACGGAACGGGCGCGGCTCCTATTACACTGACATGACCCCGACTGCCCCGTGGTATCCGGTCCCACTTCTATCCTCCGGGTGGGGCCGGATCACGTAGATTTCCGCCTGCTGGATGCCGTAACTCAACGACGTTGTTCTCAATCTCAAGGTGTGCCACGGTGGCGGAGCACGGCACCACCGTGATCACGCTCGTTCGGGACAAGAGGTTCCCTGGCCGCCGAAAACGATCCTAGGCCAGCGAGCGATATCCCACCGAGCGCCGAAGCCCTCAGCCACTGTACGGGCGCTGAGCTGCTTTCGGTCACTGTGCTCCAGCATGACCACGCAGTTGTGGTCGCCCGCGTGGCTGGTGAGGTTGACATGCTCACTGGACCATTGCTGCAAAGCCAACTCGACAGCGCCCTAGCCACCCGACCCCAACGTCTGATCGTCGATCTCAGCCAGGTCTCGTTTTCGGCAAAATCAGGCATTTGGTACTATTAAGGTAACCAGATGCGCGAAACCCGTGGCGCTGCCACGGTCGGGGATCAGGGAGCGCCACGGGCAAATGCACTGTTATCACGTCGGCCAGGCCATTGCGGCCGGACACGCCGAGCCGGCGATGATTCACTCTTTTGTGAGTATAAGCAGTCTTAAGCGCTGCGATTATCAACAGCCGCCGTTACTTTGCCCGTGGACCCCACTCAAAAGCATCGTCACGTCATCGACGCTCGGCGCCCCATCCAGTACGGGGGTGGAGCCTGCAACCTGCTGCTGCGCGGCATCGACGGACATATCGAGTTGCTCTTTCACGCCACGCCTCAAACGGGCGCGGTCATGACCCGAGTCCAGGCCATCGAGCTGGCTCAGGCGCTCACCAGGGCTGCCGAAAGCCCCGAGACGACCGTCCCGCAGTTCTCGGGCGCGCCGGAGCCACGCTTGCTCACCAGGCGACCTGGCCACTGCCGGAGCGGGCCAGGTGACCTACGAGAAGCGGTGGGGTCAGCTCGGGTTAACAAACGCGGGTGGTGGGTTATCTTCGCAGGGCACCTGGCTGCCGCCACCGGACAGCAGGTCGTCACGAACCCAGCCCTGTTCGCCCGTCGAAGCGTTGCGCAGGAAGGTCCAGGTGCCCCCCTCACCAGGGGTATAGCACAGATACTGGGCAAGCTGATCATGCATACCCTGGCCAGTTTGGATGCACGAATTACTCGGGCCACTGCGCAAGGTCACAGTGTTGGCGGGGAAACGATGCCAGCCGCTGGGATCCTTGGCCGGATAACTGACTCCACAAGCAACGACCGTGGACGCCCCCACCCCGGGATCCTTCGGCGATGGCGTCGCCGGCTGAGCGCTCGCGGGTACCGCCGTGACTACCGTGGCGATGGTCGCAACCAACGCCCCGCCAGCCATCCGTGCGCAAGTCCACGGCATAACAAAGCCCCCCTGTAATGTCTTTCAGCCCCAGCACGCACGGCTAGCTGGTGGATCCCACGGAACGTACGGTAGTGATCACTCTAAGTGATACTCCGAAATCGGTCAAACAGGTTGATCGTGTCGGAAGGATCGAGCTGCGCACCTGCACCTGTGCCTGTGCGGCGGCCCGTGTGAACGAAGGCTGGAGAACGGTCGTACTAGTGATCTCCGGGCGGATCACCGCGGCAGCGAAACTGATAGTATATATCGGGCAAATCGGCACGGGTACATTCGGCCTGAGCGCCGTCTATTCCGGGCGCGCGGCTCGAGGGGGGTGCTGGTGATAGCGATCGGGGAGCGTGCCCGCCGCGCCGTGTGTGGCCGGTTATTCGCGGCGAGCTATGAGTGGCTGCTGCGAGGATCCGAGCGGGCCGGTATGGCCGACCGGCGCAGGGATCTGCTTACCCGGGCCCGAGGGGCAACGGTGGAGATCGGTGCCGGCACGGGACTGAACATGTCTTTCTACCCGGACGCCGTGACTGAGCTTGTGCTGACCGAGCCGAGCCCGTATATGGAGAGGCGGTTGCGGGCGCGTGCCGCCCAGCGTGAGCCGTCGGCACGAGTGGTCGAGGCGGCTGGTGAGGACCTGCCGTTCCCCGATGCGTCCTTTGACACGGTGGTGGCCACGCTGGTGCTCTGCACCGTAGTGGATCCCGCAAAGACACTGTCGGAGATCGCGCGGATCCTCAGACCGGACGGCCAACTGCTATTCCTCGAGCATGTCCGCTCCAGTGATCCGCGGCTTGCCGCGCAGCAGGATCGCTGGCACCAACTGTGGCTACTGTTCGGCCATGGCTGCCACTGCAACAGGGACACCGAACGTGCCATCGCAACCGGGCACTTCACCATCGAACGCATCACTTGCGGGCAGATGCCCAAGGCGCCGAGGATCGTTCGGCCGCTGATTGCTGGAGTCGCGCGTCCCCGACTCGGAGCAGGGACTGGCCGGTCGGCTCACAGTGGAGCTGAGTGCCTCCCGACTTAGTTTAGTGTTCACCTCGTGGTGGTATGCGGTTCGCGCAATCGACATCATTAAGCCACCGGAGGCGTGGATGGCCACGAGCAGCGCGCGAGAAGCGGGGTCGGAACGTACCGAGCAGACTCGAAGTGGTCAGGCGCGCACTGCCACGGTGAGGCTTCCGTTCGTCACGGCCCAATTCCGCGTGCCGGACGTTGATGTGGGGTCGGTGGTACGGGTGGCGCGGTCGTCACTGCCGACACCGCGGCGAGCTCTGTACTACGGGGGCCTCGCATCGCTGGCGGCGTTCTCGGTGATCGACTGGCCGGTGGCTGTGGCGATCGGTATTGGAACCGAAATTGCCCGCCGGGAGGCCATCCACCAGCCTCAGCGCCGCGCGATTGAGGCCTAGCGCACTTTTTGCCCGCGGTGGGCTTGCCGCCGCCTTTCGCTTATTTACTACTTCCGAAATCTCTGCCCATCCGCATGCTTACCAAGCACTTGCTCGCTGTGACTTCCTCGCTCACCAGCCCGGTGACGGGGTTGGTTCGTGCGCTGACCACTCCGCCCATAGGCCGCCGCATGTGGAGTTCTGGTGACCGCACTTACCTGGAGATACGCGGGATCCACCAGGTCAGCAACACCAGCGCCGTCCAAGAGGTGGAGCAGCGCCTCAGTGAGCTCGACGGGGTGGTGACCGTCGAGATCAACGCCGTGCAGGGACGGGTGGTGGTGCACCATGATCCTGCCCGGATCGGTCCTGCTGAGCTGGCGCAGGTCGTCGGTGAGGTGGAAGCCACGCACGGGCTGCACAGCGCGCCTGCCGCTCCGGCGAGCGTGGTGGATCCAGCGAATACCGAACCGCTCGTGCGTGAGCTGGCCGCACTGGTCACCAACCTCGGGGGATTGGGGTTCTGGGCGACCAGCCTGGTAGTTCCGCTGGGCCGCATTCCGCCGCTCATTCCGGCGTTGCTGTCGCTGGTTGACTTCACTCCTCGGTTGCACAGCGAGGTGGAGTCGTGGCTTGGGCGCTCAGCGGCTGACACGCTGTTCGCGCTGGGCGGCGGTGTGTCCAACACTCTCGCGGGTAGCCCGATGGTGCTGATCACGGATGCGGTGCGCCGGTTTTGCCTGCACCGGGAGGCCAGCGCTCGCCAGCGGGCCTGGTCTCATTGGGATGTCGAGCAGCTGGCCGCGCGGCCCGGAGCCTACCGGGCAGATCCACTCGATGTGGTGCCTCGTCCCGTCCCGCTGCCTGATGGTCCCATCGAGCAGGTGTCCACCTCATCGGCCGTGCTGGCAGCGGCCAGCTACATCGCGGTCCTGGTGGGTACCCGGAACTCGGCACGCTCGCTGGCGATGCTCAGCGCCGGGGTGCCGAAACCCGCCAGGGCCGGCCGGGAAGCGTTCACCGCCCAGCTCGGTACAGATCTGTCCGCCCGAGGCGCTCTTGTGCTCGACCCGGACGTGTTGGACCGGCTTGACCGGGTGGACACCATCGTGCTCGATGATCAGACCCTGCTCACCGGCCGCCGCGTGGTGGATGAGGTATTCGCCCTGGACTCCGGTGTGGACAGTGTCGAGTTGTTCCAACGGGCGCATGAGGTGATCGATATCGATCTGGCCTGCACCGACCCCTCCCGGGCCGCACGCGACGGCAACCGAGCTGGCTGGACCGCCATGGCCTGGACCGAGAGTCCGCTCAACGAGAAAGCCGGCGGCGGGACTGCCGATTCTCAGCATGCTGGTGAGCTGGTGGCCGAGGGCCGACGTAAGGCCCGCGAGTGGTCTGCCTGCGGTGCCGCCGTGTTCGTATTGGTGTGCGACTCCCAACCGGTGGGCCTGGCCGCCGTCGCCGCCGAGCTGGACCCGCTCGCGGAGGCCATGGTGGCCGCCGCCGGCCGCGCTGGGTTGGTGCTGGTCGCGGAAACCAACCCTGGTCTGCATCGCAAGTTGGACGCCGACGGCGCGGTTGACGGCGGCAGCCAGCTGACCAGTTCGGTGCGCGCATTGCAGGCCAGCAGGCACGTGGTGGCCGTCATCTCCGCGCGTTCCCGATCGGCGCTTGCGGCTGCCGACGTCGGGATAGGGATTCTTGACCCAGCGGAGATGTTGCCTTGGGGAGCGCATGCCATGTTCCCCACCCTGACCGAGGCAAGCATCCTGCTGCATGCCGTGGCAGCAGCCCGGGATAACAGCCGTACCAGCGCAATACTGTCTGTGGCGGGGTCGTCGGTGGGAGCGCTGTTTGCCGCGCTGGGTCCGGCGATGGGGGCGGGCGCCCGGGCGGCTTTCCCGGTCAACCTCGCCAGCCTCTTTGCGATCGCCGCGGGTACCTGGGCGGGCGCCGGTCCAGCCAGGCAGCCGTCACCGGTGCCCGTCGAGCGGACCCCGTGGCACGTGATGTCCCCGCAAGCCGCGCTGGAACGGCTCGGTAGCCAGCCTGGTGGGTTAGACCAGCAAGAATCTGAACGGCGGCGCGCCGAACAGCCCACCAACGGTGAAGAGCTTGAAGTGAGCCTGGCGCGGGCGTCGGTGGAGGAGCTGGCCAACCCGCTGACCCCGGCGCTGGCCGGCGGTGCCGGGCTTTCCGCCAGCGTGGGCTCGGTCACCGATGCGGTGATCATCGGCGGTGTGCTGGCGCTTAACGCGCTCATCGGTGGAGCGCAGCGGCTCGGCACGAACAGGGCGCTGAGGGCGCTGCGCCAGACCAGCGCGGGGCAGGTCACATTGCACCGCAACGGCGCCCAACGGGTAGCGTCAACCGCCGAGCTGGTCCCTGGCGACGTCATCGAACTCCACGCCGGCGACACCGTCCCCGCCGACTGCCGGCTGCTGCAGGCTGCCGCTGTCGAGGTCGACGAATCCAGCCTTACCGGGGAGTCGGCGTTGGTGACCAAGGCAGTACAGGCCACCGCGGCTGCGTCGCTCGGTGACCGGCACAGCATGCTCTACCAGGGCAGCGTCGTGGCCGCCGGGCAGGCGACTGGTGTCGTGGTGGCCACCGGCGATCGCACCGAGGTGGGACGTACCGCGCGGCTGACCGGAGAGGCGCCCCCACCCAGTGGCGTGCAGACCCGGCTCAACGCGCTGACCCGCCAAACATTGCCGATCTCGATCGGTGCGGGCCTGGGGTTGCTGGGCTTGGATCTGGTGCGGGGAAGCGCAATCGACCAGGCCGTGAGTCGGGCGGTCAGCCTGGCGGTGGCCTCAGTTCCCGAGGGGTTGCCGTTCGTGGCAACGGTCGCGCAGCTGGCATCCGCTCGCCGGTTGTCCCAGCGCGGAGCACTGGCCCGTAATCCTTCCACGATCGAGGCGCTGGGCCGGGTCAACGTGCTGTGCTTTGACAAGACCGGCACCCTTACCGAGGGCCGTATCCGGCTGCGGCAGGTCTCCGATGGCCAGCGCACCGCCGGATTAGACGAGCTCGACGAGCACTTGCGGCAGGTCATCGCGGTGGCCGTGCGTGCCAGTCCCTGGCAGCAGGAACAGGTGCCGCACCAAACTGACCGCGCCGTGTTGCGCGGTGCGCGGAAAGCCGGTGTCACCCCAGACGAAGGCCTGGAGGAGGTGCGCCTGCTGGATGAGCTTGTTTTCGAACCGTCCCGCGGCTACCACGCGGCACTGTGGCGTTGCCGGGCCACGCATCGGCTCAGCGTCAAGGGGGCCCCTGAGGCGGTGTTGCCGCGATGCACCCGGTGGCGCCGCACCGACGGCATCTACCCGCTCGACGACACCACCCGCCGCCAGATTGAGCACGAGATCAACGGGTTGGCCCGGCGTGGCTACCGGGTGCTCGCCGTGGCCGAGCGCACCACTTCGCAGCGCCCTGACCTTGATGAGTCCCGGCTGCGCGATCTTGAGTTCTGCGGCATGCTGGCGTTGGCCGACCCGGTTCGACCCACCGCCGCGGAATCCGTGGGCACCCTGGTGCACGCCGGTGTCGATGTCATCATGCTGACCGGGGATCACCCCAGCACAGCCGAGGCCATCGCTGCGGAATTGGGCGTACTCAACGGGCGCCGGGTGGTCACCGGGCCCGAGCTGGCCAGGATGGACGACGAGCAGCTCGTCGCCGCGCTACCCGATATTTCCGTCTTCGCCCGGGTCGACCCGGCGCAGAAGGCGCGGATCGTGCGCCAGCTGCGCCACGCCGGGCGCGTCGTTGCGGTCACCGGGGACGGTGCGAACGACGCCCCAGCCATCCGGCTGGCTGACGTCGGCATTGCGCTTGGCAAAAAGGCCACCCAGGCCGCTCGCGACGCCGCAGATGTGGTCGTCACCGACAACCGGATCGAAACGATCACTGACGCCATCGTCGAAGGCCGCGCGATGTGGTCGTCGGTCCGCGACGCGTTATCGATCCTGCTCGGCGGCAACGTCGGTGAGATCGCCTTCACCGTGGGCGCAGGGTTGTTCAGCGGCCGCCAGACGCTCAACACACGGCAACTGCTGCTGGTCAACCTGCTCACTGATGTGCTGCCCGCGATGGCGGTGGCGGTGCGTCCACCGCCGGACACCACTGCGGATCAGCTGCTTGCCGAGGGACCGGAGGCCTCTCTCGGCGCAGCACTGACCCGCGACATGTACGTGCGGGCGGCTGCCACCGCCGGTGCCGCTACGGCTGCCTGGCTCTTGGCCCGACCGGCGAGCCTGCCCGGCCAGACCAGCACCACGGCACTGGTTGCACTGGTCGGCGCGCAGCTGGGACAAACCATCGCCGTGCGCGGTCGCACCCCGCTCGTTGTGGGCGCAGTCCTCGGGTCTGGCGCCCTACTGGCGATCATTGTGCAGGTACCCGGAGTCAGCCAGTTCTTCGGCTGCCGCCCGCTGCTGCCCCATCAGTGGGCCATCGCATTGGGCTCGGCTGGTGCGACCACTCTGGCTGCGCTCCTGTGGCAACGAGCAACCCGATCAAGCTAGCAGCCGAAACCGCGTTGAAGGATGCAGACTGCTGTTTTTGGGCCTTGTTCTCCCGCAGCCTGCATCCATCAACGCGGTAGGTAAATACGCGCACGCGTTGGCAGACGACGGTACCGTCCTCCTCACCGGCTGGTCAGTGATTGTTCAGATAGCGAATTAGCGTCCTGAGCCTCCCGGGTGTCACCCGGATGGGTAATAAGCGCAGTCTGGTGTGAGCACGCTGGACCGCACTGAGAGAAAGGGGGCAGATATAGCGCGTTGGCACAGAATGATCCTGAGCAGTGCCACGGTGTCTGTGGGTGGCAGTCGAGACTTTGACCACCCGGGCATCAGCCCAATCGGCTGATGATCGCACCTGCACGTTTGCGGTTATTGGTGATATCCCTCACGGGGCCCCGCGGATCGCCACTTCTCGAAGCTGGATTGACCAGATCAACGCCGACGCCGATCCCGCAGTCCAGCTCGTTGACCACCTGGTGACATCAAGAGCGAGTCCTCGCAGTGCACTGACCGAGTACTTCCCAATGATCAAGTGGGCTTTTGACCGCTTCGACGTTCCCCTTGTTTATACCCGGGCGACAACGAACGAATGGACCGACTGTCATCGCCAACTACAACCCGCTTGACCGGCTCGCGAAAGTCCGCGCGGTGTTCTTTCCTCGCCCCGATAAGACTCTCGGGCAAACAGCGTCCGAGTGTGGTCGCAGGCCGATCAGGGGTTCGTGGAGAACGTCTCTCACAGCCGCACAAACGTCGGCTTCGCTGCTGTGCGTGTGGTAGGCAGCAACAACAGCTTACTTCTCTGGACCGGCACACCGCACCCGGCCCTGAGCAGCTCGACGAGGTCAAAAACCGCACGAGCGCCGACCTGCGCCTCATCGATTAAACCTCCGACGAGGCCACCAAGAGCCCCAGCGTGCCGGGGTTTTGCTGGTGGCGGCCGACGCGCAGGGTGGCGCCGTGCTACTGAAAACCGCTTGTGGGTCTTGACCTGTCCGTCGAGCTGTATCAGTGTCGGCGGCCTTGTGAAGGGTTACGCTCCGATCCAAGCTCAACTGTACCAACCAGGAATGGCAACAGTCGCTCTCGCACCAACAGTTCGGCCGCCATACCCCGTCCCGGCGAACTATCTAATGGAGCCAGCTGAATCGGCACCTGTGGTGCGCTTCACGCCGCATGGACGGTCCTCTGAAGTGATCAGCCAGAATACTGCCTGCCTAGCCGCTCACCGCCTGCAGTTGGGCTAGTACCTGCTTGACGTGTTCCTGTCCGGCATCCCGAGCGAATTTGTCCGTGACGTATGCCCATGTGGCAGCCCATCCACAGGTACAAATTGGCCGGCTTACGTCCCGTTTACCGAGCTTTTCTTGCCGGACCGTGATGCTATGGGTAACGCTAGTGATGGTCCCGCTCCCTCCTGAGGAGTTTCTACACTCCTTACGGCCAGCCGGTGTCTATATGTGGTGTAGAGCGTACGGCGACGACAATGCGAAGACCCCTGGGACCACTGTCTAGCCATCCGCGCCCGCGGCACCAGTCGAGCGACCAGCTGAAAGCCGCATACGCTTAGACCGTACCACACATTTGAACGACGGTTTCACAGGCCCTGGTGAGCGGCGTGTCTCCAGCGCACGCTCGCAGAGGCCGATCGTCGAAGAGTGATCGTTGTCGCTTAAGTCAGACCTCGACTGAACGAAACGGGTTATTCCGTGGTGGTGCCGTACCCCTCGTAGGCGGCATGAGCGAAAGTTTTACGCTCGCCAATTGCGTGTGATGGACCGGCCACCGCGGCTGCGCCAAGGGACGCGCGGGTTCCGGTGGCGGACAGCCACATCCTTCCGACCACGACCATCATCATTAACGGGATTGCCAGCCCATCGCCGACAATCATCGATTCAGCTGCCAGTGGATCGCTGGCCTTCTGATACCACTGCTTGCACGCAGCATCAGTAAGCGCTAATTCGCAGCGTAAGGGCGTACGCGCGGCGATCCGCTCGGAAACCGGGCCTGATCAAGCCGCCGTGTGCATCCGGTGCCCCGTCTGCCCAGGATCCGCATGCCGGCGCTAGTGCCATGGTTGTTCGGCTTTCCGGCGGCTGGCGACAGGGCAGGGCGTCTTGCTGTTGGTGCGCTGTCCCGAGGTGGGGGACGGCGGAGGCGGGGGGCAGCGCCTCCGCACCTTCGCTTACTCAGGGTTACAGCAGTATTTTGAGCAAGGACCATGCGGCTCGAGACCTACGATCGATCATTGGCAGCTTGGAGTTTGTGATCAAGGCATTGAGCAGCGCAATCAGCTTCGGTCGTCGTGGTCATGCTTGGCGAAGTGGATCTTCTGGAAGGGTCCCACCCCGACCGGTGGGGTGCAGGAACCTCCAGGTATCTCGTCACCGTCCGTCGTTGCCTCCCAGGAAACTGTGAGGTTGTGTTCAGGTTCCTTGCATCTGACTGCGGCATAACTGGCAGCACAAAGTTCAACTTGTCCTAAGGAGCATGCAATGCCTGAGGGTTCTCTTGGCCAGCATTGGCTGGCTGCCGAGGTGCTCGATGACGTCCGGCACGACCTTGGTGGCGTCCTACACGACGTACACATGTGGGTGCCCGGGGCGGATTACTTCGGTCCGATCTGGGTCGGCCACGTCGGTTGGGTGGTGCCGCACGGTTGGGAACCGCCGCACGGCTGGGCCCCACCGCCCGGGTGGTACCAGCCCGCGTACTGGGATCATGACGAGTACCGCGAGTGGTGCAACAACCACTACAGCAGCGATCACGACTGGCGCGGCTGGGAGAACTGCGATCATTTCCAGCACCACGACAACTGGCACGGCTGGATCCCGGGTGCGGACTACTTCGGTCCAGTCTGGATCGACGGGGTCGGCTGGGTCGTACCGGAGGGTTGGGAACCCCCGCACGGCTGGGCCCCACCGCCTGGCTGGTACCACCCCACCTACTGGGCCCACGACGACTACCGCGAGTGGTGCAACATCCACCACAGCAGCGATCACGACTGGCGCGGCTGGGAGAACCGGTACCACTGGGGTGAGCACAACCAGTGGCACGGCTGGAA
>JAFAWY010000059.1 GCA_019241525.1 Pseudonocardiales bacterium
TGCTCGCTGCCACGCTAGGCGCGCAGATCCTGCTCGCACCTGGTGCCGGGGCCGCTGGATTCGTCCCGATCAGCGGCTCCGGTTCCGGCTGGAGCTCGAATTTGTTGGATCAATGGCGGCGGGGTGTCAACAACCTTTACGGCATGATGGTGAGCTTTTCGCCGGATAACTCGACGAATGGCCGTACCGACTTCCGGGCTGGTCAAGTCGACTTCACCGTCTCAGACGTGCCCTACGCCACCAGCGAGGAAGGCATTGCTGACCCACCCCCAGCACGGCCTTTCGGATACCTGCCGATCGTCGCGGGCGGCACCGCGTTCATGTACAACCTCACGATCGGTGACAAGCGCGTCACCAACCTTCGACTGTCCGGCGAGACCATCGCGAAGATCTTCACCCAGGCAATCACCAACTGGGCTGATCCGGCGATCAAAGCCGACAACCCCGGGCTCGCCCTTCCCGCGAGGCGCATCGTGCCCGTGGTGCGGTCAGACCCCGCGGGTCCCACCGAGCAGTTCACCACCTGGTTGGCCAGCCAGTACCCGACGATCTGGAATCCCTATTGCGAACGTGCCGGCAGGCAACTCGCACACTGCGGGTCGGCCTCGTCCTACCCACTGATGCCAGGCATGCAAGCCATGGCGGAATCGGCCGGGCTGACCGGGTTCGTCGCGCAGGGCTCCAACGACGGCGCGATCACCTACGTTGAGTACTCCTACGCCCGCAAGGCGGGTCTTCCCGTCGCCAAGGTGCTAAACGCTGCCAACTACTACGTCGAGCCCACCGCTGGCAATGTGGCTCTGGCCTTGCTGGCGGCAAAGGTGCGACCAGACCTGACGCAGGACCTGAGCCAGGTCTACAGCGATCCCGATCCGCGCGCCTACCCGCTGTCCAGCTACAGCTATATGATCGTTCCCCAAGCGCGGGCTGCCAACTTCGGCACTGACAAGGGCCGCACGCTATCTGAGTTCGCCTATTACGCAGTGTGCGACGGGCAGCAGCAGGCCGAGACGCTGGGTTACGCACCGTTACCGATCAACCTCGTCCAAGCTGCCGTCGTCCAGATCAACCAAGTTCCCGGCGCTACCCAAAAGATCAGTAGTTTTGACCTGACGAACTGCCACAACCCGACGTTGTCCGTCGATGGCGCCGATCAGCTGATCAAAAACGTGCCGCAGCCACCACCCTGTGACCTCAAGTCAGCGTTGACTCAGTGCGCCAGCGGTACCGGTGGCGCACTGGCGCCGACGGCTACCACCATCACGCTGGACATGTCTCCCGCTTCGCCGTTGGCGGCGAACGCCGTGGAGACCCTGGCGGCGACGGTCCGGCCTTCCTCGGTATCAGGCACGGTGCAGTTCAAAGACGGGGTAAGCAGTATCGGTGGCCCGGTGGCCGTCTCCGGCGGCACCGCATCGACGACCACGACGTTGGCACCGGGGAACCACTCATTGACCGCGGTGTTCACCCCCACGGATCTGTCGGACCTGAACGCATCAACGTCCCCGGCGATATCCGTAGTGGTCGATGCGCCGGCCGGCGCAAAGGTCACCAGGACCACGTTCACGGTGATCCCGAGCGGTCCGATCATTCAAGGCGTTCCGGTGATCCTCGTCGCGCAGGTGGCGCCCGCGAATGCCGCAGGCACGGTCCAATTCATGGACGGAGACACCCCATTGGGTGCGCCACGGCCGGTCTTCGGTGGTTTCGCCCTGATGGTCACCTCGCAGCTGACCAAGGGAACGCATTCCCTGACCGCAACGTTTACCCCCGCCAATCTGGCGACGTTCGCCCCCTCGGCGCCGCTACCGGTATCGCTCAGCGTGACCGGGCTGTCATAGCCTGCAATCTCTTCTGCAAGTGCACTAGGTGGCCGCTTCGGCACCGTAAGTGATTCACCGTAATGGCACGACGTGTCCTAAGGGCAAACGTCGTGTACAAATGCAAGAACAGATGCAATCGCATATCCTCGCGCTGCCTCACAGGGAGTGTTGACCGCTCTGGTCGGCTGCCTGCTGGCCGGAGTTGATGGAGAGGTTCAACAGATGTCGCTAGTCACCAACGGTATGCCGGTCGGGGGACTGACGTGGAGAAAGAGCAGTCGCAGCAACCCCAACGGCAACTGTGTGGAGTTGGCGGGGCTGGTACCCGGCAAGATCGCCGTACGCAACTCCCGGCATCCGGCGGGCCCGACGCAGGTCTACAGCCGTGCCGCGATGGCCGCGTTTATCGGCGCGGTGAAGGGCGATGAGTTCGCTTCCACGGCTGGGTGATCCACTACCTCAGAGCGGGGAAGCCATAGCCGGGCTTTCCGGGCGTCTTACCGCGGTCTATGGTGAGACCATCCGTAGTGCTTCACCCGTAGGAGGAATGGTGAGAGCGGCTCGGTCGGGTCACGATCCGGCCTTAGGTCACGCTCCGGTACGACCGCAGGGGCCCACCGCGCTTCGTATCGTGTTGGGCAATCAGCTACGTCAGCTCCGAGAAGCAAGCGGAATCACTGCTGGAGCAGCTGGCCACGCGATTCGGGCGTCCCATGCCAAGATCAGCCGCATGGAGCTCGGACGGGTCGGGTTCAAGGAGCGTGACGTGGCGGATCTGCTCACCCTCTATGGAATCACTGACGAGCAGGAGCGCGGTGCGTTTCTGGCGTTAGCACGGCGGGCCAACGTGCCCGGCTGGTGGCACCACTACAGTGACATCTTGCCGGCGTGGTTTGAGATGTATCTCGGCTTGGAGCAAGCGGCCTCGGTGATCCGGACCTACGAGCCGCAGCTTGTGCCTGGTCTGTTGCAAACCGAGGAGGGTTCGCGGGCTGTCTTCCAGCTTGGCCACCCGGACGCCAGCAGCGCTGATATCGAGCGCCGGGTCGCACTGCGGATGAAACGCCAGCGTGTCCTCACTCAACCGGAAGCTCCGAATTTGTGGGCTGTGATCGACGAGGCCGCGTTATGGCGCCTCGACGGGCGCGCCGCGATGCGCAACCAGATCCAGCATCTGATCGACATGGCGGAGCTGCCCAACGTCACGCTGCAGGTGATGCCGTTCTACTCGGGGGCGCACGCAGCCGTCGGCGGTCCGTTCACGATCCTGCGATTCTCCGAGCGCGATCTGCCGGACTTGGTCTACCTCGAGCAATTGACCAGCGCGCTGTACCTGGACAAAAACGAGGACGTCCAGCACTACCTCGTGGTCATGGATCGGCTTTGTGTGCAGGCCAAGTCTCCGACAGAGACGATCAGGTTCCTCAACAGCACCCTCAAAGAGACCTGACAAAGCAGATCGATCAAGGCTTTCTGGCCAGCCCGCAATATTGGTGTACCTCGACGGGAACGCCAATTTCGCTGGTGTTCGGCCGCCACATCGAGCACGACACTACTCCCGGTTCCAGCAGCTCCAGCCCGTCGAAGAAGCTGATGACCTGTTGGCGGGTGCGGTGCCTGATCGGGGTGCCGCCGTGTTCGTTCCAATGCCGCATGGATGCGTCCACCGCTTCGCCGTGGATTTCCGCGGTGGGGTGGGAAATAGCCAGGTAACTGCCAGAAGGTAGGGCGTCTAGCAGTCGCTTGACGACGGTGTGTGCTTCGGCGTCATCGATGATGTAGTTGACGATGCCCAGCAGCATCAGCGCAACGGGTTGGTTGAAATCCAACGTGTCCGCAGCTTCCTGCAGAATTTTGTCCGGGTCACGCACGTCGGCGTCCAGATAAGCGGTGGCGCCTTGCGGCGTACTCGTCAGCAGTGCACGGGCATGCACGAGCACCAGCGGATCGTTGTCGACGTAGACGATGCGGCACTCCGGTGCGGTCGCCTGGGCTACCTCGTGGGTGTTGTTGGCCGTTGGTAATCCGGTGCCGATGTCCAGCAGCTGGCGGATCCCGCGCTCGCCGACCAGGTACCTGACGGCCCGCAGCAGGAACCCCCGGTCTGCGCGGGCGGCGTCGCGCAGATCCGGATCAATGCGCAGGACCTGTTCCCCGACCGCGCGATCGACCGGATAGTTGTCCTTACCGCCCAGGAGGTAGTCCCAGAACCGGGCTGAATGCGGAACCGTGGTATCGATGCCCGGAGGGGGCGTCCGTCCGGCCACGGACGAGCTGTCCGTCACGTGTCGTCTCCTACTGTTTGCGCCGATTCCCGACCCGGGGGCAACTGTAGCTTCCGGGTGTCCCATCCAGCACTCTTCCGAACTGATGATCACGTTCGCGGTCATCACGACCGCACAGGGTGATGTCGCATTTTCGCTAGCTTCGGCCTGCGGTCACGGCAATGCTGGGATCGTGCATGAGGACGTCGAGCGGTGCGTACGCGCGGTGCAGTCGAAGGATGCGCGATTCGACGGCTGGTTTTTCGTCGCGGTGGTCACAACCGGCATTTATTGTCGACCAAGCTGCCCGGTGGTGCCGCCCAAGCCGGCGAATATGCGCTTCTACCCCAGCGCGGCGGCGGCGCAGCTGGTCGGATTCCGAGCGTGCAAGCGGTGCCGGCCAGATGCCAGCCCCGGATCTCCGCAGTGGAACGAGCGCGCTGATCTGGTGGCTCGGGCGATGCGGTTGATCGCCGATGGAGTGGTCGACCGGGAGGGTGTTCCTGGGCTGGCCGCCCGGCTGGGATACAGCATCCGGCAGATCCAGCGGCAGTTGCTTGCCGAGTTAGGGGCTGGCCCGCTGGCGTTGGCGCGCGCCCAGCGCGCCCAGACTGCGCGGCTGCTGATTGAGACGAGTTCGTTGCCGATGAGCGACGTGGCCTTTGCAGCGGGCTTCGCCACGGTGCGGGCGTTCAACGACACCGTGCGGGAAGTCTTTGCCCTCACGCCAACCGAGCTGCGTGCTCGGGCCGCGCGCCGGCAATCGCCGGCCGCGTCTGGATCGCTGCTGCTGCGCCTGCCGTTCCGCGCGCCGCTATGCCCGGACAACCTGTTCGGGCACTTGGCAGCAACCGCTGTACCCGGTGTGGAGGAGTGGCGTGACGGGGCATACCGCCGCACTTTGCGGCTGCCGCACGGGTCCGGTGTCGCGGCGCTGCGACCGCTGCCTGATCACGTCGAGTGCCGGTTGGCCTTGATGGAACTCCGGGATCTGGCGACGGCTATCGCTCGCTGCCGGTGGCTGCTCGACCTCGATGCTGACCCGGTGGCCGTTGACGAGCTGCTGCGTAGTGACCCGGTGCTCGCTTCGCTGGTGGACAAGAATCCCGGTCGCCGGGTACCCCGCACCGTCGATGGGCCGGAATTTGCGGTGCGCGCGGTGCTGGGGCAACAGGTGTCAACCAAGGCGGCCCGCACCCACGCCAGGCGGCTGGTGGCCGCATACGGTGACCCGATGAACGATCCCGGAGGCGGCCTGACCCACCTGTTCCCCGACATCGCAGCGCTGGCCTCGCTGGACCCGGCTGCGCTCGCCGTACCGCGGGCACGCCGCACCACGCTCACCACCCTGGTCAGCGTGCTGGCCACCGGTGAGATCGACCTCAGCCCCGCGAGTGACTGGCAACAGGCCCGGGCTCAGCTTGCTCGCCTACCCGGTTTCGGTCCCTGGACCATCGAGACGATCGCGATGCGCGCGCTGGGTGATCCGGACGCTTTCGTCGCCGCCGATCTGGGGGTACGCCGCGCTGCCCGGGACCTCGGCCTTCCGGTCAGCGCCTTGGGTCTGACCCGCCACGCCGCCGGATGGCGGCCGTGGCGCGCATACGCCGTTCAGTACCTGTGGGCGTCCGGTGATCACGCCATCAATCGGTCGCCGGCATGAGGTTGCCGCATAAGGAGACAGATAACTGTGGAACATCGAGTACACACCGTGGTGGACAGCCCGGTCGGCCCGCTTACCCTGGTGGCCGTCGGTGATGTGCTCAGCGGCCTTTACATGAACCTGCAGCGGCACCGGCCGACGGAAGGGACCTTCGGTGCCCCGGATCCCACTCCGTTCACTGAGGTGATCAGGCAGCTGGGGGAATACTTCGGTGGGCAACGAACAGATTTCGACGTGCCCCTGACACTTGCCGGCACCCCGTTCCAGCGCACCGTATGGGCGGCACTGCGCGAGATTCCCTACGGACAGACGCTGGCCTACGGTCAGCTCGCCGAGCAGATCGGACGCCCCGGTGCCGCCCGCGCGGTCGGGCTGGCCAACGGGCGCAACCCGATCGGCATCATCGTGCCCTGCCATCGGGTTGTGGGCGCGACCGGCAGCCTTACCGGTTACGGTGGCGGCTTGGAACGCAAGCAGTACCTGCTCGAATTCGAATACCGCAACCTGGCTCGCAACGGCGACAGGGTGCTCCTGCATCCCTGACAGCCGCGCGCTGCGCCGTGGCGCCGAATCTGCAGTCTCGGGATTATGGTCAGTTGCCGGCCCCGGATGTGACAGATGACCGTAGTGTGGGGCGTGGTTGTGCTCGGCGAGGGCAGCCTGCGGGCGGAACTGGCGTTCCTGATCTCCCGTGCGGCGTTGCTGGCGATCTCGTCACTGCTCGCCGCCGCCGTGATAGGACCCGTGGCCAGCTGGACCCTCTACCAGCGCCGTCATGCGAATACTGAAAAGGACGCCGGGAGATGACCGTGACTGGCGACAAGCTGCCCCGCATGCCGTTCCCGCGGTTTGGCGTACTGGATATTGCGCCGCTGTCCCGGACCTTGCAGGTTACCGCTCCGATCACCCCGGTGCGCACCCCAGCTGGTGATGTCGCGTGGCTCGTCACCGGGTATTCCGAGGTCAAGGCGTTGCTAGCTGATGCCAGGCTCGGCCGCTCGCACCCCGACCCGCAACGCGCCGCCCGATTTTCTGCTTCCGCGATCCTTGGCGGCCCGTCCGGCGACTCCACCACTGAGGCTGCCGATCACGCCATGATGCGCCGGCTGCTCACTCCGGCATTCTCCGCGCGGCGCATGCGGGTCTTGCGTGCGCATGTCACCGAGCTGGTCGAGACGCTGCTGGACCAGCTCGCTGGCCAGGGGAGCCCGGCTGATCTGCATGAGGCGCTGTCTTTCCCGCTGCCAGTACAGGTGATCTGCGAACTGCTCGGTGTGCCCTACAGCGACCGGGACCAGTTCCGGATCTGGTCGGCCAGTGCTGGCAATCTCTCTGACCGCGAGATCGCTACCGAGGGGCTCAAGCAGCTGGTCGACTACATGCACGAACTGATCACGCACAAGCGGTCCCATCCCGGTCAGGACGTGATCTCCGATCTGATTGCTGCCCAGGCCGCTTTCCGCTACGGCGACGAGGGCATTGCCGGATTGGCCGCCGCGCTGCTGTTTGCCGGCCACGAAACCACCGTGACCCGCATCGACTACGGCACCCTGCTGTTGCTCACCAATCCCGACCAGTACGACGCCCTCCGGCAGCAACCCGACCTGGTCGAGAGCGCGGTCGAGGAGATCTTGCGGATGGCGGCTCCCGGCGGCGGCGGCCTACCCCGCTACGCCAAGGACGACATCGACTTGGCCGGCGTGACCATCCGCGCCGGGGATGCGGTGCTGCTGAACGGTGTCGTCGCCAACCGGGATCCCGCCACGTTCACCGACCCTGACCGTTTCGACGTCACTCGCGTCCCTAATCCGCACCTGTCTTTTGGATACGGCCCCCGATTCTGTATCGGCGCAAGCCTCGCCCGCGTCGAACTGCATGCCGTGTTCACCGCGTTACCCCGGCGTTTCCCTCATCTCCAGCTGGCCGTCCCGCTGGCGAAACTTCAACTGCGCACCGACACGTTCATCGGTGGCTTCACCGCGCTACCGGTCACGTGGTGAGCAAGTGCCAGAAGGAGCACCCGGATATCCCCTGTTTGGAGTAACGGCTGCACACCTCGGTGATTGCATCGCCCGCCACCCGTATCAGTTTGGCCGGCAATCTGCACCGTAGGCAGCCGGGTAGGGATCTGCCGTTCACACGCAGGTAAACCGGATGTCCTCCTCACGCAAGCCATATTGGGCACTATTCGGCTGTGATCAAGTCAAGAGAACAGCTCACGGAACGACACCGAACGCGTCGAGTTCCTCGAACAGGCACCTCGCTGCGCCACCAGAAAGCTGACGGGGTAGCTACGGTTCTGTGGATCATCGTTATTTCTGTGGTGTTAGCTCTCGCCGTTGGCTGTTCTCACACGGAACCGGCTTCCTCTCCCACTGTCACCGCCGGGCAGGTCGCCATCCGGCTGTCCGCGCACATTAAATCCATCGCCGCGATGGTTGACTACACGGCTGCGACCGACAACGAACACCTGCTCGGCCGTCCCGGTGGGTATCTCAGCAAGACGTTGCTGACTGACAACCGTGTCTCTGACAGCGGCAAGGCCATCACCCCGGTTGATCGCGGCGGGATCGTCGAGGTGTTTGCAGACAGCGACGAGGCCACCGCGCGGGTCGACTCGCTGCGCAAGGCCGTAACCAACACGGGGTCCGGCGAATACGACTATCTCCATGGCGCAATAGTCCTGCGAGTCAGCAGGTTGTTGACCCCCAGTCAGGCCAGTGAATACCAGAAGGCCCTCACCGACACCGGCTGAAGCCCTGTTCGCGGCGCCTTATCGGTCCAGCCGAGCTTCCTGGTCAGGTCATTTCGAGGCAGAGATGCGCACCGGCCGGATACAGCTACAGCGTCGGAGGATTATCAAGCCTTGGGACGGATGGTGACGGCAGTTCCGTACGCTGCGACCTCGCTCATGATGTCGCCGATCTCGTTGCAGTCGAACCGCATCGCGAGGACGGCGTTGGCGCCGCGCGCGGCGGCTGCTTCCTTCAGGCGCTCGGTAGCCTGATCGCGGCTGTCCATGAGCAGCTTCGTGTAACCCCGGGCCTCGCCGCCGACAATGGTCCGCAACCCAGCACCGAGATTCGAGAATACGTTGCGGGCGCGCACGATCAGCCCGTATACCTCGCCATGCACCTGCACGACTTCGTATCCGGGGACGTCATTTATCGTTGAAATAAGGACATCATCGCTCATAAGCAATTAACCTTTCCTACGCCATGTCCTCGAGTTGCTTACCCTTTGTTTCCTGCACGAACTTCAGGACGAACAGGAATGACAGCAGCGCACAGAGTGTATAGAGGCCATAAGCCAGACCCAGACTAACGTCGGCCAGCGTGGGAAACGTCGTCGAGACGACGAAGTTACTGATCCACTGTGCGGATGCGGCGAGGCCCAGCGCTGCGGCTCGAATCCGGTTGTTGAACATCTCGCCGAGCAGTACCCAGACCGTCGGGCCCCATGAGATACCGAAGAAGACGACGAAGGCATTGGCCGCGATGAGAGCGACCGTGCCGGCTCCAGCAGTCAGCTGTGGTTGCCCGTTGACGACGGGGGCGGCACCGAAGACGTAGGCCAAAGTCGCGAGGCTGATGAACATGCCGGCCGAGCCGATCAGCAGGAGCCTGCGCCGGCCGATCTTGTCGATCACCGCGATGGCCACCAGCGTGACCAGGATATTGGTCACCGATGTCAGGACCGTGATGATCAGTGAGTCGGCCTCGGTGAACCCCACCTGCTGCCACAATGTCGACGAGTAATAAAAGATCACATTGATGCCGACAAACTGCTGGAAGACCGACAGCAGGATGCCCACCCAGACGATCGGTAACAGACCGAGAAACGGTCCCCGGAGGTCCCGGAAGGAAGACCGGGCGTCCTGGATGATGGTGCGGCTGATCTCGCGGATCCGGTCGTCGACTCCGCTTTTGAGTACCTGTGACAGAACGGCGCGAGCCTCGACAGCGCGCCCGCGGAACATCAGGTAGCGCGGTGACTCCGGTATCTGCAAAGCGAGGATCCCGTAGGCTAGCGCGGGTATGGCCAGGGTGATGAACATCCACCGCCAGGCCGCTAACCCAAGCCATAGTGGCTTGGTCGCGCTTCCCGCACTGGTGGCCAGGAAATAGTCCGACAACAATGCAACGAAGATCCCGGAGACGATGGCGAGCTGCTGCAATGAGCCAAGCCGGCCGCGTATCGATGCGGGAGCGATTTCTGCGATGTAGGCAGGGGCGATGACTGAGGCTGCACCGACACCGAGGCCGCCAACAATGCGCCAGAAAGTCAAGTCAAACGGCGAGTAGGCGAGCCCGGATCCGATTGCACTGATGAAAAAGAGCGCGGCGGCCAATACCATCACCCGGATACGGCCGACCTGGTCGGCCAGCCTGCCGGCAAGCCAGGCGCCCACCGCGCAGCCCAGCAGCGCAGAGGCCACCACGAAACCGGTCAGTCCCGCACCGATCCGGAAAGTTTCGCGGATGGCCAGCACTGCACCATTGATCACGGCGGTGTCGAAGCCGAACAGGAACCCGCCGAGCGCCGCAACTGCTGCCAGCAAGACAGCCCGCGCAATGTCGTAGCGCTCCGCCGCCGGCTCGATCGATGTCATGGCACCCCCAGCCCCACCCGAATTCTCCCACCCCGACATGGAGACATATCGGGGTTTGCGGGCCCTCAAGACTCCGGTATATCTCCATGTCGGGGTTGCTGGTTGCGAGGTTACGAGGGTGAGCGGGTAGAGGGGTGCAGTTGTGGGCCGGTAATTCCGCAGTGGGAGCAGCGTTCTACCGGAATGCGCTCGGCAGGGGTGGCAACGGGTGCCGGGCGTGGCTCGTGCAAAAGCACGGCGGCCAGCAACGAACCCAGTGCAAGCAGCCCCGCACTGATCAACATTGCGGTGTGAAAGCCGGCTGCGAAGGACACCGGATCGGTGTAGTCAGCCGTCGCCAGGCCCGCCACCACCGGGATGACCGCGACCGCCAGCAGGCCGGCCGAACGGGCCACCGCATTGTTCACGCCCGATGCAGTGCCGGCATGGCGGGGATCGGCTGAGCTCAGCACGGTCGCGGTGAGCGGCGCCACGGTCAGCGACAGTCCCAATCCCAGCGCCACCACAGCGGGGAGCACATCGCCCAGGTAAGACGCTCCGCGGCCGATCCGTAGTGTCAGCAGGAAACCCAGGGCGGCCACCAGGGGCCCCACCGACATGGGCAGCCGGGGACCGATCCGCTCGGCCAGTGCGCCGGCTCGGGCGGACAGCAGCAGCATCAGCACAGTCACGGGAAGCAGGGCAGTGCCGGCCACCAACGGAGAGAATCCGGCGACGATCTGGAGGTGGAGCACCAGCAGGAAGAAGAAAACGCCAAGCCCGGCGTACACGACCAGCGTGACCACATTGGCCACGCTGAACCGGCGGTCAGCAAACAGCGCCAGCGGTACCAGGGGATGCGGCGAGCACCGTTCGACCAGTACGAAGGCGACCAGCGCGACGAGCCCACCCACCCCGGCGGCGACTACCGCGGCGCCGCCGCCCACGGTGCTCCCAAGGCTGGTCAGCGCATACGTCACCCCGGCCAGCCCCGCCGCGGCGAGGGCCGAGCCGATCAGATCCAGACCCGGTGGACTTTGCGTGTCCGACGTCTCCGGCACGTGTCGCAGCGCGGCCACCACGATGAATGCGGCGACCGGCAGATTGATCAAAAACACCGCCCGCCAACTCAGCTGTACTAGGTAGCCACCGAGGAAGGGTCCGACCGCGCCGGCAACCCCACCCAGCCCGGACCAAGCTCCCACCGCCCTGGCCCGGTCGGTGGCCGCGAATGACGAGGAGATGATGGCCAGGCTGCCCGGGGTGAGCAGAGCGCCGCCGATGCCCTGCAGGGCGCGGGCCGCGACGAGAACCTCTGCGTTTGGTGCCAGCCCACACAGCAGTGACGCGACAGCAAACCACATCACCCCGATGATGAAGACCCGGCGCCGCCCGAAGTGATCCCCGAGCGCTCCAGCCAGCAGAATTAGGGCGGCAAGCGTGAGCGCGTAGGCGTTGACGATCCACTGCAGCGTGCGGAATCCGGCACCGAACTCGCGCCCGATGGCGGGCAGTGCGATGTTGACCACGGTGGCGTCGAGCATGGCCATGCCCGAACCCAAGATCGTCACCAGCAACACCCACCGTCCGGTGGGCGTGCCCATCCTCGCTCCCGTCGAGGGAGGAGTCGTCACCATCGCCTTCTAGTGTCGCGTAGACCCGCGGACTCCGGTAGGCAGAGATGGTGCTTGCCAACCACCGACGGCCACTGAGATCAGGGAAGTGATCGACGATGAGAGTGTTCACCGGAGCTGACGAGGTGCTGGCTGCGTCCGGCGAGCAGCTGGGGACCAGCGACTGGATGGCCATCGATCAACAACGCGTTTACGCCTTCGCAGACGCGACCGAAGACCACCAGTGGATCCATGTCGACCCGCAGCGTGCTGCTGACGGTCCGTTCGGTACCACGATCGCCCACGGATTCCTTACCCTGTCCTTGCTGCCCTACCTGATATTCCAGACCTACCGCGTCGAGGGCGCCGGGATGACCATCAACTATGGTTTGAACAAGGTCCGTTTTCCCGCTCCCGTGCCGGTCGGCTCCATGGTGCGAGCCGAGGTCACCCTGGCTGAGGCCAATGAGGTGACCGGTGGCGTGCAACTGGTATTGCGCGCCACGATGCAGATCAAGGGTGAAGAAAAGCCTGGCTGCGTAGCTGACTGGGTCACCCGGGTGTATTTCTGACCGCGCTGGCCAGGTCGTCTGGTCGCAACCGGAACACCTGCAATGACTGTCCGTGGTACTTATCGCTTTCGCCGACCCACTCCATGCCGATCCGCCGCGCGGTGGCAGCCGCGCGTGCGTTATCTGGTGGGACGAGCGCGAACAGTTCGACCAGGGAGTGCTCGAACGCCCAGTGCGCTAACGCCCAGGCGGCCTCGGTGATATAGCCGCGTCCCCAGTATTCCGGTGCCAGCTGGCACTCGATCTCGACATCTGCCTCGGGTACCGGCATGGGTAGCAGGCTGATGGCCCCGACGAGCGCACCCCCGTCGAGCGCGACCAGTGCCCATCGCCCCGTTCCTGGCGACATGTCACGTTGTTCGACGGCCCAGCGCTGCAGCACGTCCTGCATGACAGCGGCGTCGGAAATGCCCGAGAGGCCAGCGAACTCGGGTGCCCAGCGCTGGAGCGTTTCGTGACCGAACAGTTTCAGAGCTGCTTCGGCATCGGCGGTGGTCCAATCCCGCACGAGGAGCCGATTAGTCCGCAGCAGCTCCGCCATGAGCTGAATTTACTCCGCCTCGATGCGCAGCGGGTGGCTGGAACAGTCAGGGTTTTTGGAGCATGGCCGGCTTGATGTTCGGGTTCATCCGGAAGACGTTGTCCGGGTCGTAGCGTGCTTTGATCTGCGCCAGCCGCTGGTACTTAGCCGGCCCGTAGGCGGTGTGCACGCGATCTGAGTCGTCATCGGCGAGGAAGTTGAGATAGCCGCCGGTGTCGCTGCTATGCGAGACGAGTGTCTGCCACGCCGATCGCGCCCAAGCCCGGTCGGTGGCCAGTAGTTCGGCGTTCGGTGCCACCGCCACCGTATTGACCACAAACCGGGCGGCTCGGCTGCAACCAAAGGCGGTGTCGGAGTCGTTGACGGCAGCGAACGCCCCACCCAGGGGGAAAATTTGGACAAAAGACATCGGTGAGCTTTTGCGTGGTATGAGATCGGTGAACGCGACGATGGACTCATCGCTGAGCTCACGCAAGCAGAGGCTTTTTTCGTAGGCGTGGCTGCCCCACGGCGCGGATTCGTCAAGAATCTTTTGCAGCTCGACGTAGGGTAGTGGCGTCACGAATTCGAACATCGCCGGCAGGGCCTCTCGGATAGGCGCAATCAACGCCGCATGCTCCTGCGCTGATCCGAACCCGGCCACCAGCAGCCCGAACCCGGGTGTGCCGCGGTAGTGGGCGGGCACATAGGGTGCTGCCGGCGCGGTGAGGCCGGCGGCCAGCAGCAGCCCCGCATCGCGAGGCAGGGATGCCGCCACCTCCCGGCCGAGACGCAGTACTTCCATACCCTGGTCTAGCCCCCAGAAGAACAGACCGAGGTAGACCAGTGGTCCCACCTCATGCAGCCGGAACTCGAAGCCGGTCACGACGCCGAAATTGCCGCCACCGCCGCGAATTGCCCAGAACAGATCCGCGTACTCGTCGGCAGAGACGCCCAGGGTGCGCCCGTCAGCGGTGACCACTTCCGCGGCCAGCAGGTTGTCGATGGTCAGGCCGGCCTTATGGACAAGCCAGCCGAACCCACCGCCCAAGGTCAGACCGCCGACTCCGGTGTGGCTAACGGTTCCCCCGGTCACCGCCAGGCCATGGCGCTGGGTGGCGACATCAAGATCAGCGATCGTGGCACCGCCGCTGCACCAGGCTCGGTGGCTACCTGGGTCCACTGACACGCCGCGCATGTCGCTGAGGTCGATGACCAAGCCACCGTCGGGCAGCGCAGCTTCCCAGTAACCGTGCCCGCCGCCGCGCACCGAAATGCTCATTGCTCGCTCCCGACCAAAGGCAATCGCCGCCGCGACATCGGAAGGACCGGTACATCGGGCTATCACGGCCGGCTTGCGGTTGATTTCCCCATTCCAGACCGCACGTGCGGAGTCATAGTCGGTATTCGATTCGTCAATCACCCGTCCGCTGAGTTGAGCGCGGAGCGCGTCGATTCCCGACATTCGCATCGTCGCTGCACCTCCACGATAGGTGAAGTGGTGAGCGCACAGCGGAGGTGTTTTACTAAGAAAACCCGTCAACCACTTCGGAAGCACATCAGATTAGGCCGTCAGGGTGGCTTGCGCGTCAGTCTTTCGGGTGAAACGCTGGCCGCATTGATACGCCGCGTTTGTCACTGCAAGCCATCTTTGATCGCAGGCTGTTCTCATGTCGTTGCCGCGGCATGCCCCTTATGATCGCGCACTGCCCGATCGTCGCCGGTAGACTCCTTATTCATGAACCAAGAGCGAAGCCAGGCTCCGCATCCCGACAACGTTCCAGATGTTCCACACCAGGCTGAGTCGACGGCCGGTGCTCTGCGCGGCGGATTCGACGGCTGGACCCGGTGGAGCGAGGATGAGCACACCAAAACCGACATCAGAGAGTGCACAGATCAGCACTGTATGAATGTCGAGGTCAATTGCGGTTTTCAAGGGCTGATCCCTGACTCGCCGCTGTCCCAGTCTGCTGCCGTCAGTGACGAGCTCCGCGCCGCCTGGCGGGCGAAGCTGGCCAGCGAAGGCAAGGCGACCTCAGGGACTCAGAGCCTGAGAGACATCATCTTCGGCAGTAGCCGCTGACCCTCACCGTGGTTGAAGACGCATTTCCTGTGCGCCCCACGGCAGTGCGTCTCCCGCAGGCGCGTAGTGCGCCTGCGGGTTGTCGCACCGAGTGATCACGAAGAGTTGCGAGCGTTGCGCTAAATAAGCGACGCGTCTTTCCCTTGTGGGGGAACGTTCATGGGTTGTTCATCTTCTAAATAGCCCGGGTCTACCTTAACTCCCCGCAAAATTTTATAGGTTGCGCCCGCGGCTGTTCGCTTGCGGTTGCGCTCAGGCTTAGTTCGGACATTCGGAGGTTTCGTGATACGTCCACGGCAGCGGGTCGCGCTCGGCTCGCTGATTGGCGCGGGCCTGGTACTGACCGCGTGTGGCTCAGACACCGGCGGTAGCCCAAGCTCATCAACCAACCCCGGCGGCGCGGCGAGCATCACTTGCAGCTCGGGATCACTCACGGCCGCTGGATCGACCGCGCAGCAAAACGCAATGACACAGTGGATCAAGGACTACCTCAACAAGTGTTCAGGCTCAAATATCAATTACGGCGGCGGTGGCTCAGGGCAGGGAGTGCAACAGTTCACCGACGGCAAGGTTGACTTCGCCGGTTCTGATTTCCCGCTGGCTGCAGGCGCTGAACAGCAAGGCGCTGATGCGCGCTGCAAGGCCGGCCCCGCTATCAATATTCCGATGGTCGGTGGGCCCATCGCCGTCGGTTACAACGTGCCCGGGGTCACCCAGCCACTCAATCTGTCCGCCAGTAACCTGGCCAAGATTTTTACGGGAAAGATCACTAAATGGAACGACGCAGCAATTGCGCAGGATAACCCTGGCGTTGCGTTGCCAGCACTAGGTATTCAAAGTTTCCACCGTTCCGATGGCTCTGGAACGACGTACAACTTCACCAACTACCTTGCGCACGACGCCAAGGCGGACTGGACATTCGGGGCCGACAAGAACTGGACCGCGCCGGGTGGTCAGGGAGCCAAGGGAAGTCAAGGAGTGGCGCAGGGAGTAAAATCCACTGCGGGTGGTATCGGCTATTTCGAACTGTCATTCGCGACACAGAGCAAGATACCTTACGCGGCCGTCGGTAATGCCGAGGGTAAGTTTGTCCAGCTGACCCCGGATAACGCGGTCAAGTTCTTGTCCTACGCCAAGGCGGCCGGTACGGGCAGCGACTTGAAGCTGGACTTCGATTACGCCACTACCGACGCGACTGCGTACCCGAACCTGCTTGTCACCTACGAGATCGTGTGTTCAAAGGGCAACCCTGCGGACAAGCTCCCGTTGCTGAAGAACTTCTTGGGGTATGCCGCCAGCCCCGCAGCGCAGCAAGAACTCCCGGCTCAGGGATACATATCGTTGCCGGACAATCTGCGGCAACAGGTGCAGCAGACCGTGAGTTCACTGGGCTAGAATGCTAGAAATAGGGATGCAGGATGGACGAACCGGAAAGCGCGAAAGTCTCGATGGCGCGCTCGTCCGAGGCGGTTCCGTCGCCTGCGAGCCAGCCGCCAAAGACGAACGGTACCCAATCGAAAGATATGCCCCAGGCAAAGGATCTGGACAGTCGGCCCCGTCGGCGGGCGGACGCAGTTTTTCGCATGCTGGCCCAGGGTTCTGGCGTGGCGCTCCTCGTCATCATGGCGGCTATTGCGGCCTTTTTGATACTCCAGGCTATCCCCGCACTCAACGCAGATACCACTAACTTTTTTACCACGCTGAACTGGGCGCCAGATGGCACTCCGTCATCTTTCGGTATCGCCGCGCTGGCTTTTGGTAGCCTGCTGACGTCACTGCTCGCACTAGTGATGAGCGTGCCAGTAGCGGTAGGAGTGGCGCTGGCGATCAGTCATTATTCGCCCCGATGGCTGGCCGGGCCGCTGGCATACGTGGTGGATTTGCTGGCTGCGGTGCCCAGTGTCGTCTTCGGATTGTGGGGACTGATCTATCTCGTGCCCGGTCTCATCGGACCCTCCAACTTCCTCAGTACATACTTCGGGTTTATCCCACTCTTCGAAACCAATGGTACATACGGCAAGTCGATCTTTGCTGCGTCCGTGGTGCTCGCGGTGATGATTATTCCAATCATTGCTGCAATCTCCCGAGAAGTCTTCGTGCAGACGCCGCGTGATCATATTGAGGCGGCTTGGGCGATCGGTGCGACCAAATGGGAGATGGTGCGCACGGCGATCCTGCCCTATGGCCGATCGGGTGTCGTCAGTGCCACGGTGCTCGGCTTCGGTCGAGCGATCGGAGAGACGATTGCCGTCGCGTTGGTCCTCTCGGCAAACTACGAGATCACTCTTCATATCCTGCAGCCTGGTGGCAACACCATTGCGGCCAATATCGCCAACCGGTACGGGGAGGCTGGCAACATCGGCCGAGGGGCGCTGATCGCGTCGGGCTTGGTGCTGTTCATCATCACGCTGATCGTGAACTTCGGAGCCCGAACCATCGTGCGGCGCGGTGAACGGGAAGGTGCCTGATGGCACAGTCGGTGCATGTCACCGCCGGCAACTCACGCCTGGTTCGGACGCAGTTGTCCCGCCGTTCGCTGGTCGCCATCGCTGCAGCTGCGATTGCCGCGACCGTTGTACTCTTCGTTGCGACACCGTTGCAGGGTCTGGTCGGCTTCGTGTTAATCGCAGCGGTGCTTTACATCTTGGCGCAAACTGTCATCTCGAACCATGTCGAAGGCCGGCGAGCAGCGATAAATCGGCTGGTGACCACCTTGGTGGTGGCGTGCGCCTGTGCCGCTGTCCTGCCCCTGGTCGCCGTGCTGGGATTTACGATCGTCAAGGGTTTGGCGGTACTCAACCTATCTTTTCTGACGCATACTATGCGCGGGGTTGCTGAGCAAGATCCGTATGGTGGCATCTATCACGCCATAATCGGCACACTTGAGCAGGTGGGCTTAGCCACTTTGATGGCGGTCCCGTTCGGTCTCCTCGTGGCGATCTATCTCGTGGAATATAGCGCCGGTCGCCTGGGTCGGGTCGTAAGTTTTTTTGTTGATGTGATGACCGGCCTTCCATCGATCGTAGCCGGGCTGTTCATCTTCGCGCTGTGGATCCTGGCGTTAGGGCAAAGTTTTTCTGGCTTTGCCGGTTCGTTAGCGCTGGCGATTCTCATGTTGCCTACTGTCGTCCGGTCGGCAGAAGAGATGCTGAAGATAGTACCTGACAGTCTTCGGGAGGGCGGTTATGCACTGGGTATACCGAAATGGATCACCATACTGCGTATTGTATTACCCACCGCCCTGGCTGGAATTGTAACCGGGGTGATGCTCGCTATTGCCCGAGTCACTGGAGAGACCGCTCCGCTGCTGCTGACCGTGTTCGGTAACCCGGCCCTGAACTTTAACCCTTTTTCCGGAGCGCAGGCGTCCCTACCGCTGTTCGTGTTCGGTGAAGCGGGCCTACCGAACGAGACAGCGATCAACCGTGCCTGGGCAGCGGCATTGGTGCTGATCATGATCGTGTTGGTGTTCAACATCATAGCCCGAGTGATCGCGCGTTTCGCGGGCGTCCGTAGCTAGCTGGCAATGTTGGAGCTGCCATGGCGAAAAATATTCAAATGAAAAACGTTGATATTTACTACGGCAAGTTTCACGCAGTGCAGGACGTGAACTTGTCGATACCGCCAAGGGCGGTGACCGCGTTCATCGGTCCATCGGGTTGCGGAAAGTCCACGGTGCTGCGCACGATGAATCGGATGCACGAGGTAATTCCAGGGGCCCGGGTCGAAGGCCGGGTAGAGCTTGATGGGGACGACATCTACCGGCCAGAAGTGGACCCGGTAGAGGTGCGTCGTGCCGTGGGAATGGTGTTTCAGCGGCCAAACCCGTTTCCTACCATGTCTATCCGGGACAACGTTGTTGCCGGCCTCAAACTGCAAGGGGTACGGAATAAATCACAGTTGGAGGAGGTGGCCGAACGATCATTACGTGCTGCGAACCTGTGGAATGAGGTTAAAGACCGGCTCGGTCGGCCGGGCGGCAGTCTGTCGGGCGGCCAGCAGCAACGGTTGTGTATAGCGCGGGCCATCGCGGTGCAACCAGAGGTGCTGCTGATGGATGAACCCTGCTCGGCCTTAGATCCAATCTCCACGCTGGCAATCGAGGAGCTAATTGGGGAGCTGAAGAAGCATTACACGATCGTCATCGTCACGCACAATATGCAACAGGCCGCGCGGGTGTCTGACCAGACCGGGTTCTTTAACTTGAAGGCCGCAGGTCAACCCGGAAGGCTCATTGAGCTGGACAACACGGAGAAGATCTTCTCCAATCCGACGGAAAAAGCTACCGAGGACTACATTTCAGGACGGTTTGGCTGATGTCATCATCCGAGAGCTGGGGGACGACAAACACACCGGAGGCAAGCCGCTACTTGCCAGTCGATCCTCAGACTCTCGGCCGGTTGAGGATCTTGAAGATAGGGGATGTCGAGCTCCAGCTCGACGGGCACCGGCTACTTGTGCGAGGAACACCTGTACACCTGCCGCACAAGGAATTTGTCATCTTGCGGCAGCTGATGGACAACGCCGGTCGGGTGGTCTCCCGGCGAGAACTGCTGGACAACGCATGGGGTCCAGATCGGGCAGACGTCCGGAACTACCTGGAGGTGCACATCCGGCGGCTGCGCACCAAGATCGAAGATGACGTAGACAGGCCCACCCGAATCCGGACCGTCCGCGGAGTCGGTTACATCTTCGACTTACCGCAGGATAATTAGCGTCTCCCAAGACTTCGGCAGACGAGATCTAGCCGGCTGTCGGCCTGTCCTGGTGGTGTGGCTGCGGAGTCTCCGCCGACGGGGACGCGCTGGTCGCCGTCGACGGCAGTTGCCCAGAGTCCTTCTCGCCGGTCAGCGCTCGGGTCTCGGCTTTGAAGATCCGCATCGACTGTCCGACGGACCGAGCCATCTGTGGCAGCTTGTTAGCTCCGAACAGCAGCACAAAGACCGCTGCCACGATCAACAGATGCCACGGGCTGAACTCGCCCATCGCCGCCTCCCTGGTCAGCCCTGCACTGCTCGCTCACGCGACACAGGAGTCAACATACTCGGACCCGGGATGGCTACGGGTAGCTCCGCGCGTCCCTCCCGGATTCCAGCCATCCAGAGGATACTGCTGCGAATCAGGCTTGCCGCCGAAGGGAATCGTCATCATGGCGCGGGTGTCCGAGCACAGCGAAACATCCGGGATGCGGCCGGGGTTTCGGCGCGAGGTCGGCTTGATGGCGCTGATGTTTGTCTCGTTAGGGTCGATCATCGGGTCGGGTTGGCTGCTGGGTGCGTTGACGGCCGCGACGTCGGCTGGTGGGGCATCGCTTGTGTCATGGGTGCTCGCTGGCGTGATCATCGTCTTGCTGGCATTGGTGCACTCGGAGCTAGGTGCGGCTTACCCCCTCGCCGGCGGTACTGCCCGTTGGCCGCGCTTGGCGTTCGGGTCCCTGGGCGGGTTCACGGCGGGGTGGGTGGCCTGGCTGCAGGCAGTCACGATCGCCCCCATCGAGGTCGAGGCTGCATTGAGCTATCTCGACCACAAGTGGCACGGATTGATCAACGAGGTGGGCGCGCTGACCACCACGGGATTGGGCGTAGCGGTTGCGTTGATGTTGCTCTTCTGCATCATCAACGTCCTCGGGGTGCGCTGGCTTGCGGAAAGTAACCGCATCGCGGTGCTGTGGAAAGTGGCGGTGCCGGTCGTCACCGTCGTCGTCTTGATCGTCGTGTCATTCCATGCCTCCAACTTCACCGCGGGCGGCGGCTTTGCTCCCTACGGGGCGCACGGGGTCTTGGCCGCGTTACCGCTTGGTGTGGTCTTCGCGCTGCAGGGCTTCGAACAGGCGGCGCAGATGGCCGGCGAGGCTCGCGATCCGCAACGTAACGTTCCCCGTGCTGTGATCGGCGCGGTGATCATGGGCACGATCCTGTATGTGGCGCTGGAGATTGCTTTCATCGGGGCGTTGAGTCCTGGCAACCTTGCGCATGGGTGGGCCAACCCGGTGGGCAAGGGTGACTTCGGGCCGTACGCGACGATCGCCACCACCCTAGGTTTGGCCTGGTTGGCGACCATCCTCTACATCGATGCATTCATCTCACCGGCGGGTACCGGCTTGATCTACGTGGGCACCTCCGCGCGGTTGGCCTACGCCCTTGGCCATTCCGGCTACGTGCCCAAGACCGTCAGCCGCATCAGCAACCGTGGCGTCCCGTACACCGCGATCATCGTGTCGTTCGTCGTAGGGCTGATTTGTTTCTTGCCTTTCCCGAGCTGGCAGAGTTTGGTCGGGCTGGTCACCTCGGCAACAGTGATCATGTATGGCTTCGCGCCGGTCACCTTGCTGGCTTTGCGCAAGGTTGATCCTGACCGCAGTCGCCCGTACCGGCTGCCAGCCGCGGCGATCCTGGCACCGCTGGCGTTCATCGCGGCAAACGAGATCATTTATTGGACATCCTGGGCGACGGTGGAAAGGTTGATGCTGGCCATCGTCGCCGGCTACGTGCTGTTCGCCATTGCCTACGTGCTGGGCCGTTCACTGGAGCGGCCGCCGCTGGACCCGCGGTCGCTGGTCTGGATCGTTCCGTGGTTCACCGGCTTGGCGCTGATCTCCTACCTCGGTCAATACGGTGGAAGGCGGCTCATTCCGGAATGGATTGACCTCGGCGTGGTTGCCGTCTTCGGTCTCGTGATCTTCTACCTCGCCGTTCAGCTCAGCCTGCCCAGCCACCGAGTTGCCGCCGCAATGGCCACCGACGAGCACGAAGCAGCGGCGCAAGCCGAGCTCAGGACCGCATAACGCACTTGCGCCGCGGTTTCTGTCCTGCCCGGGTGGGTAGCTATACGGCATGAGCGAAACATCGGCGACAGCCGCGCGAGTCGTGGTGCTCGGTGCGACCGGCAACGTCGGCACCAGCGTGGTAGCCGCGCTGGCCGAGGACCCGAGGGTGGCATCGATCCTGGGGGTGGCTCGGCGGTTGCCGCAGTGGTCGATGCCCCGGACCCAATGGGCCCAAGCCGACATCGGACGCGACGACCTGGTCAGCCTGTTCCGCGGCGCGGACGTGGTGATCCACCTGGCATGGCTCATCCAGCCCTCGCACAGTCCGCTGATCACCTGGCGTACCAATGTAGAAGGTTCGCTGCGGGTGTTCCGGGCCGCGGCGGAGGCCAGAGTGCCGGCGTTGGTGTACGCGTCCTCGATCGGCGCCTATTCGCCGGGACCTAAAGACACCGCGGTTGCCGAGGACTGGCCGACCGATGGCTGGCCCACCGCCAGCTATACCCGGGAAAAGGCCTACGTGGAGCGGAGCCTGGACGCCTTCGAGTGCGACCACCCCGACATCCGGGTGGTGCGGCTTCGCCCCGGCTTCATCTTCAAACGCGAGGCGGCCAGTGCCCAACGCCGCCTGTTCATCGGACCGTTGTTGCCCAACCAGCTGGTACGACCCGGCCTGGTACCCATCGTGCCCGACCTGCCGGGCTTGCGCTTCCAAGCCGTGCACACCGCTGATATCGCTGAGGCCTACCGGTTGGCTGCACTGAGCGACGCGCGCGGCGCATTCAACATCGCCGCCGACCCCGTGGTTGACGCCGGCCTGCTGGCAGACATCTTCGGTGCGCGGGTTGTGCCGCTGCCGCGCTGGCCGGTACGCGCCGCGGTGTGGCTGGCCTGGCAGCTGCATCTCGTTCCCGCCTCGCCGTACCTTTTCGACGCGTTCCTCCGGTTGCCGATCATGGACACCAGCCGGGCCCGCATCGAGCTGGGCTGGGTGCCCCGGTACAGCTCGCGAGAAGCCCTCGAGGAACTTCTGGGGGGTCTACGTGACGGCGCTGGCATGTCGACACCGCCGTTGACGGGTCGGGTGCCCGGCGGCCGCGGGCACGAGATCCGTACCGGCGTCGGCGTCCGACCCTGAGCGCCGATCAGATGGACATGCGCAGTGTGGGAGTGGAAGAGGAACTGCTGCTGGTTGACTCGGACAGTGGTCAGGCGTTGGCCCTGTCCGCCGCGGTGCTCGGGTGCGTTCCGAAGTGTGACGAGGTAGCCCTCACCTCGGAGCTGACCCGCCAGCAGATCGAGACCAACACCCAACCATGCAAGTCGTTGGAGGAACTTCAGGGTGAAGTGCGGCGGTGGCGGCGTGCCGCGGCTGATGCCGCCTCCGGCCGCAATGCCTCGATCGCCGCACTGGCCACCTCACCGCTTCCAGTGGACCCGTCGATCACATCCTCGCCCCGTTACAAGCGGATGGTCGACCAGTTCGGCCTCACCGCCGAGGAGCAACTCACCTGTGGTTGCCACGTACACGTGGAGATCGAGTCCGACGCAGAGGGGGTAGCGGTGCTCGATCGTATCCGCGGATGGCTGCCCTGCCTGCGCGCGCTCAGCGTGAACTCGCCGTTCTGGCAGGGGCAAGACAGCGGGTATGCCAGCTTCCGGTCGCAAGTCTGGGGCCGCTGGCCATCAGCAGGGCCGACCGAGCTGTTCGGCACCCCAGAGACCTACCACGCCACCATCCAGGCCATGGTTGAGTCAAAGACGCTGCTCGACGCAGGGATGGTGTATTTCGATGCCCGCTTATCGCTGGAGAATCCCACAGTCGAGATGCGGGTGGCCGACGTGTGCCTGCTTGCCGATGATGCGGTGTTGCTGGCTGCGCTGACCCGGGCACTCGTGGAAACTGCGGCACGGTCGTGGCGAGCTGGGGAGCCTCCTGAGCCGATCCGGGTCGAGCTGCTCCGCCTTTCAGGCTGGCGAGCTGGCCGCTCTGGACTCGAGGATGATCTCGTCGGTGCCGATGGGCAGTCTGCACCGGCCTCACAGGTCCTCCGCGCGCTACTCGATCACGTCGCGCCGGTGCTGGCTGAGCACGGCGAGCTCGACATCGTCGAGGAGCTGCTCGCCGCCGTGCTCGAGCGTGGCACTGGCGCGGCCGCGCAACGCCGGATCTATCGACAAAACGGTCAGCTGACCGATGTCGTCGCCCACGCCGTGAAGGCCACCATGTCCTAACGGCGGATGGGGCGCCGCGTCTGGTGTGCTTAACGTGGTGCGCAGCGGCCCGGGAAGCGGCGGCCGCTCGGCCGTGGCAGCGCTGGTGCAGCCGGTCGAATCGCGCGGCAGGCAGGACGGGAGCTCGGAGTTGACACCGCGATGCACCACTTTGGTGACCAACGACGACGGCATCGACTCGCCAGGCCTGACGGTACTGGCGGCCGCAGCGGTACGGGCCGGGCTTGACGTCGTGGTGGCCGCGCCGGCGCGGGAATCCAGCGGTGCCGGCGCCGGGATTATCGCCACCACCCGCGAGGGCCGACCGCTGATTGACCGGCGGCCGTTGCCCGAGCTCCCGGGTATCGAGGCCTACGCGGTGCAGGCCCAGCCCGGTTACATCGTGCGCGCTGCGGTCCGCGGATGGCTTGACCCGGCGCCTCAAGTGGTGCTGTCCGGAATCAATCACGGCGCGAACGTGGGACGGGCAGTCCTGCATTCTGGCACCGTGGGTGCAGCGCTGACGGCAGCGGTGAACGGAGTACGGGGGCTGGCGGTGTCTCTGGACGTCGGCCTGTATCCGGCACAGCCACCACACTGGAATACCGCCGCGCACCTCTTGCCGAAGGTCGTGGAAATTTTGATCGGTGCTCCGGCGGGCACGGTGCTGTCGCTCAACGTTCCCGATCGGCCGGTGGGGGCGTTGCGCGAGTTGCGCCTGGCCACCCTCGCGGCGTTCGGCACCGTGCAGACCAGGGTCGACCGGGTGGATGACGGGCACCTGCACCTTGCTCGGGTGCAGGTGCAGGCCCCTCTGGAAGAGGGCACTGACCGGGCCCTGCTCGCTGCCGGGCACCCCACCCTGACCGCCCTGGAGCCGGTGTGTGAGGCATCCGGGTCGGTGTTGTCGAATTGGTTGGCGTCGGAGGTGCAAACCATCGTTAAAGGAGCAACCGAGTGAGCGACTACCCGAAAATGATCACTCCGGTGAATTCTGTTGAACCGGTACCTCGCCGCATTCGTGCCTTTCTGAACAATGAAGTTGTTCTCGACACCACCGCAGCGCGGTATGTCTGGGAGTGGCCGTATTACCCGCAGTACTACGTACCCATCGCCGATGTGCGCCGAGACCTGCTGGTCGCCGAGGGCGCTCACCACAGCAGCCGCGGTCCGGTCGAGGTGTACGGCCTGCGGGTGAAGGATGTGCATCGGCCGCACGCTGCCCGGCTACTGACTGACTCGTCGGTGCATGGGTTAAGCGACACGGTGCGTTTTGAGTGGGCCGCGCTGGACGCTTGGTTCGAAGAGGACGAGCGCGTCTTCGTCCATCCCCGAAATCCCTACGCTCGGGTGGACGCAGTGCGGTCGACGCGCAGGTTGCGCATCGAACTCGACGGGGTTGTGCTGGCTGAGTCATCCTCGCCGGTCATGGTTTTCGAGACGGGGTTGCCCACGCGCTACTACCTGAACCGCACTGAGGTCAATTTTGCCCACCTGATTTCGAGCGACACCATCACCGAATGTCCTTACAAGGGCACCACCAGCGCTTACTGGTCGGTGCGGATTGGCGAGACGGTGTATCCGGACCTGGCCTGGTGCTACGACTTTCCCACCCGGGCGCTGTCTCCCATCGCCGGTTTGGTTGCCTTCTACAACGAGAAGGTCGACATTGTCCTCGATGGCCAGCCACTGGGCCGCCCAAGCACCCACTTCGCCTGATGCCCTGACAACTGCAACAGCGATTCCTTGCCGTCGAGTTCCCACATACGCGTTGATTGCGGTGTCTATCACGACCAATTTGTCGTCAAAGACCCTAAATGGTGATCATGTATCGGTAACGGTATCGCCGCACCAGGTGGCGCGACACACGATCTCCTCCACGGCTGCGCGATCGGGCGTGGCTTGGTTTAGGTCGGCGGACCACTGGTCGACCATGGCGGTCGCCCACTCGGCCCACCGCGCCACCATGGCGTAGAACTCCGTCAAAAAGGCTCCGACGAGCATGTGCTGGGCCAGCCGGTGCTGGAACGAGCCCTCACCCGCCAGGTAGGTGCGCGCCGCGGCCAGGTTGCCCTCGTTGCGTTGCTGGGCCCAGGCACGCGCGGCGACCAGCGTCGACAGAGCGTCGGCCTTGGTGCCGTTCTCGACGGTTCGATGCGGCGGTTGCCGGTTATGACCGTCACTTGTTCGCCGCTGCGGCCATCAATACTGGTGAACAGGTGCTCGATATCGGCTGTGGCAGCGGGCGAACCACCCTCGCTGCTGCCCGCAGTGCCGCGCCTGGCTCAGCACTGGGTGTCGATCTGTCCGCCGAGATGATCGAGGTGGCTCGCCAGGCGGCCCAGCGGGAGGGGGTGCCCAACGCGCGGTTCGTCCAGGCTGATGCGCAAATCCATCCATTCCCTGAGCAGGCCTTCGATGTCGCCGTCAGCCGGACCGGGGCCACGTTCTTCGGCGATCCGGTGGCTGCTTTCACCAACATTGCCCGCGCGATGTGTCCGGAGGGTCGCCTGGTCATGCTCGTGTGGCAACCGTTTGACCGTAATGAGTACATCGTTGCCATCACCGCTGCGCTGGCTGCTGGGCGTGACTTCCCGCGGCCCTCGCCCTACTCGCCGGGGCCGTTTTCCATGGCTGACCCAGCCAGGATGCGGGCCGTGCTTACTGAAGCCGGGTTCAGCACTCCGAATGTCGCCAGCTGCACCGAGCCGATGTACTTCGGCCGCGACCCGCAGCACGCCTTCCAGTTCATGACTGGCCTGGCCAGGTGGATGTTGGATGGGCTCGATGATCGCCGCCGAGCCCGCGCTCTCGAGGCGCTGCGGACCAGCATCCAGGCCCACCTCACCGCTCGAGGAGCGGCATACGGATCAGCCGCCTGGCTCGTCACCACCACCCGCCGCTGAGCCAAAGCGAGGATGCCGCGATGATTTTGATCGCTTTATGAGTGCCGCATAAAGTGGATCAAGTCGTTACCTCGATTTATCGTGATGGTGGTTGCGTACCACACGCACGGTGGGCACGGTGGTAAGTGGACGGCATCTCCAGCACCCCGAGAACCCGGGAGCAAACAGCATGTCCACTCAGATCACCAGCAACCGATGGGGCATCGACGCCCACGATGACATCAGTGGGCAGACCCGCATCGCTGCGGACTCAACCGCCCAGCGAGCGCAAGACTCGATGGCCCAGCTCGTGCGGATGGGGCAAGACGCCTCGCTCCGGTCGCTGCAGGTGTGGGCTGACCTGGCCCGCAAATTCGGCACCAACACGCCGGACTCAGCGGCGGGGGCGACGATGTGCTCGCTTGCGCACGACCCCTTCGAAAAGTTGCTTGTGGCTCAGCGTCAGATCGTCGACGAGCTTGTCGCCACTCAACGTCAATTCACCCAACAATTCGTCGATGTCACCGACGCCGTCGACGACCCTTCCGCCTGCCGGTAGCACGCCGTCAGGCAACGCCTAGACTCTCGCTGATTCGGCCCCGGGCAACGGTGCTCACAAAATCCCGGCTTGCCCGTGTGGCCGGTATTTGCTGCGCGGCAAGTTAGCGCCTGCCCGCTTGGACGGGCCGTCCTCAAGCGGCTTGCAGTGACCTGCTGGGCGCTCCATGCCGGTAGCGAATAGGCGACCTCAACAACGACTACCCAGAAGGTGGTTCCGCGATGAGTACCCCCTTGCAACTTGCCCACCAGTGGTGGGAAACCCTCGATCAAGCCGACCGGCAACGGGTCTGGAACGCGCGCCACAGCTACCTCGCAGGCGACCTCGTCGAGAGCATGGCCAAAGCTGGCGTTCCGGTGGTCAGCGACGGCCGCTGGTCCTGCGTCGGGGTCGGACCGACCGGCTTCACCGTGCCAGTGGCGGTCGAACAACTTCTCAAACGGTTGTCCGAGGCGCCCGACGGTGTTGGTGTGGGTGGTTTCCCCTAGCGGGACCCCGCCCGATCTCACCAGTACGGCAATGCAGTCTGGATGCAGACTGGTGTTTCGGACCCGGCTTTACCCAGCCTGCATCCAGACTGCGGAGGTAGCCGGACCTCACCGGCAAGCCGGGAGCGCGTTGATCAGACGATCGAGCTCTTCCTCGGTGTTGTAGTAGTGGACTGAGGCGCGCACCAGTTCAGGCAGGCCCCGGCGGGGCAGATCGAAGCGGGCAGAACTGGCGTACGAGACGCTGGTGTTGATCCGCGCCTCGGCCAGGCGTTGCTGCACCTCGCGGGCGGACGTCCCGTCAACGGTGAAGGTGACGATGCCGCAGCGACGCCGGCCCTGGTCATGAACCCGCACACCATCAACAGCGCGCAGCCGGTCACGGAGACGCCCGGCCAGTGCCGTGATCCGTGCTTCGATCGCGTCGAGCCCCCAGGACAGGGCGTAGTCAGCGGCTACTCCCAGGCCGATCTTGGCGGCGTAATTGGTCTCCCAGCTTTCGAACCGGCGCGCGCCAGGCTGGATTTCATAGTGCTCCGGAGCGGTCCAGGTGGCGGCGTGCAAGTCGAGAAACGGCGGCTCGACGTGGTCGAGAACCGAGCTTCGCGCGTACAAGAAGCCGGTGCCACGGGGTCCGCGCAAATACTTGCGCCCGGTGGCGGAGAGGAAATCGCATCCGATGCGCTGGACGTCGAGGGGCAGTTGGCCGACCGATTGGCAAGCGTCGAGGAGGAAGAACACGCCAGCCTCGTGGGCGAGGGCACCGACCTCCTCGGCGGGATTCACCAGCCCACCCTGTGTTGGCACGTG
The DNA here is from genome assembly GCA_019241525.1 of Pseudonocardiales bacterium. Taxonomy (GTDB): domain Bacteria; phylum Actinomycetota; class Actinomycetes; order Mycobacteriales; family Pseudonocardiaceae. The sequence continues at coordinate 28,852 of JAFAWY010000059.1, forward strand.
GGTGATGGCGATGAGCTTCACCTCACCGCTCCGGGCGCCCTGGCCCTGCAGCCGCCGCCGCAGGTCGGCGATGCACAGCTGGCCGTGCTCATCGTCGTCGACCACCTCGACGACGGCGCCGGTGCGGCGTGCGACCTGCAAGAAGGCGATGACATTACTGGCGTATTCAGCACGGCCAGTAAGGATGCGATCGCCGGGCCGCAACGGTATGGCGTAGAAAGCCATATCCCAGGCCCGCGTCGCGTTCTCGGTGACCGCGATTTCGTCCATCCGGCAACCAATCAATCTGGCTATCGCGTCGTATGTCCCCTCGATCTGCTCGGCGGCCGCTGCGGCGGCTTCGTAGCCGCCGATGGCGGCTTCCAGACGCAGGTGCGCGATCACCGTTTCGGTCACTGATGACGGCGGCAGCGCCGCCCCCGCGTTGTTCAGATGCGCTACCCGGGTCGTTCCGGGAGTTTCCCGTCGGGCGCGGGCAACGTCGAAGGCCATACCACGAACGTAATGGTCAATATCCTCGGGGGCTGGGCGATCACGGTGACGTCACTGATTGGCCGGTGCAGCCCGCAGGACGATCGTGATCAGCAAGATACCCACTGTGCCCGGTAGCGGGCTACGCTAGCGACACACAGCTTTCCGTACATTCTCCGGCAAGTCCTAATGGCCACGCTGGTATGTCCGGCGTGGCAGTGGGGGTGACCAGTCGGACGGACATGGTTTACGAAGAGAAACAGCAGCGAGCTGCGCAGCGGGATGGAGTGCCGCCGCAGCGTTCCGTGAGTCACATCCACCCGCTCCCCGGCGCGGAGCGACGTGGATGGTTGACGCCGCGCCTGATCGTGCTGACGCTGGCGATCATCCTTCTCGGTGCGGCAGCGGGTCTGGCCGGCGCACTGGTATTACCGAAGACCTACGGAGCCCGCGCGGAGATCCTGTATTCCGCCAGCCAACCCCAGCAAGGCGGCGACCCACTGCAGCAGGACCGCCAGCTATCCACTCAGCTGGTGTTGTTGAAAAGCCGGGCCGTGCTGGGCCCGATCGCGCAGAAACAAGGCCGCTGGTACGAAGACCTGGACAAGGACGTGACCGCGTCCATCCTGGAGAACAGCAACGTCATCCAGGTCGAGGCGCATGCCTCCACCCAGCCGGCCGCGCTGCAGACGCTGCAGGCGGTGACGAATGCTTACCTCGCAGTGGCCGGTCAACCCAGCGGCGTCGCCCGCAACCTGACTACCCAGCTTGCCGAGACTCGCCAGAACACCGCCCAGCTTCAAACGCGGATCCCGCAGCTCGTCTCGGCTGTACTGGCCGGAACCGCCACCCAGGCTTCCCTCGACGATGCCCGGGCCCAGCTCGCCGCTTCACTGGATCGGGAGAAGGCGCTCCAGGCCCGGATCGACGAAATCAACCTCACCGGTCAGTCCGGACCACCGGCCCAGGTGCTGACGCCGCCGTACTCGCTGCCGGACCCGGTCAGCCCGCGGCCGCCCATTGCCACTGGTATCGGTGCGCTGGTCGGGGCCGTCGTGGCCGGTGCCATGCTGACAATAGGTTCCCGCCGCGCACACACCTCCGCCGGTTCTGGCACATCGAGCTGACCTCAATGGTCTGAAAAGTCTGCGCAGCCGCTGCTGTTCGCCGGTCTCCTTGCTGCTGGTTTATCTCCTTGTAGGGTGATTGCCGGCAAGCCCTATTCCTTTGCGAGCCGGGTGGACGGTGACGGTGGACCAGATCGTGAACACCGGCGATCAGGGTGAGATTGCCTCAGCCCGGGCTGTTCTCGATTTCTGCCAGGTGGCTTGGGATGTCGAATCGGTCGAGGGCATGTACGACGCCGCGCTGACCGCGCTGCAGCGCGCCATTGGTGTGCAGCGTTCCTCCATTCTGGTGATGGACGGCCAGGGCGTGATGCGATTCGGGGCTTGGCGCGGCCTGTCTGAGCCGTACCGCAAGGCAGTCGAAGGGCACAGCCCCTGGTCAGCCGATGCGAAGGAACCTGAGCCCATCCTCGTGCCCGACGTCGCGCTCGATCCGGAGCTTGCTCCGTTCGGTCCCGTGTTCGATGCCGAGCGCATCGCTGCGCTGGCGTTCATCCCGCTGGTGCACGCGGGCCGCCTGCTGGGCAAGTTCATGCTCTACTACGACACCCCGCGGCCGTTTGACCGGGGTGAGATCCGCGTCGCATCGGCCATCGCGCGGTTCGTGGCCGGGGCGATTGACCGCAAGCGCAACGAGGTTGACCTTCGTCGCAGCCGGGAACATCTCGCCCTCGCGCTTGCAGCGAGCGCGATGGGGATCTGGGAGTGGGACACGTCGACCGGGGAAGTGATCTGCTCGCCCACGCTGGAGCGGATCTATGGGCTCGAGCCCGGGACTTTTCCCGGGACCATTGACGCGTTTCACCGCGACATCCTCCCGGAGGATCTGCCCGGCGTGCTGGCTGCGATCCGCCAGGCGGCCGAAGACGGTGCCGCCTACCAGTTGGCATACCGGATCCGTCGCCCAGACGGCGAGCTGCGGTGGATCCAGACCCAAGGAATTGTGGTTCGGGACGATGCGGGCACCCAAGACCGGATGGTTGGGGTGTGCACCGACGTCACCGAGCGGCGAGTGAGTGAGGCGGAACGGACGCGGTTGCTTGCGGCCGAGCGGGCCGCCCGCCTTGAGGCCGAGACATCGGCCGCCAGTCTCGACACCCTGCAACGCGTCACCGCGGAGCTGTCTCGCGCCGTGGTGGTGGACGACGTCGTCGCCGTGGTGCTGGGCACAGCGGTACGCGAGCTCGGCGGACAAACCGGTTCGCTGTGCTTAGTCGACGGTGATGACCTGGTGATCGCGCATGCCATGGGGTATCCCCATGAGGTCACCGAGCACTGGGGTCGGTTCCCGGTGGCGGCGGATCTACCGGCGAGCGAAGCGGTCCGAACCGGCAATGCGGTGTTCATCACCTCACCAGCGGAGCGGGATCGCCGGTATCCCATTTTCGCCAGCGCGCCACTGGTCCCGGACCAGGCATATGCGGTCGTGCCACTGGCTGACCATGATCCCAGCGGCTGTCTGGTGGTGGGTTTCGCCCAGCCACGCGATTTTTCTGCTCAGGACGAGGACTTTTTCTTCGTGCTCGCCAGTCGGTGCGGCGCCGCGCTGGACCGCGCGCGCCTGTTCGAGGAACGCGAGCACGCTCGGGCGGCCGCCGAGGCGTCTCAAGCGGCGGTGGCGTTTCTCGCGGAGGCGTCCGCCATCCTGGTCTCCTCGCTGGACTACGAGCGCACCCTCACCCAGCTCGCGGATCTTGCCGTGCCGCGGTTGGCGGACTGGTGCGGCATCTATCTCGCGCGCGACACAGGCGAGATCGAGCCAGTCGCGATCACGCATGGTGACCTGGCCCGTGGCGACCTCGTCCGCCAGCTGCTGAAGCGGTTTCCGGTACGTTCCACCGATACCGTGGGCGTGGCAGAGGTCGTCCGAAGCGGCTGCCCGCGGGTCTATCCAAAGATCACCGATGATGTTCTGGTCGCCATGGCGCACGACGATGAGCATCTCGAGCTGCTGCGCAGCGTGGGCCTCGGTGCAGGGATGGCAGTACCGCTGCAAGCGCGGGGACGCGTGTTCGGCGCATTCACGCTTGGTAACGACCGGGGCCGCCCCCTCAACCCTGATGACGCGCTGCTGATCGAGGAGCTCGCGGCCCGAGCAGGGACTGCCATCGACAACGCGCGGTTGTTCGCCGATCGCACCTACGTTGCCCAGACATTGCAGCGCAGCCTGCTGCCGGGGCAGTTACCCGAGTTCGATCGTCTCGCGCTGGCCGCACGCTACCTGTCCGGCACGCCAGATGTGGCCGCCGGTGGTGACTGGTATGACGTGCTGGCCCTTGACGAGAACCGGGTCGCCATTGTGGCAGGCGATGTTGTCGGTCGGGGCGCCGAAGCTGCCGCGGTGATGGGGCAGCTTCGCACCGCGCTGGCCACCGCGCTGCTGCATGGGGACTCCGCAGCTGCCGCCGTAGAACACTTGGATCGGATGGCCGCGCGCATCCCCGGTGCGCTGGCTTCTACCGCCGTGGTGGTAATCCTCGATCTGGTGACCGGCGAGCTGTGCTGGTGCCGAGCCGGGCATCCACCGCCGCTGCTGGTCAACTCCGGGGACGTCTGCTATCTCATCGACGGAGCCGGCGGTCCGCTCGGCATTCACGGCCGGCCGCCCTACCCGGAGGCCACCACTCGTATCGAGCCCGGTGCGTGCCTGCTGCTGTATACCGATGGGCTGATCGAGCGCCGTGGTCAGGTCATCGACCAAGGCTTGGACCATCTGGCCTGCACCGCGACCCAACTACGTACCGAGCCGCCCACGACGTTGCTTGACGAGCTGCTGGCCCGCGCACTGCCCGCCACGGGTCCGGCTGATGACATCGCGCTGATCGCGGCCCGCTACCTGCCCGAACCGCTGTACCAGCGGCTGCGCGCCGAGCCGGACCAACTGTCCAAAGTGCGCCGTGCGGTGCGTGGCTGGGTCCAAGCTGGCGCCTTGCCGGCCGCGCTCGGCGAAGATCTGCAGCTCACTCTGGGGGAAGCCATCGCCAACGCCGTCGAACACGCCTATGTCAGCACCGAGCCCGGTGAGTTCACTTACCGGGTGACCCGCTGCCGCAGTGGCGCACTCGAGGTCGAGGTGTGCGACTTCGGCCAGTGGCGTCCTGAGCGGGCCGGCAACTACCACCGCGGGCGCGGCCTGCCGATCATCCGTGAAGTCGGTGCTGACGTCGTGGTCACCCCCAGCCCGGTCGGGACCCAGGTCCGTTTCCGCCTGCCCACCCCACCACCCGATCCGCCGCAGGGCATCCCAGCTCAGAGTGACGCAGCTCAGCGCAGTGCCGCGCCGCCGGTAGCCGCCGAGCTGCACGTCCACTCTCAACCCGACGGCGGGCGTCGCCTGGAATTGCGCGGCGAGCTAGATCTGGACTCTGCTGGCATCGTGCGTGGGCCGCTACTGGACCAGCTCCGGTCCCCAGGATCGGTCACCCTCGACCTGCGCGCGGTCGATTATCTCAGCAGCGCCGGCATTGCATTACTTATCGACGCCATTCAAAATGCCGCGAAGCACAACACTTCGTTGCAGCTCCAGCTGGCTCCGCGCAGCCTCGCGGCGAGAATCCTGGCGCTGACCGGACTAGAACCCATCGTGCCAATGGTGCCTGAGACCACCCAATCCACAGTCAGCTGATCAAGCTTCGTCAATCCTGGTTAAGTCTGAAAGACACCGCAGCGTGGTGAACCTCATCCTGCGCTGAAACGGTATACCTGCGCCCGAGCGATATCTCCAGCAGGCGAGGGGTACTGGTCAGCTGGCCTGCGGGGCCCTTGGTCGCGCGCCCATTAGCGGGAAGGCGGCACGTTGACCCGGGAAGTGGAGAGGACTGGTTACGATTCGTTGGGCACTATGGTTCTCGCTGGCGCTGGTGCTGGTCTTTGCCATCACCATGGGCTACCACCTGGGCGTGCAATACGCCGAGCACTTCCTCGATCAATGAGCTTGTCAGCCGCCGCCTGGCTACCGCAGTCTGGATGCAGACTGCGGTTTTCGGACCTGGTTTTACCGCAGTCTGCATCCAGACTGCGGTAGTGCCCAAACCGTCGGTGCTGGCGGCTAACCGGCGTTGAGCGGGAAGAGATACCGGTCGGCAACGAGCGCGAGCACCCGTCGCGCCGACTGTGGTGACTCCACGACCGCCCGCGGCACGGTGGCCCCCACCCGCTGATAGGCACGGCCTGCCAGTTCCTCAAGCAGCCCTGACACCGGTCCCTCGATGGTGGACAGCCGCAAGCCAGTGGCCCGTTGCAGCCGGGCGATCTCGACTAGACCGAGCGAGTGCTCGGCGTAGTCGGGAAACACCCCGGCCAGGAACAGCGCGCCGTCGCCGATGCGTCGCCAGAGACCCGGCTGCTCGTCCACCGGCAAGACCTCTCGCAGGGCGGCCAGGCGAGGCAGATCCAGCTCATCCCACCGCTGCCGTTGCCAGCCGTGCTCGCCGTGCTGCCACACCATTCCCGACGCCAGCCGGGCATAGGAAGCCAGCAACTCGGCCAGAAAGAGGCGGTGCTTCGGCCTCGTGGCGAAGGCCGCCAGCACCGGCCCGTCGAGAAGCGGCAACCGGGTACGCGGACTGGTGCGATCGGTGACATGCCACCTGCCTGCCAGCGCAGTGCTGGTGCGGTGCACCGCCGCCGCGAACACCAAGAAAGGGGAGACGTGGCTGAACCGTCTCGGCTTGTCGCGGCGGGCAGCCAGAACCGCATCGGCTACCGCGGGCCGGTCGAGCAGGCCAAGAATCCGAGCGGGCTCGCGCCGCAGCACCAGCGCCTGGTCCGCCCGGCCTCCGGCGAGAACCAGCAGGTCGTGGTCGCTTAGGTGCTCGCCGTACCGCCGGCCAACCGCCTCGTAGTCGTCCACACCACCATCTTGCGCTTGCCGGAGCACATCGTGAATACCTCCGACATCGGGGCGGCCGATCGATCACCGTGGTCACCGCGCTTCACCCCAAATGCAACGCATTGGCAAGCGCAGACCATCAGGAACTGTTCGACCGGTGGTTGCGCGGCAGCCGGCTTGTCGCCGAGCGTCCGGACGGCACCTTTCTGAGCTGGGACGTCGCGGTCATTCATGCGCTCGGCGGGACGATCGTTCGCGGCAGGTCGGATCCGGTGCCGCAGCGCACGACGTGCCTCATCCGGGCGTCAATCAGTTACGGTGCCTCGATCGACGAGATCCGGTACTTGTGCACCTCGGCGCTCAGGATGCGCGCTTGCGTCGCAGTGTCCGGCCCGGATCCGCGAAAGTTGGCCAGCTCGGTGTCGGACTCCCACCGTTCATAGACGTTGACCCGTGCAGGATCAACCGGGTCGGCGGTCAGGGCAAAATCCAGGCAACCGGAGGCTCGCCGTGCTTGTTCGACGGCAACCGCGCAGTCAGCGACGTAACGGTCATGGTCGGCCAGGTCGACGATCAGGTGGCCAGCGATGATCAGCATGCAGTTACGACCATTGCCCGCCCCGAAACTCATCGAACGACTCGGTGCCCGACAGAAGCGGTGACGGGAAGGTGATCGAGACCGCGGATGACGAATTCCGGCCGTTGTCGGGGTTGGCCGGCTAATTCGAGGGTAGGCAGGTGCTGGCAGAGGGCCAGCAGGGCATCCCGGGCTTCGATGCGGGCCAGTGGAGCCCCGAGGCAGTAATGGATACCGGCTCCAAAGCCCAGGTGCGGATTGGGAGTGCGGCTGATATCCAGGCGATCTGGTTGAAAGAAGGCGTGCGGGTCTCGTCCGGCCGCGCCGAGCAGGGCAGCGATTTTGCCTCCGGCAGGTACCGGGTGGCCGGCAATGATTACCTCAGCGATGGCGGTGCGCTCGAACAATTGCAAGGGGCTGTCGTACCGGATGAGCTCCTCCACGGCGGATGCGGCCAGGCCTGGGTCGTCGATCAGCCGCTGCCACTGATCGCGGTGGCGCATGAGCGCCAGCACTCCGTTACCCACCACATTCACCGACGCCTCGAACCCCGCCATGAATAGCAGGACCACCGTGGCTACGAGCTCGTCTTCACTGAGCTGGGCCTTGTCGACGTCGGTGATCGCGATCAGGTCGCTGATCAGATCGTTGCCGGGCTGGCCAAACTTGCGCCGCTGGGCGAGTAGGTCGCGAAGGTAGGCGGTGAAGTCAGCTGCGGCCTGCTCGGCGTCGCGCTGGTGCGCGGGGTCGAGGTCGCTCTCATACATCTTGACGATGCTGTCGGACCACAGCCGAAGCACGGACCGATCGGCTGGGGGGATACCCAGCAGTTCGGTGATGACCTCAATCGGCAAGGGCGCCGCCAGGATGGCCAACAGATCCGCCGAGCCCTCAGTGGCAATCCGCTCAGCCAGTTGGTCGACCAGTGCCTGGGCGCGCCGGGTCACCCAGGGCCGCAGACGGTCCACGTGCCCCCGGCTAAAGGCGGCAGCAGCCAACCTGCGCAACCTGCCATGGGCGGGCGGCTCATTTTCTAACAACGAATTCCGATGCAGCAGATTAAAAGCTGTGAACTGCTCCTCTGGACGCGCATCCGTCCATATCCGACCAAGTGATCGGTGACGCAACACGGCGGAGCAGGCCGCATGCGTCACCGCGACCGCGTATCCCAGCTGAGAATGCCAATGAACCGCCGCCTGGCGGCGCATTGCCGCGAACACCGGATACGGATCAGCCACGAAGTTCTGATCCGCAGGATCAAACGCTGGTTCCGGCGCTGACCGCAGCGGCTTGCCGACGATGTCGCTCATTGCCAGCCAACGGTACCCAGTACCCAGCGGCGGTCATGCGACTCGGCAGTGCATCGAGTGCGGAGTTTGGCAGGGTGTCGGTGTGAGCATTCGCTACCCCGCCCCGCTGCAACCCGGCGACCGGATTGGCGTGACCTCACCGTCGTCTGGCGTGGGTAGCCAACTGTGGCCCCGGCTGGAGTTCTGCATCAAGTACCTGCGCGACTTGAATTACGAGGTGATTGTTGGCGACTGCATGGATGGCTCGGGCATGACGAGCGCACCTGCACCGGACCGGGCCGCTGAGCTCACCGCGATGCTCGTCGACCCGGCGATCCGTGCCGTGGTACCGCCCTGGGGTGGCGAGCTGGCCATCGACCTGCTGCCGCTGCTGGATCTCGAGGCGATTAGTGCAGCGGAACCCACGTGGCTGGTGGGTTATTCCGACCTTACGACGGTGATGGTGCCGTTAACCCTGCGTACCGGCATCGCGACGCTGCACGGCAGCAACTTGATGGACACCCCGTGCGCAGTCCCGCAGCCACTGCTGCCCTGGCTGGTAGCTGCCAGCGCGCCGGCTGGAAGCACATTGCGGCAAGGCGCCGCCAGGGCCTATCGCAGTGGCCGGCACGAGCACTATGCATTCCACCCACAGGTGCAGAAAATGACGTTCAATACCCCGGGCCGGTGGAAGCTACTCAGCGCACCCGATGATCCCGCGGTGGCGGTGTCAGCGACGGGCCGGCTCATCGGCGGCTGCCTGGAAACAATTTCAATGCTGCCCGGCTCGCCCTACGGTGACCTGGTCGGCTTCGCGTCCCGGCATGCACCCGAGGGGCTCCTCATCTATGTGGAGGTGGCCGAGGCCGAAGCCGTCATCGTGGCGCGGATGTTGCACCACCTGCGCCTGGCCGGCTGGTTCGATCACGCCAACGCCGTGCTCGTCGGGCGCTCGGCCGGCCCGCCGTCCGGTGATTTCAGCCAACATGATGCGCTGGTGCACGCCCTTGACGATCTGCCAGTACCGGTTCTCTACGACCTCGATCTCGGGCATATCCCCCCACAGCTGGCCATCGTCAACGGTGCGTTGGGCACTGTCGCGCTCACACCGGCAACCGCCACCTTCGTCCAACGCCTCACCTAAAGAGCACCCCAAATTCCGCGTGTCGCTTCCTCACGCCTCACGTGTCGGTTCCCCATGCTCCGCGTGTCGCTTTCCCATGTCCCTCGTGTTGCTGCACCGACCGCATTCCGGTTTGGTGTTCGGCGTTCCGCCCGGCTTTCATAGATCATGAAGACAGCCACCTGCCGTGGGTTGGTAGCTGCGACGGGGTTGGCGGTACTTGACGAGCGACCAACCGGTTAGCGCGACATGAGGCGGATCTTCCCGCAAGTGAGCTGCCTTCATCGCCGTTGTGCCGTCACGCCGGGCGGGGGGTGGGGACCTGTCGGCTGCCTACGCCAGGTTGCTGGCCGACTCTGACCCCCCGTGTGCGCGAAAGTGCTGCGGGGGCTTGGTGTGACTTGAAGGACACCCACGTTTCCTTGATGGCGATGGACATCCCCTCCTCGGTATGGCGGACCGGCGTGCCGGATGGTCTTTGCCCGCCTGGTCACCGACTACTTGAACCATGGCTGCTTCCTGGCCGAGGCACAGATCCTGGCCCGGTATGAAACGCCTGGCCGGCATCCCGGCAACGATGATCCACGGCCGCGATGACGTCTCCAGCCCACTGGACACCGCCTGTGCCTACACCGAGCCTGGCCGGGCAGCCGGCTGGTCGTCGTGGACAACGCCGGTCACGCCGGTGACAGCTTCACCAGTGAGCTCATCGCCTTGAACGCATACCCCATCTTGGTCTGACCGCCGGTGCTGTCGTAGACAGATGGGCAGGAGGACGCCGCATGAGTCTGGTGGGTTGGCTGCGAATTTTCGGTCGACCATCTATGGCAGCGGTGGTTGCTTGTGGTTGAGTCGACCGTGGCTGCAACCGTTGCCTGGTTTTTGGACACCCGGTTCGTCGGCCATCCCCAACCTTTCTTCGCGCTTTCTTCGCGCCCGCCGCGGCGCTCATCGTGCTCGCGCAGGTGCGCGGTCAGCGGACACGGCGAGCCGTTGAGGTCATCCTCGGGGTCGCGGGCGGCGTTTTGGTCGCCGACGTGGTCATCCAGGCGCTGGGTCCGAACAACACGTGGACCATCTTCACGGTCATTTTGTTGACCCTCACCGTTGCGGTCGCGGTCCGTGCGAGTGCGGTCGCCCTCGTCCAGGCAGCGGTATCGGTGTAGCCGGCTTCCCAACGGTCCCGCCTCCGCGTTCTGGATGCAGACTGCTGTTTGGGGCCTTCAGAGCAGCGGCCTGCATCCAGAACGCGGGCAGCAGCTGTGGCACGGACAGCCTGCGTGACAAATGGGCAGCCGGCGAGAACGATCGTCGGCATGGAGGTCGACGACATAGCTCAGACCGCGCAAGCACTGCGGATAGTGATCGCAGCTATCGACGCTGGTGAGGTGGCCGCGAGCGAGACGCAGCGTGCGTACCTGGCAAGTGCGGTCGACGTGCTGGCTGCACTGGCTATCCAAGACACCTGATCCGAATACAGGAACCGCTATTCAGGGCTCGCCGATGGCGAATAGATGCCAAAGGCCACAGGCCACACAGTGTCGCCGGCTCAGCCTTGCTGCCCAGCATAGAACAATCTCACACTATTGTGCTTGACAGCCGGACCAAAAGTGTATTGAACTTGGCTCACCTGGCGAAGGTGGGCGGGATCTCCTGGCTTGCGCAGAGCCAAGCCTGTTTGGTGATGAGCGCGATGGAAGAAGCCAGCAACCGTGGTCGAGGGTAGTCGCGGGGACAAATTGCGACGGACATGGTTTTATCAACATAGCGGTCGGCTCATCCCATAAAAGGATGTTAAAATGTATGTCACAGCGATTCATGAGATTTCGGACTCAGAAAAGTCCTGGGAGGTGGCGAGGTCAGCGACCTCCGAAGGCTTCTCCGCAGGGATGACTTTGCACCACAAGCTTCTGCTCTGAGGCCGGACACCGTCTCACCGGGGAGCTCCTCGGCCAGTAGGGATGCCGGACACGACTGGTGGTGTCGGGTATCCGGTCTAGCGGGTATGTACTGAGAATGGACGAATCGGATGCACGCTGGCGGGCCTACCGGCGTGGATATGAGGATCGTGGCCAGCTATGCGATCCTCCCCGCCGGACCGCACGGCATCCCGGGTTTCACTTCTCCCGGTGTTGTTGGCCTGGGTGGTGATCTGCATGTTTGTTGTCGTCGGGGAGGCGCTTGTCGATCTGGTGGGCCAGCGCGGAGGTCGGACATTCGTGGCGCATCCGGGCGGTAGCCCGGCCAACGTTGCCCTTGGCTTAGCGCGGCTAGGTGCTCCGGTGACGCTGATGACGCACCTCGGCCAGGACGGGCTCGGCCAGATGGTGTTAGAGCATCTTCAGGCCAGCGGCGTCCGGGTTAGCGCAGCTCCCGCCCAAGGCATGTCGACCAGCCTCGCCATTGCAACGCTTGCCGCCGGCATTGCATCGTACGACTTCCGGATCGAATGGGACATGCCCGCTCTCGCGCCGCTGCCGATTGAGACCCGCTGCCTGCACACGGGTTCGCTCGCAACGGCGCTGGCGCCCGGCAACGCGAATGTCATCGACCTGGTCGAGCGAGAGCACAAAAGGGGCCGGGTGACGATTTCTTACGACCCAAATATACGGCCAGCGCTGTTAGGTGACGCGACGCAGGCGCGCAGGGGCATCGAGCGTCTGGTTGCACTTTCCGACGTAGTCAAGGTCAGCGACGAGGACCTTCGATGGCTTTATCCCGACCAGTCCGCCGAAATCGGCGCACAGGATTGGCTGAGATTAGGACCGACCCTTGTGGTGGTGACCCGTGGTGGGATGGGGGTCTATGCAGTCTGCGCCGGCTTCGATTTGCACCGACCGGCCGTGCCGATTGACCTGGTGGACACCGTCGGCGCGGGCGATTCGTTCACCTCTGGGCTTCTGGAGGCGATGTACCGGGCCGACCTGATCGGTGGTTCGCGCCGCAAGGCGATAGTGGCGATTGACGAGTCGACCCTGGCCAGCGTCGTGGACGCGGCGGCTCTGGCCGCTGCGATCACTTGTTCCCGGCCCGGTGCCGACCCGCCGACACGGGCCGAGGTAGACGCGCTGCTCGCGGGCCGGGACTGTGCCAGCGACTCGACTGGCGCTGGACACGGCTATTTGCCGACCATATGACGTCGACCACTGAGTCCTTCAGCGGATATGAACCTTGGTACGTCGGGGCGGCGAAGGGAGATCCGTGATGAGCACAACTCCGCAGCCGGTGAGTTCCAACCGAGCGACCGCTCAGCCGTTTGTCTATACGAACATGATCGTGCTATTCGCCGTCATCATCTGCTGCTTCACCGCATGGGGAATCGCCGCGGACTTGACCGCTCCCATGGTGGCGGCCTTCAAGCGTATCTTCACGATGAGCACTTTCCAGGCTTCGCTGGTGCAGTTTGCCTACTACGGAGCCTACTTCGCGCTCGCCCTTCCGGCAGCGTTTATCAACCAGCGGTTCGGCTACAAGGCCGGGGTGTTGACCGGCCTCGGATTAGCATCGCTGGGGGCAATGTTGTTTTACCCAGCCAGTAAAATCATGACTTATTCCGTGTTCTTGGTGGCCTTGTTTGCGCTTGCCGCCGGATTGTCGATTCTTGAGACGTCGGCGAATCCTTTTGTCATCTCGATGGGACCGGAAGGCAACAGCACTCGGCGGCTAAATCTGGCGCAGGCATTCAACCCGGTCGGCACCAATATCGGGGTCTTACTCGCCACCGTCCTGGTGTTGCCCAAATTGAACTCGCCAATCGACCGTGCGTCAGTGACGCCTGAGCAGTTGCGCACCATCCAGGCCGAACAGCTGAAGGCGGTCATGGTGCCCTACATCGGGCTGGCCATCCTGCTGTTGGTGATCTGGGTGGCCATCGCGGTCCAGAAGGCTCCGATGATTCGGGATGAGTTTCCACCCGCAAGCCCGAGCGCAGGATCACGCGGCGAGATCATGAGGCGGCTCTGGGAAAACCGAGGCTACCGGTTCGGTGTCATCGCGCAGTTTTTCAACATCGGTGCCCAGGTGTGCACCTGGACGTTCATGATCCAGTATGTCGAGCAGGCCCTTCACGGGAGTCTGGAGCTAGGCGGTTTCGTGCTGCAAATCAGCCTGCTCGTTTTTCTCGGCTCCCGGTTCCTGATGACCTGGTTGATGGGCTATTTTCGGGGCACCGCGCTCATGGCAGTACTGGGCGCCCTGGCCGTATTGCTGTGTATCTATGCCATGACCAGCCCTAACCTCAGTGGCGTCATCGCAGTGGCCGCACTGTCGTTTTGTCTGTCACTGATGTTTCCCACTATCTACGGCGTTGCGTTGCGAGGACTGGGGCCGGCAACCAAGTTCGGCGCGGCGGGCTTGGTTATGGCAATCGTCGGTGGCGCGTTGATGCCACTGGTCCAAGGGAAGGTCATCGACGCGACGAGCCCGGCATTTTCGTTCATTGTGCCGGCCGTTTGCTATGCGGTGGTGACGGCCTACGCGCTCTACGACCTCAAGGCGATACAACCGGTCCAGCTCGGTTCGCCGCAGCCGGTGCCTGCCCATATCTGATCTATCACAGGTTCCCTGCCGTCTCGAGGAGAATCGACCGTGTCTCACAATCGCCGTTCACGCCTGGCGGCCCTGGCTGCCAGCCTCGCGCTCCTGCTCGCCGGCTGCGGCGGCCCAGCGTCGACGGCGACCAGCGGGCCCACCCGGAACCTTGAGGTTCTGTCCTGGTGGACATCAGGGTCAGAACGAGCCGCGCTGAACGTACTGTTAGACGACTTCCGAACCGCTCATCCGGGCGTCGACGTCCGCAACGCAGCGGTGGCCGGTGGCGGAGGCAGCAACGCACATGTCGTGCTGGCCAACCGCCTGCTCGGCGGTGACCCACCGGATGTGTGGCAGACCCACCCCGGCGCCTCCATCAGGCAGTACATCGACGCGGGACAGCTCGCCGACGTGAGCTCGATTTACCAACGCGGCAACCTGTCCGCGGTCATCCGCCAAGACCTACGCCAAGCCGTCTCCGAGGACGGCAAGCAGTACGGCGTCTCCACCGGAGCACACCGGATCAACATGCTGTGGTTCAACAAGAGTCTGCTGGACAAAGCAGTGATCACGGTGCCGGCCGGTGGCTACACAACCGATGCCCTCCTCGCTGACCTGGCCAAGCTGAAGGCCGCCGGGGTGGTACCGCTGTGCCTGGGCGCCAAGGACCCCTTTGCCCGCGCCGAGCTTTTCGAGAACACGCTGCTGGGTGTCCTCAGCGCCGACGGATGGGCACGGCTGACCTCCGACCGGCTGGACTGGAACGGCGCACAGGTCCACCAAGCATTGAGCCGATTCGGCACGCTGCTGGACTATGCCGATCCAGAGGCCGGGGCCTTGACCTGGGATCAGGCGACCAGAAAACTCGCCGCTGGCGGTTGTGCCTTCGAGAGCATGAACGACTCGGCGTACGGAGAACTTGTCGTCAATGGCGCCAAGGAAGGGACCGACTTCGGTCACGTGCCCTATCCCGGCACCGACAACCTATTCTTGACGGTCATCGACACCTTCGTCATGGCGAAAAACGCCAAGGATCTGCAGAATGCCCAAGCATTCCTGGCAACGATTGCAACCGCCCCCACCCAGCTGGCATTCAACAAGCAGAAGGGATCCGTACCGTTACGAACCGACGTGGATGTGCGATCGTTGCCGCCCTACCAGCAGTCTGCGATACAAGCGTTCGCGCAAGACCCCATCTTGCTATCGATCACGCATGGTGAAGCTACCAGTCCACAGTTCCAGCAGGGCTTCTACGACGCAATCGCCGCGTTCGCCCAGAGCAGGGACGTCAACGTTTTCAACCAGGCGCTCCTCGACGCCGTGAACCAGGTGGGGCCACCTCCGCACTGAGCTTTTCGGCCGCCGTGCTCATCGTGCTGGGAGCAAAGGCGCCTCGGCCCCCGAAACTCCATAGCCGGGTCTGGCGTGATGCGACCTCGGCGCCGGGGCACGAACAGGGGCTCAGCACGTTCTACCCGGTTCTGGACTCGCTGTTAATCTTCGCTGGCATCCACTCGGGCGCTGGCTACGGTTACCGCCAATTGGCTGCGGTGGTTCGGCTGGACATTGCTGGGCAACCTTGTCGGCGGCATCAGCCTGACCACGCTGCTCCGGTTGGTCCGAAGTTCTCAGTGGCTAGCCGAATGGCGATCCCGATAATCTTCCATCCTGTGAGCGCACCATGAGTTCTGGTCCAGTCCTCATTGGCTTCGACGGCGGCCCGGCATCTCAACGCGCGGTGCACGAGGCGGCCACCCTGTTTGCTCCGCGCCGGGCGCTGGCCGTGGTGGTGTGGGAAGCCGGACAGGCATTCGACCTCACGCTCCTGCCCACCAGAGCGTTCGATGTGCCGCTAGGCAGCCCTGATCTTCGTACTGCTGTCGAGCTCGACAAGGCAATGTACGAAGAGGCCCAACGGCTGGCTCGGTGGGGCGTGCAGCTTGCCATCGACGGTGGGTTGGAAGCCGAGGGTCTTGTCGTCGCCGATGATCTGACCGTCGCGGACACGTTGATGCGCTTGGCCAAAGAGCGCGATGCCGCCGTAGTCGTGGTCGGGACGCACCGGCACGGCCGGCTTGCCGAGTTGCTGCTTGGCAGCACCGCAAGAAGCGTCATCGAGCGGGCACCGTGCCCAGTGCTGGTCGTCCGCGCCGGCGAGTGACCCAACGCTGACCAGGTCCAGAGTTCACCTGATTGAGGCAGGCGAGTAGGTATCTGCTGGATCGAGTTGTGCTCTTGTTCTGTGAGTTCGGCGGAGTCTGACCAGGTCGTCGTCTGCGGCTGCGGTGTCACCCCCTGTTCCCGGCAGTGGGCGTGCACTTGTGGTCTCGCCATCGTCGCCGCTGGTGGCATTCGTCAGCGTGTTTCATGGTATTTCGTGGTCTCTTTAGAAACCATGTTTGGGTAGAGATGTTGGGACCGGGCGGTGTCGCACCCGGCTGGCCTTTGTCTGGTTCGCTGGAACGTAAGGGGAACTTATATGTGAATAGTGCGATACCATTCGGTTTGTTGCGGCCGGTGAAAGGTGCAAGAGGGTTACAGGGATACGCCAGGGGGGTGAAGCTTGTTATGAACACTTCCGCGTCCCGCGATCTTATGGCGGCCCCTTACCTTTTGACTGTGCCACGGGGGTGGCCGCTGACTGGGCGAGCCGACGAGCTGAGTCGAATCAGTGAGTTGACCCGTCGTCGAGATGGGCCGATGGGCATCGTGCTGGCTGGCACGGCTGGGGTGGGCAAAACCCGGTTGGCTCGGGAGGCGCTGGTAGTGGCCGAGCGGCGCGGCGCACTGATCCGATGGGCGGTGGCGACGGCCTCGGCACGGGCTTTGCCCTTGGGTGCCTTCGCCGCCACGCTGCGCATGCTTGGCCCCGACCCTGCGCGGTTGGTGGGTCAGGCCAGCCAGGCATTGCTGGCAGGGGCATCTCGGGCCGGCGTGGTTATCGGGGTGGATAATGCTCATCTCCTGGATGAGCTGTCTGCGGTATTGATCCATCAGTTGGTCGTGCACCGGACGGCGAGTGTGGTGCTCACGTTGCGTACCGGTGAAACTGCGCCGGATGCGGTGACAGCATTATGGAAAGACGGACATTTACCCCGCTTGGAGCTGCAGGCGCTATCCCGGAGTGTGACTGCGGCGTTATTGGAGGCCAGGCTTGGCGGCCCTGTGGACAACGCGACGGCCCGCCGACTGTGGGCTATCACCCGGGGTAATGCGCTGTATTTGCAGCAACTCGTTGATGGTGAGCTAGAAGCCGGCCGGTTACAAGAGGTTACCGGTGTATGGCGGTGGTTGGGGGAGCCGGCGTTGTCGCCGGGTCTGGTTGAACTGGTGTCGGCTCGGATCGGCCAGCTTCCGGACGCCCAGCGCGACGTTGTGGATGTGTTGGCCGTTGGTGAACCGCTGGGCATACCGCTGTTGATGGAGCTGACTGATCCGGCCGCGGTAGAGCAGGTTGAGGCACGTGGGCTTGTTGAGGTGTACCCCGATGGGCGGCGGTTGCAGGCACGGCTAGGTCACCCGTTGTACGGGGAGCTCCAACGGGCGCAGATGGGCGTATTGCACGCCCGTCGGCTACGGGGGCGTATTGCGTGCGCGTTAGCCGAGACCGGTGGGCGGCGCGCTGGTGACACCCTGCGCCGCGCGATGTTGATGCTTGATTCCGACCTGCAGGCAGATTCAGCGTTACTTACTTCGGCTGCTCGCCGGGCAACGGAACTGGGAGATTGTGCTCTGGCCGAGCGCATTGCCCGGGCGGCGGTGGCCGCAGGAGGGGGATTCGAATCGCGGCTGCTGCTGGTCAACGCACTGACGTGGTCGGGTAGGGGCAACGAGGCTGACGCTGAACTAGTCGCGCTGGGCACCTTGGCCCGCACCGATGCCCAGCGAGCTCGCACAGCGATTCATCGCGTTAACGGCTTGGTCTGGGCGCTGGGACGTCCCGCTGAGGCTGAGGTCGTGCTGGACGAGGTCAGGGGCACCATTGCCGATGACGCCGCCGCCTTGGAGCTAGCCGCGATGCGTTCGGTTGTGGATGCCTTTCTCGGTCGGACCGTGCCAGCAGCTCAAACGGCAGCCGAGGTGCTGGCCCATCCGCGCTGTTCTTCGGTGGCTACGCAGCTGGCCAGCTGGGGACTGGCGGTGGCGTGTGGAGGGCTGGGACGCCTAGAGGCCTGTGCGTCCGTGGGGTGTCACGACGGGGTGGATGAGGTTTTGCGTCGAATCGACGACCTTGTCGAGGCGTATCAGATCGGGCTGCACCAGGCGGCGGTCAGTGTTTTCTTCTGGGTGCGGGCGCTGATCCTGGGCGGCCTGCTGGATCGAGCCGATCAGGCGGCCCGTCGCTACCGGGAGCGTTGCCAGGACACCCCCGGGCCGGCGAACGTGGTGACCAGCTTCATGTGCGCACTGGTGGCAATCTCGCGGGGCCAGGTCCGAACAGCAGCACGGTGGTATCGCCAAGCCATTGCCGGCGTCCAAGGCGCAGATCCCGGCGGCTGGTCGTTCTTCGGGTTAGTGGGGCTTACCGCAGCTTTGGCGATGGCGGGTGAAATGACAGAGGCACGTCAGGCCTTTGCGGCGATGACGGCTGCGCGTCATCCGGTGTACGTCGTCACCGAGCCTGATGTATTGCTGGCCCAGGCGTGGGTAGCCGCTGCGGACGGAGCTGTCAGCCAAGCCGTCGCACTTACGCGCCAGGCTGCCGAGGTGGCCGCTTTGCACCCACAACCTGCGGTGGAAGCGTTCGCCCTGCATACGGCAGTTTGTTTGGGTGACCAGGCGGTAGGTGATCGGCTGGCCCAGCTGTCGACTCAAATTGATGGGCCCCGAGCAGGTGCGGCGGCGGCGCATGCGGCTGCCCTCGCTGCGGGTGATGGCGACGCGCTGTGTGCCGCCGCGGCCCGGTGGGAGACGATGGGGGCCTTGCTGTTGGCTGCTGATGCTGCGGCCCAGGCCGCGGCCGCATACAGTCGCCAGGCTCGACGCGGCTCCGCGCACGCCGCAGCCGCTTACGCCCACCGGCTGGCGCAGGCCTGCGAAGGCGCCCGCACGCCCGCGTTGACCGCTATTACCGCTCCCTTGCCGCTAACCCGCCGTGAGCGCGAGATCGTCACCCTGGCCGCAGCGGGATTGTCCAACCGCCAGATTGCCCAGCGACTGGTGGTCTCGGTCCGCACTGTCGAAAACCACCTTTACCGTGCCTGCGCCAAGTTGGGCACGACCGACCGCGCAGAACTTGCCGCGCTGCTCCGCAAGCCACCAACAGCATCTGAGTACTCACGCCAGCCCAAAGGTGAGTAACTAACTACTCAGGTCACCACGCTATCTCGCCTTCAGACTGAGCCCCAGAGAAGTAGCACCAGCTACTGGAGGGCAGCACCATGACAGTGACACAAGCGGTGGTCAGGGCGGCCATATCGCCCGGAGATGTCGGTAAGCGCACCTTTTAGAGCCGCGAAAGCTCATTAATAGTTTTCCCGTGATGTCGCGGGCGCCGTTCCAATGTGAGCGATGCAATCCTGGCTGACAAGACTTAAGAGGTGTATCGATGACAACTGCTACTATCAGACGCGCACCCGCCGACTATTCCAAAGGTATGGCCGAGCTGTTAACTGCAATTGGCGAGGGCGATCCGGCGGCCTGGGATGAAATCCTTCGCCGCTACGGCGGGCTGGTGTCTGCGACGGTGCGATCATTCCGGCTCCAGGAGGCCGACGCGCTCGACGCGATACAGACGACGTGGTTGCGGTTGGCCGAGAATATAAATCGAGTCAGGGACCCTGAGCGATTGGGTGGATGGCTTGTCACTACCGCTCGCCGTGAATGTTTACACATCTTGCGCCAGGCCAAGAATAGGCCAGACCTTCTTAGCGCGGCAACGGAAGTAGTCGCCGATTCGTCGGCAAGCCCAGAGTGGCGCACGGTTAATGGTCACACGGATCGCATGTTGTGGAAACTTGTGGACGAACTATGCCCGCGGCAGCGGTCGGTGCTGCGGATGTTATTCGCGGACCGTCTCTATGCCTACGATACTGTTGCCCGTGCCATCGGAATCCCGGTCGGCGGGATCGGCCCTACTCGAACGCGGGCCTTACGGCAGCTTCGGAAAAAGTTGGAAGAACATGAAATCCTATTCGAAATCTAGGTTATCTTGCTCATCACTCGACATCTTCAGTCGTGAGATCTAGGTAACGATGGAACCGCTAGGCCCATTGCCCTTGAGCCGATGGCAGAGCTGTCATGTTGCCCAGCAGCGCGGGTCGTGCCGCCAGCGGTGTATCGCCTCCCCCCACGGTCGGTCGACCGTGCCGTCCAGCTCTACTAATCAGGAGACCGGATGCGGATGTGAGCTCGATCAAAGCTTCTCCCACGCGATGCGGACTTTGCCCCACGCTGTGTCGGCCTCCAACAGCTCACCAGCGGTTGTGTCGGTGCGGCCACAGATGCGCCGCTGGTGGGTGCTTCGGCCTGTACCGCATCTGAGCCATGGTGAACCCGGAAGCGAAGCGATCTGAGAGTCTCCTGGGGCGGGGCTACGGGTTGCGGTCAGCAGCGCATGGCGGTAGTCGTACAGTCGAGTCTTGTGAGCGAAGGCGTCACGCGCTGGTCGTCGGGCGCGCGGGGTTGGGCTTCGACCTACGACGACAGGTGGGCTCCACTGGCCGCCCACGGTGAGAACATTCACGGGGAAGCCGACTTCGTGGAGTCGTTGAACCTCGCTGAGCCGATGACCGTGCTCGACGCCGGTTGTGGTACTGGTCGGGTGGCGATCGAGCTGGCGCGGCGAGGGCTCACTGTCGTGGGGGTCGACCTCGATGCGGCGATGCTGCAGCAAGCCAAGGCCAAGGCGCCTGAGCTTGAGTGGATACACGGCGACCTGGTTGATGTGGAGCTGGGGCGGCGATTCAACGTTGTGGTACTTGCGGGGAACGTGATGATCTTCTTGGCGCCTGGCACCGAGGCTGCCGCAGTGGCGAATCTGGCCAGCCACCTCGAGCCCGGTGGCGCGCTGGTCGCCGGCTTCCAGCTAATGGCAGGCGGTCTTAACTTAGCCGATTATGATCGGTACGCGGGCGAAGCCGGTCTTGAGCTTGCCGGGCGGTGGGCAACATGGGACCGGCAGCCCTTCGTCGGTGGGTCTTATGCCGTTTCGATGCACCGCCTCGCGCCTGTTGTCTGATTCGATGCTCGTCACGGCAGTGATGCCGGGGCGACAGGAATAGCTACCACGGGGTCGGCGTCACAGGGCGTCCAGACCGCGCTCCCCGGTTCGGACCCGGACCACAGTCTCAACCGGAGTGACCCAGATCTTGCCGTCCCCGATCTTCCCGGTCCGAGCCGCCTCGATCAGCGCATCGATTGTCTTGTTCACCTGCGCTTCGTCGACCACGATGTCGACCCGAACTTTGGGGACGAAATCCACTGCGTACTCCACGCCCCGGTAGACCTCGGTGTGCCCCTTTTGCCGGCCATGGCCCTGCACCTCGCTGACCGTCATTCCGAATACGCCGAGGTGCTCCAGCGCGGCCTTGATGTCGCCTAGCGTGAACGGCTTGACGATTGCGGTCACCAGCATCATGTCGCGCTCTCCTCGTGAGTCATCGGGAGGGACGGCAGCACCGTGGCGCGGCCCGTCGTGGTGAGCGGCGAGAACTCGTAAGCGCTTTCGGCGTGCTCGGCTTCGTCGATGCCCTCGGCCTCGACCTCCGGGGCCACCCGGAATCCCATCGTGACACGGACCAGCGAGGCGAGTCCGAAGGTGACCACGAATGCGTACCCGGCGGCTACCAGCACCGCGATGGCCTGCTTGCCGATCTGGCCGCCCCCGCCCCCGTAGAACAGCCCGTCGGCGCCCGCGGAGTTGACGGCGGTGGCGGCGAACAGGCCGGTCAGCAGCAGTCCGACCGCTCCGCCGACGCCGTGGAGGGCGACCACGTCAAGCGAGTCGTCGTAGCCCAGCCGGTACTTGAGCCGGATCGCAAGCTGGCAGATCACGCCGCAGGATAGTCCGATGACGATCGCGCCGAACGTGTCCACGTAGCCGCAGGCGGGGGTGATGCCGACCAGCCCGGCGACCACAGCCGACGCGGCGCCGAGGCTGGTGGGACGGCCGTCGAGGCGGTGTTCGACAATGAGCCAGGCGAGGACTGCGGCTGCTGGCGCGACCGTGGTGGCGAGGAAGGCGTTGGCCGCGACCGCACCCGCGGCGAGCGCCGAACCCGCGTTGAAGCCGTACCAGCCGAACCACAGCAACCCGGCACCGAGCAAGGTGGCCGGCAGATTGTGCGGGCGCATCGGCTCACGCGGCCAGCCCTGGCGCCGCCCCAGGATCAGCGCGAGCGCGAGCGCGGACATCCCGGAGTTGACCTCGACCGCCGTGCCCCCAGCGAAGTCGAGCACGCCCAGCCGGTTCGCCAGCCAGCCGCCGTGAGCTCCGGAGAAACCGTCGAATGCGAAGATCCAGTGGGCCAGCGGGACGTAGACTCCCACCGTCCATAGCGCGATGAACACTGTCCATGACCAGAACCGCGCCCGGTCGGCGACAGCTCCGGACAGCAGCGCCGCGGTGATGATCGCGAACATCAGCTCGAACATGGCGAAGGCCGCCAGCGGAATACCTTTTCCGACCACCACCTCAGGCGCGCGCAGGCCGGCGAAGCCGAACCCGCCGATTAATCCAGCGTGGGAGTCGCTGAACGACAGCGAGAAGCCGAACAACACCCAGATCAACCCGACGACGCCGAGCGTGACCATGCTCATCATCATCATGTTGAGGGCGCTGCGAGCCCGCACCATGCCTGCGTAGAAGAACGCCAGGCCCGGCGTCATGAGCATCACCAACGCCGCACAGCCAAGCACGAACGCCGTGTTTCCGCTGTCCATCTCCGGATTATCGTCGCCCGGACATGGGTGAGCTACGGCCACAATTCTGGTCCTAGCCGGCCTTCGCCATGGTGCGCCCGTATGGTCGCCCCAGCGCATCAGATTGCTCCACGGCGATGTGCTCAACCATCAGCCTGCGGCGGGCGATGGGAACTGGCGAGCGCAGCAGGTCTGGGTCCTGCTTGTTGGCTGCCTACCAGCACATCACCGCAGATCACACCTCAGATGCGGTGTTCTGCGAGTGTTTCGGCGCTGAGTTGTTGGGCGGTGCGAGCGCGGTTGAGGTCGGAGAGGTAGACGGCGACGTAAAGCGCGTCGAAGACGGCGATGTGCGCGATTCTGCTGGTGATGGCCTCCATCCGGTAGTCGGTTTCGCGCGAGCCCGCGACCAGTGCGATGTCGGCTAGGTCGGTGAGCGGGGAATTGAAGAAGCTGGTAATGGCGATGGTGGTGGCTCCGGCCGCGCGAGCAGCAGCCATGGAACCGAGGGTTTCTCGGGTTTGACCGGTGTGGCTAAAACACAGGCAAACCGCGTCCGGACGGAGTAGGCGCGCGGCGACATGCTGGACGTGGCTGTCGAGAGGCGCTTCGGCTGGCAAGCCTGCGGAGCGGAAGCGGTATCCGGCGTCTTGGGCCAACGGAGCTGAGGTGCCGACACCAATGCAGAGAATGTTGCGGGCCCGATGGAGGTGGGTGACGGCCTTGGTGAAGGCGTGGGGATCGACGGTATCGGCTGCGGCGGCGACGGCGGATGCGGTGTTGGCGAGGACTTTGGTGAGGATGAGCGCGGGTGAGTCCTCCGCACGGACATCTTCGTGAAGGCCACCTTCGGGAGGGATGGTTTCCGCGGCGAGCCGAATCTTGAGGTCTGCGAAGCCGCGTAGTCCGAGGTCTTGGCAGAAGCGCACGACGGTGGCCACCGATGTGTGGGTGCGGTTGGCTAGGTCGCTAACGGTCAGGTGGATGACATCGGAGGGGTTGTCAAGGATGGTTTGGCCGATGCGTTGGCCGCGAGCTGTCAAGGCGGGCATCCGTGCGCGGATATGAGCGACTACGGAGCTGGTCGTTGAGGGTTCAGGGGCGGCCACGGGCGAAATGATGGCACGCCTTTCTCGAGGGTGGATGGGGCAAAACGGCGGTGCGCACGCCGTGAGCTGCCCACTGATGGGGGACAAGGAGCCGCTTCCATAGATCGCCGGCCGTGAGGGCGGGTCCGAGCTGCTGAGATCCCAGGCTGCTTTGCTGGCAGATCGGCGTACCCATTGGTGGAGTGCTCACCGATTAGCGTCGATGCCCGGGGTCCGATGAGACACGGCGGATTCCAGTGATCGTCGCAACACCGGAGGTATTCGGGAGTTGCGATGGCTGGCAGGGGTCGGCCGGGTTCGGCGCCGCAGACGGAAAAGCGTGAGCAGTTCGCTCGGTTGATTGCTCAGGGTGTCAGTAGCTCGCAGGCTTGTCGGATCGTCGGGGTGAACCGGAGAACGGGGAAACGTTGGCGACACGGGCGAACAATCACCAGTTCCACCGGCAAGCGGCGGCACTATCCGCCGGTGATCAACGTCGGGAAGCGGGAGATCTCGTCGCGGTTTCTGTCCGAGGACGAGCGGGTGCGCATCGGGGATCTGCATCGGGCGGGCCACGGCGTGCGGGAGATCGCCGCAGAGATCGGCCGCAATGCTTCGACGATCAGTCGGGAGCTGCGCCACAACCGCGACTTGGCCAGCGGCTCGTACCGGCCGTTTATGGCGCAGCGCATGGCGGTGGAACGTCGGGCGCGTCCTGGGCGGGGCAAGCTGATCCGGGATCCGCAGCTGCGCGGTTTTGTCGCCGAGCGGTTGACCCGGCGCTGGAGCCCGGAACAGATCGCCCACGCACTGCGCATGCAGTTCCCCGATCAACCCGAGCGCCACCTCGCCGCGGAAACGATCTACCAGGCGGTCTACCGCCCGGAGCTGGGTGGGCTAGGCCGCACGCTGCCCAAGGCGCTGCGCACCGGACGACGCCGCCGTCGGCCTCGACGCCATCCCCAGGCGCGCCGGCGCGGGGTGCTGCCCGGCATGACGATGATTGATCAGCGTCCTGACGAGGCGGCTGACCGGGAGGTACCCGGTCATTGGGAAGGCGATTTGATCACCGGCGCGCACAACCGCTCGGCTATCGTGACCGTGGTTGAACGCGCCAGCAGGTTTACCCTGCTGTGTCATCTGCCTGAGGGTCGGCACACCGCCGAAGCGGTTCGCGACGCCCTGGTCACGGCCTTTTCCGGGCTCCCGGCCCACTTGCGCTGCTCGCTGACCTGGGATCAGGGCTCCGAGATGGCCTTGCATACCGAGATCGCCCGACTGGTGGAGATGCCGGTGTTCTTCTGCGACAAGGCCAGCCCGTGGCAACGACCCACCAACGAAAACACCAACGGACTGCTCCGCCAGTACTTTCCCAAGCACACCGACCTGCGCGAGCACGACGCCGACCGAATCGCCGAGGTCGCCGCCGAGCTCAACGCCCGACCCCGCAAGACCCTCGGCTGGGACACCCCCGCCGAGCGCCTGGCCCAAGCCAGCGCACAGACCGCCGATAGCGCTCCCTGGGTCAGGGCGCGACGTTGCCCTGCCAGGATGGCGCGATGACCGACATGCGACGGCGCGCCGCGGAACCACCGGTAGGGCCGCTGGACATCCAGCTCAAGCCGGGCCTAGCCGAGGAGACCCTGCAGGAGCTGGGGCCGTTGCTGGCCGAGGAAGGTATCGACGTCGACCACATCGACGTGCCCGACCTCGAGACCCTGCAACAGGCGCTCAACCGGGCGGTCGAGCGGCACAACATGGCTCGGTTCACCCCCGTCGGAAAGCCACGCGAGCTGGCCGTCACCACGCTGCGGCTGGTCATCACGGCGATCACACAGGACAACACCGCCCTCGCGGCCCAGCTGTTAGACCAGGTCCAACCCGAGTCACCAGACAACTCCACCGCTACCGTCGCCAGCTGCATCGGTGTCGTGTTGGGTCTGCTCGACCAGTGGCTATCCACACCCGACCACCAAGCGCCGACAAGGCTGGGCGATCGGGTACGGCTGCCCGCCGGGCACTGGCAAGGCAAGCGCGCCGCCACCGACATCGTCGTGCTGGCGCGCAAGGGACGAGCCTTTCGCTCCCTGGGCACCCTGCTCATTCGCCAAGGCGGCCCGCAGGTCCTCTACGGCAGTGCCCTGGCCCTGGCCGCCACCATCCAGACCTGGTCAGCCGCCACTGACACGCCGGTCACCGAGCTGACCCACACAGCCGTGCACTGACCTCCACACGACTACGATCCGCGATCACCACGTCACCTGTTGCGACGATCACTGGAATCCGCCGACCCTGTGCTGGGCCAAACACACCTCGACTGTTATGCTTTTACCAAGATCATGAGTGACGAATAATGCCTGAGCGGCACCGATACCCATTCCAGCCAGTGCAAGGGTGACCAGCAGATAGACCCACCACAAGCTGCGCGGACGGGGCGGATCGTAGCCATCGATAAGACGAACGTGCCTTCCCGTCAGCGACTCTATGGATGGATGCCCGCTCACGGCTGGCTCGTTCACCTCTGCCGCCAAGACTCCTCCAACGTACGCCGCAACGCGCCACACACAGCATCAGCCAGAACCCTCGCCTCGATCTCGGACAAACCCAACGTCATGCCATAGACGATGCACACTGGATGGACGTCATCGATCTGATCCGCGCTAAGCGTGACCTGCGTTCGGGGCACCGACCGCAGCCTGCTGCGCCGCCATCGCCGCAACCTGGTGAGAGTAACGTCACCCAGCACTTCCGCGAACGTTCCAACAAGCAGCGGGTAAATGAACTCGCTGAGCACGGTGGGATCGATGCCAAAGTTGACTGATCCACTCATCCAATCCCAGCGTCGTCGACCCGGCACATTACCGGCCTCCCACTGAGCCGTCACCACCGCCAGCAATTCCACCTGCTCCGGCGCTTCCTTAGCGACTACGCTCCGCGCCAGGTCAGCCAGCGTAATCGTCAACCGGCCGGCCAGTGTGTCGTCTGACTCACCGCCCATCCCAAGATACGCACTATCCGCCATGTGACCTCTCGATGCCATGACCGCACGGCGACCTCTGCGTGTCGAACAGCGATCGCTAAGTTAGCAAAAGGGAAACCGTAGTCGGGCTCAGTGTAATACCACAATACTCCCTCACTATCGCGCACTTACCGCCCGATGTTACCGATGAGCAAAATATTACCAAGTCAATCCACTAGACGAAGCAAGTAGACGGCCAGCATCGATCAGCTGCCGCACCACACCACACCGTGATCACCCATGGTGACAACTCGCAGGACCTGCACGTACCAGTTACTCACAAGGCTTCCGCCCCGAGCAGCGCTCACGTCTGATCATCGTCAGGGAGCTGGAACGGACTCGGCGCAACCAATACCCACAGACCAATACACACCGGCATATTCCCGCAGCTCAGGCGGCATGGAACGACACTGGCCGGTACACGAATGCACGGCCAATCAGCCTTCACACCCAAGAACACCCCCGATCTCGCAGGAGAACAAACCCGTGCCTCCGGCAGGCCTCGGCTTCAAAATAGACCACAGATGACCAGCGTTTG
>JAFAWY010000036.1 GCA_019241525.1 Pseudonocardiales bacterium
TACTGTGGTCGCCGGTGCGTTGTTCCTCGTCAGCGGCCTCGTTCGGGTGGCCGTCTCGTTCAGCGTCCCCGTGCGGCGGTGGGTACTGCTGTTCGGCGGCCTCGCCTCCGTCGCGCTCGGGTTGATCGTGCTGTTCAACATCGTCCCGCCACCTTCACGCTGCTGGGCACGCTCGTCGGCGTGCAAGCTCTGATCGAGGGCATCACACTGGTCCTGCTCGGCCGTTTGCGGGTCGTCGATGCGCCCTCGTAGCCGTCGCGCCAGAGCAGTTACCAGGTGGCTGGCCTCCGCCAGCGGGGATCACACGGTGCGGGTGTGGGATCCGGCCACGGCTGGCTCGCCACACCCTGACCGGCCACGGACGGCCCTGACGGCGTCTTACTCCGTGCCAGCAACGCTGGCTAATCGTCGTAAACAGTGATGACCGAGAGCTGGCATCGCAAACGGTTTACAGCTGCCCATGAATTAGCGCATTACCTGTTCGACCGTGACAGCGGCCCGGTTCACCTCGACGGTGACCTCTTCAGCGGCGAAGCTCCTGTAGAGACTCGCGCCAACTCATTTGCGGCGCGCCTTCGCGGTCAGACGAAACCGCCCGCCTTCAACCTTGGCGAGCCCACCGGCCTGGCCCAGCAGCGGCCACGCAAATGACGCAATCGGATCGTCACGGTAAAAGTCGCCATGCGCAAGATGCGAGCCCACGGTGGAGACGGTCGCCGCCGAGGGCGATGAGTCTTTCGCTACACCGTAGTTCGCCTGCCGCGCACAGCTCCAGCACGGTACGCAGGTTGAGCTGGGCATCGGCCTCTGTCAGCCGTATCCGGTGCTCCCCGACCGTCCCCAACGAGCCGGTGTCGCTGGTGTTCTCGCCCATGCTTTCGGCTATTTCAGCCAATGACGGTATGCCTCGATCCACTCCGCACCGCCTGGTGGCGGTGTCGGCAACGGCAGATCGAGGATCGGGATGCGCTGTCGCCATCGCTCACGTGTGCAGATCGCCACGATCTGGTTGTCATCGCCTAAGTCGATGCCCGTGACGGTGATATCGACCCCCAGCACCTCGGTCCGAAACGGCACTCGTGATGCTCGTCGATCATGGTGTAGAAGCCCGTGACGCACTCGCTGTCGTTGTAACCATCGAGCGTCGCTTCCGCGGCCATGGCGTCAAGGTCCGTGCGACTCGGTGAGTTCACGGCGCAGAAGGTAGCGGGACGCAAACCACGCACACCGTTGGCAACGCATCGACTCCTGAGACAGTCCCAAGATCCAATCTGCTACTGGCTGCCCATCGTCCGCAGGACCAAGCGGTTCGGCGCAGTGACAAACGGCCAACCCAGCACCGCAGGTCAACGGCAAGAGTGGACCTAACGCATCGGCATACGAACCACGCGGTGCTGGTGAAAGGACTAGAGATCATGTGGCGGCGGCCCTTCGGTCCATTCGTCGGTTTTTTCGGCCAGGAGAGCACCGACGAGGCGGATGAGGGAAGCGCGGCCGGGGAAGATGCCGACGACGTCGGTGCGGCGGCGCATTTCTTTGTTGAGTCGCTCCTGGGGATTGTTGGACCAGATCTGGCGCCACAGCTCGCGAGGGTAGGCGGTGAAGGCCAGCAGCTCGTCGCGGGCGTGTTCGAGGTGCTCGGCTGCGTCCGGGTACTTGTCGGCCAGGGTGACCACGACGCGGTCGAACTGGGCGTGTACCGCATCGGCGTCGGCTTGGTCGAAGATGGTGCGGACCTGGGTTGCGACGTGGGGTGGGGCGGATTTGGAGACCTTGGTCAGCAGGGCGCGCAGGTAGTGGCTGCGGCAGCGCTCCAGGCCGCGCCGGGCAACACCGAGGCGATCGCGGCGACGAGCCCGGGATGGGCATCAGCGGTGACTAGCTGCACGCCAGACAGGCCGCGGGCAACCAGGCCGCGCCACAACGCAGCCAGCCGGCCCCGTCTTCGGCCGAGGCGACATCCAGGCCCAGGATCTCGCGGTGCCCGTCGGCGTTGACCCCGGTGGCGATCAGCGCGTGGACGTTGACCACCCGGCCGTCTTCGCGGACTTTGACCCTCAGCGCATCAGCCCACACAAAGGTGTACGGGCCGGTGTCCAACGGGCGGTCACGAAACGCGCTGACCTGGGCATCGAGGTGCGCGGCCATCTCACTGACCTGCGAACGCGACAACGACTTGACCCCTAACTGCTCGGCCAGGCGCTCCACCCGCCGAGTCGACACCCCCAGCAGGTAAGCCGTGGCCACCACCGTCACCAGCGCCTGCTCAGCCCGGCGCCGATGCGTCAACAACCAGTCCGGAAAATAGGAACCCTCGCGCAGCTTGGGAATCGCCAACTCCACCGTGCCCACCCGGGTGTCCCACTCCCGGCTCCGGTAGCCATTGCGTCGATTGACCCGCTCATCACTGCGTTCGCCATACCCAGCACCACAGACCTGGTCAGCCTGGGCGGACATCATCGCGTTGGCCAACGACACGATCATCTGTGGCAACAGATCCGGCGAGGCGTCCGCTAATGCTGTTCCAACAACTGCACAGGGTCCACACTGTGCGCTGCGGCCATCGTAGTTGATCCTCTCTCCGTGCGCCTGCTGGCCGCGGACGGGTTCGCGCACACCGAAGGGCGTCGTGGACGTCAGCTCGAGGTCGGGCGCGAGCAACTGCAGCACCTCCTCGAGGTCGCCACGCCGCCATGCGTCCTCGAAGGCGCACACGGCCAGAAATTCCCGTTCCCGATCCTCGCAGTTGTGGGGACCGGCGTCGAAGCTCAACCGCGATGCCGGGTTCATCCGCTCGCGATCTCCGCCGGCCGGCCCGGCTGCACCTCAACGGTGATCTTGGTCAGCGTGAGATCGGAGGCCATCTCCTCGCCGCGCCGGTGCGGTACGACATGGGATAGACGCACCGGCGCTTCGTCTACGGCAGGCTTGGGCCCGAGGGTGGCGCCACGCGGTCCGGATCGCTCGCTCCCTCGGCCTGTGGTCGCGGTCGGTCTATCGGATCAGGGCCCGCAGCGCCGCGAGCTGTTCGGGTCCGTAGCCGGTGGGCGGCAGCACCGCGGTCCAGCCGTCCACGTAGCGAGGGGAGTAGTTGTGCCCGTGGCCGCGCGGGACGTTGAGGGCGAAGGGAACGTCTGCGGTGATCTGCCAGAAGGTCACCAAGGGGATCCAGACGACGCCCCTGAAGACGTCTGCGCCCGGGGATTCCGCGATCCAGTCCGGCTTGTGCAGGATGAGGCGCGGGCTCCACCAGATGATCGGGTCCGACGGGTTCATCAGGTACAGCACGCGACGACTGGGCCACGGTTGGTCGGCCGGTGGGATGGCGATGCTCGGATCGTGGGCGAAGCGCACGATCCGGCCCTGCCGGTAGACCGGCTGCACCTCAGGGCTTCCCGGATCACGGTGGTCGGTGAACTCCCGGAACAGCGGGTTGAAGTTCGGTGGCCCCGCGAACAGCACCCCGGCGGCGCGGTTGGCCATGTCGTACTCGCCGCTGAACCCGGCCTCGGCGCCGAAGGACCCGAGGCTCTCCCCCGCGAAGAACAGCAGGGGCCGTGCCGCCGGCGGCAGCGTCGTCCACACGCCGTACACCGCGTTGACGAGCGCGCGACCCGCGGCGCGCGCCTTGGACTGGTCGACCAGGTAGGACAACCAGGACGGTAGGTAGGAGTACTGCAGGGTGACCGTGGCCGAGTCCCCGTGGCTGAGGTACTCGAACGAGTCGACCAGCGCAGGGTCGACCCATCCGCTACCGGGGGTGACGACGACGAGCAGATTGCGCCGTGCGAAGCCGCCGGCCCGGGCCAGATCCCGGACCGCGAGGGCGGCACGCGTTTCGGCGTCCGGAGCCGAGTCGAGCCCGACGTAAGCACGGATCGGTGCGACGGCCGGCTGGTGGGTGAGTCGCTCGATGTCGCCCCTCTCGGGGCCGAGCGCGGTGAAGTTGCGTCCCTCCCGGCCCAGCGTGTCCCACGGCACAAGCGACCCTGGCCCGCCGGAGCGCAAGCCGCTCGAGGGCGCCACCACGCCCTCGGCGGTGGTCGTGTTGCGCACCGAGGACGAGCGGTTCGCCGCGTCGACCAGGCCGTCGAGCAACAGACCGCTCACAATCAGGTACGTCAGCGCCGCGACCAACAGCCACCCGAGGGTGCTCGCCGCGCGCGGTCCGATCCAGCGGGCGAGGAGACCCGCGAGCCGGCGGTACACCCACCGCACCCCGCGTGCGATCGCCAGGAGCACCACGAAAACGAGCACCGCAAGGAACGGCATTGCCACCAGGGCTCCGACGTCGGCTGGCCCGGCGCCGACCAGCCGACGGATCTCGGCCTGCCACACCTGGCCGAGCACCACCGCCGCGACGACGAGCAGCACTGCGGCCACGGCGAAGACACGCCACGCACGACGCCGGGCTGCGCGGGCGCCGCGGTCGGCGAACCCGCGCCAGATCGCGGCGGCAAGCACGCCGAGGCCATAGCCGATCACCGCGGTGATACCCCAGAGCAGCCCCTGGACGACCCCGCCCCGCGGGAGCAGGGACGGCGTGAACGAGACGCAGCCCAACAGCAGCGCACCCCAGCAGCCCGGCAGGGTCAGGCGGCGCAGCCGGTGCCGCATGGCCGCCGCGTCGAGCTCCCGGAGGCCGACGCGGTCCTCATCCACGGTGCCGGTCGGCACCGAGGCCGACCGCGGCGGCCCCGTGTCGGCCATACGCTTGTCGGCATGCCAGGACGCGCCGGAGGTGCGCCTCGTGGTCGACGACGCCGAGCATGACCGTTTTCACGAGCGCCTTGCTCACCTCGAAACCCCTCGAAGTTCCGGCGGACATCGGGGAACCGGCGCCCGCCTGATGACACCTCTTGCGGTGCTACCAAGCAACAACTCGGCCACCCGGCCGTGCCCGCGCGTGCCAACGGCGACTACGGCGGCATCGCGCTCTTTGGCTAGGAGAACCAGCGTGTCTGCGACGGTCACATCATCGGCCACGACAAGACACTTCGGCTGCCAAGCCACCGTTGGTGGCAAGCTGCGCACCGCACCGTGCCAGCTGCTGCGCGTCTTCGTGCATTGTCTGGTCGAGCTCGACGGCGGTACGAAAGTTAATGCTGCCCACCGGCACGTCTAGCGCTCTACTGGGGAGGGTTGTTAGGTCGAATGCACGCCCGGCTTCCCACACCACAACGACGAGCGCCTGGCGCGGCGCAAACATGATGGCCGCCTCGCGCACCGCACGTTGAGATGCTGGGCTGCCGTCGAAGCCGATGATGATCGGACCGGTGCTCATGGTGCGTTCACGCTACGCCAGTCCCGACAGCGATGCGTCGACCATCCGACAGACGGCACATTATCGAGACCGCCATTCGGCTAACCGGTGAGGGCTCCAGACCAGCCGGAGCAGCTAGTTTTGCATCTTCGAGGCGCTCGCGCAGGCTCCACGGCCGCTGCGCGCTTGGTCTCGCGGCGCGCACGGGGCTGGTGAGCGCCATGGTGTGGCAAAGTCGCAGATCAGCGATGTGCACAGAGTGCGAGTAAGTGGCAAATAGCTCCACCGAGCACGTGACAGGTCTCTGACCTGGGAGTTTATGCGTTTTCGGTGTGTGCGAGTCCCCTCTTTTGCTGCTACGGAGGTGTTGGGATCCACACCTATTCACACGCCGACGATGTCCGCTCATGCTTGATATACGTGCGTCCTGTCCCATGTCGGATCACCAGGTTGTTGGCCGGCCACGGAGTATTGCGAGGAGGACTGGCCCGAGCCGGTGTCGGGGGGACCTAGTTGTGTGTGTCTGGAGTGGACCGGGTGGTGGTCGGTGACCAAGCAATCGCGCCGCTGCTGGGGGCCAAGCTCGCCGTGCGTGGCTCTCGTGACGCTACCGGTGGGGGTCAGCCGCGAAAACGGATGATCAGCAGGCTGATCAGCGCGACCACGCTGGCCAGAAGCATCGCTGCGCTGGGATTGCCGAAGTTGAGCGTCCATCCCAGTCCGAACCGGCGCGGAACCAGCAGCGCGTGGTCTTCACGGTTGATGTAGAACAAAGCCACCCCGCCAATACTTGTCGTCGTCCCCGTGGGTCAGGCCGGTGTCCTGCTCACCCTCATCCCGCTCGCGGTTGTTTCGGGCCAGGGTCACGATGGCCACCACAACGGCGGCCAGGATCGGGAGCACGACCACCAGCGGCGCCCACGAAATGACCGTCCCGGTCCACATCAGCAGCGATGATCCCAGCATCCCTACGTCGATCATCGCGACCAGCCCGAGCAGCGCCTTGGCTCCCAGTGACAGGTACTGGCGGTGCCAGCGCGCGGAGCTGACCGGGTGCGCCGGGTCGATGTCGGGCCGGCTGCGAAAGAAGATGGCCGCCGCGAGACCCACGTGCAGCACGGTCACGCCGATCTGCACGAACACCAGCAAGGACAATGCCCAACGCAGAGGCGACCGCGGGTGTGCCTGACAAAGCGCTGCTCGTGGACTGGGGCCCAAGACTTGTGACGTACCGTAGTGGCGGGGGCAAGGCATCAGGATCACCAGGATGGGGGCGAGCTGTGAGGTGGCGTAGCTTGCTGGTGGGGATCGGTAGTGTTGTCGTGCTGTTGCTCGGCGTGCTGGCCTTGTTTGCCACAGCACGGCCTGCACCCACCACGAGTGCCCGGTTGACCACCCTGGTGGTGGCCTCGGTGCCGTTTTGGAATCTCGCTGAGGGCTCCGGTGTGGTGGCGGCGCGCACCCGCACCTTCAATGAAGTTTCCCCGTGGATCTACGGGCTTAGTTCCCAGGGGCAGATCGTCGCGCAGGCACCCGAACGTGCTGCCGACACCACCGCGGCCATGCATCGGTTACGCAGCTTGAGCATTCCCCTCATCCCGACCATCGCCAACATCACCCACGGCCACTGGGCCTACTCACCGGTCGCGACCATGTTGGGCGATCTCGCCGCGATGAATCATCACATCACCGACATCGTGACGTTGGTCAACCGAGAAAGCTACGCTGGTATCGACATCGATTATGAAAATTTGAAGGCCACCGACCGGGAATCGTTCACCACGTTCGTGACGCGCCTGGGCCAGGCATTGCATGCCCAACACAAGATTCTTTCCGTTGCCCTGTTCGCCAAGACCACCGACGTCGGCGATAACCAACGCAACGTCGCCCAAAATTATGCGGCCCTTGGCGCAGCCGTCGACGAGGCACGGCTGATGGCCTATGACTACCACTGGGCCTCCTCGCCTCCTGGGCCGGTTGCCCCAATCAGCTGGGTCCGTGACGTGCTGGCCTATGCCAAAACCCAGATCGCCCCGGAAAAGATTGTGCTCGGGATACCGGTGGCCGGCTATGACTGGGTCGACGGCCATGGCGAGCCGGTGACCTGGCAGCAATGTTTCCAGCGCACCACGGCCTTCAACACCCCAGTGCACTATGACGGGCGAGACGAAGCACCGTGGTTTCGCTATACCGACACCCAAGGTCGAGAACACGAGGTCTGGTTCGAAAACGCCGACAGCACCAAGGCCAAGCTCGAAGCGGCGAAGGTCTCCGGGATCCGCGGGGTATACCTGTGGATGTACGGCAGGGCAGATGGCCGGACCTGGGACCAGCTGCCCCACATCCTGCCCGCGACCGCCGCCCCGGTCTCCGGCACGGACATCGCGCCACGTTGATGCCCAGCCGAGCCTGCCGGCGCCTCCGGATAACCCCCACCACGATCACACCAACCCTTTGGCCCATCCCAGAGCAAGGCTCACGGAAATCCAAGCTTTCTGATCTCTGACCGGGTGAGCCCTTAGGCGCCTCTCTGGTCAAGTTGATCTTGGTGTGTGGTTGGTAGGGGTGGGGTTGGTAGGGTCGGTGGTGGCGGGTCCGGGGAGTGACTGATCCGAAGAGTCGGTGGTTGGGGTTGAGCGGGCCGCGCTGGATTTCGTTGTCGCCCCCGGGTGTCGGCCCGGGCCCGTCGCGGTGTCGGGGTGGGTATCACGCACCAGGCGGCGGTAGACGGCATCGGACAGGCGCCGTTTCAGACAGCGCAGCGCTTCTCGATGGCTTTTGCCCCGCGGCCCGTTTGCCCTGGTAATACGCCCGGCCCGGGGTGTCGTGGCTGAGCTGGGTAATGGCCATGATGCGCAGGCAGTGATTGAGCTGGCGATTGCCAGCCCCGACCTTCCGCCTTCTAGGACTCCGGATGACCGGTTCGCCAAATACCACTAACGTCCCCCTCTGGTGGTGTCATGGTGCGCCCCGAGCCATCGCAGCACGACGCCGTCAGGCGCCCGAACGGTTTCTGCCTATGGTGAACAGGTGCGCACACGACGACCCGGCCCGCCGTGGTGGATCTGGTATGCCTTCGGAGGCAAACTTCCTGATCGGCACCGCGAATGGGTCATGCACGATGTGACCTGTCGAACCTGGGCGCTGCGCCACGTTGCCCGCAGCCTGGTACAGGTGACTCCGGTGGCGATCCTGCTGCTGGTGCTCCTGGGTCGCTCATGGGTCACCTACCTCGGCATCGCCGGTGGCGTCATTATGGCGCTGATCTACTCGATGGCCTACATCGAGGAAACCAGTGCGCATCGGCTTGTCAAGCACGGCTATCCGGCGGACATCGGCCGCGAAGTACGCATGCGGCGGAGCACGCGGATCTCTGACCAGGAGCACTACAACGCCGTCTATCGGTTCCCCCCGAACTGACCAGCTCCCGCTATACACCCAATCGCACGGCAGCGGACTCTAAATCCGTCGACGTACGCCTTCCAAGATTGGAATCCTTGACCCGCCACGCAGCACAAACGGTCTGCGACCAGCACCGACTAGGTCTGGGGCCAATCTTCGTTACGTCTGTTGTCGGCAGCATCGCAGTCAAGCCGTGCTCAAGCCGATGAAGTTCCCCCCTTAGCACGGACACCTTCGGTTTGGGGTCAGTAATCTTGGTTTGGCCCGGTGTGGAGGGTCTCGAAGGTGATGGGGCTGTGCACGCTTTGTCTTGACTGAATCTGAAGACGTCCGGCGGCCCGAATCGTCACGGATTACCGGTAGATACTTTCCCCGGAAGCGGCTCAGCCACTAGGCCGTGTACCACATCGTTCCCGACAAGGCCGTAATCGAGCAGCGACCTTATGACATTTGGGCTGGGCTGGGTTGGGAGGCGTCGGTGGACCGGTCCTGACGGATGCCGGGTGCAGCACCGTCGCTGTTGGTGGCAGGTGGCACTCCCCTGCTGCATCCGGATGAACACCGCGCATGTATTTGAGTATGTCGAACGACGTCTTCCCGCTGTGCAACAGTCCCCAGCGCGCCACCCTGCTTACCACGCGACAACGCAACAGCACCGCTGAGCTCGATTAGGCCACCGCGTGTCAGGCGACGACTTGGACCTGGTCCCCGAGATGCAATGTGTTGTAGAACTGCTGCGCTGAGGACCAGTTCAGATGGATGCAGCCGTTGGAGGGCACAGCAGTGTTGTCAGCGTGGAAAGCGTCGCCGGGATAGAAGAAAACGGAGTAGGGCATCGGGGCGTGGAACTGGGTGCTGTAGAAGTGTTTGTCCTTAGACAGAACGTGAAAGGTGCCCACCGGGGTCGGGGCGCTTGGCGTGCCCCCGCGAGCAGCGACGGGCCCGTTAATCACGTGCCCCGCCCCGTCGGTCAGCCAAGCCTGGTGGGTCGACAGATTCATGCACGCCTTCGCGGCTACCGCACACGGTGTCACCGACACCGAGGTTGCGGCTGCTGGTTGTACACCCGTCGGTACCGCAGCCGTTTGTGGGTGCGCGGCGACGGATGCGGTTGAGGATGTGCCAGCGGTCGCGGTGCCGGCACCGACAGCACCGAGCAGAGTGGTCATGACGAGCCCGGCTAAGACAACCACAGCACGTGTGGGCGGCAACACGGTCTCTCCTTTCTGCGGCATTTGCCCTAGTAAGGAGATTTCCCCGGTCGCGAGGATTTAGTCATCTCATGATGGTGAATCACGCTCTCAGCCAGCAGCTGACCCGCAGCCGAGAAACACATCGCTCGACCGTGACTAGGCCCGGTGTCGGCGGCGCACGGATGTCCGAGGTCGTCTGCGCTCGTGCCTATTCGATTGGAGGTGTCAAGACCGAGCTGTGGTGGGGAGGCGCTGACGGCGGGCTGGGAAGCTTCCTCGGTGACGAGGCTCGGATACCGCGCGCAGCGGTGCATGGCTGCGCTGGTGAGTCTGGGCATGGTGCTGATCGTGCGCCACCCAAGATCGCCTTAACGTTTGATTCCAACATGACCGACGCGATGCTTCGGCTGCTCAACACCAGCAAGGTGCAGTCCTATGCCAAGGTCGGTGATCGACGAGCTGCACCGCAGCCATACTCCCGCGACGTTTTTCTTGGCAGGCAAATTGGGTCGAGCGCTATCCCGACCTGACCCGCCGGATCGCCGCCGACCCGAACTCTGAGCTGGCCAGCCACTCCTATGCCCATCTGAGCTTCACCCCTCGCTGTTACCACCTGGCGGTTCTTCCCGCTGATCAGATGGCCGCAGACGTGCAGCGCTCGTTTCGTGCCCTCGCTCCGTTGGGCGGGCGTCATAACAGCCACCCGGGAACCGAAAGTATCGGGTTTGCCGCCCGCCCAACGGAGCGAGGATCGTCGGGCGGCGGGGATACCTTTACCGGCTATCGATCAGTCCGGCCAGGTCATCGACGTTCTGGGCTCCGCCAAGCTTGACATGGCGGCCACCCGCCGATTTTTCACCCGCGCGCTTAGCACGGGCCGTCCCCGACTGAAGTCATCACCAACCCCGCGGCCCGCTGTGCGGTACTTCGGCCGGGCAGCCCTGACGCGTGCTGGCGCGGGCCAGATTTTTCCGCGCTCGGGCCCGTGTTCAGGACGGGGACTTTGTTTCGGTGGTGGCGGGCATACCAGCAAGGGAGCGCAGGCGGTGTACCCGGCGGATCACCAAGCGGTCAAGCAGGATCACCACCAGCGCAGACACTCCCCAAAGGGGGTAAATGACCGCCACCACGAGCCCTAGCAGGGCAAGGGTCCACGGCAGGTGCGGGTCCGCGGGGCGTTTGGGTAGGCCCAGGCGCCCGTCCGGGCGGCGGATCCACCACATCACTAGTGCGGTGCCGATGCTGACCAGCAGCAGCAACGCGCCGGTTGTCATGATGATGCGGTCGACCAGCCCGAATTGAGTGCCCATGTGGGTGAGCACGCCGAATTCGGTGGCCTGGCCGATCGCACCCTTGGAAC
The DNA here is from genome assembly GCA_019241525.1 of Pseudonocardiales bacterium. Classification (GTDB taxonomy): domain Bacteria; phylum Actinomycetota; class Actinomycetes; order Mycobacteriales; family Pseudonocardiaceae. The sequence continues at coordinate 11,219 of JAFAWY010000036.1, forward strand.
TGGTGTCGCTGTCTGCCAGCTTCTTGCCGGTGAACTGGTCGAGGTAGACCGTTTTCTCGGTGCTGAGCCGACCCGGCCAGGGATTGGCCAGCTGGTAGCTGCCGTAGATCATCTCACCGTTGTCGTTTTTCTGGTTAACCGGCAAGACGATGTCGTAGCCGGGCTGCATGCCCTCCTGGTGGGCCGCGCGAACGACATCGGTGAGCGACAACCTTTCTGGCAAGCCGGCCTCGACCACGGTCGTGCCGGGGCCAGAACCGTCCCCGCCGTGGATACCGCCGGAATGCAGGTGCTCTGAGGGTGCCGAGGCGGGCACTAAGTCCTGCTGCGTCGCCCAGGAAATACGCTTGCCGAAGCGGTCGAGGTCGCCAGCCTTGGCCAGCGTGGAGGGCACGTCGACCTGGCTGCCTGGAGTCAGCGTGGTATTTACGGCATTCCAGGTCGTGCCCCAGTACTCCGACCAGGGCATGCCCGTGGTGATGAAGACGAGCACCATAGAGATGGCGAGGATGCCGCTTGTGGCTTGCAGGTCTCGCCATTTCAGCCGGCCCTTCGCGCGGATCCGGGGGGCCAGCAGGTGCTTGCCCTTTTGGCTGCGCCGTGGCCACCACAAATACAGCCCGCTCAGCGCCAACACCAGCGCCCACCCCATCGCGATTTCGATGATCAGGTCACCAAGGGGGACGTGCACGATGGCGTCCGGATTGTCACCGGGGGCGATGAGGTGGGCCAGGGAGGGCAGCGCAACGGTGACCGACTCATTGTTCAGCGTGCCGTGCAGCCGGTTGGCCAAGCCGACCACATCGTCACCGGGATGACCGGTCGCGGTGACGTTGCCCGCGTAGGGATTGACGTAGACATACGTGACATCGGAGTCCTTCAGCTCGAAATACGGCACCCCGACCGGCCCGGAGGAGTAGTAAAACTCGGTGACCCGGTCGGGCTCCTTCGGGGTCACCCGAAACAATGTCGCCCCCGGTGGAGCCGCCGCGTCAGCCTGAGCCTGCTGCTGTCCCAGTCCCAGGGCCGGCTGACCGTGGGGCGCCACCCGGGCGCTTCCCGGGTGCAGGAGGCCGGTGATCGGTTCGGTGTACATGATGACCAGACCGGTGATCGCCATAAGGGCGAGAATGGGCGCAGCGAAGATGGCCGCGTAGAAGTGCGTACGTCACACCGTGCGCAGGAACTTGCCCGGCGCGGTACGTTCGGTGACCTGATGGGTGCCAACCGGTCGACGGGTCGGCGTTTTTCCCCTGTACTTCGCGACCACAGCCATGCCAGCCTCCTTGATCTGGCGCATGCCACTCGGAAAGGGAGTGACTTGGAGGACAAGTGGGCGACCGCGATTCCGTCAACGCGCCTTGATCAGATGGACAGTTGGCGGTCAGAGGATAAGTCGCGTAGTTCGCTCGCCGGGTTCCCCACAATTCGAGCGTTTTTCCTATTTTTCCGAGTTGCTCACTGGCAGTCTGGCGACCAACGGATGGTCATGCGCAACGTTCGAGTCGTTTAGCTGACCATCCGGTGAGCTCAACCCCGCGCAGAACTCTGCGTTGGCCACGGTGAACGGCTTGGACTGCATCGGACCTGATCTTCGTAGTAGATTGACTCGACCGGGCAGACCGGCTCACACGCTCCGCAATCAACGCACTGGTCGGGGTCGATGTAGGCATCCGAGCACCTTCAATAGATGCAGTCGACCGGGCACTCGTCGATGCAGGATTTGTCCTTGACCTCTACACACGCCTCGGTGATCACGTAAGTCATGGGGGTCTCCAACGGCAACGGCTAGCCCGGGCACCTGCATCCCCCGAAGGGGAGGTCGTTCGGGACGGCCAGCCGGTCCCCGCCACAGTGAACCTGGACGAACGAAGGTGTCAAAGACCGGCCCGCCCTCCTCGGACGTGAACCTAAGAATTAACCTCTTCTACGGAGAAATTCCAGGTCCTTGCGGGGGCCTGTATGCGACTACGGAGCCAAAGGCCTTCGCTGCTGGTTTATCCCATCTCAGCGTCCCGTGCACGGGACGCAGTGCGGTCGTGGTCTCATCTTGGGCCGCATCGTCTACGTCTATTGGAAGTCAGATCAATGCGGCGACGCGGGTCACGACGTTAACGATATTCGGCGAACCATTACCATGAGTCGCGAAATCGAATGGTCGGCCGTTAAGCGGTCCCATGTCGGTCAATATGCTGGAGTCGGATGGTGGTGGGCCACAGAGCCACGTCCAGGCCCGATCACACCACCTGCGGGCGCTCACCGCCCCGCGCTCCCGGCTTGTGCCTCCATGCGCGTACTTTTTCGGTTGGCACACAGGATCATGATGGTGTCGTCGTCGCTTCAGCTTCGCGGATGTTTTGGCCCACAGCCTGCTGCTTGGCTGACGGTCCGTGATCGATGTGGTGCCCTTAGTTGGTTGCCGTTGCCACCGTCGCCGCCGGGAGCCGTGCTCCACCACGATCAGCCCGCCGGGGCCGTCCACCGACTGGCTTTGGCCGATGCGCAGGCTGAAGCGGCTTCGCTCGACCCGCCTGATTAGCATCGGACACGCCTCGTACAGAACACCGTCGTAGACATGACGAATTCGGTCTGGACGTCGATCCGGGGTGTCGGCTCTCGACGGCCTTTGCTGAACTCGCCCTTGCCATCTGAAGGAGGCGCGACAGCCGCTCATCCCGCTTTCCGGCATCAGCGCCGTTGCATGGCTGTTTGTCGGTGGCGTAGCCCGTGCAGCTTATGCTCGGCGCCGCAGCGATTACTGATGTTGCACGCTGCGGCTGGAGTAGCGTCCCATCGGCCTGGCGCAGTTCTGACCATGGACGTGCTGTGACCTGCTGGGTGGACTCGACGGCCCGCTCCCCGCGGACTTACGAACGGGTGATCGCTCTGGGTGTTATTTGCTCATCGTCGGGCTGTCGATCCATAGTGCCATTTTGTGGGTTATTGGAACTTTTCTGTCGATAATTGGGGCGTTCCTGGCCTTGCTCGGCGCCCTCGAGCGCGCCGTGTT
>JAFAWY010000071.1 GCA_019241525.1 Pseudonocardiales bacterium
AACGAAACAAAACGGTTGGAGCCGTTGCCATTCAAGCATGACACGCGCTATTCACCGATTGTGCAGAAATTGTGAGCACACTACGGTCAAAGAACTGTCAGGCTCGGCTGAACCCACTGTTCTCGGGAGGCTTATGAATTAGCCTCCGGGCTGCGTGAATAAGCCTCAGTGCACCACGGCGGCCGGGACAGCGGACGAAAACAGGCGATGAAGGAGCTGGCATGACGCTGTACACCGACATCCCGACCCGGGCCGAGATCGACGCGCTGTGGGTTGCCGCGTTCCCGACGTCGGTCTCGTTGTATGTTCCGACGGAGCCGGCCTCGTCGGGCGAAGCGGAGCGGATCGCGTTCAAGAATCTGGCCCGGGCCGCACTCGACCAGCTGGCCGGGGCCGACAAGAACGACCTCGCTGCCGTCGAGGAGGCGCTGGCAGACCTCGAGAAGGACGACGGCTTCTGGCGGCGCCAGGCCCGAACGCTCGCGGTGTTTGCTACCCCGGCCTGGTTGCGCACCTTCCGGCTGCCGAACCGGCTGATGGAGTTGGCCGTCGGGAGTGAGCGGCTGCATGTCAAGCCGCTCATGCGGGCGGTGACCTTCCCGCAGACCGCGTTCGTGCTCGCGCTCGCCCAGGGCGGGGTGCGGCTGCTGGAGACCGTTCCGGGCGCACCGCCGGTGCTCGTGCGCGTACCGGACATGCCCAGCGACGTGGCCACGGCCGCGGGCAAATCGTCGATCAAGGACCGAGCGCCGATACGGCGGCTGCAGGGTGACGAGGGTCAGAAGGTGCGGATCCGCCAATACGCCCGGCGAATCGACCACGCCTTGCGCGAGGTATTGCCAGGACACGGGGTCCCCCTGGTGATCACCGCGACCGAGCCACTGGACTCGATCTTCCGATCGGTGTGCCGCTATCCGGACGTGGTGCCGGAGTCGGTGCCGGGCAACCCAGAGTCCGTCTCGGACGTCGAGCTGGTACAACAGGCTAGGACCGTCCTGGACCGGTACTACGCGGGCAAGCTCGCCGACCTGCACGCGTTGTTCGGGCAGCGAGCCGGGCAGAACCGCACATCGACAGACGTCGCCACCGTCGCCCAGCTGATCACCCGAGGCGCGGTCGACACGCTGTTCGTCGACATCGACAGCGTCGTGCCCGGCGAGGTCGACAAGGACGGAGCCGTGCGGTTCGGCACCGAGCAAGACCCGGGCAGCATCGATGTCGTCGATGAGATCACACGGCGGGCTTGGCTGTCAGGAGCGCGCCTGCTCGCGATCCGCCGGAACGACGTGCCCGGTGGCGGCGACCTCGCAACCGTCCTGCGCTACCCCACCTGATCCGCTACCGCAGGCTGATATCCGTCATTCGCGCCACGGTCTCGTGACGCGGCCCTCATACTGACATATGAGCTGCGACTGGCCGGATACCGGGACGCATGATCCCGTCTGCGCGCTCCGCCAAAGGCTGGAGACGTCGATTCGGTCGCCACTGGTGGTGCCGCGGTCGCGTACTGCGCCCACATCAGCGCGTGCAGGACTCCCTAGGCGGAGCGGCTCTGCGCTGCATCTCGTTCGTAGATCTGCCCCTCGGCGACCGCGAGTTCCCGAACCACCGTCCGTGGGACAACGGGTGTGCACGCAACGTGTCTGGTCAGGGCGCAGGTCCGCCTTCTGCCAGCCACCGCAGCGCATCCAATGCCCCCACGACAAACCTGCTGCCTGTCCGCTTACTCTCGGCACACAGCGCAGAGATCTGCTCGCCGAGCACTTGGTGCTCGCGCATCCTCGTTGACCACGTCGCCACAAGCGTCCCCGCTTCCTTGCGGCAACTTCGCCCCCAACCTACGACACCGTGTCCCAGCAGGAGGCGACGGGATGCACCGGCGGGGCCACCAACGCGGGGCTGCGCCGGGGCAGCAACGGCCCGATCACCGCCCACTGGGCATCGGTCAGCGACGAGTCATAGGCGGGGACACCCGGTCGCCGAGATCCATCACCAGGTGGCGGACCTGCTGAATGGTCCATCGGCCGTCGGGGTTCGTCGTCGCGCCAACCAGGTGCACCGACCGGCTGCCGACCTCCATCACGAACTGCACAAGATCCGCTTGAGCGTCACCGCGCAGTCCACATCAAAAGTCACACGTCAGCATCGTCGATGCCTGGGCGCGCAGGAACTGCCGCCAGGTCGTGTCGGTGCCGCGGACCGGTGCCGGTGGTATCTGCAGCACAAGCTGGAGAAAGATCAGATATGACAGACGCAACGACACGGCACGATCTGCCCCGACGGCCGAGCACCCGGATCCCCCAGGTCACGGTGCTCGGCGTGATCGGTCTCAACGGCGCGGGCAAATCAACCCTGTTGCGGGCGACCGCGCCGCACTTGCCCCCTGACAGACGTAATACGCACAATGATAAGAGGCTGACCAAGTGAGCCGTCCGGCTCAGATCGCCTGGAGCATCTTTTGCATCTGGTTGACCACGATCTGCTGCCGGGTGACGATGTCCTGGGCGATCCGGCGAGCCTGTGGATCGCTGCCTTGCGCCAACTCGGTCTGAGCCAGCTGGATCGCGCCCTGCTGGTGGTCAATCATCAACCGCAGAAACGTCTGGTCGAAATCATTGCCGCTGGCCGAACTAAGCTGCTGTATCTGCTGGTCACTGAGCATCCCCGGCACTTGACCGTTGCCGCCACCAGCAGGTATCGGAACACCCCAGGCGCCAAGAAGATCGCGTATCCGGGTGACCTGCTGATCCTGCTCGGCCCTGATCCGGGCGGCGAGCGCCCTCACCCTCGGCGATGCCGCCTTGGTACGCGCCAGGTCTGTCATCCTGCCGCTCTGAACGTGGTGTGGAAGCAGGTCTTGCAAGAACCTGACATCAGCGTCGTTGTGTCGCTGCTGGCCAGCAGCGACGGCGGACCGCGCGGGCGACTGCGGTGCCGTGTCTATCGTGCCGCCGCAACCAGCGAGAAATCCGGCGACCACAGCGCCCAAGACCACGCCAGCCACTCTGTAGGTATGCATCGCCAACCGGTCTCCTTCGCGCACCGGGCTGCTCAATCACCTTATCCCTTACGACAAGGCGGCCGGGTAAAAGTTCGTTCGACACGCTGGCTGGCCGTCTTTCCCGGCGCGGCGTAGTGCATGGTGTCGACGTCAGCGCTGGCGCGTATATCAGGCCGTAGCTAATGCATCACTTTGTCCGTGGTGATTCCTGATTCTTCCCGCGTCGAGGGGTTGTTCTGGTGCCGCGCTGCGGATGCTGGCCCTCCCGCCTTTCAACTTTGGGTTTGTCACTTAACAACCAAGGAACTTCGATGAAGTGGATCTACCAGATGAACCGCGTGCGGGTGTCGCGCGGCGATAAGCTGATCCTCGATGATGTCACGCTGGTCTTGCACCGGCGCGAAGATCGGCGTGGTCGGCCCTAACAGCGCCGGCAAGTCCACAATGCTTAAGATCATGGCGGGATTGGAGCAGCCGTCCCACGGTGAGGCCATGCTGGCGCCAGGGTTGGCACCGGCATTCTGTTGCAGGAACCGCTGCCGGGGCCGCCATCTCAACCTCATGTCCTTCAGGACCGACAGAAGCGACATCTGAGGCGACCTTAGCCGTCCCTGTTGGACACCTGTCTGTTCTGCTAGCGCCAGCCACCGAGCGACCTGTGAGCAGAACTCCGTCCCATCGTTGACCGATACCCAGCCCCGGCACGTCGGTAATCGGTTCACCCGCACCCGGCTCGTTCAATACCGGGCCTTGCGAGAATCCAGTACGGCAGCACCGGCTAACCCGGTCACCTCGGAGTACGCCGACACTGCCGCACCGCCACGGGTCCGCTTGACCACGATCTGTCGGGTGGTGCCCTGCGCACGTGCCCAGCGTCGCAATAGCCGGCCAGCCCGTACGCTGTCCTGGGGAGCAACTTGGACGGCCGGTCGGGCTGGTTTGAGCCCGAGTACGCCCAGAACCGTCCGATGTTTTTACCCGATTCCAGCCACTCCGTCGGTGGGCAATTTTAGTATTCCTTTGCTTTGAATTGGCCGTGCTTCGTGAAATAGATCGCTACTCGCTTGGAGTCCCGGCATCTCAACCCCTCGGCATAGTTGACCTTCGTCCCGGCCCCCACGTGCTTGCGAAACTGCTCCGAATCCGGGTGACCGACCACTTCAGCCCACGCTTGCGATACCCACTGACGGAAGTGCAGCCCGGTTGAGCTCTTACCGTGCGGCGGTGTCATCAGCAGATGGAAGTGTGGCGCATCGCGGCCCTGGAACTCCCCCTCCACGGCCCAAGCCAATCCTCGCCCCACTCATGCTGATAAACGCTTGACCAGGGCTGTTAGGTGCGCGTAGCACGTCTGTCCGTCTGGGACGACCGTGCGCCAGTCATCCGGGTAGGTCAGTGTGATCTCGGCCGGTATCGTACATGAGGGAGCAGTCCAACTGGCATAGCGTGCGGGTCATGTTGTTGCGGCTTTTTGCTGACCAGTAGGTGATCCGTCGTCGTAGGGTCGGCTTGCCTGGTAGCTGCCCGGTGATCTTGACGCATGCGGCCGGCTGGTCACAGCCGAGTCTCCAGCACCGACAAATGGCGGAGTTGCTATGGTTCATAGATGCGTTCAATAGCGCATTTTTCGGCGTTGGAGTGACTTACCTGAGCCTTGAGTGTGATCAGCTGATCTGGCCCCGGCTGGTGCGGTTTTCTTCAGGCGGATTCCAGTGATCGTCGCAACGGGTGGCCTTGTGATCGCGAATCGTAGTCGTATTGAGATCAGTGCACGGCGGTGTGGTGAGGTCGGCGACGGGCGTGTCGGTGTCGGCGGACCAGGTCTGGATGGTGGCGGCCACAGCTAGGGCGCTGCCGTAGAGGACCTGCTGGCCGCCTTGGCGGATGAGCAGGGTGCCTAGGCAGCGGAAGGCTCGTCCCTTGAAAGCCAACACGAGGATGTCGGTGGTGGCGCGCTTGCCGTACCTGTGCCCGGTGGGCGGCCACGAGCTGCGCGGGGGTATCCGTTCCATCCGACGCGGTGGAGTGGGCGTGCAAATCGATACGCACCAGCGCCAGTCTGCCCAACTACCCCAGATTTACGGCAATCCCCGCTCCGGATTGGACCACTTCAGGCGCGGCCGGCGCCTGCGGCGAGCGCTGGGCGGCGGCTCCAGCATGTGCGACCGAGGTTGCTTCTTGTCGCCGAAGATCAGCTCGGAGACCGCTTGGAAGACCTCTTCAGGCTGGGGCAGGAACTTGAGGTATTCCAAATCCTGCTTTTGACCGGCCGACTCCACCCGCACCGTGCCGTAACCCAGGATCTGCCCGAGCACCGGCCGCAGGAAGCTCATGTCGGTCACCTTGGTAATCGGCATCATCGAGTTTTTCGTCTGGATAATGCCGCTGGTCTTCATTAACCGCTTATCGGTGACGATGATGACTTCAACCCACCACTCCAGCACCTTCCAGGCATAGCGGATCAACGCCGCGACGGCGATGTACCACAGCAACGACTGCAGCAACCAGAGATCGATGCCGGCTGCGCTGATCAGCTTGGACAGCACGACAGCCGCGATCAGAACCCCGATGGTCTGCAGCAGCGGGATGATCAGCACCGCCCAGTGCCGCCGCACCCGGATCACCCGGCGCTCCACGGCGGGATTAAGCAGGACGCTGGACGCTCGACCAATCATATCAACGCTGCCCACATCGTCTTTGCACTCACCGTGACCCACCTGCCTCGCCGCTGCGCCCGAGCGGACGCTACGCCGAGGATCACATTGTCCGCGCATTCCTCCCATCGATCAAGCGGCGAGACCCGCGAAGGTACTACCGTGATCGCTGATGACAGACAGAGCTGAGCAGCAGATTCGGTGCGTCGGGGCAGTGATCTTCGACGAGGCGGGCCGGCTGTTGCTGGTCCGACGAGCACGCGAACCCGGTCAGGGGCGCTGGTCGGTGCCCGGCGGCCGGGTGGAATCCGGCGAGACCGACACCCAAGCAGTGATACGCGAGGTAGCCGAGGAAACCGGGCTGATGGTCGAAATCGTCCGGCTACTGGGCAATGTGCAACGGCACGCCCCCGGCGCCGCGGTGTTCGACATCCACGACTACTGCTGCCGGGTGACGGGCGGC
>JAFAWY010000068.1 GCA_019241525.1 Pseudonocardiales bacterium
CATATCGAGGATGATAGTTGAAAGGCCGACATCGAAAAACCGGATCGGGGGAGGAAGGGCATCAGCAAATGACGCGCTGTCTGTCAGCCTTGGTGCTGGGGCTCATGTTGGCATCGCCGATTGCGGGGCTGGCCGGCGAGCCGGCGGCCGACATTTTGGCGGGCCGCGCCAAGGATTGCCCGAAGTGTGATCTCGCGGGGGCCAATCTGAAGCGCTCGGACTTGGCTGGAGCGGATCTCACCGGCGCCAATCTCGCCGGCGCCAACCTGCATCGCGCCAACCTCGCCGGCGCCAACCTCGCCGGCGCCAACCTCGCCAGCGCCAACCTCACCGGCGCCAACCTCACCGGCGCCGACCTCACCGGCGACAAACTCGCCGGAGCTAAGCCCCCCGCCGCAGTACCAACTCCGAACCCCACGGCTTCGCCGTCGGTAACCTCGCCCACTCGCTAGTCGTGTGCATGGAAGGGCCCAGACACGCCAAAAAGGCTCTCGGCCGCCGTGATCGTGGGGAAAACGTGGGGAACGGGGCCCGCTGACCATCAAAGCGCGTCTAGTCCGCTGCGCTCTGTATCGAGGTTTGACGGGTCTCTTCGCAGCTGGCAGGGTCTCTACCCGCAAACAGCCAGGTCGGCACGCGCGGCCTTCGATCCGGATGCAGACTGCGGTTTTAGAGCCCTCGAAAACAGCAGTCTGCATCCAGACTGCGGGTAAGGGTGGGGTCAGGAGCGGACGGTGAGGCCGACCTTCTGGAATTCCTTGAGTTCGGAGTAGCCGGACTTGGCCATGGCGCGGCGTAGCGCGCCGAACAGGTTCACAGTGCCGCTGGCGTCGCTCGATGGGCCGAACAGCAGGGTATCGATGCCGACCGAGCGTTCGGGCACGTCGATGACGTGGCTGCGCGGCAACGACGGGTGTGCTGCGGCGGGAGTCCAGTACAGCCCGTTACCCGGTGCCTCCACCGCGCTGGCCAGGGGCTCACCCAGCATCACCGCGTCAGCCCCGCAGGCGATCGCCTTGGCCAGGTCCCCGCTGTTGCGCATGCCTCCGTCGGCGATCACGTGCACATAGCGCCCGCCGGTCTCGTCAAGGTAATCCCGCCGGGCGGCCGCGGCGTCAGCGACAGCGGTGGCCATCGGCACTCCGATACCCAGCACATCAGCAGTCGACGTGCTGTCACCTGCCCCGTAGCCCACGATCACTCCCGCCGCCCCGGTGCGCATCAGGTGCATCGCGGTGCGGTAGTCGCCCACCCCCCCAGCGATGACCGGGACGTCCATCGAGGCAATGAATTCCACCAGGTTGAGCGGCTCCGCGGCGCGGGAGACATGCTCAGCTGAGACGATGGTGCCCTGTACGACGAGGATCTCGATCCCCGCGGCCAGCAGATCCGGGGCCAGTTCCCGCGCATGCTGCGGGCTGACCCGGGCAGCCACCGTCACCCCAGCGGCGGCGATCTGACCGATCGCCTCGGCAAGCAGGTTTACCCGGATCGGTGCCGCGTGCCACTGCTGGAGCAGGCGCACCGCTGCCGCTTCGTCGGCCTCATCCATCGCGGACGTGAGCCGGAACAGCAATTTGTCGACGTCGGCGTGGCGGCCCCATAGTCCCTCGGCGTTGAGCACTGCCAGCCCGCCGAGCTGACCGATCCGGACCGCCATCGCCGGGGACACGATCGCGTCGGTGGGATGCGTCACCAGCGGGATGTCGAAGCGGTAGGCGTCGATCTGCCAGGCAGTGGACACGTCCCGGGAGGAACGGGTGCGCCGCGACGGCACGATGTGGACGTCGTCGAAGCTGTAGGCGCGCCGCGCGGAACGGCCCATGCCGATCTCCACGAGATCGCGCATCTCAGTGCACCGCGTAATTCGGGGCTTCCACCGTCATGGTGATGCCGTGCGGGTGTCCCTCCGTGAGGCCGGCCGGGGTGATCCGCACCAGCTGTGCTTCTTGCAACTCTGGAATCGTCGCTGCGCCGGCGTACCCCATGGCCGCGCGCAAACCACCCACCAGCTGGTGGGCAACCAGCGACAGCGGCCCCCGGAAGGGAACCCGGCCTTCGATGCCCTCCGGCACCAGCTTGTCGTCAGACAGCAGATCATCGGCGAAGTAGCGATCCCGGGAGTAGGACTTGCCCCCCGTCCGCGATGCCATAGCGCCTACCGAACCCATTCCGCGGTAGGTTTTGTACTGCTTGCCGTCGACCAGGATCAGATCACCCGGTGCTTCCGCGGTGCCACCCAGCAGTCCACCCAGCATGACTGCGCTGGCCCCCGCGACGATGGCTTTGGCGATGTCCCCAGAGAACCGGATACCGCCATCACCGATCACGGGCACACCCGCCGGCCGGCAGGCCTGGTCTGCCTCGTAAATGGCGCTGATCTGCGGCACTCCCACGCCGGTCACCACCCGGGTGGTACAGATCGATCCAGGGCCGACCCCGACCTTGACCGCGTCCGCGCCGGCGTCAACCAGCGCCTGCGCACCTGCGCGGGTGGCCACATTGCCGCCGATGATGTCGACGGTGTCGCCAACCTCAGCCTTCAGCGCGGCGATCATCCCGAGCACCCCGCGGGAGTGCCCGTGCGCGGTATCCACCACCAGCACGTCGACGTCGGCCTCGACGAGCAACGCAGCCCGCTTCTTGGCTTCTTCACCGACCCCGATCGCGGCGCCTACCAGCAGCCGGCCGTCGGGATCCTTGGTTGCCAGCGGGTAGCGCTCGGTCTTCACGAAGTCCTTGACCGTGATCAGCCCCCGCAGCCTGCCGTGCCCATCGATGATGGGCAGTTTCTCGATCTTGTTCCGGCGCAGCAGGCCCAGCGCCGCCTCCGCGGTGACCCCGACCTGTGCTGTGATCAACGGCGGCTTGGTCATCACCTCGGCGACCCGCTTGTTGTGATCGACTTCGAAGCGCATGTCCCGGTTGGTGATGATGCCGACCAGTACCCCGTCGGCATCGACCACGGGCAAGCCAGATATCCGGTAGCGGGCGCACAGGGCGTCCACCTCAGCCAGAGTGTTGTCCGGCTGGCAGGTCACCGGGTCGGTCACCATGCCGGCCTCGGAGCGTTTGACCAGTTCCACCTGCGCGGCTTGTTCCTGCGCGGGCAGGTTGCGGTGCAACACCCCCATTCCACCGTGCCGGGCCATCGCGATAGCCATCCGCGCCTCGGTCACCGTGTCCATCGCCGAGGAGACCAGCGGCACCCGCAGGGTGATATTGCGGGACAGTTTTGTCGATGTGTCGACCTCCGCGGGCACCACATCAGACTCGGCGGGCAGCAGCAGGACATCGTCGAAAGTCAGACCGAGTAGCGCGAACTTCGACGGGACACCGGACCCTGACAGCTCGCTGGTCATATGACGATGGTATCTGGCGCAGCCATCAGTTCTCCGACCGTGCAAAACCAGCCATTGCCCAGGCGGGTACCGTTCAGCCGTGGTGCACGACTCACTTCCCCCCGACCCCTTCGCTGGAGATCCGGAGGATCCGGCTCTGGCGCTGGAAGCTTTGGACAGCGCCGACGATGGCATCGACGAACCGTTGGACGACGACGAGCGGGCCGGCCTGCTCGCTGACCTGAGCGATCTGGCTGTCTACCAGGCCCTGCTGGCTCCCCGTGGAATACGCGGCATCGTCGTGGACTGCCCTGACTGCGCTGAGCAGCACTACCACGACTGGCAGCTGCTCCGGGCCAGCTTGCAGCAGCTGCTCGAAGCCGGCCGGATGCGCCCGCACGAGCCCGCCTACGATCCGGATCCCGCCGGTTACGTCAGCTGGGAATACTGCCGCGGTTACACCGACGCGGTACTTGCCGAAAACGGTGGCTGAGCAGCTCAGCCGCAGAACCGCGGCCGCGGGACGGCATGATCACAGAACTGGGAAAAGCCGCCCCGAGAACGGGGGTCGCCGACATGGTCCGTCGGCGGGCTCGGGGAGTTGGGTTCGGCGGGTGGGCTTGGCGTGGAAGAGTCGACTCCCTGCTGAGGTCCGGTCGTCGTGTCACCGGTGGCGCTACCGCCAGGGCCAGGCATACCCGGGCTACCTGGGGTAGAGCGCCTGTTGTCCACGCTGCCGCTTCTATCCTGGCTGCCACTTCCGGGCATACCGGCACCCGGACGGTAATGGCGATAGCGATCCTGGCTGGGCATGAACTGGTCGGATGGCGTGCTAGACGGTCCGTCGGGCATCTCGGCGGTGGTACTCGGCGTCGTTGAGGTGCTCGTGGAGCTAGGTGACTCGCTGGGGTTAGCCGATTTGGTGGTGTCAGTCGTGGCACTGCTTGGCGTGGACGAGCCAGACACCGGGGCGCTGGGTGGCGTCACTTGAGTATCTGGGGGCTCGTTGAGCTTCTGCTCGAGCTGCCGGTGGCGAGCAGTGAGGTCGGTGAGGCCCTCGGATTCACCGATGACCGGTAGCTGCTGCTGGACGTGCGCCAGCGCTGCCCTCGCCCGATCGGGATGGCCCTGATTCAGCGCCACCTTGGCCTCGTTGAGCTCCGTTCGGACCGCGGCTGCGGTCTCCACCGAGCGCGCGTAGTCGCTGTAGAGAACCTGGGTCACTCCCCACAACTGATCACCGGGCTGCGCGGACTTGGCGACCAGGCCCACCCCGGAGAAGGCGATCACGAGCACGGCGGCAGCGGCGGCGACCGAGCCGTACACCGGGTGGCGGCGAGTGGCTGGACGGCGAGCAGCAGCCCGGATTACCGACATTGCGGTGCTGGTATCAACCAGTTCTCTGGTCGGTTCGGCATGCACCTCGCGGCGCCAGGCGGCCAACACCCGGGTCAGCTCGTCGTCGGATTCGCTCGGGATGTACCGACCACTGCCGATCAAGTCCAGCAGCGCATCATCGGCCTGCAACGCGGCTAGATCCGCCGGCTTCTCGTACGGATCCCCATTCGGGTAGCCAGCGTGTGGGTACTCATCCCAACCAGGCACTCAGACCACCCCCTCAGCGGCCAATACACCGCGCAACCGACCGAGAGCCCGGTGCTGCGCCACCCGGACTGCGCCCGGAGTCGAGCCCACTGCCTCGGCGGTCTCTTCTGCCGATAAACCGACCACGATTCGCAAACGCAGGATCTCTCGCTGCTTCTCCGGCAGCATGTCCAGCAGGTGGGTCATCTTGTCGGCGAACTCTGCCTGCATCAGCTGTGCCTCTGGGCCGTCGGCCAGGTCCTGAGTGTCGGGCACCTCTTCGACCGGCTCGGCACGGTTACGCGCCGCCGACCGGTGGGCGTCGGCCACCTTGTGCGCGGCAATGCCGTACACGAAGGCAAGAAAGGGCCGGCCTTGGTCGCGGTAACTGGGCAGGGCCGTGAGCACCGCGAGACACACCTCCTGGGCTACATCATCCGCCGAAGCGAACGTTCTTTCCTGACTGCCGACTCGGGAGCGGCAATACCGCACCACAAGGGGACGGATCCGCCGGAGCACGCCTTCGACGGCTTCTGGCTTGCCATCGACGGCGTCGCCGATCAGGACCTCGAGGTCGTCCCCCACAGCGGTCATCGCAGAATGCAGCCCTGCCGTTACGACGAGGGACCGACCGGGCTGAACCCCGATCGGCGGTCGCCAATTCGCTGTCTCGACCATCCATCACCATCCCGAGACGCGGGCACCTCGCGGGTAACCGTAGTGGTAGACAAATCGGACAGGGAACGCGGTATCGCCGCAGATACGACGCGATTGACAGCAAACGGCAACGAGGCCGGTGGCGATGCCACCGGCCTTCACGGCGAAAGCGATCGGATGGCCTCAGATGGGCCTACATGGGCTAGATAGTCACGGTCAGGCCACCAGACCGCGGCGGAAGCCATGCGCGACGGCCTGAGCCCGGTCACGGACACCGAGTTTGCGGAACAGCCTGCGGGCATGAGTTTTGACCGTGTCCTCGGACAGGTAAAGCTCGCGCCCGATCTGGCCATTACTTTTGCCTTGGCTCATGCCGCGGAGGACTTGCAACTCCCGTTCGGTGAGCTGGACCCCAGGATCGGACGGAGGTCGGGGTGCTGGTACCGACGTGCTGGCAAGCGTGTGAGCCAGCGCCGCGACGAGTTCTGGACGCGACGCATCCCAGCGTAGATAGCCACGGGCACCGCCAGCGATTGCCGCGGCGATGCTCCCGGCGTCGTCCGGGGCTCCGAAGACGATGACGTTCGCCTGGGGATGTGCCGAAACCAACCGGCGGGTAGCCTCCACACCAGCGGGCACTGCGCGCTGGGTGCCCACCAGGACGACATCCACCGGCTGCCGGGAATAGCGAGCTAGCAGCTCGTCACCGTGTGCCACGCAGTCGATCCGGGCGACACCGGGAACCGCGGACATCACCCGAGTGAGCCCCTCGCGGACGCTTCGCCGGTCGTCGCAGATGAGAACTGCGGTCACGGAAGGACTCCTCTCCTGCAGCCAACTGATGTGCCCATCTCCCTATCGGCCGTGCGAAGCCGGAACTTGACACGATCTGATGGATTTCCGTCAAGGACCGTCAGCCGTACCCCGGACTGCTGCATCACCGATGTGGAGCAGCGCTCACTCTACCGAGTGTGAGCAGCTCACGGCAGTACCGTTAACAAGGAGGATTCGGGCATTTACGGCTACCGATAGTCCGCAACGACGGCCCCCGCACCCCACAGTGGGGTTGGGGGCCGTCGGAGGGGTGATATGGCCACCGTGGCGAACAGCGCTCGACCCAGGGGTCGGTGCCCACCGTTGCAGGCTGGCGGCGAGCGCCTAGCGTGGCTTACCGGAGCCGGTGCTTAATGCCCGTGCCCATGGCCGTGACCGTGCCCCTGGCCGGCCGGCGGCGCCTTCTCGGGCTTGTCGACCACTGCACTCTCCGTAGTAATCACCATGCGGGCAATCGAGGCAGCGTTGATCACCGCTGACCGCGTCACCTTGACCGGGTCCACGATGCCCTCGGCAGCCAGGTCTCCGTAGGTCTGTGTCTCGGCATCAAAGCCGTGACCCCACTGCGCCTCGCGCACCTTGGCCACCACGACAGAGCCCTCGAACCCGGCATTGGCAGCGATCCAGTACAACGGCGCCGCGCAGGCACGGCGGACGATGGCAACACCAGTGGCCTCGTCGCCGGTCAGGCCAAGGTCGTCGATCGAATCGGCAACCTGCAGCAGCGCAGCGCCGCCTCCCGGGACAATGCCCTCCTCAGCAGCGGCTCGTGCAGCGGCTACGGCATCCTCGATGCGACCTTTGCGCTCCTTGAGTTCGGTTTCGGTAGCCGCCCCGACCTTGATCACCGCAACGCCACCGGCGAGCTTGGCCAGCCGCTCCCGGAGTTTCTCGCGGTCCCAGTCTGAGTCGCTCTCCTCGATCTCGAGCCGGATCTGGGCGACCCGAGCGTCGATGTCAGCTTGGTTGCCGACACCCTCGACGATGGTGGTGTCGTCCTTGGTCACCACGATGCGCCGGGCCCCGCCGAGCACCTCCAGACCGACCTCGGCGAGTTTGAGTCCGACCTCTGGATCAACCACCTTGGCGCCGGTGACCACTGCCAGGTCCTCCAGGAACGCCTTACGGCGGTCACCGAAATACGGTGACTTGACCGCCACCGTCGACAGGGTCCTGCGGATCGCGTTGACCACCAAGGTGGACAGCGCCTCGCCCTCGACGTCCTCGGCCACGATCAGCAGCGGCTTGCCAGCCTGGCTGACCAGTTCCAGCAGCGGCAGCATCTCCTGGATCGAGGAGATCTTCTCCCGGTGCAGCAGGATGTAGGCGTCGGTGAGGACCGTCTCCATCCGCTCGGCGTCGGTGACGAAATACGGCGAGACGTAACCCTTGTCGAATGCGACGCCTTCGGTGATCTCCAGTTCGGTGGCCATCGTCGACGATTCCTCGACGGTGATGACACCGTCCTCGCCGACCTTGGTCATCGCCTCGCCGACCAGGGCACCAATCTCCGGGTCACGCGAGGACACGGTGGCGACCTGCGCGATTGCCTGCTCGCCGGTGACCGGTGTTGCCTTAGCGGCCAACGCGTCGGCGACCGCGTCGGCAGCCGCCGCGATTCCCCGTCCGAGGGCCGTGGGATTGGCGCCTGCAGTAACGTTACGCAGGCCACCCTCGACCATCGCTTGGGCTAGCACGGTGGCGGTGGTGGTGCCGTCACCGGCCACGTCGTTGGTCTTGGTTGCCACGTTCTTGGCAAGCTGGGCGCCGAGGTTTTCATAGGGGTCGGTCAGCTCGATCGCACGCGCGATCGTCACCCCGTCGTTGGTGATCGTTGGGCCGATGTATTTGTTTCTATCGTCAAGCACAACGTTCCGGCCGCGCGGGCCGAGAGTGATCTTGACCGCGTCGGCGAGCTGGTCGACTCCGCGCTCCAGCGCGCGCCGTGCGGTCTCGTCGAACGCAATCTGCTTGGGCATTGCCTGCCTTCCTCACGGGCGGATCTGATGGGGCCGCCGGGCCCTTCGCGGGTACGGGGCTAACCCTCAACCGCCCCGCTGACCCCTACCGGGTCGCGGGGCGGTTGAGGTATCAGTTGGCTTCGACTGACTGTCGACGGTACGAACCGTCAGTTGACAACAGCGAGCACGTCACGCGCGGAGAGAATCAGGTACTCCTCACCGTTGTACTTGACCTCAGTGCCGCCGTACTTGGTGTAAATGACGACGTCGCCGACGTTGACATCCATGGGGATGCGGGTGCCGTTGTCGTTGACGCGTCCTGGGCCGACGGCCAGTACTTTGCCCTCTTGGGGCTTTTCCTTGGCGGTGTCCGGGATGACGATGCCGGACGCGGTCGTCGTCTCGGCCTCGCTGGCCTGAACGACGATCTTGTCCTCGAGCGGCTTGATGTTCACGCTCGCCACGGTATGACCTCCACTTTCAGGGGTCTTCGAAGAGCTGGCAGGTTGTCTGGTGATGGCTCCTGCCACCCCGCCGTCGCGGGTGTCGAGGCGGCTCGGGCCCTTGCTAGCACTCCGACGGGCAGAGTGCTAACTAGCAGACTACTGCGCCGAGTGCTAAAGACTCAACCAGGGTGGCAGGGGTGTCGTCCGGGTTATCAGGGACATCACCAAGTTGGGAGTGATCAGCAGCAGCGCCACGCCGGGTTGGCGGTACGTGAAGAGCCCCCGACGAGGGACGTGGTGATCGAGAGGCTCGGGTCGGCGGGGATGTTCAGCGGTGACGGCGGTGCACCGGCGGCGAGCAGGTGGGCGCCGAGGGCGGCCACCATCGCGCCATTGTCCGTGCACAGCCGGGGCCGGGGCACCCGCAGCCGCACACCGGCAACCGTGCAGCGTTGCTGCGCCAGGGCCCGCAACCGGGAATTGGCGGCTACCCCACCTCCGATGAGCAGAGTGTCGATGCCCCGGTCGGTGGCCGCGCGGATTGCCTTCGCGGTGAGCACATCGGCCACTGCCTCCTGGAAGGCGGCGGCGACGTCGGCGATCGGGATCGGGACTTGCCGGCGGCCCAGTGCCTCGAGGTGGCGGGCCACCGCGGTTTTGAGTCCGGAGAAGGAGAAGTCGTAAGGCGCATCGCCCGGTCCGGTCAGGCCGCGGGGGAACCGGATGCTGCTCGGATCACCGTCCTGCGCGATCCGGTCGATGTGCGGCCCGCCAGGAAAGCCCAAACCCAGCAGCCGCGCGATCTTGTCGAATGCTTCCCCCGCAGCGTCGTCGACGGTGGCTCCCAGCGGGTGCATCGGTGCTACCAGCGAGGGCACCTCCAGCAGGCTGGAATGCCCACCGGAGACCAGCAGGGCCAGCGCGGGAGGCAGCGGTCCATGCTCCAGGGTGTCCACCGCGACGTGCGCGGTGAGATGGTTCACCCCGTACAGCGGGACGTCCCACGCGGCCGCGTACGCCTTGGCCGCGGCTACCCCGACCAGCAACGCACCGGCCAGTCCCGGTCCCGCGGTGACCGCGATCGCATCCACATCCGGCGGCGTGACACCGGCACGCTGCAGCGCGCGGCGCACGGTGGGCACCATCGCCTGAAGGTGTGCCCGGGACGCCACCTCGGGTACCACACCACCGAAGCGGGCGTGCTCGTCAACGCTCGAGGCGATCTCATCGGCCAGCAACGTCACGGTGCCGTCGGACGACAACCGCACCACACCTACGCCGGTCTCGTCGCAGGACGTCTCGATTCCCAGCACGATCCCGGTCACCGGTCAGCCTGCCTGCGCATGGTGAACGCGTCGGCTCCACTCGGCCGGTAGTAACGGCGGCGAGTGCCGATCACCTCGAATCCCTCGCTGCGGTACAGGCTGATCGCCGAGTCGTTGTCGGTCCGCACCTCGAGAAACACCGTGGCACCTCGAGCCCGATCAAGGACAGCGCGCAGCAACGCCCGGCCGATGCCCCGCCGGTGGTGCGCGGGATCCACCGCGAGCGTGTGAACTTCTGCCTGCACCCCGACCCGGGCCAGCCCCGCGTAGCCGATCAGCGAGTCACCGTCACGCGCGGACAGGTAGTAGTGACCCGCGGCCAGCGCGTCGAGGAACGCCTGCGGGCTCCACGGGTCGTCGCCGGCGAACAGCAGGCGCTCCAGTTCGGCGCAGCGCGGCGCGTCAGCGGCCACCATGGGTTTGATGACGAGGCTCATGCCGGCGTCACCCGCTTAGCTGGACCGGGGACCACGGCATCGGGGCGGCGCAGGTACAACGGGGTCAGCGGACCGGGTGGCGCCGGTGATCGCAGCTGCGGCGCCGCCACGGCAACCAGTGCGGCGGGGTCGGGATGCTGTGGGGGCACAACCGGCAGTCCCAGCGCCTCGCCCGCGCCTGCCACCCGGGTCACCCCGGCCAGCGGCACATCGTCGGGCCGGTCCACGTGTGGACCTTCGACGCGCTGCCCTGCTGCGTCATAACGTGCCCAGTACAGCTCCCGCCGCCGAGCGTCTGTCACCACGAGCAGCGCGTTGCCTGCACCAGCCCGGTAGGCCATCGCGTCCAGGCCGCAGACCGGGTAAACGGGGATGTCCAGGCCATCGCCCAGCGCCGCAGCGGAGACCATGCCCACCCGGAGCCCGGTAAACGGACCTGGACCCGCCCCGCACACCACCGCGTCCAGGTCGCGCAGCGAGACCCCGGCGCTGGCCATCACCTCGGATACCGACGGCATCAACAGTTCACCGTGGGCCCGAGCATTGACCGTGACACGCTCGCCGAGTAATTCGGGTGCACCCGCGACGGGCAGCCACACCAACCCGGCAACCACCGCGGAGGTCGCCGTATCCACAGCCAGCACGAGCACAGACGATGACCTTATGGGGACGTTACGGGTGGGACATTTCGGGCTGGCGGGTGACCGTCAGGCACGCCGGTTCGGGGATCAACCGGTCCGGTCCGGACAACTGCGCGACACGGCTGTCGTCGCGGTCGCCGTCTCCCCCCGCGCCGCTCCGTGCAAGACGGATCAGCAGGTGCTCGTCGGCCAGCCGCTCGGCCAGGCCCTCGCCCCACTCCACGACTACGGCGGCGGCGAGTAGATCAGTATCCAGATCAAGATCGTCCAGCTCAGGGTGACCGCCGAGCCGGTAGGCGTCGACGTGCACCAGCGGCACGCCCCGTCCCTCGGGCAGTGGCGGGTGTTCGCGGGCGATCACGAACGTTGGGGACGTGATCGGGCCCCGGACGCCCAGCCCGGCGCCGATACCCCGGACCAGCACTGTCTTGCCCGCGCCCAGCGGGCCGGAAAGCACCACCACGTCGCCGGCGCGCAGGCGCGCACCCACGGCCCGACCCAGGCGTTCGGTGTCGGTCGGAGTCGGCAGCTCCAGCACCAGATTCATGCGCTCTTCTCCTGGGAAGCTGCGGCGCCGGCGCATTGGGACAGCAGGTCGAGCAGGTGCTCGTTGACCAGTTCCGGCTGCTCGAGCATCATCACGTGGCCCGAGCCGGGAATGTGCACCAGCTGCGCCTGGGGCAGCAGCGCCGCGATTGCCTCGGAATGTTGGTACTGGATCATCCGATCCCCGCCGGTGCCGAGCACCAGCGCTTTGGCGTGCTGCAAACCGGCTAGGGCCGCGTACCGGTTATGGCGGCCGAATTCTTCCAGGAAGTCGGTCATCACCTCGAATGAGGTCTTTCTGATCATCATGTACAGCAGCTCGACCAGCGCAGGGTGAACCCGCTCGTCGCCGAAGGACAGGGAGCGGGTCAGGCTCCAGATCAGGTTCCGAGCCATCTCACGCCCGCGATCGATCACCCGCGCGCTGGGCTCCCAGCGGGCCAGCTGCTTGGCCACCGGCATCATCGGGTTGCGCCGGGACAGGATCGGCTTGGGCAGGCCGGAACGGCCGATTTCGCCGGCGCTGGTGTTGAGGAAGGCCACACCGCAGATCCGCTCGACGAACAGCTCGGGATACTGCTCGGCCAGCGCCATGATCGTCATACCACCAAGGGAATGCCCGATGAGCACCACCGGCCCTTCGGGGTCGACGGCTTGGATCACCGCATGGAGATCACGACCGAGCTGCTCGATGGTGCACGCGGCCCGGGGAGAACGGCCGGAACGACCGTGGCTGCGGTGGTCGTAGAGCAGCTGGCGGACCCTGGGTGCGGTGGAATGCGCCAGCCCCTGACGCTGGAACAACCAGGCGCGCCGATCCAGCGTGTAGCCGTGGATGAGGACGGCGGTGAGCTCGGGCGCTCCGCCGTCGGCCGGGTCAACTTCCTCCACGGACAGCGCCACCCCGTCGTCGGCCCACACCATGTACTCGCGATCTGGTGGAAGCGGGCATGGCAGCTCGTCCGCGAGGTCCACCGCTTGCCTGCGTACTTCGCCGATGCGGTGGTGGTGTACGGCAGCGGCCGCCGCAACCGTGCCGAGCGCACCGGCGGCGGCGATCCAACCGGCAGACTTCCTCCGCAGCCTCATCGGGCGGCTCGCTGCTGGTCGAGCACCGGGCTCGGGGCCGCCAGCTGGCGATTGAGCACCGTGCGGGCCAGCCGGGGACGAACCATTCCCGCGACCACCTCGTAATGAATGGTGCCCAGCTTGTCCGCCCATTCTGCGGCGGTGGGAGCACCGTTGGCGCCGGCACCGAAAAAGATCACCTCATCACCGATGGCGACCGGGTCATCCCCGCAGTCGACCATCACCTGATCCATACAAACCCTTCCTACTACCGGACGCCGGCGCCCGCCCAGCCACACGTCCAGCCGCCCGGTAAGGACCCTCGGCACCCCGTCTGCGTAGCCTGCGGGCACCAGGGCCAGGGTAGTCTCGCGATCGGTATGCCACACGTGGCCGTAGGACACCCCTTCACCTGGAGGTACTCGCTTCAGCATGGCAACCTGGGAGCGCAGCGTCATCGCGGGGGCGAGGCGGTAATCGGTTCCCGGAACCGGTGACAGGCCATAGACGGCGATTCCCGGCCGCACCATGTCGTAGTGCAGGTCGGGACGGGTGAGGGTGGCCGCGGAGTTGGCCAGGTGCCGCAGCGGCCGTAGCCCAGCATCCCGAGCAACCTGGTATGCCTCATCGAAGTACCGGACTTGCTTTTCGATGATCGGATGTCCGGGATCGTCGGCGTGTGCCAGGTGTGACCAGACGGCGACGACCTCAACGCATCCCCGGTCCGACGCCGTAGCCGCCGCATGCACCAAGCCGGGCCACTGGCTGCGGTAGGCGCCGCCGCGGGTCAACCCGGTGTCGACCTTGAGATGCACCCGCGCGGGCTGGCCGACCAGGTAGGCGGCGGCAGCTGCGGTGTCGAGCTGATCCACCGAGTAGATCCCCAGGTCCACTCCAGCGGCGATGCCCGCGGCAAGGTCCTCTCCAGGAGCGTGTAACCAGGCCAGTACCGGGGCGTCGATCCCGCTGTGGCGCAGCTCGAGCGCCTCGTCGACGCTACACACGCCCAGCGCACCGGCTCCGGCCTGCAGTGCCGCAATGGCGACGTCGACCGCGCCGTGGCCATACCCGTCCGCCTTGACCACGGCCATGGTGCCGGCCCCGGATTGCGCCGCGCAGCGAGCCAGGATGCTGACGTTGTGCCGGATCGCGGCGAGGTCGATCACCACTTCGGCCCGGGGACGGGGGTGTGGCTCTGGCACTGACACCGGCATCGTGCGTCACCTCGCAGCTTCCGCCCGCAACCGCTGGATCGCCCCGGTCAGCCACGTCTGGATCGCCGACGCCGGCACCGGCGCCCCCGTCGTGACCGCGTTCTGGATGTGCAACGCGGTGTGCGGCGACCTGGTAACCGCGTTGCGCATCCAGAACGCGTCGTGGGATGGGTAGCAGACGGGCTGGGTGGCGGCCAGGGCGGCGGCAAGTTCGTGGGCGTGGGCGGCTGCGGCAGCAGCAATCGGCGGGTCCAGGCCCGCGGCCAGCAGGGCGCCGATCACGCCGGTGAGGACGTCACCGGAGCCCGCGGTGGC
This sequence comes from Pseudonocardiales bacterium, assembly GCA_019241525.1. Taxonomy (GTDB): domain Bacteria; phylum Actinomycetota; class Actinomycetes; order Mycobacteriales; family Pseudonocardiaceae. Next base: position 14,370 of record JAFAWY010000068.1, read on the forward strand.
TGGCCAGGACGAGCGGGAGGGATTGACCAGCACCCGACCGTCGGGTGCGGCGATGATCGTGGTGTTCCCCTTGAGGAGCAGTACGGCGTTAAACCGGCTCGCCGCATCCCGGGTAGCCGCGACGCGGTCCGCGCCGGGTGGCTTTCCGGTGAGCCGCTCGAACTCCCGATCATGCGGGGTGAGCACCAGCGGTGTGCCCGGATCTCGGCTGTCTGCCAGCTCTGGATGCCGGGCCAGCAGGGTGATGGCGTCGGCATCGGCGACTACGGGCAGCCCGGCGGCCAGCACATGCGCTACCACCTCCCGGCCGGCTGCCCCGGTGCCCAATCCCGGCCCGACGGCCCAGGCCTGGACCTGACCGGCGTCGGCGACCGATCCAGTGGCCACCACCTCCGGCCAGCGCGCGCGGACTGCGTCAGCGGCGGTGCCGGCGAAGCGCACCATTCCGGAGCTGGCCAGCACCGCGGCTCCGGTACACAGCACGGCCGCACCGGGGTAGTCGGCTGAGCCGGCCGCGATGCCCACGACACCCTGGCTGTACTTGTCACTGGTCGGTGCCGGCACCGGCCACAGCACGCCGATCTCAGCTGGGGCGAGCACCCGCAGATCGGGCTTGCCGAGATGCTCGCGCAACCCGATATCCACCAAGTGCACCCGGCCGCACCGCCAGGGCGCCAGCACGTGCACCGGCTTGAGGGCGCCGAACGTGACGGTCTCGGTGGCGGTGACCGCGGGCCCGTCCGCGGTACCGGTATCCGGGTCTACTCCCGATGGCGAGTCCACCGCGATGATCGGCACCCGGACCGCGTCGACCAGCCGAGCGGCGGCGGGCCGCAGCGGGCCCTTGCCGGATAGCCCCACGATTCCGTCGATCACCAGGTCAGCGCGATCCGGTAGATCGTCGGCGGTCCTGCCGCCAGCACGCCGCAGCGCGGCCAAACCCTCGGGATGCGCGCGGTCAGGGGACAGCAGCACCGCGGTCACCGCCACCCCACGGCGGCGCAGGAAGGCTCCGGCCCACAACGCGTCTCCACCGTTGTTGCCTGCCCCTACCAGCAGGGCGACATGCCGCCCGGCCACTTCACCAGTGCATTCGGCGAGGATCGCGGCAGTCCGTGAAGCCAGCCCGAACGCCGCCCGGTGCATCAGGGCACTTTCCGGCACCTGCGTGAGCACGGCATCCTCGGCAGCGCGCACGTGCGCCACCGTCCATGCGCCCGGGCTGGCACTCACCGAGCACCACGGCGCGACACGGTGTGCGCCAGGGCGCGACACGCCGGCAGATGGGGGGTCACCTTGTCACTCCACGGTGACCGATTTCGCGAGATTACGCGGTTTGTCCACATCGTAGCCGCGTTGCCGGGCGATCTCGGCGGCGAGCACCTGGAGTGGCACGGTGGACACCAAAGGCTGCATCAACGTAGGCACGGCCGGAACTTCCAGCAGGTGCGCGGCGTAGGGGCGCACTGTCTCGTCGCCTTCTTCGGCGATCACGATGGTCCGCGCACCGCGGGCCCGGATCTCCTGGATGTTGGACAGCAGCTTGGGGTGCAGCACGGACCGGCCCTTGGGCGAGGGCATGACCACCACCACCGGAAGGTTGGGCTCCAGCAGCGCGATCGGACCATGCTTGAGTTCTCCCGCAGCGAAGCCTTCGGCGTGCATGTACGCAAGCTCCTTGAGTTTCAGCGCACCCTCCAACGCCACCGGGAAACCGACGTGGCGCCCGAGGAACAGCACGACTTTGGCGTCGACGAGCTCACCGGCCAGCTCCCGCACCCGGTCCACGGTATCGAGCACCTGGGTCACGGCCGCCGGCATCGCTTCCAATTCCGCGTACTCGCGGCCCACCTCGTCGGAGTACTTGGTACCGCGAGCCTGCGCCAGCGCCAGCCCGACCAGGAAGTTGGCTGCCAGCTGGGCAAGGAAGGACTTGGTGGCGGCCACGCCGATCTCGGGTCCGGCATGGGTGTAGAGCACCGCGTCGGACTCCCGCGGGATCTGCGCTCCGTTGGTGTTGCAGATCGCCAGCACGCGAGCTTTCTGTTCCCGGGCGTGCCGCACGGCTTCCAGGGTGTCCATCGTTTCCCCGGACTGGGAGATCGCGACCACCAGAGTGGAGCGGTCCAGCACCGGATCGCGGTAGCGGAATTCGCTCGCCAGCTCCACCTCGACGGGCAGCCGGCACCAGTGCTCGATCGCGTACTTGGCAACCATGCCAGAGTGGTAGGCGCTTCCACAGGCGACCACGAACACCTTGTCGACGTCGCGCAGCTCCTGGATATCCATCCGCTGCTCGTCCAGCACTATCCGACCGTCAATAAAATGACCCCGCAAGGTATTGGCGATAGCGCTGGGTTGCTCCTCGATCTCCTTGAGCATGAAATAGTCGTAACCGCCCTTTTCTGCCGCCGAGAGATCCCAATCGACGTGAAAAGGCGTCCCCTGCGCAGGGCAGCCCGAGAAATCGGTGATCTGATAGCCATCTCGGGTGATCGTCACGACCTGGTCCTGGCCGAGCTCGATGGCGTCACGAGTGTGGTCGATGAATGCCGCGACATCCGAGGCGACGAAATGCTCCCCGTTGCCCACGCCGAGCACCAGCGGCGAGGAGCGGCGCGCGGCGACGATCAGGTCAGGCTCGTCGGCGTGCGCGACAACGAGGGTGAACGCTCCCTGCAGCCGCCGGCATACCGTCTGGACGGCTTGTGGCAGATCACCGCACGCTATGTACGCCGCAGCAAGCAGGTGTGCGGCAGTTTCGGAATCGGTGTCACTGATCAGTTCCACGCCGCCGGCCTCCAACTCGGCGCGTAGCTGGACATGATTTTCGATGATCCCGTTGTGCACGAGGGCGAGCTGGCCGGCGGTGTCGCGGTGCGGATGGGCGTTGCGATCGGTCGGCGCTCCGTGGGTGGCCCACCGGGTGTGGCCCATCCCGGCAGTGCCGCTCAGGCCAGCCCGCCCGCAAGTGTCCAGTTCACCGATCAGGTTGCGCAGCGCCCCGGCTTTACGCGTCACCGCGAGGGCGCCGGCGCTGGTGAGCACCGCGACGCCAGCGGAGTCGTATCCCCGGTACTCCAGCCGGCCCAGACCTTGCAGGACGACGTCGAGAGCGCTTCGGTGCCCGACGTAGCCGACGATTCCGCACATGTGCCAAACGCTAGACCCAAACGCTCGACAACCAGGCGGCCGGTCATCCGATACCGTCCCGGCTCATGGCACGCACCGATCCCGCGGTCAGGCGCGCGGCTGAGGAACTGTCGCAGCCCGGTCCGCATGCCGTGGCCAGCGGCGATCTGGCCGCCGCCGGGATGCCGGGGGTGGTGTTCGCTCCGCGGTCCGGGCTGGGACTCGCGGCAATCGCGTTCGGCCACGGCTGGCTGCAACCGACGTCACGCTACGACGAGCTGATGCGTCACCTGGCCAGTTGGGGTGTGGTGGTCGCCGCCCCGGCTACCCAACATACTGCCCTTGCCGCGCACAGCGAGCTCGCCACCGATCTCCGTACCACGCTGGACCTGTGCACCAGTGCGCGGTTGGGTGACGGCCAGATCAGCGTTGATCCCGGCAAGCTAGGCCTAGCGGGCCACGGAATGGGCGGTGGATGTGCGGTGCTGGCGGCCGCAGCCGACAACCGATGCCGTGCGGTGGTCACCCTGGCCCTGGCCGAGACGTTGCCCTCCGCGGTGGCCGCCGCGCGGGGTTGCACCATGCCAGGTCTCCACGTGGCCGGCGGCCACGATCTGCTGGCGCCGCCAGTAAGTCATGCCGAGCCGGTGGCTAAGGCATGGGCCGGTCCGGTACAGCTACAAACCTTGCCTAAGGCAAGCCATCTCGGTTTCACGACCGGTTCCCATTGGACGGACTTGCTCATGGGCAGTCGCCCGGAGTTGCGCACCCGGCAACTGTCCCGCGCACTGATGACTGCGTTCTTACTCAGCCATCTCGTCGGGATAGCTGACTACGAGGCGTTGCTTGGCGTAACCTCTCTCGTGTGATTAGACGAGTGCCTGACGCGCTGGGTGGCTTATAGTAAGCGGACCGCAGCGCCGCGCCGGGCGCTTACCGAGGGAGTCGCCATGGTTATCGGTACCGTCATGCTGGTCGTCCTGTGGATCGTCATCGCTATTTTCGTCATAGCGGCCATTGCTCAGGTATTCAGGTCAGCGGGACGCTAGCGCCATTCGCGGTCGCGACAATCGTGGCAATACGTTGAGCGATTGTCGTGGCCGCGAATTCGGTGGGGGCTTCGACCATTACCCGTACCAGCTGCTCGGTCCCTGACGGGCGGAGGAGCACGCGACCATTCTCGCCCAATTCGGCTTTTGCGATGGCGATCGCGTCGCCTACCGCGGGGGCTGCCACAACTCCTGCCTTGTCGGCGACCGCCACGTTGATCAGCACCTGTGGCAGCCGGGTCACCACACTGGCGAGATCTGCCAGGCTGCACTGCGCGCTGGCCATCCGCGCCATCAACCGCAACGCGGTGAGCAGCCCGTCTCCCGTCGTCGCGTACCGGGGCAGCACCACATGCCCAGACTGTTCACCGCCGAGGGAGAATCCCCCCGCCGTCAAGGCTTCGAGCACGTACCGGTCCCCTACCGGTGTGGTCTGCACCCGTACGCCATGCCGGCGCATCGCCAGGTGCAGTCCCAGGTTGCTCATCACAGTCGTGACCAGGGTATTTTCCGCTAGCTCGCCGCGTTCGACCATCGCCAGCGCGAGGATCGCCATGATCTGGTCACCGTCGACCACCTCACCGGCGGCATCCACGGCTAGGCAGCGATCAGCATCGCCGTCATGGGCAATACCGATATTGGCTCCATGTTCCAGCACAGCCTTGCGTAGCGGATCAAGATGCGTGGCCCCGCACTGGTCGTTGATGTTGAGACCATCAGGTTGGGCATGCACCGCGACCACGTCCGCACCGGCTCTGCGGTAGACCTCAGCAGCAATCCCGGAGGCCGCGCCGTGGGCGCAGTCCACCACCACCCGGATTCCGGCCAGCGAGTGTGGGCTGGCCAGGAGCAGGTGGTCCATATAGCGCCCGGCCGCCTCGGGCACCTCCCGTACCCGGCCGATCAAGGCTCCGGTGGGACGGGCGAACCCGCGACTGTCCACCCGATCGGCGACCTCGTCTTCCACCGCGTCGGGGAGTTTGCGGCCGCCAGCGGCGAACAGCTTGATGCCGTTGTCCGGCATCGGGTTGTGCGAGCCGGAGATCATCACGCCGAGGTCAGCGGAGAACTCGCCCACCAGGTGAGCGATCGCGGGGGTGGGCAGCGTCGCAACCCGCAAGACGTCGGCGCCCGCTGAGGTGAGGCCCGCGGTCACGGCCGCCTCGAGCATTTCCCCGCTGGCCCGCGGGTCCCGGCCTACGACAGCGACCGGACGGTGCCCTAGACCGTGATCGGCCAGTACCCGGGCAGCCGCTCCGGACAGCGCCATCGCCAGCTCCGGGGTGAGCTCGGAGTTGGCCAACCCACGCACCCCATCGGTGCCGAACAGACGCGGCATGGACGGTGTAGCAGCCGGCTGGATTAACGCTTCGAGTACTGGGGCGCCTTGCGCGCCTTTTTCAAGCCGTACTTCTTGCGTTCCTTCTCTCGGGCATCCCGGGTGAGAAAGCCGGCCTTCTTCAGCGCCGGCCGGTCTTCGATGTTGAGCTCCACCAGCGCCCGAGCAATGGCCAGCCGCAGGGCTCCAGCCTGGCCGGAAGTGCCACCGCCGGACAGGTTGCCGAACACGTCGTAAGCCTCTGCCTTGTTGACGGTCAGCAGGGGTTCCCGGATCAGCTGCTGGTGGACCTTGTTGGGGAAATACCGTTCCAAGCTCGTGCCGTTGAGCTGGAACTCGCCGGTGCCGGGCACTAACCGGACCCGCACCACCGCTTCCTTGCGACGACCGACAGCCTGCACCGGCTGACCGCTGGGCATCGGCATCACCAGCCCGGCCGGGGCTGGAGCAGCGGTGCCGGTTTCGGGCTGCGGTGTCTGCGGGGTGGTCACGGCGTCTCTCGGGTCCTCACTGGGGGAATACGCTGGTTCAGAAGTCACTGGGCGACCTGGGTGATCTGGTATGGCTGGGGGCGTTGCGCTGCATGCGGATGCTCGGCTGTGGCGTAGACCTTCAGTTTGCGAGCCATGGCCCGGCCGAGCGAGTTCTTCGGCAGCATGCCCTTGATAGAGCGCTCCACGAGCCGCTCCGGTCGGGTAGCGAGCATCTCGCTAAACGAGCGACGCTTGAGGCCCCCAGGGCGGCCGCTGTGCCGGTACACGAAGTTGCGCTCACCCTTGTTGCCGGACAGCGCGACCTTGCCAGCGTTGACAATCACCACGAAGTCGCCGGTGTCCACGTGCGGAGCGTAGGTCGGCTTGTGCTTGCCGCGCAGCAGGATGGCGGCCTGGCTGGCCAGCCGTCCCAGCACCACATCCGTGGCATCGATGACATGCCAGGCACGCTGGATCTCGCCAGGCTTAGGGCTATACGTGCGCACGCAACTACCTCGGTATCACGGCTCGCAGGGTCATCGAACGTCTTCATGGTGCCGGTGCGCCTGGAGCACAGTCATCTGAGAGTCGCACACATCGCACAGCAGCGCCGAAAACGATACCGGCCGCCACCCGGGATGGTCAAAACGGGGTCGGCACTTGCCCACCGCGGCCGCCATCGACTACGACCAGCGTGCCCGATTGGCCGCTTCGCCGACCTGATAGTTCTCGTTTGAGGTGCCCAGCGCGATCCCGATCTGATTGAGCACCTGATTCAGATCTGTCGCCGAGCGATCCCACTTCGCCTGGTGCGCCTGGTAGGCGCTGGATGCCTCACCAGTCCAGGTCTCCACCAGGGGTTGCAGGTACCTCTTCAGATCCTCCAGCTCCCGATTGATGTTCGTCCACGTCGTCTGGATCGAATTCCGCGCGCTTTCCAGCTCGCCGAACGTGACCAGGATCTCGCTCACGTTGGGGTCTCCTCCGTTCGTGGTGCGGCGTCAGTCAGTAACGCACTGTTCAGTTACCGAGGGCCTGGCTGATCCGGCTATAGGTGTGGTGTTCGGCCTCGTCGGCCTGCGCATAGGTGGCACCCGAGCCCCGGATTTGCTCACCGATGCCGTGCAGGGCCTCGTTGAGGTTGCGCGCGTCGGTATCCCACCGCTGCATCAGCAGCCCGAAGGCGGTAGCTGCCTGGCCCTTCCATGCCCCCGCCAGCGGTGCCAGCTGGTTGCGCAGCGCCGAGAGCTGACCCTGCACGCTCTGATTGACCTCGGCGACGTGATTGGCGGCTGCCTGCATGTGCTCGAACTGCGCACCGAACTGCCCTGCCATCTGCTCTGATCTCCTCGGTCGGTGGTTGGGTCGCGCGTCGGGACAAACGGTCTTGAATAGATACGGGTGACAAAACGGGGGGCCACACTGCCAGATCCGGTTCAACCGGTAACCATGCGGTCGCAGCACGCACTTGCGCGAACGGCCCGGAATAGGCGGCAAGTTGAGGCCGATAGAGTGAAGAGATGGCCAGTCCGCAGTCAACCCTCGACGGTCTCGAAGCTCGTTGGGGCCGCTGGTGGGAGCACGACGGCACCTACCGCTTCGACCGCTCACGCGCCCGCGCCGAGACGTACTCCATTGACACGCCACCCCCGACCGTCTCGGGCTCCCTGCACGTCGGCCATATCTTCAGCTACACGCACACCGACACGATCGCGCGTTACCAGCGGATGCGGGGCCGCGCGGTCTTCTACCCGATGGGCTGGGATGACAACGGCCTGCCCACTGAGCGCCGGGTGGAAAACTACTTCGGTGTGCGTTGTGATCCGTCCGTTGCCTATCAAGAGGACTTCGTCCCCCCGGCGAAACCTGCCGCAAAGCGGCAGGACTACGTCCCGATCAGCCGGCGCAACTTCATCGAGCTGTGCGAACGCTTGACCGAGACCGACGAAAAGGCCTTCGAGGAGGTGTGGCGCCTGCTGGGCCTGTCGGTGGACTGGTCGCTGACATATTCGACGGTATCGGCGCGCTCGCAGCGGGTCAGCCAGCGAGCTTTCCTGCGCAACCTGGCCCGCGGCGAGGCGTACTCCGCTGAGGCGCCCAGCTTGTGGGACACCACCTTCCAGACCGCGGTGGCCCAGGCCGAATTGGAGGACCGCGAGCGGCCGGGTGCCTATCACGATCTGCGCTTCCACGGCACCTCCGAACATGGTGGCGTCGTCGGGGATGTCGTCATCGCCACCACCCGGCCGGAGCTGGTGGTGTCCTGCGTGGCGCTGGTCGCCCATCCCGCCGATGAGCGCTACCAGCAGCTGTTCGGGTCGACGGTGCGCACGCCGGTGTTCGGCGTCGAAGTGCCGGTACTGGCACACCACCGCGCCGAGCCGGACAAGGGCACCGGCATCGCGATGGTCTGTACTTTTGGCGACCTGACAGACGTGACGTGGTGGCGCGAGCTCGAGCTGGACACTCGCGCGGTGATCGGCAAGGCCGGGCGGTTCGACAACCAGACGCCGTCCTGGTTGACCACCGAGGCAGCTCAAGCCGCCTATGCGCGGCTGGCCGGCAAGACCAGCTCCGGTGCTGCGCGGGAAATGGTGGAGTTGCTGCGGGAGTCCGGTGATCTGCTCGGCGAACCGCGACCCATCACCCACGCAGTCAAGTTCTACGAGAAGGGTGACCGGCCGCTGGAGATCGTCACGACCCGGCAGTGGTACATCCGCAACGGCGGCCGCTCGCCGGAACTGCGAGCCGAGCTGATCGCCCGAGGTCGGGAACTGACATGGCATCCAGACCACATGCGCCACCGCTACGAGAATTGGGTGGAGGGCCTCAACGGGGACTGGTTGATCTCTCGCCAGCGATTCTTCGGCGTGCCGATCCCGCTGTGGTACCGGCTCGATGCGCAAGGCCGTCCCGACTACGAGAATCCGATCGTGCCGGAAGAGGCCACGCTGCCCATCGACCCGCAGTCGCATGTTCCTCCCAGCTACACCGCCCAGCAGCGGAACCAGCCCGGCGGGTTCACCGGTGACCCCGACATCATGGATACGTGGGCGACGTCGTCGCTGACCCCGCAGATTGCCTGCGGCTGGGAGCATGATCCGGACCTGTTCGCACGCACCTTTCCGATGGATCTGCGCCCGCAGGGCCACGACATCATTCGCACCTGGCTGTTCTCCACGATCGTGCGCAGCCACTACGAACACCACAGCCTGCCGTGGCAGCACGTGGCGATCTCCGGGTGGATCCTCGACCCGGATCGCAAGAAGATGTCGAAATCCCGCGGCAATGTGGTGGTGCCCACCGACCTGCTGGAGCAGTACGGCGCCGACGCGGTGCGCTACTGGGCGGCCAACGCCCGTCCCGGTGTCGATGCGGCGTTCGATCCCGGCCAGATGAAGATCGGCCGGCGACTGGCCGTCAAGGTGCTCAACGCGTGCAAGTTCGCCCTCGGCCTGCCACCCGCACCGGCCGAGGCTGAGGTCACCGAGGCGATCGACCGAGCGATGCTGGCTCAACTTGCTGCCCTGGTCGACGACGCCACCAGCGCTTTCGACAATTACGACTACGCGCGCGCTCTGCAAGCCACCGAGGACTTCTTCTGGCGCTTCTGCGACGACTACTTGGAACTGGTCAAGGTCCGCGCCTACCGTGACGACCCGGATTCCGATTCAGCGCGCGCGGCCCTGTGCATCGCGGTCTCCGTGCTGCTCCGGCTGTTCGCCCCGTTCCTGCCCTACGTCACCGAGGAGGCTTGGTCGTGGGCGCAGACAGACGGGAGCCCATTGCCCGGTTTCACCGCTGGCTCGGTGCACCGAGCCAGCTGGCCGGATGCGGCGCAACTACGCAATCTGGCACAGCCAGCTGGTGACCCGTTCATCCTGGCCATCGCGACTGATGTACTGCGACAGATCCGCAAGGCGAAATCAGACGCCAAGCGCTCGGTGCGAGCCGAGGCCACCTCAGTGACCGTCAGGGACACCCGCCCGAATATTGCCGCGGTGGAGGCCGCACTCGGCGATTTGCGCAGCGCCGGTAACGTGCGCGAGCTCGCCACGGTAGAGGTGCCCGACGACACAGCGGCCACCGTCGAGGTGCAACTGCCCGAAACCGAATGCATCGCGCCCTGACTGTTGCCTCGACGGTAAGCGGGCGTATCGAGCCGGGTGAGGGCTCTGGTTGGACTGAGCGCGATCCCCGTGCCGACCGCGCCCGTCGCCGGGTCTCCCGCTGACCGGGTCGCCGTCACGTGCGGGGAGATGAGGCGGGTTGCGGCGTCAGTCAGGCTGAACGTGACCGCCACGCCGACGGTTCCGGACCGTGGAGCGGCCGCGAGCGAGGAACTCCAGCGTCACCGCGATGCCCAGGGGGAGGTTGGCGACGGCGCTGTCGAACAGCACGTTCATCGTCGCCCATGGCCACGCCATGGGCGACGATGCCGGTCCACTCTCACCGGAACCGACCTGTGAACACCGGCTGGGTGAGCACCAGGACAACCACTGCGGCGATCCCCATGCGCAACCCAACCCGGTGACGTCAACCGTACCCACCGTGGCGAACAACCTCTTGGCAATCGCGACCGAGATCTGGATGCACAGCGACGCGCCCGCCAATCAGCACCACGTACGCAATGGCTGGGGAAGTCGTACTGTGCATTGTCAGCAAATTACAGGTGGAGATGCGAGTGGGTTTTGCTTACAGTCCACTGCTGTGGAGATCACCTCGCTGGGTTACCAAACCGATCTCGCGCTGCTACGGCTTGGTGGGGCACAGATCGAAGACCGTGAGGATCACCTTGTTATCCGTAGCCCGAATAATCCGGGGCATTGGTGGGGCAATTTCCTGTTGTTGAGCCAGGTGCCAGCGCCGGAAGCGTCCCAGTCGTGGCTGGATCGCTTTACTGCCGCATTTCCCGAGGCGCAGCATATTGCGCTGGGATTTGACAGGATGCACGGCACCATTACGGAGCTGGGCTGGTTCGCGCGGCAGGGTTTCACCGCCGAAGCGCAGACAGTGATGACCGCTTCGAAGATTCACCAACCCGCACGGCGGAACACTGACGCCGTCTACCGCAGGTTGCATTCGGATGCTGATTGGGCACAAAGCGTCACATTGCGCCTACGGTGCAATGAAGGGACGTATGAGCCACGGGCTTACCATAGCTACGTCGCGGCAAGGGTGCAGACCTACCGTGATCTGGTCGAGACCGGGCATGGCGGATGGTTCGGTGCATTCATCGACGGCCGCTTGGTTAGCCAGATGGGTTTGTTCATCGTATGTCCGGATTTCGCTCGGTTCCAGGTGGTCGAAACGGATCCGGATTATCGGCGTCGCGCGCTGGCGGTCTCACTGGTCCACCACGTCGGCGGGTACGGCTTAACTGAGCTGGCAGCCCGCACCTTGGTCATCGTCGCCGACCCGAACTACTTCGCCATCAACCTTTACCGTGCTGTCGGGTTCACTCCAACCCAAACGCAGCTTCAGATCGGACGGCGACCTTCCCGTGACTGATCGCGACACCGACTGTGCCGCACAGTTTCACACCTGCTTATGCAAGCCGTTTGACCAGCTCCGCCACGAACACCGGCCCGTAGCTTTGGCTTAAATAATCCATAATTTCGGCTCGGGTGATGCCGTAACCAAAACGGGCTTCGGGAGCATCGAAGCAAGCCCGGCAGGACGTTTGTGGCCCATCCGATCCGACTGCCATCCAGTCCTCGTCGAGGACCACTGAGAGGACTGCATGTCCTCGACACGCGCAACGCATGATGTCAGTCCTCCTCCGGGTAAGCGCTTTGAGCGCTATCCGTAGGGATTAGGTTACCGGCTACTACTACCTTTGCTTCCGCCGCTCCGCATCATACATGCCTCGTTAACCGGCGCGAGAAACTCACCCAGTCACTAATGCGATGACAAAGGATTACTGGCCGTGATACTGCTGCACGCATAAAAAATGTTCATGTGATGAGAGAGAGTCGTCGCCATCCTCGACGTTATTCACAATCTTGCTTAACGATAAATTGACGACCTGCCGCCTTCTGCACTGGTCGTGTCCAGCCAACTGCATCACGTGGGGCGCGCGTCGATAACCCGGGCAGTGCTACCAGCGCCCTCGATGCACGACGTCGTCGAATGGCCGCCGATCTGGGCGGTGGATCGGCGTCAACGGTCGGTCAGCCGGGTAGCCGAAAGTGACCAGGTAGGCGCAGAAGCGGTCGGCGGGCAAGCCGAGAAGTTTCCGGGCAAGATCCTGGTCGACCACGGCGGCGTGGCCAGCCCCGATGCCAAGATCGGCCGCCGTGATCATCATTGCCATCGTGGCCTGACCGAGGTCGTATTGGACCCAGTCGCGCTCGCGGTCCTCGTGGGTGACAGGGGCGACCAGGGCCACCGTGGCGGCCGACTTGGCGACGTGCTGGGCACCCTGCCACACCTTCGCCAGCTCCACGAGCTGGTCACGGTCGGTTACCACAACGAAGTCCCAGGGCTGCCAGTTACGCGACGACGGCGAGCGGCGTCCGGCCTCCAGCACCCGATCCAGCGCCCCGGGCGGGATCGACTGTTCGGCGTACTGCCGGACATTTCGCCGCGACCTGACGGCGTCCCAAGTCTCCACCGATCCCTCCATCTCCAACCCCGCCTGCATACCGCCGTTCCGTCGACCAAGGTACGCAAATGTCCTGTGGGTAGCGGCATGTCACCACACCCCTACCCCCGCGTGCTCGCGCCACGCGCAGGCAGGACCGATGAATTCGAGGCGGCCCCAGCGTCGACAGTGATGACCTGGTTTGGAAACTTGAAAGGAGCCACCATGCCCACGCGAGACACTGCGATTATCGGAGCGCCGTGCTGGGTCGATCTGATGACCTCTGATACCCAGCGCAGCCGAAACTTCTACGGGCAGCTGTTCGGCTGGACCGCGGAGGACCCAGCGCAGGAGTTCGGCGGCTACTTCAACTTCCGTAAAGACGGCGCGCTCATCGCCGGATGCATGGCGAGCCAGCGCCAGGAGATGCCAGACGTGTGGTCGGTGTATCTCGCCACCGATGACGCCAGGAAAGCCGTCGACGCGGCAACCGCTCACGGCGGCCAGGTCCTCGTCGAGGCCATGGATGTCGCCGATCTAGGCACGATGGCTGTGGTGACTGACCCCGGCGGTGCCGCGATCGGCATCTGGCAGCCCGGGCGTCACCAAGGCTTCGGGGTGGTCGGCGAGCCTGGTTCACCGAGTTGGTTCGAGCTTCACACCCGGGACTACGAGGCCGCCGTCACCTTCTACCGCGAGGTGTTCGGCTGGGACACCCATGCCCTGAGCGACACCCCGGAGTTCCCCTACACCACTCTGGGGCAGGGCGAAAACTCCCTGGCCGGCATCATGGACGCGACGAACTTCCTCCCTGACGGGGTTCCCGCCCACTGGTCGGTCTACTTCGGGGTAGCGGATACCGACGCCGCGCTGGCACAGGTGGTCGACCTTGGCGGCTCGATCACCCAGGCCGCCGAGGACACCCCCTACGGGCGCCTCGCCGCCGCTGCAGACCCGACTGGCGCCCAGTTCAAGCTCGTTGGCCCTAACGACGCCATGCCTGCACGCTGAGCTGCTCACCGCTCCCGCAGTCTGGATGCAGACTGCTGTTATCGAGGGCCCTGAACCCGCAGTCTGCATCCAGACTGCGGGTTGGGGGGCCTCAGGAGTCGCAGAGCCAGGCGAGTTGGATGAGTTGCTGGCCGGCCTTGCGGGTGATCAGGATGCCGCGGCCGGGTGGCATCGGAGATGGTTTGACGCTGCCGAGCAGCGGGCCCTCCTCGGGACTGCCACTCATCACGATGCCGGGTGTCGCCAGCTCGCGAAGTCTCGCGATCACAGGCTCGAACAGGGCGCGACCCGCACCGCCGCACCGCCGGGCGATGACGAGGTGGAGTCCGATGTCTTTGGCCTGAGCCAGGAACTCCAGTAACGGAGCTAGCGGGTTCGAGCCACCCTGGGTGGCGACCAGATCGTAGTCGTCGACCAAGAGGTAGAGCTCCGGTCCCGACCACCAGGAGCGGTCCCGGAGCTGCTGCTGGGTGATCCCGGCGCCAGGTAGCCGCTTGCGCAGGGATGCCTGCACGTCACTGATCATCGGGGAGAGCACGTCGGCCGACATCCCGTAGCCAATGAGGTGGTCAGACTCCACGACGCCGAGCATGGTGCGGCGGTAGTCGACCATGATGATGCGGGCCTGTTGTGGAGTGCTGCTCGCCACGATGCCCCGGGCAATGGTGCGCAGCAGGTTGGTCTTGCCGGATTCACCGTCGGCGAAGCAGAGGAAATGCGGTTCAGCAGTGAAATCCAGGTACACCGTTTCCAGCGCCGCCTCATCGACCCCGATCGGGATCAGATGTGGTTGTGGCGCCCGCGGCGCCGGAAGCTCCTGGTAGGCGATCCGCTCTGGCAGCAGCCGGACCCGCGGGGCGGTGCGGCCAGTCCCTGCCCGGCGGATGCGTGCCACCGCCTCGGCGACGCCGGTGCGCACATCCAGCGGGCTCGTCACCGCGTCGATGCGGGGCAATGCGGCGAGGAAGTGCAACCTGTCCCGGGACAGACCGCGCCCGGGGCGCCCCGCCGGCACGTTGGCCGCTACCCGGCGGTCGATGTCGGACTCGCCAGGATCACCCAGGCGCAGCTCGAAACGGGTACCCAGCAGGTCTTTGAGCGCGGGGCGGATCTCCGCCCACCGGGTGGCGCCGATCAGCACGTGCACCCCGTAGGACAGGCCCTGGGTGGCCAGGTTCACCACCTGCATCTCCAAGTCGGAGACATCGAATTCCTGGCGGAAGCCGTGCCAGCCGTCAACCACCAGGAACACGTCACCGAAGAGATCTTCCGGCAGCTCCCCCTGCTGCTTACGGGCCCGGTAATCGGCCATCGAGTCAATGCCCAGCGACCGGAACCGCTGCTCGCGGGTGGCGAGCACGCTGCTGACCTCGGCCAGGATGCGCCGGATGATGTCCGGTTCCCGACGTCCCGCCACCCCACTGCTATGCGGCAGGCCGTCCAGCGACGCCAGCGTGCCGCCGCCGAAGTCGATGCAGAAGAACTGCACCTCCTCGGGGGTGTGGGTCAGGGCCAGCGCCATCAGGATCGACCGCAGCAGGGTGGATTTGCCCGACTGCGGGGCACCGGTGACCACTGCGTGGCCCGCGGCGCCGGACAGATCCGCCCAGAGGAGGTCGCGACGCTGTTCGTAAGGCTTGTCCACGATGCCGGCCGGAACGGCCAGCCGGCCATTGCCGACGAACCCGACCGGGGACAGACCGCGGTCCTCGGTGACCGACAGCGGAGGTAGGAGCTGATCCAGCGAGGGGGAGGCATCCAGCGGTGGCAACCACACCTCGTGCGCCGGCGGTCCCTGCCTAACCAGCTTGGCAATCACGATGTCGAGCACGCTGGGTTCGCTGACAGCCTGCTCCGGCTCGGGATGGGCCACCGGCTCGGGTGCGTCAGGCAAGCCAGGGGGTAAGACGGGTAAATCGACATAGTCAGGCACAAACGGTCGCGGCCGGTGATCAGACGTGACCGGGATCTCGCCGGGCGCCGCGACGACCCGGCCGGTCCGGTACGGGCCAGAGACGTAGGCGGCCTTGAAGCGATCCATGGACGCGGTGTCGAACTTGAGGTAGCCCGAGCCGGGCACCGGCGGGAGCTCGTAGGCGTCGGGCACCCCCAGCACCGCTCGGGACTCCCCGGCCGAGAAGGTCTTGAGGCCGATCCGGTAGGACAGGTGAGACTCCAGGCCGCGCAGCTTGCCTTCCTCCAGGCGTTGCGACGCCAGCAGCAGGTGCATGTGCAGCGAGCGGCCCAGCCGCCCGATCGCCAGGAACAGGTCGATGAACTCTGGCTGCTGGGTGAGCAGCTCGGAGAACTCGTCGATCACGATGAACAGCACGGGCAGCGGATCCAGGTCGGCGCCGTTGGCGCGGGCCTTTTCGTAATCGGATACTCCGGTGAAGTTGCCGGCAGTGCGCAACAGTTCCTGGCGACGGTTCATCTCGCCGGCCAGCGCATCTTGCATGCGCGCCACCTGGGTCAGGTCGTCAGCCAGGTTCGTGATGACGGCGGCGACATGCGGTGCGGTCTCCATGCCCAGGAACGTGGCACCGCCTTTGAAGTCGACCAGCACGAAGTTGAGGACTGCCGAGGAGTGAGTGGCCATCAGCCCCAAGACGAGGGTGCGCAGGAACTCCGACTTCACAAACCTACAAATGTGACACACTTATTTCGTGAGCCGTCTCCGATTGCCAACCCTGGACCTGCCCACCGGGTTACTCGCACGCCTGCACCGGTTGACCGAGGCGAGCGGGTCGCCCGGGGTGATGTACGCCCGGATCTCGGAGGACCGGGAGGGCGCTGGGCTGGGCGTGGAGCGCCAGCTAGAGGACCAGTGCGCGCTGTTCGCCCAGCTCGGCCTGCGCTTGACGGGCGTGTATGCCGATAACGACCTGTCCGCGTTTACCGGCAAGCCGCGGCCGGACTATCTGGCCATGCTCGCCGATCTCGATGCGGGCCGGGCGAAGGTGGTCACTGCGTGGCATACCGACCGGCTACACCGCAACCCCAAAGAACTCGAGACCTACATTGATCTCGCCGAGCGGCGGGGGGTGGTGACGCACTCGGTGAAGGCGGGCCCGCTGGATCTGGCGACACCCTCCGGCCGAGCGGTCGCGCGCACGTTGTGCGCGTGGGCCCGGTTTGAAAGTGAGCACAAAGGCGAGCGGGTCCGCGCCGCCCGGCGCCAGGCCGTCGAGCAGGGCCGCTGGCAGGGCGGGTGCCGGCCGTTTGGGTTCGAAGCCGATGGCACCACGATCCGTCCCGCCGAAGCCACCGCCATCGCCCGGGCCAGCGAGGCCATCGTCGCTGGGGCCAGCCTGCGCAGTGTCGTGCGGGATCTCAACGAGACGGGGCATCGCACCACCAGGGGCCATACCTGGACCCCGGTGGCGGTCCGGGACATGCTGCGCCGCCCCCGCAACGCCGGACTCACCCACTACGGAACCGAAACCTTCCCCGCCAGGTGGCCGGCGATCGTGCCAGAGGCCACCTGGCGCGCGGTGGTCTCCCTGCTCAGCGACCCCGCCCGACGCACCAACACCACCGGCAATAACCGGGTCAAATGGCTGGGCAGCGGCCTATACGTGTGCGGCGCCTGCGGCCAGCCCGCGCTGCGAGTGTCCTACACCGGCAACCACCGCCAACCCGCCTACCGGTGCAAGGCCCAGGACAACACCAGACACAGCGCCGGGCACGTCGCCCGCGCCGCACCACCGCTCGATGATTACGTCGAGCGGCTCATCGTGGCCCGTCTGCAACGCCCCGACGCCACCAGCCTGTTCACCGCCCC
>JAFAWY010000073.1 GCA_019241525.1 Pseudonocardiales bacterium
CCTCGCCGTCGAGGGTCTGGAAGGCCAGGTGGGCGCCGAGCGCGGCCTGCGTCATGGCGACGTGGAGCTCGTGGTGGATGTCGGCACCCCGGCGGACGAAGCGGGCGTCGGCCCTGACCTGAAGGTGGACGTACAGGTCGCCGGCGGGTCCCCCCTTCTGGCCGGCGGCCCCCCGCCCGGTGAGGCGCAGGGTCGACCCGTCGTCGACCCCGGCCGGCACCTCCACGAGGAACGCACGCTCCTCCAGGCGGCGGCCGTCGCCCCGGCAGTCGGGGCACGGGCTGGTGATCTCCTCCCCGGTGCCCGCGCACGTCGGGCACGGGCCGGCGGTGACCATCTGGCCGAGGATCGACTGACGGACCCGGCGGACCTCCCCGGTGCCGCCACACGTGGTGCACGTGGTCGGCGTCGTCCCGGGGCGGGCGCCCACCCCCGCGCAGGTGGCGCAGGTGACGGGGAGCCGCACGGCGAGCTCCTTCTCGACCCCGAAGACCGCCTCGGCGAACTCGAGGTCCAGCACCGCCTCGGCGTCCTCGCCCCGGCGGGGCCCGCTGCGGGCCGAGCGGGCCCCGGTCGCGCCGAACGGGCTGGCCCCGCCGAAGAAGGCGTCGAAGATGTCGCCGAGGCCGCCGCCGCCGAAGCCCGCGAAGGGGTCGCCGCCTGATGCTCCCGCCCCCGCCCCCCGCACCGCGTCGGGCCCGAAGGTGTCGTAGCGGCGCCGGCGTTCGGGGTCGCGGAGGGTCTCGTAGGCGAAGGTGACCTCCTTGAACCGCTCCTCGGCGTCGGGGTCGTCCGGGTTGGCGTCGGGGTGCAGCTCGCGCGCCAGCTTGCGGTACGCACGCTTGATCTGGTCCGCGCTGGCGTCCCGGGGCACGCCCAGGATCGCGTAGTAGTCCCTGGCCACGCTGGCGTCCTCCTGCCGCAGCCCTACGCCGCGGTCTTGTCGTACATGTCGCTGTGCATGCCGTTGAGCCGTACACCGGTCAACGAGTAGTCAAGATCTCCCCTACGTACCGGGCTACCGCCCGCACCGCAGCAATGGTGCCCGGGTAGTCCATTCTGGTCGGTCCTACCACGCCCATACCCCCGAGCACGGTGCCGTGCGAGGCATAGCCGATCGAGATCAACGACGTACTGCGCATCTCCTCGGCCTCGTTCTCCTCACCAATCCGCACGGTGATGGTGCCCGGATCTTTGGCTGCGGCCAGCAGTTTGAGCACCACCACCTGCTCCTCCAATGCCTCGAGCACCTGGCGTAGTGAGCCCGGGAAGTCGGCGGCGTTGCGCGTCAGGTTGGCGGTGCCGCCCAGAAGCATGCGCTCCTCCGGATGCTCCACCAACGTTTCGATCAGCACCGTCGAGACCCGGGTCATCGCATCCCTGAGCTCAGCGGGCACCTGCTCGGGCAAGTCAGCCACCACTGCTGAGGCATCCGCCAACCGGTGCCCGGCCAGCGCCTGGTTGAGCAACGTGCGCAGCTGTGCCACTTGTTCCTCGGTGATGACGTCGCCCAGATCGAGCAGGCGCTGGTCGACGCGACCCGAGTCGGTGATGAGCACCAGCATCAACCGAGCCGGGGTGACCGCGAGCACCTCAAGATGGCGCACCCTCGAGCGGCTCAGCGTGGGATATTGGATCACCGCCACATGCCGGGTGAGCTGGGCGAGCAGGCGCACGCTGCGGCGCAGCACGTCATCAAGATCGACCGCACCCTGCAGGAAGCTTTGCACCGCGCGACGTTCCGCCACCGACAGCGGCTTGACCTCGGACAACCGGTCAACGAACAGCCGGTAACCCTTGTCGGTGGGCACCCGACCAGCGCTGGTGTGCGGCTGGATGATGTAGCCCTCCTCTTCGAGGGCCACCATGTCGTTGCGGATGGTGGCGCTGGACACCCCGAACTGGTGACGCTCCACGAGCGACCTGGACGCGACCGGCTCATGGGTGGCGACGTAGTCGGTGACGATGGCACGCAGCACCGCGAACCGGCGCTCATCGGCGTTCACGTCACCTCCCTCTGGCCGGTCTCAGGTACCGGCAACGACCTGTCCACCGAGTCTAATGCGCCGGGCGCGCAGGCGCCGGAACCCGCCAAGGCGCCCGATACGCTGGTCGAGCACGCGGGGGGACGGAGGTGAGCGCCGACTGTGATCTTCAAAGAGGTCCGGCACGGCCGCCCCTATCCGGAACACGGGTTCTCCATGAAGGATTGGGCACAGATTCCGCCCCAGCAGATACCGCTGGCACACTTGATCACTACGACGACGGTGGTCGACTTGGCCCGGCTCCTGTCTGACGATCCCACCTTGCCCGGTGACCTGTTCCCACACGCTGTGCGCTGGTGCGGCGAACTGTTCTTGGAGGAGGGCTTGCACCGCGCGCTGCGCGCCGCGCTCCAGCAACGCACCACCCTCAACGTCCGCATCCTGGACCTGGACCTGCTGCGCCGCTGATCCCTTCCCTTCCTCAGCGCGGCTTGCCATCACAGATCCGGCCGCGTCCGCGAGCTGGCGAGCAGGTTGCGCACCACGGTGTCGGTGAGAAGGCGGCCGCGGACCGTGAGCGCCAACCGGTCACCCGCCAGCACGGTGGCAAGGCCGTCAGTGCGGGCGCGCGCGGCAGCGGCGCGCCCCCGTGCCTCCAGCACCTCAAGCGGCAGGCCGTCGGCCAAGCGCAGCCTGAGCATAACGTGCTCGGTGTAGCGCTGCTCGGCCGTGAGGATTTCCCGGCCAGCTGCCGGGGAACGGCCGGACGCGAGCACCGCGGCGTAGCGGGCCGGATGCTTGACGTTCCACCAGCGCACTCCGCCAACATGGGAGTGCGCCCCTGGACCAGCTCCCCACCAGTTCCCGCCGGTCCAGTAGCCCAGGTTATGCCGGCACCGAGACTGAACCGACCGAGCCCAGTTGGACACCTCGTACCAGCGCAGCCCCGCCGCGGACAGCGTTGCATCGATCTGCTCGTAGCGCTGGGCGAGCACGTCGTCATCCGGGGCGGGCAGTTCCCCGCGGACCACCCGCCGGGCCAGCGCGGTACCCGCCTCAACAACCAGCGCATAGGCCGAGACGTGATCTACCCCGGCGGCTAGCGCGGCATCCAGCGAGGCGGCCAGGTCGTCACGAGTCTCCCCCGGCGTGCCATAGATCAGATCAAGGCTCACGTGCGCTATCCCGGCAGCGCGGGCCTGCGCCGCGGCGGCCACCGGCCGGCCGGGAGTATGCGAGCGATCCAGCACAGCCAGCACGTGCGGCGCAGCGCTCTGCATGCCCAGCGAGACTCGCGTGTAGCCGGCCGCAGCGATCCCGGCAAAGAATTCCGGTCCGGTGGATTCCGGATTGGCCTCGGTGGTCACCTCCGCACCCGCCGCCACGCCCAGGGAGTCCCGGACGGCGTCCAGCACCTGAGCCAGACCGGCCGCGCCCAGCAGCGAAGGCGTCCCACCGCCCACGAACACCGTCTCCGCTGGCGCTGGCATGCCGAGTACCCGCGCCGCCAAATCGAGTTCCCGGCGCAGCGCATCCAGCCAAGCCCCCGGCGAGGACGACCCCTCGAGCTCACCCGGGGTGTAGGTGTTGAAGTCGCAGTATCCGCACCGGGTGGCGCAGAACGGAACGTGCACATACACGCCGAACGGCTGGCCGGCCAGCCCACCCAGGGCAGCAGCAGGCAGCATGCCGTCGGCAGGAGCCGGGTCACCAATGGGCAGCGCAACCACGACGACATTGTCCCAACATCCGAACGCCGGTGGTCGCAGCTGCCTGATCGTGGCAACCTGGTGATGTGGCCGCTCTCGGACTGTTACTGGTGGCTCGCCGCCACGTGGACTATGTCCGAGTATCCAGCGCGCTGTGCAGCCCGCTGATCTGACGCCCCCGCTCGCCTGCTGTCCCGCCGGCGCCGGGTGCGCCGGGCACCGGGTTGCGCCATGACCTGGTGACGGTTTGCCCGCACGCCGGTGCTCCCTTCACGGAGGCACCCCGATGGCTGCACCAACCCGATCAGCACCCCTCACGCCCGCGAGAAAAGCCCACCGTGGAGAGGGCCAGTGGGCGATGGGCCATCGCGAACCGCTCAATCCCAATGAGCGGACCAAAAAAGACGACGACGGGCTCAACGTCCGGCGGCGCATCGAGACCATCTACGCTCACTGCGGCTTCGACTCGATCGACCCCGCTGACCTGCGCGGCCGGTTCCGCTGGTGGGGGTTGTACACCCAACGCCGGCCGGGTATCGACGGTGGGCGCACCGGCATGCTGGAACCCGAGGAGCTCGACGACTGCTACTTCATGATGCGGGTGCGCATAGACGGTGGCGCACTGACCACCGAGCAGCTGCGTGTGGTCGGCGAGATCTCCCGGCTCTATGCCCGGGACACCGCCGACGTCACCGACCGGCAGAACATCCAGTACCACTGGATCCGGATTGAAGATGTGCCCGCGATCTGGGAGCAGTTGGAGGCTGTCGGGCTGTCCACCACTGAGGCGTGTGGCGATTGTCCGCGGGTGGTGCTGGGATCGCCGGTCGCAGGCATCGCGGCTGAGGAGATCATCGACGGTACCCCGGCGATCGAGGAGATCAAGCGGCGCTACATCGGCAGCCGCGAGTTCTCCAACCTGCCGCGTAAATACAAGACCGCGATTTCGGGCCTGCAAGACGTCGCTCACGAGGTCAACGACATCTCCTTCGTTGGTGTGGTGCACCCGCAGCACGGCCCGGGCTTCGATCTGTGGGTCGGCGGCGGCCTGTCCACCAACCCGAAGATCGCGCAGCGCTTAGGGGCATGGGTGCCAAGGGATGAGGTGCCCGAGGTCTGGGCCGGGGTGACCGCGGTATTCCGCGACTACGGCTACCGGAGGCTGCGCCACCGCGCCCGGATCAAATTCCTCATCGCCGACTGGGGTGCGGCCCGGTTCCGCGAGGTGCTGGAAACCGAGTATTTGCACCGGCCACTCACTGACGGACCCGCCCCGCAGCCGCCACCGGCACCTATCGACCACATCGGGGTGCACCGCCAGCACGACGGCAAGTTCTACATCGGCGTAGCCGCTGCGGCTGGGCGGGTGAGCGGCACCACGCTGGCTGACGTAGCCAAAGTCGTCGAACGCACCGGATCCACCAGAGTCCGGTTGACGCCGTACCAGAAACTCGTCGTGCTGGACGTCGCCCCGCCCGAAGTAGATGGGCTGGTCGCCGAACTGAACCGGCTGGGATTGCGCGCCGACCCCAGTCCATGGCGGCGCGCGGTGATGGCCTGCACCGGCATCGAGTTCTGCAAACTGGCCATGGTGGACACCAAGAACCGGGCGATCGCCCTGGTCGCCGAGCTCGAGCAGCGGCTGGCCGATATCCAGTCCACTCTCGACATTCCAGTCTCGGTGCACCTCAACGGCTGCCCGAACTCGTGTGCCCGAATCCAGGTCGCCGACATCGGGCTCAAGGGCCAGCTGGTCACCGACGCGCAGGGCAACCGGGTCGAAGGTTTCCAAGTGCATCTGGGTGGGGGGCTCGGGCTGGACAGTGGGTTCGGCCGCAAGCTACGCGGACACAAGGTCACTTCCACGGAGCTGGCCAACTACGTCGAGCGGTTGGTCCGCGGTTACGCTCAGGAGCGCCACCCGGGCGAGCGATTCGCCCAATGGGTCGCGCGAGCGGACGAAGGCGTCTTGCGATGACTGAGGCTCGGGCAGTCCCGTTTTATTGCCCCTATTGCGGGCAAGAGGACCTGCGCCCCGAAGCGCAGCCGCCCGCAGCGTGGCGCTGCGCGGACTGCCAGCGGGTATTCGTGGTCCGCCTGGTGGCCCTCGTTGCGCAGGTCACGCATGACCACTGACCTGAAGCAGCTGGCGCAGCGCGCCGGGCAGAAGCTGGCATCGGCCCCGGCGCAGGAGATAGTGCGCTGGGCGGTGCAGACCTTCGGCACCCGATTGGTGGTGACGTCGTCCATGCAGGACGCGGTACTGGTGCACTTGGTCTCGTGCATCGCTCCAGGTACCGATGTGCTCTTTCTGGACACCGGGTACCACTTCGCCGAGACATTGGGCACCCGGGATGCCGCCGCGACGACTTACGATGTCAACCTGATCACCGTGACACCGCAGCACACCGTTGCCGAGCAGGACGCCCAGCACGGGTCGAGGCTGCATGACCGTGATCCCGACCTGTGCTGCGCGCTGCGCAAGGTGGTCCCGCTAGATCGCGCACTGGCCGGCTACGACGCCTGGGCCACCGGGATACGTCGCGTTGAGGCACCGCGTCGAGCCGGGACACCGGTGGTGTCATACGACGCTAAGCGAGGCAAGGTCAAGATCGCCCCGATCGCGGAATGGACCGACACCGACGTCGATGACTACATCGCCGAACACGGCATCTTGGTCAATCCACTACGCAGCGCCGGGTACCCGTCGATCGGCTGTGCCCCGTGCACGCGCGCGGTAGCGATCGGCGACTCTCACCGAGCCGGGCGCTGGGCCGGCTCGGCCAAGACCGAATGCGGGATACACACGTGAGCCGGGGCGCCACGGTCTGGCTCACGGGTCTCTCCGGGGCGGGCAAGACGACCATTGCCGAGGCAGTCGCCGAGCATCTGCGGGCCGCCGGCCGGGAGGTGGAGGTACTTGACGGCGACGAGCTACGCCGCGGCCTGTCGGCCGGGCTGGGGTTTTCCCGGCAAGACCGCGATACCCACGTACGCCGGGTTGGATTCGTGGCTGAGTTACTCGCTCGGCACGGCGTGATCACGCTGGTTCCGGTGATCGCACCCTATGCGGCCACCCGCGACGAGGTGCGCGCCCAACACGATGCTCGCGCCACCAGCTATCTGGAGGTGTACGTGGCCACGCCATTGGCCGAGTGCGCCCGCCGGGACGTGAAGGGTCTTTATGCTCGCGCGATCGCGGGTGAGCTGACCGGAATGACCGGTGTGGACGATCCCTATGAGGAACCAGACAAGCCGGATCTGAGGCTGGACACCACAGGTATGGACGTCACCACCGCAGCACGGCAGGTTCTGGATCTGCTGATCGAGAGGGGGTTGGGATGACGGCCACCATGGCGTCACCGGCTGCCGTCGACGTAGACCACCTGGCAGCGCTGGAATCCGAAGCGGTGCACATCATCCGTGAGGTGATCGCCGAGTTCGACCGCCCGGTGCTGCTGTTCTCCGGCGGCAAGGACTCGGCGGTACTGCTGCACCTGGCACGGCGCGCGATGCACCCAGCGCCGTTGCCGGTCCCGCTGCTGCACGTCGACACCGGACACAACTTCCCCGAGGTCATCGCCTACCGGGACCAGCTGGTCAGTGACCTGGGGCTGCGGCTGCATGTGGCGGCCGTGCAGGATTGGATCGACGATGGGCGGTTGACCGAACGTCCCGATGGCACCCGCAACCCGCTGCAGACCGTGCCGCTGCTGGACACCATCGCCGAGCACCGCTTCGACGCTGTCTTCGGTGGTGCCCGGCGCGACGAGGATCGGGCGCGAGCCAAGGAACGTATCGTCAGCCTGCGCGACGCCTTCGGCGGCTGGGATCCCCGGCGGCAACGTCCGGAGCTGTGGAATCTCTACAACGGCCGGCACGCCGTCGGTGAGCACGCGCGGATCTTCCCGTTGTCCAACTGGACCGAACTCGACGTCTGGACTTACGTTGCCCGCCGGGAAGTGCCGGTTCCCAGCATCTACTTCGCGCATGAACGCGAAGTATTCGCTCGGGACGGGATGTGGCTTACTGCCGGCGAGTGGGGTGGCCCGCGCAACGGTGAGCAGGTCGTCACCAAGTCGGTGCGCTACCGCACTGTCGGGGACGCCTCGTGTACCGGTGCCGTGGAATCCTCTGCCGTCACCATCGACGAGGTGCTCGCTGAGCTGGCCACCAGCCGGATCACCGAGCGTGGCGCTACCCGGGCCGACGACCGGCTGTCCGAAGCTGCAATGGAAGACCGCAAGCGCGAGGGCTACTTCTGATGGCGGACTTGACACCTCGACCCGGCAAGCAGGTCTCGGAGCCCATGCCTCGACCCTGCAAGCAGGTCTCGGGCTTGCTGCGGCTGACCACCGCGGGCTCGGTGGACGACGGTAAGTCCACGCTGGTCGGGCGGTTGCTGCACGATACCCAGTCGATCCTGGCCGATCAGCTCGCTGCGGTGGATCGGGCGACCCGGGCCCGTGGCGGCTCGCAGTTGGATCTTGCGCTGTTCACCGATGGGCTGCGCGCCGAGCGGGAACAGGGCATCACCATCGACGTCGCCTACCGCTATTTCGCCACGCCCACCCGCAAGTTCATCCTGGCTGACTGCCCCGGGCACGTGCAGTACACTCGCAACACGGTCACCGGAGCCTCCACCGCTGAACTTGCTGTGGTGCTGGTCGACGCACGCAACGGCGTCGTCGAGCAGACCCGGCGACATCTCGCGGTAATGGCGTTCCTGCGGGTGCCGCACGTGGTGTTGGCGGTGAACAAGATGGACCTGGTGGGCTTCGCCGAGCCCACATTCCGCGGTATCGAGTCGCAGTTCACAGCAGCGGCCAGCGCGCTAGGCATGCCCGAAATGGTGTCGGTACCGATATCCGCGCTGCATGGCGACAACGTCGTCACGCGCAGCGAGTCGACCCCGTGGTACCACGGCCCGACGCTGCTGGAGCACCTGGAAACGGTGCCTATCGGACGAGAGGCGGTGGCCGAACCCATGCGCTTTCCGGTGCAACTGGTGCTGCGACCCCGCACCGCTGACTATCCCGATTACCGAGGTCTCGCCGGCCAGGTCGCCTCTGGGGTGCTCGAAAGAGGCGATGAGGTGGTCGCGTTGCCGTCTGGGGCGCGCTCCACCGTCACCGGTATCGACACCCCCGACGGCCCAGTGCTTCAGGCCGCGGCTGGGCAGTCGGTCACCGTCCTGCTTGGCGACGAGATCGACGCCGGCCGCGGTGAGGTGCTGGCCCGCCCGGAGCAGACGCCGCGGGTGGTCACCGAACTCGACGCGGACCTGTGCTGGCTGTCCGAGCAGCCATTGCGGCCCGGCGCGCGGGTGCTGATCAAGCACGGCACCCGCACCGTCGGCGCTATCGTGGCCGCGCTGACTGGCCGACTGGATCTTGACACCCTGCGGCACAGAGAACCGCCGGCCATGCTGCAACTCAACGAGATCGGCGGTGCGCACATTCGGCTGGCCGGACTTCTGGCGGTGGACTCTTACGCCAGCAACCGGCACACCGGCGGCTTCCTGGTCATCGACACCGCCAACGGCAACACCCTGGCCGCAGGCCTGGTCACCGCCGCCTAACCCCCTCCCCGCGTGTCGCTCCCCGGTGCTCCCCGTGTCGCTCCCTGGTGCCCGGCGTGTCGTGCTCACCTGCACGCCGTGTCGCGGGGGTGGGCGAGTGCACCTGGCGCGAAAGCGTCAGCCGCCACACCCGATTCGTCGTAGATCACGCACCGTACGCAGTGATCCTCATCTGGCCCGAGCAGGTGGCGGGCTGGGGTCGATCCCGCCATCACCCGCCGCACCCACCACGGCATCCGCCCGGCCAGCCGATCAGCCGGCAGCTACGGTCCCAGCATGACCGCCGAGCTGGTGCACCTGGCAGTACAGTCCGGAATCGCCACCATCACGCTGGACTCCCCCGGCAATCGCAATGCGCTGTCCACCCCGCTCCGGGCCCAACTGTCCGGCGCTCTGGCGCGCAGCGCCAGTGACGATTCGGTGCGAGTGGTGATACTCGGCCACACCGGACCGGTGTTTTGTGCCGGAATGGATCTCACCGAACCGCCCGATGCGGTCACTGAGTTACCCGGCATCCTGGAAAGTATCTGGAACCACCCCAAACCGGTGGTCGCGAAGCTGAGCGGGCATGCCCGCGCCGGTGGTATCGGCCTGCTGGCGGCTGCCGACATCGCGGTCGGGGCGCAGCACGTGACGTTCGCCTTCACAGAAGTACGGATCGGGATAGTGCCCGCGGTGATCTCGGTGACCGTACTGCCGCGGTTGCTACGCCATGCAGCGCACGAGCTGTTCCTTACCGGAGAGACCTTCGACGCCGACCGGGCCGTGGCGATTGGTCTGCTCAACAGCGCGGTACCGAGCGATCAGCTAGAGGCAGAAGCGAAGCGTTACACTGCGATGCTGATTCAAGGCGGACCGCAGGCGCTGGCGTTGACCAAGCAATTGCTTACTGGCACCGTCGCACGGAATTTTCCGGCCATGCTGGAGATTTCCGCCGCACGCTTCGCATCGGCAGAAGGCCGGGAAGGTATCCGCGCCCATGCCGACAAACGTCCCCCATCATGGGCTCATACCAGCTGAGCACACGGCCACCGCGGCCGATCTTGCCCTACCCTGGAGGAGCTAACCAGGGCCACGCCTGGCGGACCAAGTTCGGAGTTGCTCTTGGTGCGCGACTATTCCGATGGTGATGCGAGACGCAGTGAGCGTCGCCACCACGAACCGACGCTGGGCGGTAGGAAACCGCCTGTGGCTGCCCCGCCCGGAGTATCGCGGCACACCCTGCTGCTGCACTCGACTCGGCAACGTGGCGAGATTGCACTCGCGGCATGGATCCAGGCCGCAGTGGACCGCGGGGACAAAGTGCTGGTGAAGCATGCTGCTTCCACGGCGGCACTTCACCGGATACTCCCTGCCTTCGAGCTTGACGCCGGTGTGCTGGGCTCCGGGCGAGTGGAACTCGTCGACGCGGAGGCGATGGGTGTCCGCTGCGGTGGCCGTCACGAGCGACTCTACGAGTTGCATGTCGAACTGGCCGAGCAGGCTCACCAGGAGGGATTTGCGGGCCTGGCGACAACCGCGGACGGATCCGCGCTGCGTGCGCTGACCCGGGACGCGATCGAACTGGTCGAGCACGAGCGCGACATCCAGCGCCTGGCCGCGCGACGGCAAGTCCGTGCGCTGTGCCGGTACCACCCGGACACAGAGGCCCGCCTGCTACCGGACGCCCTGCAAATCCATCACCACGACGTTGACGACGACATCTGGACCGCCGCGATTTCCGACGACCAGCTATGGATCCGTGGCGAACTCGACGCCAGCAATGCTGATCGGCTGGCTCAGGTACTCAAGGCTAGCGTCAGCGATGGTGTGACCGCGGTGAACCTTTCCGAACTGGACTTCTGCGCGGTGGCGGGAGTGCGCACCTTCATGGAGGCGGCCGACGCGCTGTACCCGGGCCGAGAACTGGTGCTAATCGGCGCGAGCCCGTTTCTCACCAAGACCTTCACGATCACGGGATGTGACAACCATCCAGCCCTCCGGTTGGTCCCGCGCGAGCGCACCTCGTAACCGTGAGACGGTCCACAAGCCGCCGCCACTGGGCATCAACCGGATTCAGCTGTCGGCGAGCAGTACCGACAAGGGCCGCTCGGAGTTGACGGCAGCCGCATCATCAAGTGCTGAGACGACTGCCCGGTACCCGGCCGGGTCGGCAACCTCCAGTTCGCGGTAGCCGGTCCAGATCAGCACGTGCTCACCAGCCGGCTGCCAAGACAGGTCGACGAGGCAGTCATACAGTGCGTCGAGATTTCGGCCGTACCAGGACGGAAAATTCAACGCGGCACCGATCGCGTCCAGTGCCTCGATCTTGCTGGTCACTGGACCAAACATGTGTGCTGACGCTCCCCGGGCACGAGCGTGCGCCAGCGCAAGGCCGGCATCGGGAACATGGCGGGGCACGGCTTACCCGTGGGGATCGACCGCAATAAAGGTCACGTAGTGGTCGCCGGTGTAGTACAGCTCGGCACCGCCCCCGGTGATCAGGCGGCGAGGTCCACGATCATGGGATCCCGGGATAGGGACGGTGTATTCCCGGTAATAGCCAGCCTGTCGGGAAGGCAACCTGCCCTCCCGGTTACCGAACACGCCACCGTCCTGCCGGTAGGGAAACGGACCGCCCTGCTGGATCAGCTGCCATACCTGTGCAGCCTGGGACGGCAACTGAGAAAGCGGACGCACCGGCATGGCGGCCGTCGAGACGACGGCCACGGGCTGCCCACCCTGCGGCCGGTCGGTCAGGGCGTGGCGTTCCAGCCAGCCGCCGGCCACCAGGATGAGGAGACCAACGAATGCAGCGGTGATGCGCCGCCGGGATTTCACGGCCGCTCCCGTGCGTCCTCCGTGTCACCGGCGTACCGGTGGCCCAGTTGATTAAAGATCAGGTCGCTGATTCGGTCCAGTGACCCGGCGACCCACCAGCAAACCGGCAGCAACACCGGCATGAGCAGGGCTACCTGGAGCGCGAAGGCCAGTTGCGTAAGCCACAGCTCCACCCCATCCCACCAGTGGGCCACCCCGTCCCACGCTGCCCACAGCACAACCGCAGCTTAGCTGCCGGGGACATGCGTGCCCGCGACCGGCATTAGGTTGGGCAGCATGTTCGCCGTCTATGCCGCAGCGCCAAATCCGACCGATCCACTGGCCTCATTACGCATAGGGAATCGTCCGGATCCGGCGGTACCCGATGGCTACGTGGCCGTCACCGTCGCCGCGGCCAGCCTGAACATGCATGACTTGTGGACATTGCGTGGCGTCGGTATTAAGCCCGACCAGTTTCCGATGATTCTGGGTTGTGACGGCGCCGGCACACTGCCCGACGGCTCCGAGGTGGTGATCTATCCGGTGATCAGCAGTCCGGGCTGGATGGGCGACGAGTCGCTGGATCCGGGCCGCACGCTGCTCACCGAGAAACTGCAGGGCTGCTTCGCTGACACGGTCGTGGTGCCAGCCCACAACGTAGTGCCCAAGCCGCCGTCACTGACCTTCCCACAGGCTGCCTGCATGGGCACTGCCTGGCTGACCGCCTACCGGATGTTGTTCGTGAAGTCCGGTTTACGCCCAGGCCAAACCATGCTCGTCCAGGGCGCCTCGGGAGGTGTCTCGACTGCCCTGGTGCAGCTCGGCCGGGCTACCGGGATGCGAGTCTGGGTGACCGGGCGCACCGAAGACAAGCGGGCACTGGCCTGTTCGCTGGGCGCACACCAGGCGTTCGAGTCCGGCACTCGGTTGCCCGAGCGGGTGGATGCAGTGTTCGAGACCGTCGGCAAGGCCACCTGGTCGCATTCGGCTAAGTCACTCAAACCAGGCGGCATCATCGTCTGCGCCGGCGCCACCAGTGGCGATGCCGACCGCGCCGAGCTGCAGCGGCTGTTTTTCCTCCAGTTGCGGGTCGTCGGCTCCACCATGGGGACCCGTGACGAGTTACGCGACCTGCTGTCGTTTTTAGACATCACCGGGCTGCGCCCGCACATTGGCGCAGTGCTGCCCATGTCTGACGCCGAGCAGGGCTTCAAGGCAATGCTCGACGGCCAAACCGCCGGCAAGATCGTTTTTACTCGCTGAGCCACAACGATTACCGCAGTCTGGATCCGAACTGCGGTAGGAGCAGTTATTTGCGGGTGTCTGTCGACAGGGCGGCGACGAAGGCTTCCTGGGGCACCTCGACCCGCCCAATCGTCTTCATCCGCCTCTTGCCCTCTTTCTGCTTCTCCAGCAGCTTGCGCTTGCGGGTGATGTCCCCGCCGTAACACTTGGCCAGCACGTCCTTGCGAATAGCGCGGATGGTTTCCCGAGCGATGATCCGGGAGCCGATCGCGGCCTGGATCGGCACCTCGAACTGCTGGCGCGGGATGAGCTCACGCAGCCGACTCGCCATCGAGGTGCCGTAGTTGTAGGCAGCCTCACGGTGCACGATCGCGGAGAACGCGTCCACCGGTTCCCCTTGCAACAGGATGTCCACCTTGACCAGATCGGCGATCTGCTCACCGGCATCCTCGTAATCCATCGAGGCATAGCCGCGCGTGCGGGACTTCAATGCATCGAAGAAATCGAACACGATCTCGGCCATCGGCAACGTGTAGCGCAACTCCACCCGGGACGCCGACAAGTAATCGACTCCCAGCAAGGTGCCGCGGCGGCTCTGACACAGCTCCATGATCGTGCCGACATATTCCGACGGCGAGATGATGGTGCAGCGCACCACCGGTTCATATACTTCAGCGATCTTGCCGCTAGGCCAGTCCGCCGGGTTGGTCACGATCTGCTCGGTACCGTCGTCGCGCACCACGCGGTAGACCACGTTCGGTGCGGTGGAAATGAGGTCGAGGTCGAACTCGCGTTCCAGCCGGTCGCGGGTGATTTCCAGGTGGAGTAGGCCGAGAAACCCACAGCGGAAGCCGAATCCCAGCGCGGCTGAGGTCTCGGGAGCGTAGCTCAGCGCAGCGTCGTTGAGCCGCAGCTTGTCCAGCGCGTCACGCAGCTCCGGGTAGTCCGAGCCGTCCACCGGGTACAACCCGGCGAACACCATCGGCTTGGGAGTGCGGTAACCCGGCAGTGCCACGCTCGCCCCGCCTCGCTCGCTGGTGACGGTGTCACCGACTCGGGATTGCCGGACGTCTTTCACCCCGGTCATCAAGTAGCCGACTTCGCCCACGCCCAAGCCGTCGCACGGCTTCTGGTCAGGCGAGATGATGCCGACCTCAAGCAGCTCGTGGGTGGCGTTGGTCGACATCATCCGGATCCGGTCCCGCGGGATGATCCGCCCATCTACTACCCGGACGTAGGTGACCACGCCCCGGTAGGAGTCGTAGACGGAGTCGAAGATCATCGCTCGAAGTGGAGCGTCGCTATCGCCCACCGGCGGCGGAACCTTCTCGACCACCACGTCAAGCAGTTCCCGAACCCCCTGCCCCGTCTTTGCGCTGACTCGCAAGACATCTTCCGGCTCGCAGCCGAGAATGTGCGCCAGCTCAGCGGCATAGCGATCCGGCTCGGCCGCGGGCAGGTCGATCTTGTTGAGCACCGGGATGACCCGGAGATCCTTTTCTAAAGCCAGATACAGATTCGCCAGCGTCTGGGCCTCGATGCCCTGCGCAGCGTCCACCAGCAGTACTGCGCCCTCGCATGCTTCCAGGGCGCGGGAGACCTCATAGGTGAAGTCTACGTGCCCGGGAGTGTCGATCAGGTGCAGGACATGATCGATACCGTTGACCTGCCAAGGCAACCGGACATTCTGCGCCTTGATGGTGATGCCGCGCTCCCGCTCGATGTCCATCCGGTCGAGGTACTGCGCGCGGTAGTTGCGCGCGTCGAGCACCCCGGTGAGCTGCAGCATGCGGTCGGCCAGGGTGGACTTGCCGTGGTCGATGTGCGCGATGATGCAAAAGTTGCGGATCAGCTCGGGCGGGGTGAACGTCTTGTCGGCGAACGTGGTCACTCAGCAGTCCTCAGGTGGCATCAGGAATCACGTCATGGTCGCACGATGCATCGAAGCGGCCTCCAGCCACCAGCCGACCTGCGGCCACGATCCGGTCGTCGAGGTGCCGAGCGGGATGTCGAGTTGCTCCGCTAACGCGATATCAAAGCCGTCGGTAAACGTTGTGTTGCACTCGTTTGCTGCCAGCAGCGCGAGGCCGCCAGCTAAGGCAAAGATGATCGGGACTCTCTGTATATCAGAAGGGAGAACACCGACGTGGCCATCGTACCGCTGCCCACGCTGGGACGCCGGGAAGCGGCGTCGGCCGCGCTGGCCGCCAAGCACCGTCTGGGGGTGCCCTGGCAGAAGATCGCAGAGACGCTGAACCGCTCATTGGTGTGGAGCACGTCGGCGGTGTTGGGTCAACACCCGCTTGACGCTGAGCAGGCACGCGCCGTGGGGCTGCTACTGCAGCTCGACGATGAGGTGGTGGATGCCCTCCAGCTGCCGCCGGTGCGCGGCGCGGACATGGTCGATGCCACCGAACCAGTCGTCTACCGGCTCCAGGAGGTGGTGCAGGTTTACGGCAGTACGATCGCCGAACTGATTCGCGAGGAATTCGGCGACGGCATCATGAGCGCCATCGACTTCGAGCTGTCCTTTGAGCGGCGGGAAGACCCTCGGGGTGATCGAGTGCGGCTGGTGCTGGACGGGAAGTTCCTACCTTACCGAGTGTTCTGAGCACTCTTCAACGCTGGTCGGTCCGCAGTGGGTGATCGGCGGGCACCTCGACGATCACCAGCTGGAAGCCGTCGGGGTCGGCGATCCACATCTCGTCCAGGCCCCATGGCTCACGCCGCGGCTCCCGAAGCACCGTCACGCCGTGGTTGACCAGCTCAGTTGCCGTTGCGGCGAGGTCACGAACCTGCAACCACATCGCGGTCGCCGTGCTCGGGTTCTGGGTGCTTGAACCCGAGACCTCCAGGAAACCGCCCCCGAGAGCGAAAACCGTGCCGCCAGGAAATTCCCGGTGGATCGCGAGGCCCAACACGTCACGGTAGAACGCCGTGGCACGCTCACGATCGCGTGGGCGAAGCAAGATGCGGCTGCTCAGTACTTCCATCCGTGTGTCCTAACCTGGTGTGGTGCGGGGTTTGCGGCAGAGCCGGTCGTCACGACTGTTACGATCGTGCACCGTGCCGCGCAACGGCACCTCCTACGGAAGGCGAGATCGAAGGTAAACGCGTGGCCAACATCAAGTCGCAGTTGAAGCGGATCCGGACCAACGAGAAGGCGCGGCTGCGCAACAAGTCCGTCAAGTCGTCGCTCAAGACTGCAGTTCGTAAGTTCCGGGAGGCCGCGGCAGCCGGCGACAAGGACCGGGCAACAGGCGAGCTGGTCACAGCCAGCCGGGCACTGGACAAGGCTGTCAGCAAGGGCGTGATCCACCGCAACCAGGCGGCAAACCGCAAATCCGCGATGGCTAAGCGGGCCCATCAGCTCTAAGGCGTTCGGCGGTAACCTGATGCGCCGCTCAGCGGCGGCGAGCAGCGCACAGCGCTAGCACCGTGCGTTCCAGCGCGTATTCGGCATCCGCAGCGGCACCCTTGACGTCGGCGTTCACCGTCGCAACCAGCTGGATCGCCTTGGTCAGCCCTTCGCGCTCCCAGCCGCGAGCCTGCGCCATCGCCTTTTTCACCTTCCACGGTGGCATACCAAGTGTGCTGGCCAGCTGATATGGATCAGCTCGGCCTGATGCGCTTACCCGCGCGACCGTACGCACCGCGTCGGCTAACGCGTCGGCGACCAGGACATGCGGCACGCCTAATTGCATAGCCCAACGCAATGTTTCCAGGGCACCGGCACGATCACCGGTCATCGCCTTCTCCGCGACCGAGAAGCCAGTGACTTCAGCGCGGCCACGGTGGTAACGGCGCACCGCAGCCTCATCGACCGAGCCGCCGCTGTCCATGCTCAGTTGGGCTGCGGCACAGGCAAGCTCCCGCAGGTCAGAACCCACTGCGTCGAGCAGGGCAGTGACCGCACCCGCACTGATCCGCCCGCCAGCACGCGCAACCTCGTCGCGCACGAAACCAGCCCGGTCATCGAATCGGGTGATTCGCGGGCACTCAGTAACCACGGCGCCCGCTGCGCGCAAGCCATCGATCAGAGCCTTTGCGCGCCCACCGCCGGAGTGGACGACGACCAGCACCATGCCTTCGGCTTCCGCAACCAGATGCCGTGCATGATCCAGCACTGCATCAGCCAGATCTTTGCCCGCTTCGTGGGCAGCACCCACGACCACCACCCGCCGTTGCGCGAACAGCGATGGGCTGACCAGTTCATCAAGCTCACCTGGAGCCAGATCGGTGGCGCGCACTCGGCGCGCTTCCGTCTGCGCATCAGCCCGCCGCGCCGCATCTACGACAGCCTTCACCGCCCGTTCGACCAGCAGCTCTTCCTCACCGAGGATGAGATGCAACGGCGCGAGCGTGCCCGCCGGGACCTTCACGCCGCCCATCCTTGCATCACCGGTCGACTCGACCACCAGCTCCCGCATGGTGGACATAGCTGCGCGGTCGCCAATGATTGACGTACGGTAAAGACCACAACCGCATACAGCTCATCCAGAGGGGCAGAGGGATCGGCCCGACGAAGCCCCGGCAACCGGCGCCAGCTGACGCGCACCTCTTACTCCGCGAGGTCGCTGGCGATCACGGTGCCAATTCCGACCCGCCATGCGGGACAGATGAGGAGAGGACCTCGCGATGACCAGCACGCTCACCACCACGGCCGGCGCTGCCCTAAATCTGGGAACTGCGCGTGAGCTGGTGTGTCGAGAATGCGGATCCAGCACACCGCTGGCTGCTGAGTTTGCCTGTGCTGAGTGCTTCGGCCCGCTAGAGGTCGGATATGACTTCGAGCCCGTCACCCGCGCGGATATTGAATCCGGACCACCGTCAATCTGGCGCTATCGCAAATTGCTCCCCGTTCCCGACGACGTCGATGAGCACCCGAACACTCAACCTGGCCTGACGCGACTGCTCCGCGCCGATCGGCTTGCTCACGCGCTGGGGCTTCGCCGGGTGTGGATCAAAGACGACACCGGTAACCCGACGCATTCATTTAAGGATCGGGTGGTCGCGGTCGCACTGGCTGCCGCCCGACAACTCGGGTTCCGAGTGCTGGCGTGCCCGTCTACCGGCAATCTCGCGAACGCGGTAGCCGCCGCAGCCGCCCGCGCCGGCTGGGAGTCGGTGGTGCTCATCCCCGCATCGCTGGAACGAGCCAAGGTGCTCACCACTGCGGTCTACGACGGTGCGCTGGTTGCGGTCGACGGCACCTACGATGACGTCAACAGGTTGGCCACTGAGCTGGCCGCAGAACACGACGACTGGGCGTTTGTCAACGTCAACGTCCGGCCGTATTACGCCGAGGGTTCGAAGACGTTGGGTTACGAGGTAGCCGAGCAGCTCGGCTGGCGCCTTCCTGACCAGGTCGTCGTCCCTATCGCATCCGGTTCCCAGTTAACCAAGGTCGATAAGGGATTTCGCGAACTGATCGAATTAGGGCTGGTGCAGGCCGCGCCGTATCGAGTGTTTGGGGCTCAAGCCACCGGATGCGCACCAGTATCTGCGGCCTTTAAGAGCGGTCATGATGTGGTTGCGCCGGTACGACCGGACACCATCGCCCGCTCGCTGGCCATTGGCGCGCCAGCCGACGGCCCCTATGCATTAGATGTGGTGCGCCGGACCGGCGGCGCCATCGAGGACGTCACCGATACTGAGGTGGTAGACGGTATCCGGCTGCTGGCCCGTACCGAAGGTGTTTTTGCGGAGACTGCCGGCGGGGTCACCGTAGCCTGCGCGAAGAAGCTGGCTGAATGCGGCCAGCTTGACCCAGACGCCGAAACGGTGCTGTTCATCACCGGTGATGGGCTGAAGACCCTCGACGCGGTGGAGAACCACGTAGGACCGAGAGCCACTGTGCCACCAACCACGAAGGCAGTTCGCGACGCGCTGAGAAGCTAAGCCGCCAACCCTGCTCTACTGCTTTGGCTGGGTCTTATCGATCACCCCATAGCGCACGGTACAGTCTCGCCGACAAAAAGTGACGGGTTCGGAAACCCTCGCTGTGAACCGTGAAGTGGAGCGTGCTTGTGGCGATGGCCGCTAATTCGTCCGTATCGCCCGGCTTGTGGCAACCGACCGCGCGCGTCCTCGCAGCAATATTCGCCGGCTCAGCAGTCACTCTGTCCGCCACCGTGATGCACGGAGGTTCACTGCTGCTACGCGGGCACGAGACGGCGTCTATGACTGGGGCGCCTGCTAGTCCCGCCGGTGCCCCTGCTCAACAGCTACCTGAACCGAGCTTGCCAGCTCCGGACCAGGCCGCCACCTGGACACCTCCCGTAGGTCCACCGTTGGGATTGCCACCCAATGGTCAACCGTTACCTCCGGCACCGCTGTTGGATCCCCGGTACAGCGTCCCGATTTTCGCGCCTCCCATGGTGGCTGCCCCGGAAGCGCCGATGAGCCCTCAGCAGCCCGCGCCGGCGCCAGCCCAGGGACCAGCTCCAGCAGCACCGCACCAGGCAGGCAATGGCGCAAATCCCGGCGCTCCCGGGGGGCCCCAGCCGGTCGCCGATCCACGACGCAGTGGTCCAGTCCACGGCGTGCTGGGCAGCGTCTTCCACGCCGCCGACGGTGCACCGCGCTGAGCTGGCGCACCACCGTCCGGCAACGCTTTCTCGGCGCCGAGCGGTTTCCGGGTAAACGCCTCAGCGTCCATTGCCGTGACCGGTCGGCTTGGGCCCCGAGCCCGAGCTTGATGCCTCCATTCCTCCATCACTTCCGCGGGCGACCACTTGGAGGCTGGGTCCACCCACGACTGCGACGTCACCACTGAGGTCGGTGCGCATCACGCGAGCACCAGCCCCAGCCAAAGCGTCGATCACATGTTGGCTGGGATGACCGTATCGGTTGTGTGCCCCGACGCTGACGATTGCAACCCGGGGCCGCACGGCAGTGAGGAACCTATCGGTGCAACTATGTGCCCATGACGCGCGCCTTGGTCTACTGCCGGATCTCTGCTGACATCGCCGGTACTGAGCTGGGGGTCACGCGCCAGCGCGAGGATGCCGAGAAGCTATGCGCGGCGCGCGGCTGGACCATCGTGGGGACCCTTGTCGATAACGACGTCTCCGCCCACAACGGCGCGCACCGACCCGGCTATACGGCCCTCATGGCGTCGGTGGATCGTGGCGAGGCCGACGCCGTCGTGGTTTACCAACTCTCGCGGCTATGGCGTAACCGCCGGGAACGCGCCGAGGGAATTGACAAGCTCAAGGCCGCTCGGGCGTCGATTGCTTGCGTTAAGGGGCAAGATTTTGATGCCTCTAGCGTGGCGCTCGCGGGTCGTTGAAACTGGGGGCGCGTCGCCTGCTGACGTCGTAGTGACTTGGCGCGGGTTGAGCCCGTGGACAAGATTGACGCGGGAGTCCGCCCCGGTTGGGCACTCCGGGTTGCC
>JAFAWY010000138.1 GCA_019241525.1 Pseudonocardiales bacterium
GCCTTCGGCGCGTTCGTGTTGCTGGCCGGCGGCCGTCGCACCAATGCCTGGGGGCACCTGTTGGGCTGCGCGACGGTGCTCACCGCATTCGTCTACGGGGTGGCGCTGTTCTCCGAGTGGCTGGGATTCGACGCGTCGCAGCGCACCCAGGAACTGGGCAGCGGCACCTGGTTCGCGGTCAACGCCCTGCAAGTCAGCTACGGCCTGCGGCTGGATCCGCTGTCGCTGACGTTCGTGCTACTCATCACCGGGGTCGGGGGCCTGATCCACCTTTACGCGATCGGGTACATGGAGCACGATCCCGGGCGGCGCAGGTTCTTCGGGTACTTCAACCTGTTCATCACCGCGATGCTCATCCTCGTGCTCGCGAACAACTTCGTCACGCTCTACCTCGGCTGGGAAGGCGTGGGCCTGGCCTCCTACCTGCTGATCGGCTGGTACCAGGATCGTCCCAGCGCCGCGACGGCGGCCAAGAAGGCGTTCCTGATGAACCGGGTCGGCGACGTCGGCCTGGTGATCGCGATCTTTTTGATCTGGCGCTCGCTGGGCACCGTGCAGTTCTCCGAGGTGTTTGCCCGCGCAGGAGAGATAAGCGGACCGACCCTGCTGGCGATCACGCTGTTGTTGCTGCTCGGCGCCTGCGGTAAGTCCGGCCAGTTCCCGCTGCAGGCCTGGTTGCCCGACGCCATGGAAGGCCCGACCCCGGTCTCGGCGCTGATCCACGCCGCGACGATGGTGACCGCCGGGGTGTACCTGATCGCCCGGTGCAGCCCGCTGTACAACCTCACCGCCACCGGCCGCCTGGCTGTCGCGGCAGTCGGGACCATCACCCTACTGATCGGGTCGATCATCGGGTGTGCCTACGACGACATCAAAAAGGTGCTGGCCTACTCGACGGTCAGCCAGATCGGGTACATGATCCTCGCCGTCGGGCTGGGACCGGCCGGGTACGCGCTGGGCATCGCGCACCTGCTCACCCACGGCTTCTTCAAAGCCGTGCTGTTCCTCGGTGCGGGCTCGGTGATGCACGCGATGCACGACGAGGTCGACATGCGCCGGATGGGCGGGCTGCGCCAACACCTCCCGATCACCTTCGCGCTGTTCAGCACGGGTTACCTGGCCCTGATCGGGTTCCCGTTCCTGTCCGGGTACTACTCCAAAGACGCGATCATCGAGGCAGCCTTCGGCGTGGGCGGCACTGCCGGCCAGCTCTTCGGCGTTGTCGCGCTGCTGGCGGCCGGGCTGACCGCCTTCTACATGACCCGCCTGATGCTGATGACGTTCTTCGGTGAGGAGCGGTGGCGCAACCTGCGCACCGCCGACGGCAAGGCCTTCCACCCGCACGAGTGCCCGCCGGTGATGTGGGGACCGATGGTGCTGCTGGCCATCGGTTCGCTGATTGCCGGTTTCATCCTGGTCTCAGGGGAACGGTTGGCGCGCTGGCTGGAACCTTCGGTGGGAGCGCTGGTGCCGGTGGAGTCGACCGCCACGGCAATCGCGGTGCCGCTGTTGACGATCCTGATCTCCGCCGCGGGTGTGGCGGTGGCGTGGCTGGTCATCGGCCGCAACCCGGTGCCGGTGGTCAGACCCGAACCGGTGTCGCTGCCGGTGGCTGCCGCCCGCGCTGACCTGTACGCCAACGCGATCAACGAGGCGATCATCGCGCGTCCCGGTACCTGGCTGACCCGGGCACTGGTGTTCGTGGACAACAAGGGTATCGACGGCATCGTCAACGGCACCGCAGCATTGCTTGGTGGCACGTCCGGCCGGCTGCGGCGATTGCAGACCGGTTTCGTGCGCAGCTACGCGTTAGGCATGCTCGGTGCCGGCATCGTGGTGATTGCCTTTCTGGTGGCGGTGAGCTACGCATGAACGGGGGCGCAGTGCTGCTGGCCATGATCCTGCTGCCGCTGATCGGTGCTGCGGTGGTCGCCCTGATGCGCACCGCGCCGGTGCCGGCCAAGGCCACCGGCCTGGGATTCGCCCTGGTCGAGCTGGTGCTGGCCGCAGTGGCCTGGTCGGGTTACCAGCCCGGCGGCGGGCGGTTGCAACTGACTCTGTCCGTCCCGTGGATCCCTGCGTTCGGGACTCGATTTGCGCTCGGCGTGGATGGCATCGCCCTGGTGATGATCGCGCTGATCGCGGTGCTGGTGCCGATCGTGATGGGTTCGTCCTGGGCAGAAAGGCTGCCCGAGGGCCGCACCCCAGCGGGTTTCTACGCCCAGATCCTGGTGCTGGAATCGCTGCTCGTCGGCGTGTTCGCCGCTACCGACGTCTTCCTGTTCTACTTGTTCTTCGAGGTCATGTTGGTACCGATGTACTTCCTGATCGGCCGCTTCGGCGGACCGAGACGGCAGTACGCCGCGGTGAAGTTCTTCTTGTACTCGCTGCTGGGCGGGTTGGTCATGCTGGCCAGCGTGATCGGTCTGTTCGTGGTCAGTGGGCGGCGGCTAGGGCACGGCACCTTCGACTGGGCCGCTTTGGCACGTATCGCCAGCACCATCCCGACCAGCACCCAGATCTGGTTGTTCCTCGGGTTCTTCGTCGCTTTCGCCATCAAGGCGCCGCTGGTGCCCTTCCACACCTGGCTGCCCGACGCTGGTGCAGAAGCCCCGGTGGGTGCCGGTGTCCTGCTCGTCGGTGTGATGGACAAGGTCGGCATCTACGGCTTCCTGCGCTACTGCCTGCCGCTGTTCCCCGTCGCGTCGCGCACGCTCGCGCCGCTGGTGCTGGTACTGGCCATTGCAGGGATCCTCTACGCCGCGCTGCTGGCCGTCGGCCAATCCGATATGAAACGGTTCGTGGCCTACACCTCGGTGTCGCACTTCGGGTTCATCGCGCTTGGCGTGTTCGCCTTCTCCACCCAGGCTCAGGCCGGTGCCGTGCTGTACATGGTCAACCACGGCATCTCCACCGGGATGCTGTTCATCGTGATCGGCATGTTGATTGCGCGCGGCGGCTCCCGGCTCATCAGCGACTACGGCGGAGTGGCCGCGCTGGCACCGGTACTGGCTGGGATGACACTGCTGGCCGGACTGTCGGCGCTGTCGCTGCCCGGCACCAACTCGTTTGTCTCAGAATTCCTGGTCTTGATCGGCTCATTCCCGCGGCAACCAGTGTTCACCGTCATTGCCACCACGGGGATGATCCTGGCCGCGTTGTACGTGTTGTGGTTCTATCAGCGGGTCATGCAAGGCCCGGTGCGAGGCGCAGCCGTGGTCGGTGCGCTGGACGGGCCAGGTGCCGCCACCGCACCGCAGGCCGGCGCGCACCGCAAACGGATCAATTTCCCAGACTTGTCGATCCGCGAGATCGCGGTGCTGGTCCCCCTGGCGGCGCTGATCTTGCTGCTGGGATTGTTCCCGCAGCCAGTGCTGAATGTGATTACACCGTCGGTCGGTGCCACAGTCACCGAGGTCGGCCTGACTGACCCGGTCGGGCAGGGAGGCAGCTGAAGGTGCTCGCGTATGACTGGAACTTCTCAGCGCAGGTCCAGCACGTGACGGCGCCTGCCGTTGATTACGGGGCGATCGCTCCGACGCTGATCGTATTCAGCGGGGCCTGCATCTCAGTCCTGGTCGAAGCGTTCGTGGCCCGCCCGGCACGGTGGTCGGCCCAGGTCGCGTTGATGCTGCTCACCCTGGCTGCCGCCGGTGCCGCACTCGGCATGCACCTGTATTCCCGCGGCGCGACACCCGTGGTGACGCTGGCCGGGACGGTCGCCGTCGATGGCCCCGCCCTGTTCTTGTGGGGCACCCTGCTTGCCTTGAGCGTCGGAGCGATGCTGCTCATCGCCGACCGCACGGTCGAACCCGGGGGCGCGTTCACCCCCGACGCAGCGGTACGGCCGGGCACCGCAGCTGACCGTGCTCAGGCCGTGGGCACTTTGGCTCAAACCGAGACCACGATGCAGACCGAGGTGTTCCCGCTGTTCTTGTTCTCCCTCGACGGGATGATGATCTTCACCGCGGCCAACGACCTGCTCACCATGTTCATCGCCTTGGAAGTGCTGTCCCTGCCGCTGTACCTGATGGCTGGGATGGCCCGGCGCCGCCGGCTGCTGTCCCAGGAGGCCGCCGTCAAGTACTTCCTCTTGGGCGCGTTTTCCTCTGCTTTCTTTCTTTACGGGGTGGCGTTGCTGTACGGCTACGCGGGCTCGGTGCAGCTGTCCCGGATCGCCGAGGCGTCGGCAGGCACCGACCGGCCGGACACCCTGCTGTTCGGTGGGTTGGCGCTGCTCATCATCGGGCTGCTGTTCAAGGGCTCGGTCGGCCCGTTCCACACCTGGACCCCGGACGTCTACCAGGGCGCGGCGACGCCGGTGACGGCGTTCATGGCGGCCTGCACCAAGGTTGCCGCCTTCGGCGCGATCCTGCGGGTGCTGACGGTGGGATTCGAGGGCACCCGCTGGGAGTGGCGCGGGCTG
The DNA here is from genome assembly GCA_019241525.1 of Pseudonocardiales bacterium. Classification (GTDB taxonomy): domain Bacteria; phylum Actinomycetota; class Actinomycetes; order Mycobacteriales; family Pseudonocardiaceae. The sequence continues at coordinate 4,427 of JAFAWY010000138.1, forward strand.
CTGTGGGGTGTGGCGATCGTCTCGATGGTGATCGGCGCGGTGCTGGGCCTGACCCAGACCGACATCAAACGCATGATCGCTTACTCGTCAGTTGCCCATGCCGGTTTCCTGCTCGTGGGAGCGATCGCGCTGACCTCTGCGGGCTTGTCCGGCACGATGTTCTACTTGCTCGCCTACGGCTTCACGACCTTGGCTGCGTTCGGGGTGGTCACCCTGGTCCGTGATGCGGACGGTGAGGCCACCCACCTGTCGCAGTGGGCAGGGCTTGCCAAGCGGTCTCCACTGACTGCCGCGGTGTTTGCGTTCCTGCTCTTCGCGCTTGCCGGCATCCCGCTGACCAGTGGCTTCACCGGCAAGTTCGCGGTATTCAGTGCCGCGCTGGCAGATGGGATGGCGCCGCTGGTGGTGGTGGCGCTCGTGGCCAGCGCGGTGGCCGCGTTCTTCTACCTGCGGGTGGTCGTGCTGATGTATTTCAGCGAACCGGCCGCTGATGGCCCGACGGTGAGCGTGCCCGGTACGTTCACCACGGCCGCGATCACGCTCGGCGTCGTGGTTACCCTGTTGCTTGGTGTGTTGCCCACTTTCGCCCTGGACTGGGCCGCGCTCGGCGGCTTCGCTTCGTGATCCGGGTATGAGCAGATCAACATCCGAGCAACTCGCCGGTGTGGAGCTGGCCGATCCGGACCTGCGCGCCATGCTGGAGCAGGGATTGGAGCAGGTCGAGGAGTTGCTGCACCGAGAGGTGCAAAGCGACTTCCGGTTCCTGACCGAAACATCACTGCATCTGGTCGACGCCGGGGGTAAACGGTTCCGCCCGCTGTTCACCCTGCTCGCCGGCCAGTTCGGGCCGGATCAGGGACGGAAGGCTGAGGTGGTACGCGCCGCCGCGGTGGTTGAACTCGTGCACCTGGCCACGCTGTACCACGACGATGTGATGGACGAGGCCACCATGCGCCGCGGCGCGGTCAGCGCCAACGCCCGCTGGGATAACACCGTGGCGATCCTCACCGGCGACTTCCTGTTCGCTCACGCCTCGCGGCTGGTCGCCGATCTCGGGCCGGACGCGGTACGCATCATCGCCTGCACTTTCGCCGAGTTGGTCACCGGCCAGATGCGGGAAACCTTGGGTCCGGTCGACGGCACCGATCCGGTGGACCACTACCTGGCTGTGGTGTCGGAGAAAACTGGTTCACTGATCGCCACCGCGGGCCGTTACGGCGCCATGTTTTCGGGTGCGGATCCGGACCGGATCGAAGCGGTGTGCCGTTTTGGGAAGACCATCGGCACCGCATTCCAGATCTCCGACGACATCATCGACATCGCCTCACCGGCGGCCCAGTCTGGCAAGACACCCGGGACCGACCTGCGGGAAGGCGTGCGCACTCTGCCCATGCTCTATGCATTGGCAGACGGCGGGCCCGACGGGGACCGGTTGCGCGCCTTGCTGTCCGGCCCACTGACCGACGACGCGCTGATTGCCGAGGCACTGTGGCGGCTGCGGGAGTCGCCCGGTCTGGACCGGGCAGAACGTGCCCTGCGCTCCTACACCGACGCGGCGCGCGCCGAGCTCGCGGTCCTGCCCCCGTGCTCCGCCCGCGACGCTCTTGCCTCCGTCACCGACTACTTAGCCGCCCGCACCGGCTGACTGCCCCGTCACCCGCACCTCTTCAAACCGGGTTACTGGGCACGCGAGCGCAGGGAAGCCAGTTGCGGGGCGGTCTCGTAGCCCACTGCGTCGGCGTGTTGGGGCATCGCCGCGGTGGCCCGCAAGGCTGCTTTGGTGGCGATCACCAGCTCCCGGGGAGCGTCGGCGGCGCGACGCGCCAGGTCCACGGCAGCGGCCACGACCGCCTGCTGTGCGGCCGGCGACCGCGTATCGGCGTCCACCTCGATCAGCCGGTGCGCCAGTCCCGTGCGTACCGCTTCAGCCGCGTCCAGCCGCTCGCCGAACATCGCCATCGCCGCAGCGGTTTGCCAGCCCACAGCACGCTGCGCCAGCCACGTCATGCCTCCACCGGGATGCAGGCCCAGCTGCAGGAAGCGGGCGTCGAACATCGCGCCCGGGCCGGCTAGACGCACATCGCAGGCCAGCGCAAGGTTGAGTCCGGCGCCCACGGCCGGACCGTTGACGGCCGCAATCGTGGGCAGGGCGGCATTGGCCACGGCGAGGAACCCGGCGTAAATGCCGCGCAGATCAGCCTCAGAACCTGACCGCCCAGCGGCGGCCAGCGCGGCGAGGTCAGCGCCGGCGCAGAACGCCGGTGGTGCACCGGTGACCACCACGGCGTGCACGGACTCGTCGCGGTCGCATTCCGCAACGGCACCGGCCAACTGCCCGGACAGCTCGGGGCTCAGCGCGTTGCGGCGGCCTGGATCGGACAGCGTGAGGATCGCTACCCGACCCTCATGCGCATGGGTGCGAAGCAGTGTCATGACAGGTCATACCCCCTTGAGCCACTCACGAGGGTGGATAGCACCACGGTAGAGATCGTGCGGTCGACGAAGTCCAGCCCCCGCATCCGTTCCAGCGCCGATTCCAGATGCGCGATACCGCTGGCGCGCAGGTGCACGATCGCGTCTGCCGCGCCGGAGACGGTGTGAGCCTCGACCACCTCCGGTAGCGACAGCAGGCCATCCCGGATCCGGAACGGCGCTACGTTGCCCCGGCAGTGCACCTCCACGAACGCCTCAGTGCCCCAGCCCAGCGCCCCCGGATCGACCACCGCGGTGAAACCGCGCAGCACGCCAGCGTCGAGCAGCTTGTCCACCCGGCGCTTGACTGCGGGCGCCGACAGCCCCACGGCACTGCCGATCTCGGAGTAGCTGGACCGTGCGTCGGCGACTAGTTGCGCAATGATCTGCCGGTCAATGGCATCCATATGCAATATTTTGATGGTAGTCAGGCAAAATAGCCACATTGGATATTGTATACGGGCCGACATAGCATCGAAGTATGTCGTTGCCGCTACAGTTGGTGAGCCCGCCGCGGGTGCGGACCGCGCGCCGGTACTTGATGTGCCCGCCGTGGTATTTCGCAGTGAGCTACTCGATCAACCCGTGGATGGACCCGACCCAGCCGGTCGATGCCACCCGCGCGATGAGCCAGTGGACGGCGCTCGTCGACACCTACTGCGCCCTGGGGCACACCGTGGAGCTGATCAATCCCGAGCCAGGGCTGCCCGACATGGTCTTCGCGGCTAACGGTGCCACCGTGATCGGTGCCACCGTACTGGGCGCTCGGTTCCGCGATGCGGAGCGAGCTGCCGAGGCGCAGCACTACCAGCGCTGGTTCGCTGCCCGCGGCGCGCCCGACATCGTGATGCCCAGCGCAGTGAACGAGGGAGCTGGTGACCTCATCTGGACCGGCTCGCTACTGCTGGCCGGCACCGGCTTTCGCACCGAGCCAGCGGCCCACCGGGAAGCGCAGGAAGTGCTGGGCATCCCGGTGATCTCACTCCAGCTGGTCGATCCCTGCTATTACCACCTCGACACCTGCCTGCTGATACTCGACGATTCGCCGGCCAGCCCGTTGATCGCCTATTACCCACCAGCGTTTTCACCTGGCTCGCAGCGGGTACTGGCCCGGTTGTTCCCGGACGCGGTGATCGCGGGAGCGGCGGACGCGGCCTGCCTGGGACTCAACGGCGTCTCGGACGGCGGTTCGGTGGTCCTCCCGGTGGAAGCCCAGAACCTCGGCCGTGCGCTTGCCGCTCGCGGCTTCGAGCCAGTGTTTGTCGATATCTCCGAACTCCGCCGGGCCGGTGGCGGCCCTAAATGCTGCACACTGGCTCTGTAGCGCGCGTGTCGCGCCCTCGTGCCGCGCGTGTCGCGTCATCGTACGGCTCGCGCAGGTGCCACCAGCACGTTCGGAACCCTGCATCGACCTGGCACGTTGCACTGACCGGAACCCGAACGCAACGGGAGGCTGACCGCAGTGCACAACCACTTCAACGGGCTGAAGACCGCGTTGCTGCTCGGCGGGTTGTCGGCGCTGGTGGTGCTGGTCGGGGTGCCGTTCGGCCGCAGTGGCGTGCTCATCGCGCTGGTGTTCGCAGTGGGCATGAACGCTTACGCTTATTTCAACTCTGACAAGCTCGCGTTGCGGGCGATGCATGCCCAGCCGGTGTCGGAGGCCGAGCAGCCGGTGATGTATCGGATCGTGCGCGAATTGGCCACCGATGCCCGCCAGCCGATGCCGCGGTTGTATGTCAGCCCGACGCAGGCACCTAATGCGTTTGCCACCGGCCGCAACCCGCGCCATGCCGCGGTGTGCTGCACCGTCGGGATTCTCGAGTTACTGAATGAGCGGGAACTGCGCGGGGTGCTCGGCCACGAGCTATCGCACGTCTACAACCGGGACATCCTCATATCGTCTGTCGCCGGCGCGCTGGCCGGAATGGTGACGGCGCTGTCGAACCTGGCAATGTTCGCCGGGCTGTTCGGCGGTGGGGACGAGGATCGCCCCAGTCCATTCGCGATGCTGTTCATCGCCCTTCTTGGGCCCATCGCCGCCGGCATCGTGCAGATGGCGGTGAGTCGCTCGCGGGAGTACCAGGCTGATGCGTCCGGCGCGACGCTCACCGGTGACCCACTGGCGCTGGCCAGCGCGTTGCGCAAGCTGGAACGCGGCACCCGGCTGGCGCCCCTTCGCCCGGAGCCGCAGCTGGCCGCGCAATCCCACCTCATGATTGCTAATCCGTTCCGGCCGGGCGAGGGTGCAGCACGGTTGTTCTCCACCCACCCACCCATCACCGAGCGTGTGCAGCGGCTAGAAGAGATGGCTCGCCGGCGGCTGTCCTGACGAGTTCGTCGAGTCTGTTACGTCGGCCTGGCAATATCCATGATGTACTGGCCGTAGCCGGAGTTTGCCATCGTCGAGCCCAGGGCATAGCAGGCGTCGGTGCTGATGAAGCCCATCCGCAGCGCGATCTCCTCTAGGCAGGCGATCCGGATTCCCTGGCGGTGTTCGAGTACCTGCACGTACTGGCTGGCCTCTAGCAGCGATTCGTGAGTACCGGTATCCAACCAGGCGAATCCCCGGCCCAAGTCGATCAGGATGGCCCGGCCTTGCCGCACGTAATGCATGTTCACGTCGGTGATTTCGAGCTCGCCGCGGGCGGACGGGGTCAGCGATCGGGCGACCTTGACGACGTCGTTGTCGTAGAAGTACAGGCCGGTGATCACCTTGTTTGACCGGGGTACGGCCGGTTTCTCCTCGATGGACAGCAATGTGCCGGCACCATCAACCTCGGCGACACCGTAGCGTTGCGGATCTTTGACCGCGTAGCCGAACAGTACGCAACCTTCCAGGTTGGCCGCACACTCGCGAAGCCGGTGGGAAAAGCCGGGACCGTAGAAGATGTTGTCACCGAGCACCAGTGCGACAGAGTCGCCTGCGATGAAATCCGCGCCGATGATGAAAGCCTCGGCCAAGCCGTTCGGGTGGGCCTGTTCTGCGTAATTCAATCGCAACCCTAGCGCGCTGCCGTCACCGAGCAGCCGGTGGAACAGGGGGAGGTCGGTCGGTGTAGAGATAATCAGGATGTCCTGGACGCCGGCCAACATCAGCACCGACAGCGGGTAGTACACCATCGGTTTGTCGTAGACCGGCAGCAGCTGCTTGCAGACGGCCTTGGTGATCGGATGCAGCCGGGTGCCGGTGCCACCGGCCAGCACGATTCCCTTCATCGACAATCGGTGAAGTGCGTGGTAACTGCGAGGGTCCGGGGCGTGTCCGCCCGCCACTGTCTCTGAGCCGTGCCAACCATGCTTATCCCTGCCGTCGTCAGCCGGTGGTGGTCCCCGCCGTTTGTACCCCATGTGTACTCGGGAACGAAGCAGATCGTCGTTACAGGCAGGCTGTCCGGTTGGACGACGGGGCGCAGGTTGACGTGCCAATCAGGGGTTACGTGAGACCCGAATCGATATTGTCAATACGCCGGTAGCTGGCTGCAGACCGTCATGTGCTCATCAGGACGATGACAACATTCGTTGCCGTCAAAACTTCAATTTAAACCGAAGAACCTCTAGCCGCAGGCGCGCCAGGCCGCCGGCCCGGATCTGAAATTAGGCCGTCGAATCTCAGCTCAGAATCGCGCTGATGGCGCTAAGGATGTTAGTGACTACCGTGTTGACCTCAGTCAGTATAGCGGAAATCATGTCGAGTGCTCCTTTCGTAATGTCACAATAAGCGACTGATCCGAAGGAATGGTCGACCTCAATCGATGATAGTCAGAAGATTGCATCTGTCAAGTTATCATCTTAATCGACGGCGTGCACGCAAAAGAATCGATCACTCTCCGAAAGTGACAGGGTTGGTTGCAGAAAATTAGTACCTAGGTACAGTCGGTAACAAGCGAAAGGAGTCGTTGGGTCCGGGCGTGATCGGTTGTGTCCACCTCATAGCCGAGGGGGTATCGCCCTTGGATGCAGGTCGGAGCACCAAAAGCAGCGGAGATTAGGAGATTAGCGGTAGTTGATGAACTGCGTCAGAAACGCATACTGCTGTGGGAGTGAGGTACATGCAATCTACGGCACGTCCCGGTCACGGTGAATCTCTGCGGGCGGTGATCACCGGCCGGCCACGCCAGCAGGTGGTGCCACTCATCACAATCCGTGCCGCGTCACCGACAAGGCAGCCGATCGCAGCCCAGCTAAACGGGGCGAGCACACCGGAGGCAGCAGGCTGCCCGAGCCGTTGGGCCATTCTGGCATGGGCAAAGGCGTGGGCCGCCCAGCCAAGACCGCCCGCACGCAACAAGGAGGTGCTCTGTCGACGCAGTCCGACAGCGATGGCCAGCGGCGGGATAAGACCGTAGCCGAGCTGGCTAATCGTGACCACAGCCAGGGCCCGTACGTCACAGTCGGCGGCGACGACCCAGTTGCTGCGCAGCGATGCCACGCGTCAGCGAAGCCGTGCATACCGGTCGTGAATAGCCTTCGCTCGCTGTCCACGATCTGTGTCCTGACACCGGAGTCCCGGACAAGTGTGGTCATGTTGAGGTCGGCCGCCCGATCCTTGGCGGTGGCAAGCAATCGGCCCGGTCAACCGGCTTTCCGCTTGCGCCAGCTTGCTTTGCCAATTGCGCCTGGCGTGTGGACTATTTGAGGATGAGGTTGACAGGAGTCGAATCCGCAGCTTTCCTCCCAAACCTCTGGCCTGTGCGATCAGCGCGGAAACGATTACACCCGCAGTGGCCGGTTTCGCATGCCGAAAAACTATCCCGAAGTGTAGCTGCCCACTGATCGGCAGGAGCGATCGCAACGTTACACGCTACGATCAAGTTGAGAGGGGCCGGAGAAAGGCACCCAGGTTTAGCGACGCCGCACCACTCGATATGGATGCTAAGCGCGCACCGAAGCCGCTGTCAATCACACAACTCTGCGGCAGCAAATGGAAACTGCTAGTGAGAAACGCGCGAACCGCGGGGACGGCATGATCTCTCATTAGCTGGCTTTTACTGCAGGGCTGTGACAATACTGAACCCGCCGGGCGGTTCGCCGATTGTGACCTGCCGCACTGCAAGCAGTTGAAGATTACCGATAGTTGGTGAACTGCAAGGCGACGCCGAAGTCGCGGCCCTTCAACAGGGCGATGACGGCTTGGAGATCGTCTTTCTTCTTGCCGGAGACGCGCAGCTGGTCGCCCTGGATCTGTGTCTGCACTCCCTTGAGCTTCTCGTCTCGGACCGCCTTGGCAATTTCCTTAGCCTTGTCCTGGCTGATGCCTTGGAGGATGCGCCCCGCAGTCCGGTAGACCTTGCCCGAAACGGCTGGCTCGTCGACCTCGAAGGCCTTGAGCGAGATGCCCCGCTTGACCAGCTTGCTCTTGACCACGTCGATGGCGGCGCGGCACCGCTCTTCGGTGTCGGCCTCGATCGTCATCGTCTCGTTGCCGGCCCAGGTGACCTTCGCGCCGGTGCCGCGGAAGTCGAACCGGGTCGCCAGTTCCTTGGCCGCCTGGTTGAGCGCGTTGTCCACTTCCTGCCGGTCGACCTTGCTGACCACATCGAACGACGGATCCGCCACCGTGCCCTCCTCTCCTCGCGCCGGTGTCGACCTTACTCGCCGGGCCGGTCGGCACTGCGTGTCACGGATTGTGTATCGTGACCAGCGGTCGGTACGTCCGGCCACCAGGCGGGTTGCCCGAGCGGCCAATGGGAGCGGACTGTAAATCCGTCGGCGTACGCCTTCCAAGGTTCGAATCCTTGACCCGCCACGCAGCAAAAACGGCCTTTGACCAGGACGGACAGGGGCCGTGGGCCGACCTTCGTGATGTCCGGCGCTGTCTGACTGTGTCCGGCTATCTGCGGCTACTCGCGCCCTATTCGCGCCCCAGCACCAGGCTCGCGCGGCAGCAGCCTAAAGGTTGAGTACCTTGCCTTGCTGTTGTCCGACGATCTTGCACGCTGACTGGTGGGGCATCCCGTCGACTGGGCGCAGCCCGACCACGCGCTGCCCTGGGGGTACCATCCCTT
>JAFAWY010000019.1 GCA_019241525.1 Pseudonocardiales bacterium
CTAGGGCTCGTTCCCACCGTACTGGGCTACGACGGCCGGCTGCAGTTGTTGCACGAGGAGGATGCCCTGGCGGTCCTCAAGCGAGCCACCTGTGCACGGCTACCCGGTGTTTTCAACGTTGGTGGCGACGGAGTGCTACTGCTGTCCCAAGCAATCCGGCGGGCGGGCGCGATTGCGGTGGCGGTGCCTGGACAGGCTGTAGGGCACCGTCGCGCGGCTGCTGCGGGCCGTCCGGCTTGCCGATTACCTACCGGAACAGATGAAGTTTCTCAGCTTCGGTCGAGCGCTCGACACGACCAGGTTGCGCACCGAGTTCGGATTCACGCCACGGTGGACGACCGTCCAGGCCTTCGATGACTACGTGCGCGCCCGGGCTTTGCGCCCCGCCATCGATCCGGAGTGGGTCGCTGCGGTGCAGCGGCGCCTGCTTGGGTTCGCGGCCCAGCTGCGGTAGCTGGCGGTGACTGAAGTGCCGCAGGGACAATTGATCCCGCTATGTGGCAAGGCAGGTAGCCGAGCGCAGGCACAGGGCGTAGCCGCAGTCGAACCGCAGTGGTACCAGGAATTGTCTGATCTGCTGGCGTTTACCCGCAGGCGTATGAGTGGCGACTATGCCGTCGACGAGTTCGGTTCGACCCTGATCTCGCTGCCCATGTGGTGCTGCCGCTGTTGCGCCCGTTGTACCGAACCTGGTTTCGAGTCCACACAACCGGTATCGATCACCTGCCTGCCACCGGCGGTGCGCTGGTGATCGCCAACCACTCCGGGACGCTGCCCTTGGATGCCCTGATGACCGCTATGGCGGTGCACGAGGAGCATCCAGCAGGGCGGTATCTGCGGATGCTCGGTGCCGATTTGGTGTTCGGCATGCCAGTCCTCGGCTCGTTGGCGCGCAAGGCCGGCCAGACCCTGGCGTGTGCGCCCGACGCGGAGCGGTTGCTGAACTCCGGCGAGCTAGTGGGGGTGTGGCCGGAGGGATTCAAGGGCCTCGGCAAGCGCTACCGCGACCGGTACAAGTTGCAGCGGTTCGGGCGCGGCGGCTTTGTCTCCGCAGCATTGCGCACCCAGGCAGTGATTGTCCCGTGTGCCATCGTCGGTGCAGAGGAGATCTACCCGATGATCGGCGACGTCAAGCTGCTGACTCGGTTGCTCGGCATACCGTATTTCCCGGTGACCCCGCTGTTCCCGCTGTTAGGTCCGCTGGGGATGGTGCCGTTTGCCGTCCAAATGGCACATCCAGTTCGGTGAGCCGGTGCGCACCGACGCCTACGAACCCGGTGCCGCCGATGATCCGATGCTGGTCTTCGACCTCACCGACCAGGTGCGCGAGACCATCCAGCAAACCCTGCACCGCTTGCTCATCCAGCGCCAGCACCCCTTCTTCGGCTGATTCCTCGTTCTTTCTTCGGGCGTGTCGCGCCCTGGTGCACGGTGTGTCGCATTCTGGTGTGCGCGGCGTGTTAATGCGCCTGGGCTTGTGCAGCGGCCGGATCCCTCTCGTCACGGTTCAGGTGGCCTGTACCGTGTCAACTGGTGGGCGCGGGGGCTGCCCGGAGATGCTCTGGGCTGCGGTGCTGGGCTTGAAGGAGCGCGTCTGGATAACGACGGCCTTCTTCGCACCGCGACGCGCCCTCGTCGACGCGCTATGTGATGCGGCCGCCGGGGGGCGTCCGCATCCATTACTGGTGGACCTCACCAGGACAAGCAGGTTGTGCGTGAGGCAGGCCACCGCTCCTATGCGAAGAATAGTCCGGTCCGGGTGCGGATCTTCGAGCATCAGCAAGCCAAGCTGCACGTCAAGGTGATCATAGTTGACGGCATATGGGAACCTCGGCTCGAGCAGTTTCGAGAATCGCTCGCTGCCGCTCAACGATGAAATCAACAGCTCTGTACAGCACGCAGACCTGGTCGGCGAGCTAGAGCGGCACTTTCATGACGATCTGATAACCTCCCAGGAACTTGACCTGTGGGACTGGAGTTGCTGGGCTAAGCGAGCCCGGGAATACGTGACCGGCCTCATTCGGCAGTCGGTGTAGGTGCCTTCGCACCGCGGTGGAATCTGCTTCGCCGCTGCTGTTTCGTATGGTGAGCTTTTGGGTGCCGGCTTCCAAACAACGCTCACCGCGGGCACGGGCTGGCATCATCCGGGATATTCCCACTGACTTCGTCATTTGACAGCTGCCTGAAAGCGCAGAGTCCATCTTCGGCCTGCCTGCGCCCCCGATAGCTGCCGCGGGCGGCGGCTGAAATTGCACAGGAACTCCACGCTGCTGCCTACCCAACATAGACAGATGATCAGGGTGCTCGGCACACCAGCAACGCATTTCCTTGCGGTTCGCACCTAGCCGCGCATAGCTTCGTCGCCCGGATCCGATGTTCGTCTGTTGGGATACCACCGTGTGCAATTCAGCGGGCACGAAAACGCGACACGCGCGGCACAAGAGCACGACACACGAAGAAGGGGGATATAGCTGGGTCAGTCGCGCGGCCGGCGGTGGTAGGCGAGGCCCGCGGCGACTGCACCGGCGGCCATCCCGATGCCCAGCATTGACGGCACTCCGATTTTGGCAGCGCGACGACCTGTCCGGAACTCCTGGATCTCCCAGCCCCGGATACGGGCAGTCTCCCGAAGATCGGGGTCGGGATTCACCGCGACGGCAGTCCCAACCATCGACAACATCGGAATGTCGTTGGCCGAGTCGGAGTAGGCCGTGCAGCGGTGCAGATCCAATCCCTCCCGGATAGCCAACGCCCGCACCGCGGCGGCCTTGGCTTCGCCGTGCAGGATGTCGCCTACCAGCCGGCCCGTGTACACCCCGTCGACCGTCTCTGCCACGGTACCCAAAGCGCCCGTGAGCCCCAGCCGGCGAGCGATGATGGTGGCCAGTTCCAATGGTGTCGCGGTAACCAGCCAGACCCGCTGGCCGGCGGCCAGGTGCATGTGCGCCAGGGCCAGCGTCCCCGACCAGATCCGGTCGGCCATCAGTTCGTCGTAGATTTCCTCACCGACATCGACGAACTGCCGGGTAGATCTGCCCGCGACGAACGACAGGGCGTGTTCGCGGTGAGTGCGGATCTCCGCTGTGCTGAGTTCCTTACCGCCTACTCGGAACTTCAACTGCTGCCAGGCGAACGTGGTGAGTGCACCAGGGGGGAAGAATTTCCTCGCCGCCAACCCTTGCGCAAAGTAAAAGATCGATGCGCCCCGCATCATAGTGTTGTCGACGTCGAAGAAGGCGGCCGCGGTGAGATCCGCCCCGACGTCAACTGTTGCTACGCTGAGGGGAGCGGATTCGGCGGCTACCCCGGCAACGGTATCCAGGGCTGCTTTTTCACTGCGGATGTCTTGATGGCACTGTTGCGACATGCCGACCCTGCCCTGATTATCGGAGTTGCTGGTCCTTCCTCATCAGTTCCGCTCACCGCCCGCAATCACCAGATTGCCCTGACGGCTTGTTCTGAGCAACCAAACAATAAGGATCGATTTAATATCCTTAAGGTTGACTGGGGTTAACGGCTACCCAGGAGGCAGCAAGCGTGGCTGCAAAATCCATGGTGGTAGTGGCGTCGCGGGTGGCTGAGATTCCTTACCTGGCAAGGGCCGCCACGGCTCCGGCTGCAACGGCTTCGACCCGGGCTGGCTGGGGTTCGATAGCACACTGCCGGGGTTGCGGGTGGACGGCAACTTCGGGGTGGTGTGCCCACCGGGCGCAGGCACCGGCACCGCATTCGCCGACGGAGGGTTCAGCAACGGATTGGGTGGTGTGACTGCGGGGGGCTGGTTCGGCTGGGACGTAACCGGCACCTCCGGAAGGGGCGCGACCGCAGACGTTCCATCTACCGGGAGCGGCTTGCATGCATCCCGAGCTGGCATCAAGCCCAAGTCGTCACGAGTCCCGGTGGTGATGGTGACGCAGTGGGATCGGTCATTCAGGGTAGATGCCCTTGTGATGATCCGGTCGAGGAGAGCCAGGCTGGTGTCCACCCGAGCACTGGTCGGAAGTGACAATGCAGCGCGCACGGCGCTTAGCCGAGTTTTCTGCTGCTCGGCCCAACCACGCAGGTCGGTCAGGCTGCCGCGCTGGCCGTTGAATGCCAGGCCGGTGAGCAGGCGCGCGCCAGCCGTGGCGTCCGAGTCGAAATCATCCAACGCCCTGAGGAACTTGCTCTGCCCTGCGGACCAGTTACCGGCGGAGTCAGCTTGATCCGCCATGATCTCGATCTCGTTGACCCGAGCGCTGGCGAATTCCAAATGCTTGAGCGCCTTGGGCTGGTCACCGAACGTCAGTCCGAGTTCGGCGGACTCGGCGGTGCGCTTGAAGCTGTACAACGCGTCACCGGGTAGCGCGTCGCGGGAGAGGAGCAGACTCATTCCCGACAGCGACATCAGCAGGCACAGCGCTGCTGCCGCAGCGACCACCAGCCGTCCGCGGGTTTGATCTGGAACCCAACGCCGACCGCTGGCGACACGCATCGGCAAGACAGGGCTGGTGCCGTCGTGAACCACGGAACTGAATTCCGTCATCACGCGCCGACGCATCCGGTCCCGTTCCTGCTCAGTGGGACCAACGTTGGCGCCTACCTGGCACAACGCCGTGGCGATGGTGAGCTCGCGCTGCAGAGTCAGATCGGAGACATCGCGCATGCCACTGTCCACGGCGCGGGCAAAAGCCTCATGCTCTTGACCATCGCTAGGTCGTCCCCCGGATGTGCGCGTCGTCCTCACCACCTTCGGACCCTTCGGCCATGTCCCTGGGAGCAACGAGCGGCCTTGCCTGTAGTTACGCCCGAGCCGGCGGTGGTGGGGTGAACGAACGTGATGGTCATCGCAGTCCCTCTGGCAACAGCTGCGCCAGCCTGCGAACCGCCCGGTGTTGCAGCGCTTTGACCGCACCCTCGTTACGGCCCATCACCGCAGCGGTCTCCGAGACCGACAATCCCTGCATGAACCGCAGCATTATGCATTCCTGCTGGTCGCGACCCAGCTGAGCGACGCAGCGCATGAGTTCGGTGGCGGTGGCTTCTTCAACCACTTCGTGCTCGGGGCCGCGGTCATCTGCGCTCGAATCGAGGATGTCGGCGGTGGTCATCTCCAGCCGGTAGCGGCTGGACTTGACGTGGTCAAGGACCAGGTTACGCGCAATGGTGACGAACCATGCCCCTACGTCACGGCCCTGGTAGCTCACCGAGGAGATGCGTCGCAAAGCTCGCAGGAAGGTCTCGCTGGTGAGGTCCTCGGCCAGCGGGCGATCACCAACCCGGAACAGGACAAACCGGAAGACCACATCGACGTACCGGTCGTAGAGCTGCCCGAAGGCAGCTTGATCGCCTTGCTGGGCGGCTGCGACAAGCTCCCACGCCGCAGTGTCGACTTCCGCTGCGGCGGGGGGCTCGGCGGTGCTGGCGCTCCCCTCGACCTGATCCACATTCGTCGCGCTCGAATCTGGCGCGCTCTGGTCCGGGATCGGGGTGCTGGGACGGGCGAACCTCACGCGATCAGGCTCGACGTTCGGCAGCAGGCCATCGCAGGTCGGCCCTGGAGTTCTGAGGGCCATCTCGGTTGCGGCATCAGCCACTCCTCGATCGCTCGTGTGACCGTTGAGGTCATCTCCTCGGCTTCGGGCGTGCGGAAGCATACGACGGCGATCCGCTACGTGCTGCACCTCCTAGGCTGCGCACAGTAGGTAGCTGGTGTAGGAGGTCCGTTTGAGTCACTGCCTGCTACCCACCCGGTGCGGGGGATGGCACGCTTGCTGGATGCAGCACGAGGTGACGTTGCTGGTCCGTAGGGAATGCCATGCCTGCGCAACAGCGCGAGAGGATATCTCTCGGATCTGTGCCGAACTGGATGTTCCGTGGCACACCACCGACGTGGACGCCGACCCCGAACTTCGGGCTGAGTACGGCGACCGGGTGCCCGTGATTCTCATCGACGGCCGTGAACACGGCTTCTGGGCTGTGCAGGAGCAACGCTTACGAGCAGCACTGCGCAAGTAGGCGGCCAGTGCAGGTGAACTGACGTGATCGAACTTCGAAACGGTCGATGCGCGAACGGGCAGGCATGACGTCGACCCGGTTAGTGAGCTCGATAGCCGCTCCGGTGGCGGCTACGGTGGGTCTGCTGTCGATGGCCGCGGGGTTGGCGCTGGGCCACCTGGTGGGCGTGTTGATCTCGCCGACCGCCTCACCGTTCCTGGCCGTGGGCAGTAGCGCTATCGATCTTGCACCAGCGTGGCTCAAGGAATTCGCAGTCAGCACATTCGGCAGTTACGACAAGATCGCTCTGCTGGTCGGCATGGCCGTGGTGATCGCCGTGGTCGGAGTGACGGCGGGTCTGATTTCCCGGCGCTCTGCGGTTCCGGGCCTGATGCTGTTCGGGGTGCTCGGCCTGATCGCCAGTGTCGCCGCGGGGACGCGTCCCGCCGCAGGATCGTTTGACCTGCTTGCCCCGCTGGCTGCGCTGATCGCCAGTGCCGGCACTTTTGTCGTGCTACACCGCCTGGGCCGGCTGACTACGGCGAAAAGCGGGGATCACCCGACAGATGCCAGCCTGCCGGCGCCAGTTCCCCGCCGTGCGCTGCTTACCAGCTCGGCGGTGGTTGCGGTGGGTGCCGGGCTCGCCGCGGCCGGCGGCCAGTTGCTGGCCAGGCGGGGTGAAGTCGAAGCTTCTCGCCAAGCGGTCGGACGGATCGTGCCTACGGCGCCCGCCACGCAGATCCCTCGTGGCGCAGACTTCGCCAGTGACGGCTCGCCGACCTTTATTACGCCGAATCGGGACTTCTACCGGGTGGACGTCAATCTGACGGTGCCGCAGTTACGCGCCGAGGACTGGCGGTTGCGTATCCATGGCATGGTCGACCGGGAATTGACGCTGTCTTTCCGGGAATTGACTTCGCGGATGCTGATCGAGCTCCCCGTGACCATGACGTGCGTGTCCAACGAGATCGGCGGGCACTACATTTCCACTGCTTACGTCACCGGGGTGCTGCTTGCCGACATCCTGGCCGAGGTCGGTGTGCAACGCGGCGCTGACCAGGCGTTAAGTACCAGCGTCGACGGATGGACGTGTGGCACGCCAGCTGCTGCCCTGAGTGATCCAGGCGGCAAGGCCATGCTGGTGATAGCGATGAACGGTGAGCCGCTGCCGGTTGAGCACGGCTTCCCGGTGCGGATGGTGGTGCCTGGCCTGTATGGCTACGTCTCTGCCACCAAGTGGATCACCGATCTGGAGCTCACCACTTTCGCTGCGCGGCAGGCTTACTGGCTGCAGCGGGGCTGGGCGCAACGAGCGCCGATCAAGACGATGTCCCGGATCGACAGTCCCGGCGCCTTCGCACGAGTCGGTCCCGACACCCCCGTCACTGGCGTCGCGTGGGCGCCGACCCGCGGCATTTCTCAAGTCGAGGTGCGCATCGACCACGGTGCGTGGCAACCCGCGGAGTTGTCGACCGAAGTCAGCGTGGACACTTGGCGGATGTTCCGGCTGCGTGGCCGGTGGGCGCCGGGCGCTCACGTGGCCGAAGTCCGCGCTACGGACAAAAAGGGATATACCCAGACCGCGGACCTGGCTTCCCCTATCCCGGACGGCGCCACTGGATGGCACTCGGTACAGTTCACCGTCCAATGAGGATGCGCCGAGTACGGCAAAAAAATGTGTCTAATTTGTAATCAGCAGTGGTGCAGTACGGCATCGTCGATTACCGGAAGTTGGACCCGTGATGCCCGGGCAAACCGGGCTTGCTGCGATGAGGAGTTGAGATCGAGTTGAGGAAGATCCAGCGGCTGGTCGCGGTTGGTGCCATGGCGGCGCTGGCCGCCGTCGTGGGCGCATGCAGCAACGCGCAGGCGCCGGCTACCGGAAATCAAGCTTCTGCACCGGCCAGCGAGCCGGCTGAGACGAGCTCCGCTGCGCCTACACCCACGGGCAGTGGCGTCACCAAGATCAGCGATATCTTTGGGCCGGCCTGCGACCAGGTACCCAAGGACGGTCCTGGCTCACCGCAAGGCATGGTCAACGACCCAGTGGCCACCGCGGCCGGCCACAACCCGCTGCTGACCACCTTTACGAAGGCCCTGACCGCCACCAACCTGGCAGACACGTTGAACAGTGCTCCAGAGCTGACCGTGTTCGCGCCGGCTGATCCGGCGTTCCAGGCGTTAGAGGCGCAGCATCCAGGCATCCTCAAGGACCTGACCACTGCTCCGGACGTGGCATCGCCGAACAGCAAGCTGGCCAAGATCGTGACCTACCACGCGGTCGGCAAGCGCTACGACGCCGCGGGAATCGTGCAGGCGGGCACTCTGGACAGCCTGGAGGGCGCCAGGATCAAGATCGGCGGCAGCGCCACGGCGCCGACCGTGAATGGGGCGACAGTGTTGTGCGGCAACATTCCTACCAAGAACGCCACCGTGTTCATAATTGGTCAGGTGCTGTCGCTGCCGGCATCCTAAAGGATCGATACGAGGTCTCCATAAAGCGTCGTTACCCGGCTGGAGCTACTACTCGTCAGGGGCGGTTTCCGTCAATGGAATCCGCCCCTGACGTATGTTGCGAACAATCCGGATCGAGGCCTCGTTCAGAGGCATCGTTCCAATCGTCGCGCTAGGGGTAATTGCTGTTGTCCCCACCGATATCGACGCTGTCTGGACGCGCCTGGTAGCGGTGATTAATGCACCGCGCCGGATTCGGCGTCGCCGGGTGGCCGGCTGGCAAAGATCTTCAAGTGCTACGTGGTTGATCAGTGCGACGAGGCCCAGGTGCTCGCCCAACCCCGGACTGTGGCCACCCTGGAAGGCACAAAGGTCGACGTTGCCGGCACGCCGTCCGCGCCGCGGTAACCGGCGCACCGGTGCTGTGCGGCAACGTTCCCACCCGCAATGCCACTGTGTTCCTCATCGAGCAGGTGCTACGCCGCCGATCACCAAACGGCACCTAACTACAGGGGCGGTCTCGCTGCGGACCGCCTCTGCCGCGTACCGAGATCCCCGAAAGATCGCAACTTTGTTCCTGCGTTCACAAGCGGCTACCGTGGACGCCTGGCAAGACAGCGGTGCCTCTCGCCCCGACCCGATCCGCCACCGGTGATCTGAAAGGAAGCCACGCGTGACGGTGCACCAGCACGGCCGGTACAGCACGCCGGTTGAGGACCTGCCTTCTCGGGCCGTACCCGAAGCGGCGGTCGGTCGTCTCGCGATCTACCTGCGGGTACTCACCTCGATGATCGAGCAGGGTGTCACCACGATGTCCAGCGAGGAGCTCGCCGGTGCAGCCGGGGTGAACTCGGCGACATTGCGCAAGGATCTGTCCTATGTGGGCTCCTACGGCACCCGTGGGGTGGGCTATGACACCGCGAAGTTGGTGGAACATATCGAGCAGCTGCTCGGACTGACCCGCCACCACAGCGTCGCGGTGGTCGGGATCGGCAATCTGGGCCATGCACTGGCCAACTACGGCGGGTTCCCGGACCGGGGTTTCCCGGTTACTGCGTTATTCGACGTCGATGAGGATCTGGTAGGCATCCCGGTTGGTGGGCTGCCTGTCGACCACGTCAACACCATTCCGGAGGTATGCGCGGAGCGGGAGGTGACCATCGGGGTGATCTGCACCCCGGCGAGCGCCGCCCAAATCGTCTGTGACTTGCTGGTGGCCGGCGGCGTCCGGTGCATCCTTAACTTCGCTCCGGTGATGTTGCAGGTACCTAGTGATGTCGAGGTACGCCGGGTAGATCTTGCGGTGGAGTTGCAGATCCTGTCGTTTTATCAAGCACGCCGATCGCCAGGCCCGCGAGCGGGCGCCGCGCCGGTCGATCCTGTTGCGGTGATCCGATGAGCCTGCTGGTCGTCGGATTATCCCACCGCAGTGCGCCGGTCGACGTATTGGAGCGGGTCGCGGTGTCCGCAGCGGACGCCGGCAAGGTGCTGAGTCAACTGCTGGAACGCGAGCACGTCGCGGAAGCGTTGCTGCTGTCCACCTGTAACCGCGTCGAAGTCTATGCGGTGGTGACCGCCTTCCACGGTGGGCTGGCCGACATTACTGACGTACTGGCGGGCCAATCCGCGGTTGCGCTGGACGAGCTGTCTGATCACCTGTACGTGCACTACGCGGCGGCCGGTGTGGAGCACTTGTTCTCGGTGGCCGCAGGGCTTGATTCCATGGTGGTCGGCGAGCCACAGATCCTCGGCCAACTGCGCAGCGCCTATGCCGGGGCGGAACAGGCGGGCAGCGTCGGCCGGGCGTTGCACGAGGTGGTGCAGCAGGCGCTGCGGGCCGGCAAGCGGGTGCATGCCGAGGCCGGCATCGATGCTGCCGGTGCATCGGTGGTCTCCGCTGCGCTGGCCGCGGTAGCGGCCGAGTTGGCCGCGGCCGGTGGGGGAGGGCTGACCGGTCGACGGGTGCTGGTGCTCGGCGCCGGCTCCGTAGGCGGTCTGGCTGCCGCTGCCCTGCGCCGGGCCGCGGTGGCCGAAATCGTGCTGGCCAACCGTACCGAGGCGAGCGCGCAGCGGCTGGCCGCGCTGTGTGAAGCCGACGGAACCCCGGCCCGGGCGGTGGGATTGCACGAAGTGACCGGTCTGCTGGCCGAGGTCGATGTGGTGATGTGCTGCACCGGTGCCACCGGTGCAGTGCTCGGTGTCGACCAGATCGCCAGCGTCGCGGGTAGTCGCCGCAACCCGCTGGTGGTGTGTGATCTGGGACTGCCTCGCAACGTCGAGCCTGGGGTAGGGCAGGTGCCCGGTATCACCTTGCTGGATCTCAGCACGGTGGCAGAGCGGCTCGAGCATGAGGGGTCTGGATCAAGTGCGGTCCGCACCGCGCACGAGCTGATTGCCCAGGAGGTGCGCGATTACCTGGCGGCCCAGCGGGCCGCCGAGGTCACGCCGACGGTTGCCGCGTTGCGCAAGCGAGCCGCTGAGGTGGTGGACGCGGAACTGCTGCGGCTGGCGGGCCGGTTGCCAGACCTCGATGCTGCGGTACGCGATGAACTGTCCCGGACTGTGCATCGCGTGGTGGACAAGCTGCTGCACGCCCCCACGGTTCGAGTTAAGCAGCTCGCCGAGGCCGGTGGCGGTGAGGCTTACGCCGCCGCCCTGCGCGAGCTGTTCGAGCTCGATCCGCAGGCCGCAGCCGCGATCGCGGCGCCGATCCGCCCGGCCTCAGGCGGCGAGCCGTCCGGGAGCCCGTGATGACCGTGCTGCATTGCTCCGCTGGGTCTTATTCCGTTGGGCCCCATTTCTGTGGAGAGCTGACCGATGCCGGAAATCTCGGCCGCGTAATTGCGGCCGAGTTGGGAGGATCTGGCTGCGGCGCGCTGGGTGATCGACCCAGCGCTGCGCGACCAGGTCCGACGGCCTGAGTGGGAAACGAGTAGGTAAATGAGCGTTGTCAGCAAGACCACCGGACGGATCGCCTTCGTCGGTGCCGGTCCCGGTGATGCCGGATTGCTCACCGTGCGGGCGCAGCATCTGCTGAGCTGTGCCGAGCTGCTGGTGACCGACCCAGATGTGCCCGCCGACGTGTACGCCAGGGCGGCCACGGACGCCGAAGTCCGGCCCGCGGTAGGGGAACCCACCGAGGTGGCCAAGGAACTGATCGCCGAGGCCAAGAACGGGCAAGTCGTGGTGCGGCTGGTTTCCGGAGATCCGCTCACCGCCGACGCCGTCGTTGCCGAGACACACGCCGTTGCCCGCAGCGCGGTGCCCTTTGAGGTGGTGCCCGGAGTGCCCGCAGCTACCGCGGTACCGGCCTTCGCCGGAGTCCCGCTGGGATCGAGACACACCGAAGCTGACGTCCGCGCGGGCGTCGACTGGGCGGCGCTGGCGGCGGTACCGGGCCCGCTGGTGCTGCACGCCACCGCGTCACACCTGGCAGAGACCGCTGCGGCGCTGATCGAACACGGGGTGGCGCCGCAGACCCCGGTAGCGATCACCGCCGCGGGCACCATGCCGACCCAACACACGGTCGAGACCACGCTGGCGTCACTGTCCGGTGAACTCGGCGAGCTTGCCGGGCCGCTGGTGGTGACTGTCGGCGAGGTGGTCGGGCAACGGACGAAGCTGTCCTGGTGGGAGTCTCGCGCGCTGTATGGCTGGAAGGTCCTCGTGCCCCGCACCAAGGAGCAGGCCGGGGCGATGAGCGAGCGCCTCGCGGTGCACGGGGCGGTGCCGGTGGAGGTCCCGACGATCTCTGTTGAGCCGCCGCGGTCCCCGGCACAGATGGAGCGGGCAGTCAAGGGACTGGTGGACGGCCGTTACCAGTGGGTGGTGTTCACCTCCACCAACGCGGTGCGCGCGGTATGGGACAAGTTCGCCGAGTTCGGGCTGGACGCTCGCGCCTTCGCCGGCGTGAAGATCGCCTGCGTGGGTGAGGCCACCGCGGAGCGGGTGCGCTCGATGGGTATCGTGCCGGAGCTGGTGCCCTCGGGCGAACAGTCCTCCGAAGGGCTGCTGGCCGACTTCCCGCCGTTCGACGATGTCCTCGACCCGGTGGACCGGGTGCTGCTACCGCGCGCGGACATTGCCACCGAGACGCTGGCCGCCGGGTTGCGCGACCGCGGCTGGGAGATCGACGACGTGACGGCCTACCGGACGGTGCGGGCCGCGCCGCCGCCGGCCGAGACCCGTGAGATGATCAAGACGGGTGGCTTCGACGCGGTGTGCTTCACCTCCTCGTCTACGGTGCGCAATCTGGTGGGTATCGCCGGCAAGCCGCATGCCCGCACGATCGTCGCCTGCATCGGCCCGGCCACCGCGGAGACCGCCGTCGAGTTCGGCCTCCGGGTTGACGTCCAACCCGAGGTTGCCCACGTCGGCTTCTTGGTTGACGCTCTAGCCGCCCACGCCGCCCAACTGCGTGCCGCCGGCGCACTGCCCCCGCCCCGTAAAGCCAAAACCCGGCGCCGCTAGCCCGTCCCTACTCTCTTCTCCTGCAGTCTGGGTGCAGAGTGGGGTTATTCGAGGCCTCAAACCAGCAGTCTGCATCCAGACTGCAGTCGGTCCGGAGGACAGCGTCGGAAGGAACTGTGATGTACCCGAGCAGCCGGCCGCGGAGGTTGCGGGCGACGGCGGCGATGCGGGGCCTGGTACGGGAGACGGCGGTGGCGTCCCGCCAGCTGGTGCTGCCGGTGTTCGTCAAGGAAGGTGCCACTGAGCCGGTGCCGATCCCGTCCATGCCGGGCGTGGTGCAGCACACCCGGGACTCGCTGCGCAAGGCCGCAGTTGACGCGGTCGCCGCGGGGCTGGGTGGGATCATGCTGTTCGGGGTGCCGGCCAACCGGGACGCCACCGGCTCCGGCGGCATCGATCCGGAGGGAGTGCTCAACACTGCCTTGCGTGACGTGCGCGCCGAGGTCGGCGACGACATCGTCATTATGGCGGATACCTGCCTGGACGAATTCACCGATCATGGGCACTGTGGCGTGCTGGACGGGGCAGGCCGGGTGGACAATGACGCCACGCTGGCGCTGTATGCACAGATGGCTGTCGCGCAGGTGCAGGCCGGCGCGCATGTGGTTGGTCCCAGCGGCATGATGGACGGCCAGGTCGGAGCCATCCGGACTGCACTGGACGACGCCGGCTACCCCGACGCAGGGATCTTGGCCTACAGCGCCAAGTACGCCTCGGCGTTTTACGGGCCGTTCCGGGATGCCGTGGAATCCGCCCTGCTGGGAGACCGCCTGGCATACCAGCAGGACCCGGCCAACGCTCGGGAGGCGTTGCGGGAAGTGGCGCTGGATCTCGCTGAGGGCGCCGACATCGTGATGGTCAAGCCGGCGCTGTCCTATCTTGATGTCGTGCGTGCGGTAGCCGAGGTCTCCGACGTCCCGGTGGCTGCGTACCAGGTTTCTGGCGAATACTCGATGGTCGAGGCAGCAGTCGCCTGTGGTTGGCTGGATCGGCGGCGCGCCGTCCTGGAGACACTGACGTCGATCTGCCGAGCCGGTGCCGACCTGGTACTGACGTACTGGGCCGTGCAGGCCGCGACCTGGTTGCGTTGACCGACTACCGACCCGACTACTGGGACGTAGCATGACAATGATCCAGCCGAGCCAGCCGTCCTCGAACGCGCCAGCTCGAGGTCCGCGGCCAAGCAGTGTGGACATCTCCTTCTGGCTCTGGATCACCTACCTGAGTATCGGCGCGATCAACTCCGTGATCGGGTTCGTCCAGCGCGACCGCAACCGTGCCGATGCGCTCAACGCGGTGATGGCCCAGTACCCGACTATGGATCGCTCGATGATCGAAACTGTGGCGACCATGGTTGTGGTGGGGGTGGTCGTGCTCGGGCTGTTGTTCGTCGCGGCCTGCGTCAGCTTCGCGTTACTCACCCGCGCGGGGCGCAACTGGGCCCGGGTGCTGCTCACCGTGGTTGGCAGTATGAGCGTGCTGTTCCTGATCGGCCCGGTAGTCACCCCGCTGCAAGCCCTCTTCCAGATCTCCCTGCTCGCTGCGGCGATCGTGATGATGTACCAGCGGTCGGCGAACGACTGGTTCCGCCCCCGACGTCCCGCTGTGTGACCGCTGCTGATCATGGCCTCCAAGGTGTTGGCGATCATCGATAGTCCCCGCTGACTACCCGCCGGCAGCGTCATGGCAGGGTTCGGCTGTGGAACTAGTCACGCCGTCACGCCGTCACGCTCTGCCCGCCACGGTGGTCGTGGCCGAGGTGGTGGCAGCGCTGTTGCTCGTGGGACTGGCATGGTGGTGCTGGCATCGTGGCGTGATCGTGACGGTGCGACGCGGTGTCGCGATGAATCGCATCGAGGGCCGCTGGTGGGCGCTGGCCACAGGAGAGGTCACGCTCGCCGGGTTAGTCCTGCTGGACGCCGCTCGGCGGGTGATAGCTGAGTCATCACCACAGCACGGTGGGTAACGGAGAGGATGGACGCGCAACAGACGTGATCGCCACCGAGTCAGCTCGGCTTTTCGACCGGGCCAGTGCCGTGATTCCCGGTGGGGTGAACTCCCCGGTCCGGGCCTTTCGCGCGGTCGGCGGGACACCGCGGTTCATGGTTCGCGCAGCGGGTGCCTACCTGTGGGATGCCGACGGCAACCGCTACGTCGATCTGGTGTCGTCGTGGGGACCGATGATCCTGGGCCACGCGCACCCCGCGGTGGTGGACGCCGTGCGCGCGGCGGCGGGCCAGGGCCTGTCGTTCGGCACCCCCACTGCTGGGGAGATCGAGCTTGCCGAGGAAATCGTGCGCCGGGTGGAGCCGGTTGAGCAGGTGCGCCTGGTCAACTCGGGCACGGAGGCGACGATGAGCGCGATCCGGCTCGCCCGCGGCATCACCGGTCGCTCGGTGGTGGTGAAGTTCGCCGGGCACTACCACGGGCATGTCGATGCGCTGCTGGTCGCTGCCGGTTCCGGGGTGGCGACTTTCGGGTTGCCCAGTAGCCCGGGGGTCACCGGAGCGCAAGCAGCGGACACGGTCGTGCTGGCTTACAACGATGTGGCGGCTCTGGACGCGTTGTTCGCCGCCCGGGGTTCCGAGATCGCGGCTGTCATCGCCGAGGCGGCCGCTGGAAACATGGGTGCGGTGCCGCCCGACCCGGGTTTCAACGCCGCGCTGCGCCAGCTGTGCCACGCGCATGGCGCGTTGCTGATCCTGGATGAGGTGATGACCGGGTTCCGGGTCTCGCCCGCCGGCTGGTTCGGGCTCGAGCAGGTGCCGGCGGATCTGTACACGTTCGGCAAGGTGATGTCCGGGGGGCTGCCCGCAGCTGCGTTCGGGGGTTCTGCGGAGCTGATGGCCTACCTGGCACCGGCCGGGCCGGTGTACCAGGCCGGCACGCTATCCGGCAATCCCGTGGCGGTGGCAGCTGGGTTGGCCACGTTGCGCGCCGCAGACAGGGAGGTGTATGCGCGGCTCGATGCTGCGGCCGCGCGGCTGGCGGTGCTGCTGGATGAAGCAATGACTGCGGCCGGTGTGCCGTACTGCGTGCAGACGGCAGGCTCTTTGCTCAGCGTGCTGTTCACTGACGGCGGTCCGGTGCGCGACTACGCCGGTGTGCAGGCCACCCAGACCTGGCGGTTCCCGGCGCTGTTCCACGCCCTGCTGGAGCGTGGTGTCTACGCCCCGCCCAGCGCATTCGAAGCCTGGTTCGTATCCGCGGCGCTAGACGATGAGGCGTTTGAGGTGATCGCCGCCGCACTGCCGGCCGCAGCTCGGGCTGCTGCCGGCGCAGCGGAACCGGCATGAGCCGCACCGTGGTGCACCTGCTGCGGCATGGCGAGGTGCACAACCCCGAGCGGATCCTCTACGGGCGCCTACCCGGTTTTCGGTTGTCCGAACGCGGTCTGCGTCAGGCCGAGCAGGTCGCTGAGTACCTGCGCAACTACGACATCGTGTACGTGGCAGCCTCGCCCCTGCTGCGTGCTCAGCAGACGGCGGCTCCGATCGCGGCGATGCACGGCTTGGACGTCGTCACCGACGAGGGGCTGATCGAAGCGGGCAATGTTTTCGAGGGCAGGCGGGTGTCGGTCGGCGACGGGGCGCTGCGCGATCCGCGGTCATGGCCCAAACTGCGCAACCCGTTCCGGCCCTCCTGGGGCGAGCCGTACCGGGACATCGCGGATCGGATGCTGGCCGCCGTCCACCGGGCCCGGCGGCATGCTGCCGGGCATGAGGCGTTGTGTGTCTCGCATCAGCTGCCGATCTGGACCTTGCGCCGGCATTTGGATCAGCGGCGGCTGTGGCACGACCCGCGACGCAGGCAGTGCTCCCTGGCATCGTTGACCAGCCTGGTGTTCGCCGGTGATGCCCTGGTGGAGGTGGTCTATTGCGAGCCCACAGTGAGCGGCGTGTGAGATACCTGCTGCGGGCTGTCGCGATGACCATTGCGGTCGCCGTGCTGTCAGCCGGCTGTGCCACCGGCCCCGACGCAGTGGCGCGTGGTGGCACCTTCGAATTCGTCTCCCCGGGTGGCAAGACCGACATCTTCTACGATCCACCGGCCAGCCGGGGCACGGTGGGCGAGTTGTCGGGGGACAGCCTGACCCAGCCCGGGACGACGGTGTCGCTGGCGAACTACCCCAACCAGGTGGTGGTACTCAATATCTGGGGTTCGTGGTGCGGTCCGTGTCGGGCCGAGGCCGCCGAGCTGGTTCGGGTGGCGGGTACGACGGCGGGTCAAGGCGTGCAGTTCCTCGGTATCGACGTGCGGGATAGCCGGGAGGCCGGGGCGGATTTCTCCCGCGACTTCGGCCTGACCTACCCGTCCATCTTCGATCCCCCGGGTAGGACGCTGTTTGCGCTGGCCGGCTTGCCGCGTTCGGTGGTGCCGTTGACCATCGTGCTGGACCGTCACCACCGGGTCGCCGCACTCTTCCTGCATGCCATGCACGCCCAGGACCTCCAACCGGTAGTGCAGCGCATCGCCGCAGAGCGCTAATCCGTTCTCGCCCCCTCCCTGGCGTGTCGGGCCCTCGCGTCGCGCGTGTCGCGCTCCCGTGCACCGTGTGTCCGGCCCTCAGGTACACCGCATTCCCGGACCAGCCACGCCCAACCGCGTCTGGGGTTGATAGCCGTGGAGAGCGCCTCTAGCAGGGGTTGGCGGTACTTGAAGAGCTACCGACGCCTAGGCTGGGCGGCGTGGGGCTCACGGGGGTCACCGTGTCGGGACCGCTGCTGCTGGCGACCGCGCTGGCGGTACTGGCTGGCGCGGTGAGTTTCGCCTCACCGTGCGTGGTCCCGCTGGTGCCCGGATATTTGGCCTACCTCACCGGGCTGGTCGGCGCTGAGGGCCAAGGGCCCCACCGGGGCCGGGTGGTCGGGGCGGTGGCCCTGTTCGTGCTCGGCTTCTCGGCGGTGTTCATCGCCAGCGTCGTGACAGTACTGGGCATCGCTGATCGGCTCGCCGTCAACCAAATTGTTTTGCAGCGGGTCGGCGGCGTGATCACCATTGCGATGGGACTGGTGTTCGTCGGCCTCATCCCGTCACTGCAGCGTGAGCTGCGTATCCATCCCCACCCGGGGCTGGGCCCCCGGCACGTGCTGGGTGCCCCCGTACTGGGCGCGGTCTTCGGACTGGGCTGGACGCCATGCCTCGGACCGACCCTCGCCGGGGTGGTCGCGCTGGCCGTGGGCACTCCCGGTGGTGGGCTGGCGCGTGGGGTGCTGCTGGTCATCGCCTACTGCCTGGGCTTGGGCATCCCTTTTCTGCTCTTGGCCTGGGGAGCCGGGCGCGTCGTACAGGCAGTGGCATGGTTACGCGCGCATGTGCGCGGGGTACAGCTGGCGGGCGGTGCGCTACTCGTCGTCGTGGGCCTGCTGCTGGTCACTGGGTTGTGGGCAGAGCTCATTGCGATCCTCCGTGGGCCGGTTGCCGGATTCGAGACACCGCTTTAGATGACTCAGGCCAAACCCGTCACCGCCGTGCTGCGCAACACCTGGCGTGGGCTGACCAGCATGCGCACGGCGCTGATGCTGCTGTTCCTCCTGGCAGTGGCCGCGCTGCCGGGAGCACTGCTGCCCCAGTACTCGCTGAACCCTCAGCGGGTGCGCACCTACTCCGAGCAGCACCCAACCCTGGCGCCAGTGCTCGACCGGCTCGGTTTCTTCGACGTGTTCGCCAGTCCCTGGTTCGCGGCGATCTACCTGCTGCTGTTTGTCTCCCTGGTGGGCTGCGTCGTGCCGCGCAGCATCGACTACGCCCGGCAGCTGCGCAAGGC
This sequence comes from Pseudonocardiales bacterium, assembly GCA_019241525.1. Classification (GTDB taxonomy): domain Bacteria; phylum Actinomycetota; class Actinomycetes; order Mycobacteriales; family Pseudonocardiaceae. The sequence goes on from JAFAWY010000019.1 coordinate 18,668, forward strand.
TCCCGTGATCACCCCCCGGAACCTGGCGCGGCTGCCCCACCACGCCCGGGGCGAAACCGAAGTCGCTCCTGGCGAGGTGATTGCGGCCACGCAGCGACGGCTGCGCGGCTGGCGCATCGCTGTACGTGACGAGCCCGGTGGTGTCCAGACAATCTCCGCCGAGCGGGGCTACCTTCGGGAAGCCGGCAATCTCGTCTTCCACCTGGCGCTGTTGGGGTTACTGGTCGCCTTCGCGATCGGCAAGCTGGTGGGCTACCAGGGCCAAGTGATCGTCCTCGCCAACGGCTCGCAGTTTTGCAACTCGGGCCCGCTGGCCTACGACTCGTTTCGTCCAGGGCGGTCCGTCGACGGCACCGCGCTGACCCCGTTTTGCTTGCAGGTCAACGGTTTCACCGCGACGTACCTGCCTACCGGGGAGGCGGAAGACTTCCGCGCCGCGCTGCTCTACCAAGGCACCGACGACCTTGCCGCCGGTACATGGCATCCGTACCAGCTGAAGGTCAACGAGCCGCTGCGGATGGGCGGTACCCGGGTCTACCTGATCGGCCACGGCTACGCGCCCCAGTTCACCGTCACCTTCCCTGATGGCCAGCAACGCAGCGCCGCTGTGCAATGGGCACCCGTCGAGCTGGGCACCATGCTGTCGGAGGGTACGACCAAATTCGACCCGCCCGGGGTGACCGACGATGCGGAGCGGCGCACCCGCCAACTCGCCATCACCGGGCTGTTCGCGCCCACCGCGGCACTTCGGGGATCATTGCTGTCGTCGAGCTTTCCCGCTCTGCTTGATCCCGCTGTGGCGATCGACGTTCTCAAGGGCGATCTGGGTAACAACTCCGGCCGCGGCCAGTCGATCTTCTCGATCGACCAGTCCATGGTCGACTCCGGACGCTTGAAGCAGGTGGCGCGCAGTAACCTCGGCCCTGGCGAGCAACTCGCCTTGCCCGACGGCACCATCGTGCACTTCGACGGCGTGACCCGGTTCGTGTCGCTCCAGGTTTCCTACGACCCGGCGCAGCCATGGGTCCTCACGTTCGCGGTCCTGGTGCTCGGTGGTCTGGGACTGTCGTTGGCGGTGAAACGGCGCCGGTTCTGGGCACGCGTTACACCAGGTGGAGCGGACAGTACCGTGGTTGAACTGGGCGGGCTGGCTCGTACCGAGGCCGCCGGATACGGCGAGGAATTCGACCGGATTGCTGCCGACCTGCTGCCACCGGAGACGGCGCGCCCACCGGTGGCAGCCGGGGCACCTGGGCCGCCCCGGACGTCGAGGGAAGGAAGGTAAGCGATGCCAATCAGCCCCGTCCTGGCGTCTTACAGCGACCTCGCCTACGGCACCGCGCTCGTGCTCTACCTGTTTGCCATGGTTCTGCACTTCATCGAGTACGCCGCCGCGCGAGTCCCAGCCACCGCACTCGTAACAACGGTCGCTACGGATAGTGACGGATCGGTCGCCACGCTGGTTAGTCCCAGCAGCGTGCCGCCACGGGCAACGGCCGCGCGCATCGGCCGTTGCGCGGTAGCCCTCACCGGGCTCGCGGCGCTGGTGCACGCCGCCTCACTCGCCCTGCGCGGCGCTGCGATCGGCCGAGTGCCGTGGGCGAACATGTACGAGTTCATCTCAGCGCTGTGCTTCGTCGCGGTGGCCGGCTGGCTGGTCATGCTGTACCGGCAACGATGCACCGCGACGGCGTTGCCACGGCTGGGCGGCTTTGTCCTGCTGCCTGTCGTAGTGTTGATGTTCTTGGGCGGCACGGTGCTCTACGCGCAGGCTGCGCCGCTGATCCCACAGCTGAACTCCTACTGGATCACCATCCACGTCTCTGCTGCGATCACCGCGACGGGAATCTTCCTGGTCTCCGGGGTAGCCAGCCTGCTGTACCTGCTCGCCACCCGGACTGGCTCACGGCTCGGCTCCCGGCTGCCCGATACCGCGATCCTGGACCGGGTGGCCTACCGCACAGCAGTGGTGGCCCTGCCCGTCTGGACTTTTGCGATCATCACCGGCGCGATCTGGGCAGAGGCCGCGTGGGGTCGTTACTGGGGTTGGGACCCCAAGGAGACGTGTGCCCTGGTCGCCTGGGTGGTTTACGCGGGTTACCTGCATGCCAGGGCGACAGCCGGATGGCGCGGCCCCGGGGCCGCGTGGATTAACGTGGCCGGCTTCGGGGTGATGCTGTTCAACTTGTTCTTTATCAACATCGTCATCGCCGGATTCCACTCTTACGCCGGGATCTGACCCAAGCGCCAGCTACGGCAAGGTACCGGTCAGCGTTCCTCACCGGGCTGCTGACGCCTGCTGCTCAGACCCCGGAGGAACTCCGGGTCATCATCCGGTGCGAGCACTGAGCGCGCTGCCGGGCGCTGCGGGCGCAACGCCTTCCAAAGCAGCACGGACATGCCCGCCATGCCGACCGCCGCAAGCACGTACTGCACTCTCAGCTTCCTCCTCGCGTCGCCACTAAGCCTAGTAGCGTGCCGTGCGGCCGGCGAGCTTGCCTCGCTGAAGTTCTTAGCCGGCGTTCTTGCGCGTCGCCCGGTCCGCGGAGCGATCGAGTGGCGCCGGCGTGGTCAGTGACGCAAGCAATGCCCGGACTTCGGTCTCTCGGAAACGCCGATGGCCGCCCGGGGTCCTGATCGAGCCGATCCGGCCGGCGGAAGCCCACCGGGTGACAGTCTTCGGATCTACCCGGAACAGTGCAGCCACCTCCCCGGGAGTGAGCAGACGTTCAGCGCTCTGTGGCTGGGACATGACGGGCCTCCCCGGAGCTCGCCGACCTCACATAAGGACCTACCGGAGTATCGTGACAGGTCGCCCGCCAGGTACTCGAACGGTTCTGTATAGGTAAAGCGTCGGTAATGGGATGAATCCTCCCAAATCGCGTCCTCACCAGCCCATCACGGTTGTCTGACGGCCTTCTGCCATGCGGGAGTGCCCTGGTAGCGGCGGTTTGACGCCCGAGGTGGACGGGTACTCCCTAGGAGATTCCCCCCACGGAGAGGAGCGATCATGGCTGAAGACCGGACCCAAGCGCCGTCGGCGGAGGAGCTGAAGAACCGCTTTGACGAGCTCGGTGACAAGTCGAACCTGGGCGCAGGCGAAAATGAGCCCGACCCTGCGACCGCGGAGAACCCGCCCCAAGACATCAAGCCAGGAGACCAGAAGAGGGTGCAGACCTGATCAGCTCTGGGTAGCCCTAGGGAGAAAGATTGGCCCCTGACCGGATTTCCGGTCAGGGGCCAACTCTTGCCGCATCTACCTACTACTTCTTGAATATGTCTTTGATCTTCTCGCCGGCCTGCTTGATGTTGCCTTTGGCCTGGTCCATCTGGCCCTCAGCGACGAGCTCCTCGTCATCAGTGGCCCGGCCGATGGTCTCCTTGCCCTCGCCCTTCATCTCTTCGGCCTTGTTTTCGATCTTATCGTCAATACCCATCACGTTCTCCTTCAGTAGTGCCTGGCCCCCCGCCGGACGGCGGAGCGCCCCCTCATGCCGACAGCAGCCGTTGAAAGAACTCGCGGTATCGCTGGAAGCTCATCCGCAGGTCTTCGGTCGAGGTCGGGTCGCTGATCTGGCCACGACGGACATTCTCGTGGATTTCCTGGAGCGTCCGGTCGACGAGCACGCTCGCCTCATGTACCGCCCGCTGCGGGTCATCGACGAAGGTTCCCTGCACCTGCTGCCACTCGGCGCGCAGGCCGGCCGGGTCATTGAGCAGTCCCACCCGCTCAGCGCTGTCGTCCGCCGCTTCCTGGTCGATGCGGCGACGACCCATCTGGGTTTCCTCGGCTGCGGCTGGAGGGCTCTCGGCAGTGCCCGGAGTCGTCTCAGCGGCGGCTGGGATGGTGGTCTCACCGGCGGCGGGGGTGGTGGTCTCACCGGCGGCGGGGGTGGTGGTCACAGCGGCGGCCGGCGTGGTGGTCTCACCGGCAGCTTCGGCGGGTGTGTTGGGCGGCGGAACGTCGTGCCCGGCGTCGCTAGGCGCGGTGTTTTCGCGATCATCGGAGTCCAGCGCGCGGCTCAGCTCGCTGTCGATGAAGCGGCGGACGCGTCCGCCCAAACCCTCTCCCTGTGGTTGTTCGTGTTCTTGTCGGACGTTCATCTCCTGCCTCCCTGGGCCTCTCGCTGGGGCATCTTGCGGCGACCTCTGGGACTGCTTAGCGCTCGTGCACCAGCTCTTCGAACAGTGCCCGGTAGTGCACGAACGCCTGGCGCATTTCCTCGGTGTCCCCGGCGTGCCCGTCCGTCCCAGGATCCGCTGTTCGACGTTGGCGGGCGGCATGCGCGGCGCGGTAATGCTCAACCACTTCAGGATGGTCGGCGGCGACCAGCTCGGCGCGCTCATCAAAGTCAGCCACTGGGTAGCCACGGTCCTGCATCACATCGGTGACCAGCCGGTCTGCCTCATCCAGCGCGCGGCCGGGCTGGTCTACGAAATCGGTCTGGACTGCCTGCCAGCGTTCGGTGTAGCGATCGCGGGCCGCGGCATCGAGCTGCCGGATGTCCAGCTGATCTCGCCGGTTGGCCACCTCGCGCAGGTGCCGACGCGCTTCCCGTTCATTGCCCCGAGCAGCTACTTCCCGGTCATACTCCGGGCCGAACCGTTCCTGCAGCTTGACCCCGCTACGCCAGCGGGCAGCCATCGCCAGCAGCACGATAACCGCGAATACGACGACCCCCAGGATGATCCAACCAACGGTGTTCATGTCATGCCTCCACGCCATTACTTGCTTACCCGGGAATACCCCCTGGTCAGGACTGCTACACCCGCTTTACCCGATTGGCCCATTTCGACCGGAGTGGGCACCGGCCGTCGCGGCACAGCGCACTGCTGCGCGGTTAAGCTCGAATGCTGTGGGGACGCCGCAGACTGCACCGACCGGCTCGGCGCTCGTCCGGGACGTGGTGCTCTATACCGCCGCGCGGTTGGCCATGGTGGCCATCATGGCGTTGTTGCTGGTGCTGGCCGGAGTCCCGTTGCTGGTGTCGGTCCTGCTCGCATTGGTGGTGGCGGTGCCGCTGTCGATGCTGCTGCTCGGCGCATTGCGGGCCCGGGTGAACGCTGGTCTGGCGGCGCAGGGGGCCCGCCGACGGGCCGAGCGTGATCGTCTACGCCAGCAGCTACGCGGCGACTCGTGAATGCCGGCAGCGGTGTGCCTAGAAGGCCAGCGCGGTCCCGGTTGTCATGGCCCACACCAGCATGGCCAAGCCCGTATCGCGCAGTACGGGGATCAGCTCCAGGCCAGTCGCCCCACCCCTGACGCGGCGCAGTGCGGGCACCACGAAAATCAGCGCGAGCAGGCCAGCCAGGGCGGTCCACCGGCCTACCGCCAGGACGAGGGTGACGGCAAAGGGGACGGCGACCAGTGCGGTGTAGAGCGCGCGCGTTCGCTGATCGCCTAGGCGTACCGCCAGGGTGCGCTTGGCGGCCAGCTCGTCGGTGGGGATGTCGCGCAAGTTGTTCGCGACCAGTACTGCGCTGGACGTTGCCCCGACCGCGACGGCGGCCAAGCCGCCGGTGAGGCTGATCCGCCCGCTGACGACATACTGGGTGCCGAGCACTGCAACCAGGCCGAAAAAGACGAACACGGCCAGCTCACCGAGCCCCGCATAGCCATAAGGTCGAGGTCCACCGGTGTAGCACCACGCGGCGGCGACGCAGGCGGCGCCGAGTATCAGCAGCCACCACTGTCGCGCTAGCGTGACCAGCACCAGCCCGGCCACCCCAGCGACCGCGAAGCTGATCAGCGCAGCCGTGCGCACCGCGCCCGGGGCCGCGACCCCGGATCCCACCAACCGCATCGGACCGACCCGGACGGTATCCGTGCCGCGGACACCGTCGGAGTAGTCGTTGGCGTAGTTGACCCCGATCTGCAGCGCCAATGCCACCAGCAGAGCCAGCACCGCCCGGGCCCAATGGGACGCGCCCAGCGCGGCCGCCGCGCCCCAGCCCGCCAGCACGGGGGCGACGGAGTTCGGCAACGTGCGCGGTCGCGCCCCCTGCACCCACTGCGCAACGCTGGCCACGAGCCCACCCTACGGGGTGGTGCAGGGCTCAGCGGACAGTTTCCGGACGTTCTGGTCGGCTGGCTGCTTGGGCGCGGCCGCCGGGGCTGCTCCGGTTGCTTTCACGGCCCGTTCGGTAGCTCCTTTAGCGGCCCCTGGGCCCGGTTGAGCACTGACGTGGGCGGCGGGGATGTACTGCTTCGGGCCAATCCGGAGCCACTGGTCGGTGCTGCCCTGGTTGCCAGTGACGGGCTCGCCCCGGACAGCGCATTGGACCATCAACTCGGCCCCTTGGGCGGCCAGCCCTACCGTCGGGTATTTCCCGCTGGGGCCGCTGCGCACCGGCAGGATCGGTAGCTGGACAATCGCTGGTGATCCCGCCTGGACCCACAGGTAGCTCACGGTGACCCAGCTGTTGTCACGCAGCCCCAGACCATCGAAGAAAGTGCCATCCGCGAGATCGATGCCCGCCGGGTTGCGCACTTTTCTGCCGAACTGGTCGGTGCCATCGTGGTACCCGTCACTGTAGGCGGCCTGGGCCTGGGGTTGCCCCTGCGGGAGGTCAGCCCAGGACTGGCGCGTGTCCGCGGAACTCCAGTAATCATCAGTGGTGTTCCACGGCCCGACGTCCCACACCGGCGCCCACTCGCACCGGCCGTTAGCCGCGCAGATCTTCACCGTGTAATCGCCCGAGTCGCGGGGCGCCAGCCCCCGCCGCGAGGGCAGCGCGACGAAATGGTCTCGTTCCCGAATCACATGGCCGTTGGCCGTAGTCGCCCCGACCAGCCCCTCGCGAGTCGCAAACACCCGGTAGCTGGGAGCAGCGGGGGACCGGGCGGCCAGCAGTTGCATGCCCGGCTTGGCGGTCAGCCGCACCGATCTGACGACGGGACTTGCGCTCCCCTTGACGGCGCGCAGCACGACCCGGGCCTGCACGGCGGTCACCGCCGCGCCCAGCCTCGCCGGTGCCGGTGCAGCGGTCGGGACCCATTCGGTCCATGATCCGTCGCCACGAGTGCCACGCACATCCACCGCCACGGAGGAGCCAAGGGGCTGCTCGGCGGCGACCTGCGCCACCACCTGGCTGCTGAATTGGGCCAGCGGCTGCACGGCGGTGATCAGCATGCCCTCGGAGCGGTCAGACCGCAGGCTCGCCGGACCAGTCGAGAGCGAGTCCAGCCGCAAGCCTCCGCCATCGAACCGGACGTTCGTGTCGCCGGCACCCGGCCTCAGGTCGGCGAACCAGGTGGTGATCTTCTCAGCGGGCACTGCCGCCGCGCTGCCTTGCGCGAGTGCCGGGTGGTTCATACCCACCAGCCCACCGAGTACCGCAACGACGGTCAGGGCGATCAGTAGCGCGGCAGCGCGGACGTAAGGACGAGCCGGCGTCACGAATGCTCCTGACGGTCGAAGGCAGGCGTATCTGCTGTGACTGTTGTGACTTCTGTTAATTAGCGAGGCTTATGGTTATCCAGGGAACCCGGATGCTGCGCCGCCGTCCATACCCAGAGTGGGTGAACGCGCACAGACTGTGCTGGATCAGCGATTGCGTGCGGTGAGCAGACTGCGGACGGCTCTGCGATCAGGTTTGCCGACGCCGCGCAGCGGGAGCGCGTCCAGCAGGACGATCTCCTTGGGCACCTGCGCCCCCGTGAGCAGGCGGCGGGCCGCAGCACGCAACTCGCGGGGGTCGGGTGGGTGCCCGGGGTCAGCAGGTGTCACAGCGGCGGTAACCCGCTCGCCCCACTCCGGGTCCGGCACGCCAACCACGCAGGCTGCGGCGACCCCGGGCAGGCTGGTGAGCACGGCTTCCACGTCGGCTGGAACTACGTTGAGTCCACCGGTGACGATCACGTCGTCAGCTCGTCCGAGTACTCGCAGACGCCCCTGGGAGTCGAACTGCCCCCGGTCGCGGGTGCGGAACCAGCCATCGTGGAACGCTTGCGCGGTTGCTTCTTTCGCGTCGAGGTATCCGGTGGCCAGTGTCGGGCCGGCCAGCTCAACGGTGCCGTCGTTGTCTAGTCGGATCTGGATTCCGTCCAACGGCCACCCGTCGTAGACACAGCCACCCGCGGTCTCAGTCATCCCGTACGTGGTCACCACCACCACGCCGGCTGCGCGAGCCCGCCGCAGCAGGTGCTCCGGTGTTGCCGCACCGCCCAGCAACACTGCGTCGAAGCCGGCAAGCGGCTCGGGATCGGTATCCAGGAGCCGGCTCAGCTGGGTGGGCACCAACGCGGTGTAGCACCGCCCGTCCTCGCTGATCAGCCGATGTGCGGCAGCGTTGAACGCGAGGGGATCAAAACCGCCATGCAGATTCACGATTGTGGGACGGCAACCCGCCAGCGCCGCCCGGACCAGAATTTGCAGCCCCGCAACGTGGTGAGTAGGCAGCGCGAGCAGCCAGGCGCCGGCACCTCCCAGCCGGGTGTGGGTGGCGGCAGCCGAGGCGATCAGCGCGGCTGCGTCGAGCTGCACCCATTTGTGCGGTCCGGACGAGCCTGAGGTACCGACGACTGCCTGACCGGCACCCGGGCCCCGCAACGGCGACGCTTGCCCGGGTCCCAACGGTGCCACTGCCTCGCCGCCGGCCAGCATCACCCGGACCGCTTCGTCCAGAGTTCGGACCGCTTCGGGCGAACCGTCACAGCGGATCACTCGCATCGCGGCACCGCGCGAGATGCGCTCAGTTCAGCACCGAGTTCGGCAACTCCAGCGCGCAGCGGGTCCCCCTCCCGATCGGACTCGGCTGATCTTCAACCGTACTCTCACCTACCGTCGGCCCAGACGACGGCCAGATCAGGTTGTTAATCTGGGCTGCCCGATCCCTGCACGGCAGTATGCGAGAGCCTTCCTGCGGACGCAGTCCCCCTTTTGCCTATCCCGTTCATCGCCGTCTTCCACCAAATTCACAGATAGGCATCAGTCCGCTGCCAGGTCGCGGCGGTGTGCTCGGTGGAGCAGAACTGTCGGGATGCCGTGGAGTGGAGGCGCGTCGGTGAACGAGGTGGACGGCAGGGAGTACCCAGCAACAGGTTTCGCTGTGCCACGCCTACCGGCTTCCACGCGGCGCCCGCTGCGGCCGATGATCATCCTGTTGGTCGCTCTGGCTGCCGTGGTTGCCCTCGGCGTTGGCCGTATCGCTGTGCCATCGGAGGCTGTGTCGTCATCCTCGTCTCGGGGGACACCTTCTGCGATCTCACCGCAGTGGGTGCCGCCTGCATCTTGGTCACCGCAGACCTCTTCCGGAGCTTCGAATGCAGCTCTGGATCTGTCGACCTTGGCCGCCGAGGTCGACCCGGCTGTGGTGGACATCAACACCCAGCTGAGCGTCCCGAACGGTCAAGGCGCGGGTACTGGGATCGTGTTGAGCTCGACTGGGGAGGTGCTCACCAACAATCATGTGATCAATGGAGCTACCAGCATCACTGTGACCGATGTGGGCAATGGCCAGACCTATCCGGCGACTGTGCTGGGCTACGACTCCAGTCATGACATCGCCGTGCTGCAGCTGCGGGGTGCGTCGGGGTTGCACACCGCCTCGATCGGTGATTCCAACGGCGTCGCGGTCGGCGATCTCATCGCGGCGATCGGAAACGCCGGCGGCCGAGGCGGTACTCCCAGTGTCGCGGCGGGCACCGTGTCCGCGCTGGGCCAGACGGCCACCGTCAGCGATGACGTCACCGGCAGTGCGGAGCAGCTGTTCGGGATGATCCAGGTCGCCGCCGATGTGCAGCCCGGTGACTCCGGAGGCCCGCTGGTCAATGCTGCCGGCCAGGTCATCGGCATCGACACGGCCGGTTCAGCCGGCTCGCGGCGGCAAAATGGCGGCAACATCGGATTAGCAATCCCGATCAACGATGCGATCACGATCAGCAGGCAGATCCAAACCGGTACGGCGTCGGGAACCGTCCACACTGGAGCCACCGGCATCCTCGGCATCCTGATCCAGGAAGCAGGGGCTCAGACGGTGCCAGGCCACCGGGGCAGATTTGGGCACTGGTACGGCTCTGCCGGGGCTGCGGTGGCCGGTGTTGTGCCTGGCTCACCGGCAGCAGAAGCCGGGCTGACGGCCGGCGACACCATCGTGTCGCTCGACTCCGCGACGGTGGATTCCCCCGCCACCCTCACCACCGTGCTCACTGGCCACCACCCCGGCGATGAAATGGAGCTGACCTGGATAGACGTGGCGGGCCAGCAACACACCGCAACCCTTCGCCTGGCGCCTGGACCGCCGAACTAAGGCGCCGATCGGTTATGGCTTGCCTGGCCGTTGAGGGCCATGACTTGGTGGTTCGGTTGAACCCGGTGGAAAAGGTTGGCGCGCTGCACGGCTCGATAAGGGTGCCGCTGACCAACGTTATTGCAGTGGAGCCGAGCAACGCAGTATGGCATGAGCTGCGCGGGCTGCGGATGCCAGGGACGGGGTTTCCAGGTGTGATCGCGCTCGGGACCTGGCGATACCGCGGTGGTAAAGATTTCGTGGCTGTGTACCGCCGCACAGGCTTGGTGATCAGGCTCGCGGACTCAGAGTGGGACCGGCTCGTCGTGTCGAGCAGAGTCCCCCACCGGGTATGCCAGGAGATCAACGCGTCTCGCTGAAATCTGTTGCACCAGTCTCTTCGGCCGAATTAGCGTCCGGACGCGTGCGTACCGGTTTGCGTCGCGATCTGACAACAGCTCTCAAAGCCCGAGATCGTGTCGCCATTGCCGCGCTCCGGTCGGCGCTGGCGGCTATCGAGAACGCTGAAGCACCCGCCATTGATCAGTCGGGATCGAAAGCCGTCCAGAGCGAGCACCTCGCAGGCTCGGTCGTTGGAGCTGGCGCCGCAGAAGTGCAGCGCCGCCAGCTGACCGAGTCTGAACTGCGTGCGATCGTCGAGGCCGAGGTGCACGAGCGATTGGTCGCGGCAGCTGGGTACGAGCGGACGGGCCGTGACGACCTGGCACAGCGCCTTCGATCAGAGGTTGACGTGCTCAGCAGGTACCTGAACCAGCCCGGCAGCTGATCGCCAACCCGGCAAGGTGCACACCCGGCCCGGGCCGGAGCAACGGCAGCCGGGCCGCCAACCTCGCGCGCTGCGGCATGTGCCTGGGTTGCCAGGGGCGCGCACCGGTCCGATTCGCATCTCGTCATGGGAAAAGCCAGAACGCCCTCGATGGCCTCCCGAGCGCACGGGTCGCCCGGGGCATGCACTTCACACAGCGGCAGGGTTCGTTCGACACAGTCGGCGGCCAGCACGGCGCCCGTCGCCCTCGCTGAGCGTCAGAGTGCCCGGTTGACGTTGCATATTCGCGTTCATGAGCGCCGCCGTCGCCGTTGGACAGCTCGATCATGAGCCTCCATGAGCAGAGATCGTGCCTGGCCGGTGGTCGCCTCGCCGGGATTGAGAATGGCCACCCAGGCCTGGCTGGCATACACCGGATGCGGAAGCGGCCGGTCCATCACGGTGTAGTCCCAGCGTGATGAGTGATCGGCGGATGCGGCGGGCGGGTAGCCGATAAGCCTTTCGAAAGCCGCACGGCCGACGGCGATGTTTAGTCGGAACACGCCGGGACGGTCGAGGTTGGATGCGGTGTCGAATCCGTCGTAGTCCTTGGTGACCATAGTGGCGAACGGCATGCGGCGGCTGGTCTGGAGCTCACCGTCGGGGTCGTAGAAGAAGAACGAGTCGCCCCACGAGATCTCGGGTGCACCATTGGCTTCACTGGCGGTGATCGCGGCGACGCCGGACAGGCTGGTCACGAACGCGATGATGTCATCCTCGGTCATGCGTCGGGTTCTCCTCGCAACGGCGGCGCCGCGCAGACTTGTCACGAAGGGGCCGTACCAGCACCCGTCGGAGTAGGCGCTGGTACGACGACTGGTTACCAGCTCAGCGTGACGCGGTCGCGGCTATGGTCCGTTTGTCCGCATTGCTTCCCATAGCCGAATCGGTCCGTTGCAGGAAGAACAGACATATCCTTGACGTAATCACCAGAACGGATCAGTGACTGTGGTGGTGCTCCGGCGTGGCGCGGTCGCATCGATCTCTTCTTGATTTCAGTCGTAGAAGGCCCAGTAGATATAAAAGATCGCCATCGCGAGGTGGAGCGAGAAGCCTCGCTAACTAGGGCCCCGCACCGGAGGCCTGTGCGGGGTGGAGGTACCCGAGCTCTGGCAGACGCTGCTTGCCTGGCTACTCGCGCACCTACATGGGTTCGTCACGCCCCGTGGCCGCTGGACTAGGGCATGGGTTCCTACGGGCGTTGCTTGCGTGGTTGCTCGGGCAGCTGCAGTTCTCCACCCTATAAGCGCCTAAGCCGTTCGTGGTCCTCGCCCCTTGTTAATATTACCGCTGCCCCTTTTTTGGCTATCGGACTGCTTTTGTTCGCTTCGGGAAGCGGAGTCGCCGGTAGCTTCGCCCCGGAGGCATCTAGAGGCTCTTAGAGGAGTAGAAAGTAGTGTATTCAGTATCTCGTTATGGTGGCGTTATGGCGTTGTTGGCGCTTGGTTTAGCGCTGGGCGGCTGCGGTTCGGTCGACGTTAATGCGAAGCCCCCTACTTCTCCTGGCCCTCAAGGCGCGAATCCGGTGGCCTGGGTAGGCACATTTTGCGGCGGTCTCGGGGATATGGTCGCTGCGGCCGCGGCCCTGAATGCTCAGCCGACGTCTTCACAACGACAAAAGGATGCATTGCTCAACGTCGCGGACACAACCCAGCAGGCATTCACTGACACTGCCAACAAGTTGAGCCAGCTCGGGTCGCCAGCCGTCGGCAACGGCAAACAGATTCAGAATGATGCAATAAGCTTCTTCACCACTACAGCTGCGACGCTCAGCAACCAGCGAGCGAAACTGGCGGCGCTGGATACCAACGACCCAAACTTCATTCAGAAAGCTAACCAGCTCACTAATCCGGGTGACAACGCGACCGCCCAGTTGCAAAAAGTGACCAGTAATAGTGAGTTGCAGACCTCGTTTGGGAAGGCGCCCGAGTGTCAACGGCTGCTTGCCAGCCCTGCGCCTACGCGTTGATAGGCGAGCCTGCGCAGGCTTGACTGCCTGATGGTGGCCATGGCCGGTACCGCAGCGTGAGCGGCTTATCGGTCAGCCTCGAACCTCGACATCGGTCCACGGTCGACGACTCCGGGTGTAGCCGTCGGCGGTGGGGAAGGAAGGATCGGGGCGCAGGAGCCTCCGTGACGCGCCGATTAGTGAGACTCGGCTAGAGAGCACCTTCGGGACCGACGACCTATCCCAACCCGACGGCCGTCGGGTTGCCGTTGACGCCCCGACCCCTGGGGGCCCCCAGGGGTGGGTTGCCCGGTTGCCTGAAATGCAGGTGTACCGAACATTTCCGGTGGGTGCACGAGGGACGCACACGCAAGGTCCGGGGGTTGGCTGCATTCAAGTCGCCTTCGGTGAGCAGGCGGGTTGTCATAGTCGGACAGTAGGTAGGCGCTAGGTGCGGGGTCAGCCGCCTACCCGCAGGTCTGCGCGCAGTTAGGGCGGATCTGCGCTTCAGACCGCGTTTAGCGTGGTCCCCCGATCGGCCGAGTAAACTGTGCTAGTAATACCAGGGGAATGCTGACCAGTTGGGTGCACGCTTTTCCAGGAAAGCGTCGCGGCCTTCGACGGCTTCGTCGGTCATATACGCCAGCCTCGTCGACTCACCGGCGAACAGCTGCTGGCCGACCAACCCGTCGTCGATCAAATTGAAGGCGTACTTGAGCATTCGCTGGGCGGTGGGCGATTTGGCATTGATCGTGGCGGCCCAATCCAGTGCGGTTTTTTCTAGTGCCGCGTGTGCAACCACGGCGTTGACCATGCCCATCCGGTGGGCATCTGCCGCGCTGTATTCCCGCCCGAGGAAGAAAATCTCCCGGGCGAACTTCTGACCCACTTGCCGGGCGAGGTAGGCAGAGCCGAACCCGCCGTCAAAGGAACCCACGTCCGCGTCGGTCTGCTTGAACCGGGCGTGCTCGGCTGACGCCAGGGTCAGGTCGCACACCACATGCAGCGAGTGCCCACCACCGGCAGCCCACCCGGGTACCACCGCGATCACCACTTTGGGCATGAACCTGATCAGTCGCTGGCACTCCAGGATGTGCAGCCGGCCGACTCGGGCCGGATCAATGGTGTCTGCGGTCTGTCCGGATGCGTACTGGTAGCCCGACCGGCCGCGGATGCGCTGGTCGCCTCCCGAGCAGAACGCCCAGCCGCCATCACGTGGCGAGGGCCCGTTGCCGGTCAGCAGTACGCATCCCACGTCCGCGGTCATCCGCGCGTGGTCCAGCGCGCGGTAGAGATGGTCCACCGTGGCCGGGCGGAACGCGTTGCGCACCTCCGGTCGGTTGAAAGCGATCCGGACCGTTCCGTGGGCCACCGCGCGGTGATAGGTGATGTCGGCGAAGTCAAAGCCTTCGACGCTGCGCCACGCGGACGGATCAAACAGCTCGGAGATCATGGGTGCACGCTACGCGTGCTCGTGAGCGGCGTTGCGTGCTGGAACACTGATACCTATTCACGAGGGAGGTGGCCGTGCGAAACCGGCTTCTGCTGATCGGACTGGCGTTGGCGGTGCTGCTGGTGGTGATCGCACTTGTCATGCCGTGGGGCGGCACGCACTCGGCACAGGCGCCGGCCTCGTCTGCCCCAACACTTCCCCCATCGTCGGCGCCGCCGGTCATGGGTGCCGAGGGAATCGGTGACCCGTATTTCCCGCTTGCGGGTAACGGCGGCTACGACGCCACCGCCTATGACGTTCAGGTGCGCTACGACCCTGCCGCTGATCGGATCGAGGGCCATACCACGATCACCGCTCAGGCCACCGAGAACCTCTCCCGGTTCAACCTGGACCTCCGGTTGCCCGCGTCCGTTGTGACGGTGAACAACCAGCCCGCCCAGCTGCACCAGGTCGGCGGCGAGCTGCAGATCACGCCAGCCGCCCCGGTGCTGGTGGGTTCCCCGATGACGGTGGTGGTGGATTACGCCGGTGTGCCCTCGGCCATCCCGGAAGGACCCGATGACCCCTCACCATGGGTCCGTACTGCGGATGGCGCGGTCGCGGTGGGTGAACCCGACATCGCGGCCTGGTGGTACCCGTCCAACGACCACCCCTCGGACAAGGCGACGTTCACCATCACCGCCACCGTGCCCGCCGGCTTGCAGGTGATTTCCAACGGGGCGCTGCTCGGCGGCCCGGAACCGGCTGGCCCGGGAATGGAGCAGTGGCGCTGGCAGGAAAGCGAGCCGATGGCCACCTACCTGGCCTTCGTCGCGATCGGCCATTACGACATCGTTCGCCGGGACACCCGCTACGGTCTGTACCTGGCTGCTTATGACCACGGCCTAGCCCCGCAAGTGGCGGGCGCGGCTCGCGCCTCGGTAGAACAGACACCGGACGTTATTGATTTTCTCTCCGGGATCTTCGGCCCGTATCCATTCCATCAGCTAGGTGGCGTGGTCCCGGATGCGCCTAACCTGCACTTCGCGCTCGAGAACCAGAGCCGACCGGTATACGGCGAAGGGTTTTTCGACGTTGGCCCGGACGTGTCGGTGGTGGTGCACGAACTGGCTCACCAGTGGTTCGGCGACAGCGTTTCGGTGCGCCACTGGAGCGACATCTGGCTCAACGAAGGCTTCGCTACTTACGCCCAATGGCTCTGGGACGAACGCCACGGTGGTCCCAGCGCCAAGCAGAGCGCCGCGATGAACTACGCCGACCATCCCGCCGATGATGAATTCTGGCGTGTCCCTCCCGGGGCCCCCGGCAAGGCGGCCGTGCTTGACAGAGCAGTCTATACCAGGGGCGCGATGGCGCTGCAGGCGATCCGGATGGCGATCGGGGACCAGAACTTCTTCGCCTCCTTGCGTGCCTGGGCCACCGACCGGGCAGGCAGGAACGGTTCGGTGCAGGATTTCTTGGCCACCGTCAAACGGGTTTCCGGCAAGAACGTCGATGAGGTGGCCCAAACCTGGCTGTTCGCCCCCGTCCGCCCCGCCGCCCCTCCCAGCTAAGCCGCCTACCCTCTCCAGCTTCCAACCCCGGTATTGAAGCCATACCGGGGTTTTGGCGGCCTGATCAACCCCGATACGTCCCCATGTCGGGGAGATGCGGGCAGCTCAGCAATTCAGTGGACGCCTTCGAGGGCGTCGCGGATGGGCACGAGCTTGGCGGCGGCTTCAGCGACTTCGGAGTCGGGGTCGGAACCCGCCACGATCCCGCAGCCGGCGAACATCCGGGCGAACCGGCCGACGACCTGAGCGCAGCGCAACGCAATGCCCAGTTCGCCGTCCCCTGCGGCGTCGACCCAGCCGACCGGTCCGGCGTAGCGCCCGCGGTCCATGGCTTCCAGCTCGCTGATCGCGCTGACCGCGGCGGGAGTGGGAGTGCCACCCACAGCGGCAGTGGGGTGCACGGCGTCGGCCAAGGTCAGTAGCGGCGGTCCAGCAGGGTGCAGCACCCCGCGCACCTCGCTGGCCAGATGCAGGACGTTGCGCAGCTCCAACACGCTGGGCGCGGCAGGCACGGTCAGGTCGGTGCAGAACGGGTTGAGCGCTTGGGCCAGCGACTCCACCGCGTAACGGTGCTCGTCACGGTCCTTCGCCGAGTCAAGTAACTCCAGCGCCAGCTCCCCGGTGTTGGTCCCGTCGTGAGGCCAGATGGTGCCGGCCAGCACCCGCGAGAGCACCTCGGTACCGCGCCGGCGCAACAGCAACTCCGGCGTGGCCCCGACGAGCTGGTCTACCGCGAACGTCCAGCATGAGGGATACCGGGCGGCCAGCCCCTGCAGCAGGAAGCGGGGATCCAGTGGCTCGTCCGCGACGGCTAGCAGATCGTGAGCGAGCACCACCTTCGCCGGTGCCGATCCATCGCGCATGCGGGAAACTGCGCGGGCCACCGCCTCGCGCCAGGCGGCGACCGGTAGCTCGCCGTCGGAATAGCGCAACCCGCGGGGGCGCCTGACCGGCACCACCGGCCCGGTTGCGACTCCGGTCTGGAACTCCGTGACCCAGGTCGTGCCGTCTCGATGGCCCACCACCACCCGCGGCACGATCAGCACCGAACTTCCTGGTGAGTCGTCGAAGGCCAGACTGGCGAAGGCCACCGGACCGCTGCCTGGCAGCCCGACCTCATCGCGGGTGTCCAGCTGCGCGCAGAAGGAATTCCACCAATCTTGGGCTCGTGCGAAGCGGTAGGGACCCTCGGTACATACCCGGGCCACCTCCCCCCAGGCCACCAACCCCTCACCGGCCCGTACCCAGGCCAGCACCCCGCGCGGGGACGGCAACATGTCGAGCAGGGCAGTACCGCCCTGCACTAGATACGAGCGCACTACTAGCCGGTCGGTTAGCGGGGCGGTGGTCACTTCGTCAGGGTATTAGGACGATCCGCATGCTGCCGCGCGCGTCGATCCCGGTAACACCAGCGCTACGCTGCGCCCAATGACGGCTCTGGCTACCGGACCTGTTACCGGCGTTGCTCGACCGGCTCCCCGCCGGCAGCGCCGGTCGATCTGGTGGGTGCCGCTTGCCGTGGCCGGGCTGGTGACTGTGCTGATCGCGATGGCGCTAGCTGGAGCTGCGCTGGACGACGCCGGGATTGACGCCCGTACTGGCCACGCCACCGCCCAGGTGCTCGCGGTGACACCAATGCGGACACTGGTGCAGTTCGTCGCGCCCGATGGCCAGGTTTACCGCCCGGACGAGGGCGTTGCCTACCCGTCGGACCTGCAGGTCGGCCAGCTGGTACGGGTGGAGTACGACCTTGCCGACCCGGATCAGGTGCGGGTTGCCGGCCGCAGCTGGGTGCGCGGGCTTGGCCCCGCGATGCTCATACTCGCGGCAGTATGGTCACTGCTCGTCCCGGCCGCCTGGTGGCTGCGCCGCCGCCATCGCCGTGGCGCGCCGGCCTGACGTTGGTAGCTCTTCAACTACCGCCAACCGGCCAACAGCTGCTCTCAAGTACAGCCACCCCGGCAGTCCAGGCGACCCCAGGACGCCAATCAGGGTTCTGGTAGGGGAGAACCCTCATGTGCAGCACGGCGCGCAGCGGCATCGTATGAACTATCGATCGCACAAGCTGGGCGCAGCGCCGGGACGCCCAGCCAGGAGATCGAGTGCCTGATCAATGCGTCGGGCAACTTGTAGGCGATACCCGGGTGATCATTCCCGATGATGACCCGGGTATCTGCTGCCTCCGACACGTTGCGGAATACGAAACTGAGGTAATTACAGCGCAGGTCGCATCCTGCATCGCTGTGGAAGTTGGTCAGCCGATCACCACATTCCACGATCTGATCCGCCAGGACGTCACCAACCCTTCGCGGACATAGGGATCCTGTGCTACGAAATTCTCTACAATTGAGCGGTCGTCGGTCACAAACGCCAGAACGGCGCCATCCAGCGGTTCTACGAGTGCGCCCGCCATCAACAGGACGCCTCGTTCATGCATCTCGCGGGCTAGCGCCAGATGCGCCTCTCGAAAAGGTGCGCGTCGTTCGGCGATATCGTCGACGTAATCGTAGAAGAGTAACGAATACATTCTGCGATCCTTCCACGGCGGCAATGCCGGCCGGCGAGCGCTCCCCGCGGCTAGCCCAGGGCGAACCTGGTGAGCCCTGCCGCCACCCAGCGCTGGGCCCGGTCTCGGCCACCCGGCCTGAGGTGCAGGCTGGTTGGCAGGCTGCACACTCGCTGGCAAGCTGGCGTGGGACAGGCTGGTGGCGGTTAGCAGCGCCCGCAGGGGATGTTGGCGGTACTTGAGGAGCCACCAGCTCTAGGGTGGCGCTGTGTCGAGAGCCGGGCTGGACAAGGACCCGCGCGATGTCGCGGCGATGTTCGACGCGGTGGCCCGCCGCTATGACTTGACGAACACGGTGCTGTCGTTCGGTCAAGACCGGTGGTGGCGACGGTGTACGCGGACCGCCGTGGCCGCCAAGGCGGGTGAACGGGTGCTCGATCTGGCCGCGGGCACCGCGGTATCCACCGTCGAGTTCGCCCGCGCCGGGGCGTGGAGTGTGGCCGCGGACTTCTCCCTGGGGATGCTGCGCGCAGGCCGCCATCGCCAGGTTCCGCTGGTCGGAGCCGACGCGTTGGCCCTGCCGTTCGCTGATGGGGTCTTCGACGCGGTCACGATCTCCTTTGGGCTGCGCAACGTGGCCGCTCCCGACGCCGCGCTGGCCGAGATGGCCCGGGTGACCCGGCCAGGCGGCCGGCTGGTCATCTGCGAATTTTCCCTTCCTGTCTGGGCTCCCTTTCGGACCGTCTACTTGGAGTACCTGATGCGCGCGCTGCCGGAAGTCGCGCGGCGGGTCAGTAGTAACCCGGAGGCCTACGTCTATTTGGCCGAGTCGATCCGAGCGTGGCCTTCTCAGTCCCAGCTCGCGCGCCGGGTGGCCGCCGCGGGTTGGACCGACGTCGCTTGGCGCAACCTCACCGGCGGGATCGTCGCACTGCACCACGCCACCAAACCGCGCTGATCCACCAGCGGCTGACCGCAGTCTGGCTGGTGCACGCACTTGTTTGAAAATGACCAGGTGTTTCGGCGACCCGGTACAGCAGTCCCTCGCCAGAATCACGCACATCGAGCGCTGCGACGCCGATCACGATCCGCCTGGGGTCCCCTATCAGCGCGATTGGCTAGTCTGGTGACGTTGCGCGATATCGCCCCGCTAGCGTCAGGACACCGTGTATCAGCTTCGCTTGCCGATCCCCGCCCGGGTCGTTGTCCTGGTGTCCGGCATCGGGACGTTGCTGCAGGCCTTGCTTGATGCAGCTGGTCCCGATTACCCCGCCCAGATCGTCGCGGTGGGCGCGGACCGGCCGGGTGCGGGCGGGCTGCGGCGGGCTGAGAAAAGTGACCTACCCACCTTCGTCGTCGAGCTAGCTCAGCATCCCGATCGGCGATCCTGGGATGCGGCGCTCACCGAGACGGTTGCTTCGAACGCGCCAGACCTGGTCGTCACAGCCGGGTTCATGCGGCTTTTGGGTCCGGCGTTCCTGGCCCGCTTCGGTGGCCGCATCGTCAACAGCCATCCGTCGCTGCTGCCGGCATTTCCTGGCCCCCGCGCAGTAGCCGACGCGCTGGCCCACGGTGTCCGGGTGACCGGTACGACGCTGCACCTGGTAGATGCTGGAGTGGACACCGGTCCGATTGTGGCTCAGCGTGCCGTGGAAGTACTGCCCGACGACACCGAGGAGCAGCTGCATGAACGGATCAAGGTCGTGGAGCGACGGTTGCTGGTAGACGTCATTGCCGAGCTGGTCCACCACGGGTACACCGTCACCGGACGAAAGGTGTCAATTCCATGACCGCCGACGTAATTGGTCCCGCGGAGGCGGAATTATGACCGCCGACGTAATTGGTCCCGCGGAGGCGGCGTCAGTACCCGATGATGAGCGCCGACCGGTGCGCAGGGCGCTGTTGAGCGTGTCGGACAAACGTGGTTTGGGAGAGCTGGCGACGGGGTTGCACGCGGCCGGAGTCCAGATCTTTTCTACTGGGTCGACGGCCGCGGTGATCGACGATGCGGGTGTTCCAGTAACTCAAGTCGAGGAACTGACCGGTTTCCCCGAATGTCTGGATGGTCGGGTCAAGACGCTGCATCCCGGGGTGCATGCCGGGTTGCTCGCTGACACCCGCAAACCCGAACACCTGTCCCAGCTGCAGGCTTTGGATGTCGCGCCGTTCGAACTGCTCGTGGTGAACCTGTACCCGTTCCAGGCCACGGTGGATTCCGGTGCCGGCTTCGATGAGTGTGTCGAGCAGATCGATATCGGCGGCCCGGCAATGGTGCGCGCGGCCGCCAAGAACCACGCGTCGGTGGCCGTGGTGGTGGATCCGGCGACCTATCGCGACGTGCTCGAGGCGGTCCGGGCGGGTGGCTTCACCTTGGCGCAGCGTCGCGCGCTGGCCGTCGACGCGTTCCGGCACACCGCCGATTACGACATCGCGGTGGCCTCCTGGATGGGATCATCAGGGCTATCGTCCGAGCCGGTGCGGTTGCCGGCCTGGGTGGGGGCGTCCTGGCGGCGGGCCGCGATGCTGCGCTACGGGGAAAACCCACACCAGCAGGGCGCTCTATACACCGCAGCGGTACCAGGTGGCTTGGCGCATGCCGAGCAGCTGCACGGCAAGGAGATGTCCTACAACAACTACGTTGACGCTGATGCCGCATGGCGCGCCGCGCATGACCACGACAGTGCCTGCGTTGCGATCATCAAGCACACCAACCCCTGCGGTATCGCCGTCTCGGCGGCCGGAGATGTCGCTGATGCGTACTGCCGGGCGCACGCCTGCGATCCGGTGAGCGCCTACGGTGCGGTAATCGCATGTAATCGCCAGGTCACCGTGGACATGGCGGCTCAGGTCAGCAAGGTGTTCACCGAAGTGGTGGTGGCGCCGTCATACGCCGACGGCGCGCTAGATGTGCTGGCCCGCAAGAAGAACCTGCGCCTGCTGCTGGCGTCGCCCCCGCAGCGCGGCGGGATCGAATTCCGGCTGCTGTCGGGTGGGTTGTTGCTGCAGACGCGCGACGCGCTCGACGCGCCCGGCGACGATCCGGCGACGTGGACCCTGGCCACCGGTGCGCCCGTGGATGACGCCACTCTGGCTGACTTGGCCTTCGCCTGGCGCGCCTGCCGCGCGGTGCGCTCCAACGCGATCCTGCTCGCCGCGGATGCGGCGACTGTCGGGATCGGGATGGGACAGGTGAATCGGGTCGACGCCGCCCGGCTCGCGGTCAGCCGGGCAGGCGAGCGAGCAGCCGGCGCGGTAGCCGTCTCCGATGCTTTCTTTCCGTTCCCCGACGGGCTGGAAGTGCTGCTGGACGCCGGGGTGCGCGCCGTGGCTCATCCCGGCGGGTCGATCCGGGACGCCGAAGTGATCGCCGCTGCCGAGGCCGCCGGGGTGCCGCTGTACCTCACGGGCACCCGGCATTTCACGCACTGACGCGCTGCGCAACTGTGGCGGTGATCAACTCCACCAATTCGTCGCGGGTGGGTCCCTCGGGTACGGGTGGGCGCCAGCCGCTGGCGTAGATCTCCCGTGCCCGGGGTTCCACCGCGGCGAGGCTGGCGGGCAGCGCGCGCATGGCCATGTACGGTCCGACGACCTTGCGCATCTCGGGATCCACTTCAGTGGCCGCCATGATCAGATCAGAGGGCAGCGGGCGGGTGAGGTCGATGTCGTGACCGGACCAGCGCCTGATCAGCTCGGCATCCCAGTACACGTGGTCGGTAAACCACGGCTTGATGTTCTCGGCGCACCAGCGGTCGAACTCGAGCGAGCAGGCGACGAAGTCGGGCTGATGCTCGTCGAGCAGGGCGAGCAACTTCTGAGCTTGCATCAGCGATGTGGCCACACCTCGCCCGAGCGCGGGGTTGGTGGTGCACACAGCGTCCCCCGCAAAGATCAGTCCGTCGACCGCGACCTGACCGGCGTCATTGAGCTGCGTCCGGTAGGTGTTATGCAACCGCCCCCCGGGCAACACCGGAGTGATCGGTTGGGCACGGCCCGGCTCGGTCCACGCCGCCAGCGAGGGGATGGCTTGCGAGGCGGCCTCGAACGCCGCCGGGAATCGTAGCGCCACCATCTGACGGTCCGTGCTGGCCCGAGCGATCAGGGTAGAGAAGGTCCGGTTGTCGTGAAGGAACACAATCGCCTGGTAACCGGGGTAGATCGCGATCATCCCGATCGGTGAGTTCACCGGCCCGTTCTCAGCGCCCGGCAACAGCTGGTACTGCCGCGACACGTAGGCGATCCCGCAGTCACCACCCTCGGCCGGTGCCCGGAAGGTCCGGGCGAGTTGGCCGGCGCGACCGGAGGCGTCGATGACCAGGTCGGACTCCACCTGGTGGCCGCCGTCGAGCCGGACACCAGCAGCGCGTCCCCGCTCGCAGCACACCTCGTCGACGTGACCGATCAACAGCGTGACACCCGGCTGTGCCTCGGCGGCGGAGCGCAGGATCCGTTCGAAGACCAGACGCCGGCAGCGCAGCCCGACCACCCGTCCGGGCTGTTCGGGCAGCATGACCGACTCCGCTCCGGCAGCCATCAGATCGTCCCAGACTTCCGGCATCTCGGCGAGAAGAGCGTCCACGACCTGCGCACGGAAGCCATGCGGATGATGGAACTGCATCACTCCCTTGCGGTTCCACGATCCGTCCTGCTCCGGGCCGGGATCGCGATCGATGAGCGTGACCTCATGCCCGCGACGGGCGAGGGCAATCCCGGTGTAGAGCCCGGTTGGACCCGCACCCACGATGGCTGTCCGCAATGTCTGCTCCTTGATGACCGTGACGCGCGGTTAGCCCAAGTCGCCACATCCTCCCCAGCTGGACCGACCTAGTCGTCGATGATCGACGCCTTGCAGAATAACCTGCGGCGACCGCGACTCAGCGCCATTTACCTGGTGATTGGACAGCTGTTCGGGAACTGCTCACCTCGAAGTCCCGGTTTATTGGATCAACTCCACCACGGTGCCGGGTCGCAGTCCGGTCCGGTCGGCTGCTGAGCTGCCGCGGCAGGCCACTGCCAGGTGCCCCGCGGAGTCCACCAGCAAGACCAGTTCTCCCTGCGCCACATCCGCGAAGGTGGTGCCGACCAGCACCGGCTCAGTTCCGGCCGGCCACCGGAGGGTCGCCGTTGCTCCGGTGCGGAGACCAATCGCCTCAAGTTCGTCGGTCCCTGCGGCCAGCGCCACGTTGCCGAAGTGATCCACGTTCAGCACTTCGACCTGGATTCGCTGCCCGTCTACCTGGCATAGCGGTGCCGGCAGAGTGACGAGCGATTTCGGATTCACTGCGGGACCCAGGGCATCCGGCGAGACTCCGCAGGCCAGATGTGCGGCAGCCGGGGCGAAGATGTCGCGACCGTGGAATGTGGCGCTGAGCGTGGGCAGCCGGTAGGCACTGTCGGTGAGTTCATACGCTGCGCGGACGCCGCCCAGGGTGTGCGCTGCCGGCAACAGCAGCCCGTTGTCCGGGCCGATTAAGACGGCACTGACGGCATCGCCAGCATCACCACTGACCAGCGCGATCCCGCGCCGCCCGGTGCCGACTCCGGGATCGACGACCGCGACGTGCACAGCCGGCGGCAGCCAGCGCAGCGTGTCGGCGAGGATCACCGAGCCACGCCGCACGTCGCCCGGCGGGACAGCGTGCGTCACATCCAGCACCCGGGCGTGTGGAGCTATCCGGGCGATCACTCCGTGGCAGGCCGCGACAAACCCGTCTGAGTACCCGTAGTCGGTGCATAAGGAGATCCAGTGGAAGCCCGCCACAGCGTCGAGTGTGCGCCATCCTGGCAGCGGCTGCGCTTGACGAGCTCCAGCTGCTCAGATTTACTGGTATCGAACATTTGTTCGATACCGACGCCTTCCCCGCGGCGGCTCAGGTGTGGCGGTGTCTCGGCACCTGCCGGCATTCGCTCTGGGAGGTCACGGGGATGATGGGTGTGGGCGTCGCGTCGGTGCAGGTCACCCCGGCGTCGACGCTGAGTGAGCGGCTCGACGTCCCGGGCGGCCGGCCATCCTATCCGGTGATCGAACCGCTTACGGTGTTGCTACCCGGTGGGGGGCTGCGTCGCGGATCAGTGATCGCCGTACGCGGCTCACTGTTGTTGTTGCTGGCATTACTGGCTGAAGCCACTGTGCAGGGCACCTGGGCTGCGGTAATCGGCGTCGGTGATCTGGGGGTGTTGGCTGCCGCCGAGGCGGGGGTGGTGGTGCGGCGGCTGGCGCTGATTCCCCGGCCTGGGCCGGATCTGGCGCCAGTGGCTGCAGCGCTGCTTGACGGGGTGGGCTTGGTGGCGTTGGCCGGCGCGGACGGGTTACCTGCGCGAGCGCGGCAATCCCTGGCTGCCCGGGCGCGACAGCGCGGGTCGGTACTGCTCCCGCTCGGGCAATGGCCGGGCGCAGACGTCGAGCTGGTCTGCCGGGTCGAAACTTGGCATGGCGCCGAGGGAGGATACGGGCGGTTGCGTAGCCGCGAAGTGGTGGTACGCGCGGTGGGGCGCGGTGCAGCGGCCAGGCCTCGGGCTGCTCGCTTGTTGCTGCCTGGCCCCGGCGGTGCGGTGACGAAGGCGCTCAGGCACCTGGCGATCAAGGCGGTGCTCTGATGATGCCTGCCCGAGTAATGGTGGTGTGGTGCCCGGACTGGCCCGTGACGGCCGGGGTGGCCGCCGAAGACCTGGCTGCACGGGCACCCGCCGCTGTGGTGTCGGCGAACCGGATTGTGGCCTGCTCAGCGACAGCCCGGGCGCAGGGCGTGCGCTGTGGTCAACGCCGCCGGGAGGCGCAGGGCTGCTGCCCAGAGCTGGTCGTGCTCACCGACGACCCGGATCGGGACGCCCGGGCGTTCGAGCCGGTGGCCGCCGCGGTGGAGGGTTTGGCACCTGGCGTGGAGGTGGTGTGTCCTGGGCTGATCGCGTTGCCGGCCCGCGGCCCGGCTCGGTACTTCGGTGGTGAGGCCGCGGTGGCCGAGCGGATCGTCGACGTGATTGCTACGCAAGCCAGGGTGGAATGCCAGGTCGGCATCGCCGACGGCCTGTTCGCGGCGACATTGGCCGCGCACCGCGGCCTGCTGGTACCGCCACAAGGATCGGCCGGCTTCCTCGCCCCGCTGAGCATTACCGAGCTGCACCAGGACGCGACCGGGGTCGATCGGGCCGCGCTGGTGGACTTGTTACATCGGCTGGGACTGCGCACTCTCGGCGCGTTCGCCGCTCTGCCCGTCGATGACATTGCTTCCCGGTTCGGCCTCGACGGCGTGCGCGCGCACCGGCTCGCCCGGGGCCTCGGTGAGCGCCCGCTGGCCCGCCGTGATCCCCCAGCCGATCTCACTGTCACCCGCCGGTTCGACCCACCGCTAGACCGGGTCGACGCGGTGGCATTCGCCTCCCGGGAACCAGCAGAGCAACTGCACGCCGCGCTAGCCGCCCGCGGCCTGGCCTGCATCCGGCTCGGTATCAGTGCCTGCACCGAGGCGGGCGAGGAGCTGCACCGGGTGTGGCGCTGTGCGGAACCGCTGACGGCCAGCGGCATCGCTGATCGGGTGCGCTGGCAGCTAGACGGCTGGCTGACTTCCCGGGACTGCCGGCCCAGCACGGGGATCACGCTGCTCCAGCTCACCCCGGAGGAGGTGATCGGAGGCCAGGCCCTGCAACGCGGGCTATGGGGGGAGTCCGGCGAGGACGACGAACGAGCCGGCCGGGCACTGGTCCGGGTGCAGGCAATGCTCGGACCCGATGCGGTCTTCACCGGAGTGATTGGCGGCGGCCGGGATCCCACCGATCGGGTACGCCTGGTGCCCTGGGGCGACGACCGGGTCCCTGCGCGTGGTGCCGAAGACCCGCTTGCGGGGTCGAGCATGTGCACCGAAGACCCGCTTGCGGGGTCGAGCATGTGCACCGCTTCTCCCTGGCCGGGACGGCTGCCTGCGCCGTCTCCGTCCCGGGTGTTTACCCGCCCACTGCCCGCAGAGGTGCTCGACGATGCCGGATGCGTTGTCGGGGTAAGTGGGCGCGGCCGGCTCACCGGTGTCCCGTACCGGATCGCGATGGATGGCAACCCGCCGCGTCGGGTGCTGGCCTGGGCCGGCCCCTGGCCAGTCGAGGAGCGTTGGTGGGAACCGGGCGGGGGACGGCGCTGCGCGCGGATGCAGGCGGTGCTCGATGTCACCGGACCCGCCGACGACCCGCTTGCCGTGCTGCTGGCCTGCGAAACGGGTCACTGGCGGGTCGAGGGAATCTACGAGTAGCGCACTATCAGTGAGGTCTTTATGGCAGCGTCGATCAACCTTAATCGACGGCTGTGGACAGGCCTCAGAGCCTGGACCAGCTATCAGGCTGGGAACCGTCGATATCAGTAAAGCCGTACTCACGAGCGAGATCGGCTGAGGTCACCGAGCGCTGATTCCACCGTGCTCGCTGAGAGTCCGTGGCAAAGTGCCGTGACCGCGCGACCGACATAGCGCGGTGACTCGGAGTTCTCGAAGCCCTCCGGCGCCGGCGGATATCCCTGGACCGAGCCGTCAAGAGCCTCGCGCCAGTTCTCCTCGGTCACGCCGAAGTTGCCCAGCATCATCTCCGAACGCAGCCATCCCGGCGTAACGGCAACGGCGGTGGCGCCATAGGGGCGAGTTCGTGGCCTTGGGAGAAGGCCAGCCGGTTCACCGCCACCTTTGCCAGGTCGTAGAACACCGAGATCCGGTACCGCTCTGCGTTGAAGGTGGTCGTGCCGTCGGTGACCTCGACAAGCAATCCACCCGGCCGGTCGATCAGCAACGGCAGCAGGTGATGGGATGTGATCAGGTGGGTGTCGATCGCCAGTCGCAGGATGCGCAACCCAGCTTCCACGTCGTGCCGCCAGATCGGTGTGTTCCACGTCGGCGGGGGACCTTTCAGGACCTCGGCCCCCCAGATGTCGTTGACCAGGACATCGATGTGGCCGTGGTCGTGGCGCACGCCCGCAGCCAGCTGCCGCACTTGCGTGGACTCGAGATGATCGACCTGGATCGCGATTCCGACCCCGCCAAGTTGGGTTACCAGCTCGGCGGTCTCCTCGATGGTCTCGGCGCGCGAGTAGTCCGATCGGATCGCTCTGCTCCCGCTTCTACTGCTGCGTCCAGTACAGATCACCGTCGCACCGGCTTCACCCAAAGCGGTCGCGATGCCGCGCCCCGCGCCTCGAGTCGCGCCGGCTACCACCGCAACCCGATCACGAAGGGCGCCAGGATCCGGAGACCATGCCACAACACCGAGTCTCTCAGGCCGCACGCGACGAGACGTCGGCACGCAGCTGTGCACTGTGCGCGTACAGTTGCTGCCCGCCGTAGATCACTCGGGATCGAAGCTGGTGGCGCGGGACAACGGCTCCCACACCGCGATCTCGTCACGAACTGAGGCCAGGTGAGCCTGGATTCCATCGACGGCATCGCTGCCCAGGGGCAGGCGCAGCGGTGGGTGGTCAGCGGCTAGCGCGGTGAGGATGGCTGCGGCCGCCTTGGCCGGGTCGCCGGGCTGCGTGCCGTCACCGCTGGTCACATACTGCCGTGTCGGGCCGACCGTTGCGGCATATTCCGGCATGGCAGCGGACAGGTACGCCGACCCGGCGGCGAACAGCCCGGTGCGGAACGCGCCAGGCTCCACGATCAGGAAGCGGACCCCGAAGTCCACCTCCTGGCTTAGGGTCTGGGTTAAACCTTCGAGCGCGAACTTGGTCGCGCAATAGGCGCCGAAGCCCGGCGCGGTGATCTGACCACCGACACTGGACATCTGCACCACCGCCCCGCCGCCCTGGCGGCGCATATGTGGCAGCACCGCCCTGGTCAGTGCCGCCGGCCCGAAGAAATGCAGTTCGAACAGGTACCGCAGCTCCTGCTCGGTCGTCTCCTCCAGGGCTCCCACCTGGGTTCGGCCGGCGTTGTTGACCAGTACGTCGATGCGATCATGCCGGGCAATGATCTCATCGATGACCCGAGTGGCGTCCATGTCCGTCACGTCGAGAGCGATGGCGTGGGCCTGACCGGGATACGCGCCGACCAGGTCATCGAGGGCCGGCGATCGACGGGCAGCGGCGACCACGATGTCGCCGGCGTCGAGTGCGGCGGTGGCGATAGCACGCCCAAACCCGCTACTGGCACCGGTGATCAGCCAGACCCGGGGAGATCGTTGCTCGGTTTGTGCCACGAGCCCACGCATACACCCGCCCTACCGCCTGGGCAATCCGCGGTGCCACACCTGCTGGGCACCGAATTTTTCCGGCGCGCTCGACCATCGGCGCCATGGTGGGAAGATGTGTCGGGTGACCACCACAGACGTTGATCGCTGCGGGGCGTGATGCCGTCCCTGTACCAGCTGCACGCGCATGACCCAGTGGAGTCGCCTGTACTGCTCTTGGCAACGGAGAGCTGGACCGACGCCGGCCTCGGCGCCCAGGCGGCCATTGCCCAGATTCTCGGGACGGTACCGACGGATGTGCTGGCCTCGTTCGACTCGGACCGTTTGATCGACTTTCGGTCCCGCCGTCCTATCGTGCGTATCTCCGACGGAGTCGTTGAAAGCCTGAGCTGGCCCGAGATCCAGCTTCGGGTCGGCAGGGACAGTGCAGGCAGGAGCCTTCTCGTCCTGGTGGGACCTGAGCCGGACATGGCTTGGCATGCCTTTGTGGGGGCGGTGGTGGATCTGGCCACCCAGCTTGAGGTGCGGCTGGTGACCGGTGTCGGCGCTTACGCCGCTCCTGTTCCCCATACTCGCCCGGTCAGGTTGATGGCCATCGCCACCAAAGCTGAGCTCGCCGCCCAAGTCGGGGTAGTGGCCGGGACCGCTGAGATGCCGGCGGGAATCCAGACTGCGCTCCAGGAAGGGTTCGCCGGCGTGGGCATACCAGCGATCGGGGTGTGGGCGCGGGTGCCGCACTACCTGGCAGCTACCCCTTACCCAGCGGCCGCCGCCGCTCTCGTCGAAGCGCTGGCTACCGTTACCGGGCTGGAGCTTGACAGTGGGCCATTGCATGCCGCGGCGGCCAGCATATCGGGCCAGATCGACGAGATTGTCGCGAACAACGAGGAATACCGGCTGCTGGTAAGCCGTCTCGAGGCTGCTTTCGACGACGAGCTGACTCCCCCTTCTGGCCTTCCCTCCGGTGACGAACTCGCCGCTGAACTTGAGCGCTTCCTGCGCGGCGAGCAAGACGAGCACTAGGCCGGTCATGACGGACAGCCGTGCCATGGCTGTCCCACCTCATAGCTAGTATCGAACTTATGTTCGATACTAGCTATGATCCGTTACTCACCTAGAGCTGTCCATGGGCTGGAACAACCCACCGGTGCGGTGGGTGGACTTGGAACGCGTGTTATCCGGGCGGTCCGCTCCCGGTGACGGGGGAGACAGCCCGGCGTGGACACGTCACCGGGATCGCTACGAGCCCCCGCCGCTGCTCTCGCCGGCTCGATCATCGGAGACCCGACCGGGGACTCCCTACGCCGAGCTGCACTGCCACTCCAACTTCAGCTTCCTGGACGGGGCCAGCCACCCGGAGGAACTGGTCGAGGAGGCGGCCCGGTTGGGGCTGGAAGCGATTGCGATCACCGACCACGACGGGATGTACGGGGTGGTGCGCTTTGCCGAGGCGGCCCGCGAGCTGGGCGTCAAGACCGTCTTCGGCGCGGAGCTGTCCCTGGGCCTGTCCGCACCGCAGAACGGGGTACCCGATCCGGAGGGTGAGCACCTACTCGTACTTGCCCGTGATCCCGAGGGGTACCGCAGGCTGTCCCGTGTGATCAGCCACGCCCAGATCGCCGGGCGGGAGAAGGGTAAGCCGCTCTATGACCTCGACGCGGTAGCAGCTGCCGCGGGCGGGCATTGGGTGGTGCTCACCGGTTGCCGCAAGGCAGCGGTGCGCCGAGCGCTGGAGCGCGCCGGTCGGGCCGCGGCGGCAGCGCAGCTACGCCGCTTGATCGAGCTGTTCGGCCCTGACCACGTCGCCGTCGAGCTCACCGCTCACGGCCTGGCCGAGGACACCGAGCGCAACGATGCGCTGGCCGCGCTGGCCGCAGCGCACGGGCTGGACACCGTCGCCACCACTGCTGCGCACTACGCCACCCCGTCCCGGCACCGGCTGGCCACCGTGCTGGCCGCGGTCCGGGCCCGGCGCAGCCTGGACGAGATGGATGGCTGGTTGCCCGCGGCCGGCACCGCACACCTGCGGTCCGGCGCCGAGATGGCGCAGCGGTTTGCCCGCTGGCCCGGCGCTGTCGAACGGGCCGCCGCGCTGGGCCGGGCCTGCTCGTTTGACCTGCATTTGGTGGCGCCGGACCTGCCGCCGTTCGCCGTCCCCCGCGGGTACACCGAGGCCGGCTGGCTGCGGGAGCTCACCTGGGCCGGTGCGGCCGCCCGATACGGCAGCTACGACGAGCGTCCCGGCGCCTTTCATCAGATCGAGCACGAGCTGACCGTCATCGAGGAGAAGAACTTCCCCGGCTACTTCCTCATCGTGCACGACATCGTGGCGTTCTGCCGGCGGGCCGGGATCTTCTGCCAGGGGCGCGGCTCGGCGGCCAATTCCGCGGTCTGCTACGCGCTGGGCATCACCAGCGTCGACGCAGTGGCGATGGACCTGCTTTTCGAACGGTTCCTCGCCCCGGATCGGGACGGCTATCCCGACATCGACCTCGACATCGAATCCGACCGGCGCGAGGAGGCCATCCAGTACGTCTACAACAAGTACGGCCGGGACCGCGCTGCCCAGGTCGCCAACGTGATCACCTACCGGGCCCGCTCGGCGGTGCGGGATGTGGCCAAGGCGCTGGGTTACTCCGCAGGCACCCAGGATGCGTGGAGCAAGCAGATCGACCGGTGGGGGCCGCTGGGCCAGGCCAAGGCCGAGACCGGTGTTAATGGTTCGACCCTGCAAGCAGGTCTCACTGTTAATGGTTCGACCCTGCAAGCAGGTCTCACTGTTAATGGTTCGACCCTGCAAGCAGGTCTCACTGTTAATGGTTCGACCCTGCAAGCAGGTCTC
>JAFAWY010000047.1 GCA_019241525.1 Pseudonocardiales bacterium
CCTGAGACGTAACTATGGTGACCAGGCACCTTCAGGACGCAGGGGTCGGTGACCCGGCACCCAGGCCGGGGTGGTTGGTGATTTGTTATTGGTGACCGATTACGCAGCGGCGGGTTCGATGGTGACCTTGTGTCCGAGGGCTTCGAGTTCGCGGATGAGCCGGCGTTTGCGGGCGTCGGGGCTATCGATACGGGTGGTGAAATAGTCCGTGCCGAGCTCGCGGTAGGCGGTGGTCTCGGCGAGCACATGCCAAATGATCACAATCATGGTGTGGGCGGTGGCAGTGGCGGCCTTTTGGCCACCCTTGTTGCCGAAGCGCCGGTGGAAGCGGCGGAACTGGGCGCCCACGTAGGTACTGGTGCGCCCGGCGGACCAGGCGCACTCGGTGAGGAGTGCGCGGAGTTCCTTGTTGCCCTTGCGGGTCCTACCCGAGCGGTGCTTGCCGGCGGATTCGTTGTTGCCCGGGCACAGCCCAGCCCAGGAGGCCAGGTGCGCCGCGGTGGGAAATCGGGCCATGTCGACACCAATCTCGGAGATGATGACCTGGGCGGCACGCTCACTGATCCCAGGGATCGTGGCCAGCAGCTCGATCGGTCGGGCGAAAGGGAGGCTGGCCTCGTCGATGCGGGTGTCCAGCCGGGCGATCATGTCCGTGAGGTGATCGATGTGTTCCAGATGCAGGGTGCACATCAGCGCGTGCTGAGCGCCGAAACGGCCCGCGCAGGCCAACCTCAGATCCGGGATCTTGCTCCGCATCTTGCCCCGGGCTAGCTCGGCCAGCACCGCGGGGTCACGTTCGCCGTTGATCAACGCTTCGATCATGTCCCGGGCCGACAGGGTGGTCAGCGCCGAGGCCACCGAGTCAATCTTGATTCCGCCGTCCTCAAGGACCTTCGCGAGCCGCTGCAACTCGCTGGTGCGTTGCTCAATAAGCTTTTTGCGGTAGCGGGTCAACTCCCGAATCGCCGCGATCTGCGGCGGCGGGATAAAACTGCCCCGCAGCAAACCGCACTCGGTCAACTCCGCCAGCCACACCGCATCAAGGGCATCGCTTTTTCGACCGGGCACGTTTTTGACATGGCGGGCGTTGACTAACAACACCTCCAGCGGTCGCTCGGCCGCACACAGCGCGTGGAACACCGGACGCCAATACACCCCGGTCGCTTCCATGGTCACGTGCGTGACACCTTCGGCGACCAGCCAAGCCACCATCTCGGTCAACGTCCGGTAATAGGTGTTGAACTTGCGCAGCTCCTGCCGGCGCTTTCCGGCTCGCTCGCCCGGCGTCCGCACCGCCACCGCGATGATCTTCTTGCCGACGTCGATCCCCGCGACTCGTTCATAAATGATCTCCACCGTGGGCCCCTTCCCGAACCATCACTACGGGGCGTCGACCCGCGGAGCCCGCATGAACATCAAGAGTCTGAGACTCGCGCTCGAACAGGCGGCAACCCGGAGTACCCCACCGGGACGGGCTCCAGCGTCAATCTTTGAGACGGGCTCAACCCGCGCCAGGCAGGAACGACGTCAGCGGGCGACGCGCCCCAAGTTTCATCGACCCGCGAGCGCCGCACCAGCGCCATCAAGATCTTTGAGCGGATCGCGCACCCCACCGTCGATGCGGCGGGGCGGAGGACCCCAGCCCTGAGGTTCGGCGATCCTCGGGTCATGGCCCTGACCGGCGCCTTATGTCACACGCTGCTCGCCGCCACCGGCTTCACCAACAAGAACCTGCGTGTCTTGACCGCCGGACTGCTCGGCAGCGACTACCGCCCCGGACAGATGACCTACGACCTGCGCCGGCTGCGCCTGGCCGGGCTCATCCGCCGCCTGCCCCACACCAACCGCTACACCCTCACCCCCGACGGCATCCGCATCGCCGTCTTCTACACCAAGATCTACAACCGGATGCTCGTTCCGCTCACCGCCGCCAACCAACCCCAAGCCCCACCCCAACTCCGAGCAGCCCTGACCACTATCACCCGCCACGTCGATGCCTACGCCACCCACGCCCGCATCTCTCCGGCCGCCTAAAAACTTGACACAAACGTGAAGAACCTAGAGACCAAAGATCGCTAGGTGCTGGTCAATGCCATCGTCATCGGAGGGGATGTGCTTGGTCGGTGCGAGCACATCCCCTAGCCGTCCGGTAAGCCGACCGTGCGGGCTGTGCCGGCGCGGTTCAGGATCCAGATTCAACTTCTCTTCGAGCAGGTGCCCAATCACGTGAACAATAAGGTTTCGAGTACGCTGCGGCACTCGAAATGCACCGAGTGCCGGTATGGACACCAAGCCGACACCTCGCGAAGTGCTGAAGTCGGAAACGAGGGGCTGGGTGCCGGCCCGGCGCGGTAGATCGGTAAGGAGCACAAGCACGTCCCAATCGTGGGCGGGCTTATTCCGATCCGCGAGGTCCAGCATCGGTATCAAGCCGTTCTCATCAAGGAGCAGCGGATCACAATGAACACGTACCTGTCAGTCAACCCTATTGCTGAGCTCCCGCGCTAATGCCGCAGGCAACTTGCCCACCAGGCGTTCCGCGACCAATGTGGGCATGCCTTTATCGGTGAGAAGATCGACTATTATTGTACCGTCAGCGCGGGTCGGATAGTCATGCTGGGTGTAGCACACTTCGCCACCCTTCGGGCCGGGACGGCCGATCGTGCGGCTGGGCTAGCCGAACCCGCATCGACCTCAGAGCACGACTAAGGGTCCACCAACCTGCCCTGACAGGACAACACAGTCGAGGTGCGCCCATCAGCGGCACCTCCATTGTTGAAAGTATCCCATTGGTGCATGGACTTGGCAAGTCAAATACGAGGTCAGGAATTGAACCCGGCGGGCCGAAGAATTCCAGGAGCTTGCTACTAAGGCTAGATACAGGAGAGGAAACGGCATGCGACGCTGAGTGCTCCGCACCTGGGACGAGTGAGGAAGACAGGCACAAGGTGAAAACGCGAATGTATTCGAGGCCTTGCGACGATGCGGAGGTTCCGTTACGAATCGGCCTGCTGGCGCCGCCCTGGGTGCCGGTCCCCCCACCGGCCTATGGTGGAACGGAGTCGGTGATCGATCAGCTGGCCGGGGGCTCACCGCGGCGGGACACCACGTCATCCTGTACACCACGGGTGACAGCACGGCTGCCGTTCCTACCGCGCACAGCTTGCCCACCGCGGCCATTGACCGGATCGGCGCAGGAGACGTCGAGCTCAGCCACGTCATGCACGGCTATGAAGCGCTCGCCAGCTGCGATGTGGTGCACGACCACTCCCTCCTCGGTCCTGCCTGGGCGCTGGCAGTGGGCCATGATTGTGTCGTCGCTACCTGCCATGGCCCATTCGATGGCCAGTTGCGCGACATCTACCGCCGTTATGGCGAGCGGCTGCCCGTCGTGGCGATCTCCCGCAATCAGGCGGCCCGGGCTCCGGAAGTCAGGATCGATCGGGTCATCCACCACGGGATCGACCCTGACCAGTTCCCCATTGGTCGCGGCAACGGGGGCTACCTGCTCTTTCTCGGTCGGATGACGGCGGATAAGGGCGTGCGGGAGGCGGCGCTGGTCGCCCGCGCGGCAGATCATCGCCTGTTGATCGCGGCCAAGATGCGCGAACCGCGTGAGCACGCCTACTTCACCGATCAGGTCAAGCCACTGCTCGGCGACGGCGTGGAGCTGGTCGGCGAGATCACCAACGGTGACAAACTCGCCCTGCTGGGCGGGGCAACCGCGCTGCTCAATCCGATTCATTGGCCGGAGCCATTCGGGCTGGTCATGATAGAGGCGTTGGCCTGCGGCACACCAGTCATCACCTGCCCGATCGGGGCCGCACCAGAAATCGTCGACGACGGGGTAACCGGCTTTCTGCGCGGCAACCATGATGCGCTCGTTGACGCGGTCGAGCGGATCGGAGAACTCGACCGCGACGCCTGCCGCGCCGCGGTGATCAGGCGATTCTCTACGAGGAAGATGGTCGCCGAGCATCTCGCGCTGTGCCGGGACACGCTGTATCCGGGGTGGCGTCCGACAGCAGCGGCATGACACCGGCTCAGTCTTGCTCCGTACGGCCGCGTGGATGCCGGGGGAACTCGGTGTGGACCTGCTCGTCGTCGGAGTAGGTGCGCTCCTTGGCGTAAGCCTGGTAGGCCCGGTAGTCCGCTTCGGTGGAAGGGGTGTCGACCAATCCTCGGGGGTGCAGCCGTTGCTTGAGTACCACGTTGAGCTGTGCACCAAGCAGGGTGACGATGCCCTGCAGGTAAAACCACCACAGCACGGTGATGACGGTGGCGAAGTTGCCGTAGGTCCGCGCGGCAGTGTGCAGGTACCGGGAGATGATCAGTGAGGACAGCTGCTGGAGAATCCAGAACACCACACCGGAAAGCACTGCGCCGGGTACCACGTCACGGGTGGCAATCTGACGGTCGGTGAGCAACCGGAATGCCGCCAAGAACAACCCGATGTCAAGCGCGACCGCGATGAGGTAACCAGCCAGCCGACCCACCACACCGAGATCAGTTGCGGTGGCGCCGGCGATGTAGCTGCTGATTACCGTGCTGGCTACCAGCCCGAGCCCGATAATGCCCAGCGTGATAAAGCTGCGCCTGATCTGCGCAACGAAGCCGGGCCGCTTGGCAATGGGGATTTCCCATACCGAGTTGAATGCCGACTGGGTTGTCGTGACCACCAACGAGCCGCTCCACAGCGCGCTGATACCACCGAATACCAGCGTCCACCACTGACCGCTGAGGTGCCCGACCGAGTCTGGACCCAGCAACGGAATAAAGCTCGCCACCTGGCCCAGCACGTCACCTTGCAGGTTGGGCGGCACAAAGAAGCCAAGCAAGGTGACCAAAATGAGCAGCAGCGGGAAGACCGAGAAGAATGCCCAAAAGGCAATCTGGCTGGCCAGGCCGGTCGACTCGTCCTCGATAAACTTGCGGAGCACCGCAATCGGTACGCTCAGCGCCGGATGCCGTCGCTGGTAGGAGTCCAGGCGCTTGAGCACGCCACCTGCCCGATCAGTAATACGGTCCTTATCGAGCCGAGTCATGAGGCCACTCCCTAAAGCAGGCAGGCGATCACAATGAGGATTTCGACTTTGAGATGGTGGCGTTGGAGCATTGGGTCACGCCTTCCGGGAGGCCCTCGACGTGCCAGGCATCCACGCCCACGTCCAGGGTGAGCCGCCGGCCCGCCAGGCGCAGGTTCTCGATGCGCAGCGGCAGCATGCGCTCTGGCACGGCAGGATCGAAACAGATCCGGCCAGCCGGTCGGGTGCCGTGCTCCAGGGCTCGGGTGAAGAACCGGCGGGTGGCCTCCAGATCCCGCTTCTCGGACACCAGCACATCGATGACCTGGCCGTACTGATCGATCGCTCGGTACAAATACACCCATCGCCCGGCGACCTTCACAGATGTCTCATCCGCAAACCAGCGATCACCGGGCGCGTGCCGGCAGGGCCGGGCTGCATCAACGAGCAGCGGGGTGAACCGCTGCACCCACCGATAGATCGTGACATGATCGACCTCGATCCCGCGCTCGGCTAGCAGCTCGTCGACGTCGCGGTACGACAGCCCATAGCGCAAATACCACCGCACAGCCACCGTGATCACCTCCGGCGGGAACCGGAAGCCAGCAAAGCTTGACCTCGACGCTGGCAGCCGAGAGCGGCAACGACGCATCAACACAGCCTGCCCGAGCCTCCCATCGGCGGATGCAACGGTGCCGTCTTTACCGCCTGTGGGGGTCTTCGGTGCCAGCTGGCTGTAATCCCGGCTCCGTATGCGGGGTATGCGGCGTTTGAACCTGGGCACCATCAGCGAGCAGGCGTGCTGCCTCATCAGCAACGTCCCCGTCGACGACCACCTCAAAGCTGCTGGGCACCATCATCGTGACCGCGTCGAAGTCGCGGCGGCCACCCTGCAGGGCATGCATGATCAAGCCGAGTATCGCACCGACCACCGCACCGATGATCAATCCGTAAAACGCCAGTACGATGCTGGCGACCAATGGGCTGATGAGGTTGAACAGTCCGAAGATCCAGCCGATCAAGGCACCAGGAAGTGCCCCAGACACTGCCCCCTTCAGTGCGGCACCGCCGTAATTCAGCCGGCCAGTCACCTGTTCGACCATCATCAGGTCGTCGCCGATGATGGCCACTCTTTCCACCGGGAACCCCAGATCGGATAGCCGGTCTACAGCGCGCTCGGCGTCTGCGTAGTTGCTGAATACTGCGATGGGCCGGCGGCGTGATGCGGCCGTCCCAGCAGCTCGCGGGTCCATGCCCGGACGCTGCCAAGGGTTGCTCATGACTTGCCTCCTAGTCCTCGTCGCCTGGACCAGGCGTCCAGGCGACGTGAGGATCTGGTCACTAGCTGCCCGCGTGAGCTTGTTCAGCGGAAGCGGAGCCGCTGTCAGAGGATTGCTGCTGCTGTTGACCGCCCAGCGGGATCCGGCGCGGTTTGCTCGCCTCAGAGATCGGGATGGTCAGCATGAGCAGGCCGCGGTCGTAATCCGCGGACAGCTTGTTCACATCGAGGTTGTCGCCGAGGAAAAGCTGCCGGGTGAAGGTGCCCAGGGCCCGCTCGTCGACGATCACCTCGTCGCCTTCTTCGTACTCGGGCCGCCGCTCTGCCCGGATGGTGACCACGTTGTGCTCAACCGTCAGCTCGACATCATCCCGGTGTACACCGGGGAGGTCGATCTGGACGAAGAATTCATCTTTCCTGCGCCATGCGGCCAGCGGCATGGTCCGCGGCCTAGTCGTAGTGCCCAGCATCTGCTCGGTGAGGCGATCGAAGTCTCGGAACGGATCAAAACGCAT
>JAFAWY010000083.1 GCA_019241525.1 Pseudonocardiales bacterium
CCACCGGCTTGCACGTAGTCCACCCAGCGGTGCGCCCACTGGGTGAAGGCGGTGCCGACCGGCTCCAGTTCCACCGGGTGCCCGTCCCGAGCCTGGTGGTAGGCGGTTTCCAGGTCACCGAGCAGGATCCGCCACGACACCCCGTCGATGACCAGGTGGTGGGCAGCGACGAACAACCACGGCCGCTGACCGGGCCCGAAATCGAAAACCACCACTCGCAGTACCGGGCCAGCGGTGATGTCGAGACTGGACGCAGCGGCCAATGCCGCCTGCTCCACGATGGCCGGTCGCTCGTCGGATGGCACATCGGAGAGCGCGCAGCGTTGCAACGCCGCTCGGTTGGTGGGGGTGATGTCTTGGCGCCATTGACCGTCGTGTTGGGCAAAATGGGTCCGCAATGCCGGGTGGTGTGCCACCACCGCATCCACCGCGACGGCTAGCGCGTCGTGATCGACGTCTTCGGTGAGTTCGATCGCGACGGACTGGTTGAAATGCGCCAGCGGCCCGTAGGTTGCGAAGAACCAGTGCTGGATCGGCGTCAGCGGCGCCGGCCCGGCAATCACCTCGTCATCAACGGCTGCCGACGCTGCTTTCACCCCGGCAGCCAGCGCAGCCACGGTCTGGGCGAAAAAGACCTCTTTGGTGGTCACCGGCACACCGGCTTGCCGGGCCCTGGACACCACCTGGATGCTCAGGATCGAGTCCCCACCCAGTTCGAAGAAATTGTCCTCGACCCCAACCCGGTCCACCCCGAGTACCTGCGCCCAGATATCGGCCAGAATGCGCTCGGTCCCGGTCCGGGGAGCGACATATGCAGCAACCGGTGCAGTGGGTTGATCGGGGACAGGCAACGCTTTGCGGTCCAGTTTCCCGGTCGGACCCAAAGGTAGTTCGTCCAGGACGACGAATAATGCGGGCACCATGTAGTCCGGCAGGGTCTGGCCCAGATAGGCCCGCAACTCCGCAGCCGACGGCGCGTCGTGGCCGGTCGGGACCAGGTAGGCGATGAGGCGTTGGGTGCCGGGGTGGTCCTCGCGGGCCACCACCACGGCCTCGCCGATGGCGGGGTGGGTGGCCAACGTGGCCTCGATCTCGCCGAGTTCGATGCGGAATCCGCGGATTTTGACCTGGTCATCAACCCGGCCCAGATACTCCAGCTCGCCCGCGGGGATCCAGCGCACCACATCCCCGGTGCGATACATCCGCTCCCCGGACGCCCCGAACGGGTTGGCCACAAACCGCGACGCGGTCAACCCAGGACGGTGCAGATAACCCCGGGCCAGCCCGGCCCCGGCGAGGTACAACTCGCCGACCGCTCCCACCGGTACCGGCCGCAACAGCGCATCCAGCACATATACCTGGGTGTTGGTGATCGGCGCACCGATCGGCGGGGCCTGCTCGATGGGGGTGTCACCGTCGTGGTACCACGCAGTGGCATACACGCATGCCTCGGTGGGGCCATAAATGTTGGCCAAGCGCCGGCACCCGGTGGCTGCCTGGATGTCCCGGGCTACCCGGGCCGGCAACGCCTCACCGGCCAGCACCACGGTGTCCGCCCGCACACTGCCGGCACCGTGGGCCAGGCCCTGCGACAACGCCGAGGGCACCCCACTGACCAGGCTCGCCACCCACTGCCCGGACTCACCCACCGCGAGCACGTCGCGGACCAGCTCGATACTGCCGCCGGTCAGCAACGGGCAGATGATCTCGAACACCGACACATCGAAAGTCAGCGACGTCGACGCCAGCACCCGCGACAACCCCGCAGCCCCGAACTCCGCCACCGCCCACGCGGCCAGATCAGCCACACTATGGTGCGCGACCATCACGGCTTTCGGGATACCGGTCGACCCCGAGGTGTAAATCGCATACGCCGCATGAGACGGCAACAGTGCCGCCACCCGATCGGCATCACTTACATCAACACCGGAATAGCTCCCGATCTCTTCGATAACGCGGGGATCGTCGAGCACCAACCGGGCCACACCCGCCGGCAAACAATCAGAAGTCTCCGCGGCACACAACACCACCGCAGGATCGGCGTCCGCACAAATGAACTCAATCCGCGCCGCCGGATGCTTCGGGTCGATCGGCACATACGCCGCTCCCGCTTTGACCACCGCCCACAACGCCACGATCAGGTCCACCGACCGCGGCAACGCCAACCCCACAAACTGCTCCGGGCCTATTCCCCGCCCGATCAACACCCGCGCCAACCGGCTGGCCCGCTCATCCAGCTCGACATAAGACAGCTTGTCGTCCCCAGCCACCACGGCCACCGCATCCGGCGTGCGAACCACCTGCGCGGCAAACAACTCCGGCATCGTCGCGACCGGCACCTCACCAAAGGTGTCGTTCCACTCGGCCAGCACCTGATCGCGTTCCACCGCGGTCAACACCGGCAGCTGCGCAACCGGCTGACCAGGATCAGCGGCCATCCCACCCAACAACACCAACAGCTGCTGACCCATCCGCTCGACCGTGGCGCTATCAAACAAATCCGGGTCATAAGCCAGACGCAACCCCAAATGCTCACCAAGAAAGGCCTGCAAAGTCAGCGGGAAATTGGTGGTCTCCCGGACCTGGACATCGCGCAGGTGCAGACCGGCACCGGTGACCGTGGTGGCCTCGAAGGGATAGTTCTCAAAGACCACCATGCTGTCGAACAGGCCAGTACCGGCAGGTAGCTCGCTGTAGGCCTGGACTTCGGTCAAGGACAGGAAGTCGAACCGGCGGGACTCGATTTGCCCGGTTTGCAGGCTCTGCAGCCAGGACACCAGATCCTGGGCCTCGTCGATGTGGGCACGGGTGGGCACGGTGTTGATGAACATGCCGACCATCGACTCCACGCCGACCAGCTCGCCTGGGCGCCCCGAGACGGTGGTCCCGAACACCACATCACGCACACCGCTATACCGGGCGAGCAGCAACGCCCACGCACCTTGCACCATCGTGTTGACGGTCAAGCCATGGTGTTGAGCCACCTGCTGCAAGCGCAGGGTGTCCGGCCTGCCAAGTTGGATGTCGATCGATTCCGTGGATTCTGCGTGATGCGCCTGGCGGGGCGGCCGGTCATAGGGCAGCGGGGTGCGGGAGTCAAACCCGGCGAGCACCGCCCGCCAGTGCGCTCGTGCCTCGGTCTGGTCCTGCCCGGAAAGCCAGTGCAGGTAATCCCGGAACGGCCGCCGGGCCACCAGCTCAGGCGCCCGGCCCTGGGTCATCGCCGCGTACTGCTCGCAGACCTCCGCGAAGACCGAACCCATGCTCCAGCCGTCAAGGATCACATGGTGATGGGTCCAGACCACCGTGATCTCATCGCTGGCCACGCGCGCGATCACGAGCCGCAACAGCGGCGGTACACCGAGATCGATTTCGGCGCGCTCGACCGCCGCGATCCGAACCAGCTCCTGATGCTGCTCCTGCTCCGCTAGTGCACACCAGTCGTAATAGGTAATCGGCACCACGACCCGCCGGTGCACGATCTGCACCGGCTCATCGGTGCCTTCCCAGGCAATCGCCGTGCGCAACAACGGGGTGCGATCCACGACCTGCTGCCAGGCCTCACCCCAGGCCTGCGGATCACTGATCCCGGAGATCCGCAGCTGAGCCTGGTCCACATAAGCCGCCGCGGCGGGATCGAGCAGGCTATGGAACACCAACCCGGCCTGCAACGGGGTCAGCCGGTAGACGTCCTCTACCTCCCGGCCGGTGCCCACCAAGGCATCCAGCTGACTCTGCGACAACTGGGCCAGTGGGAAATCAGACGGGGTGCATCCGCCGGCCGCCGGATCCGCGCAATGCGCCACGATCTGCCGTAACGCATCACACATCTCAGCGGTCAACCGCTCAATCGTGGCCTCATCATGCACGTTCTCCGAATACGTCCAGCTCAGCTGCAGCTGGCCGTCGGAAACAACTCCGATCACATCGATCAGGTAAGGGCGAAGACTTTCCGGTGCGTGATCGGGCGCCAATCCACCAGCCGAGCCACGGTAAAGTGCGTCCGTAGCCCCAGCCTGGCCCGCAACATCCCATTGGCCATGATAATTCATACTGATTTGTGGCGAGAGGTTTCCCTCCAGCCCGCTGTCGGGTTTCAGGTAACGCAATGCGCCATAGCTCAGACCACGATGCGGGATCGCCCGTAATTGCTCCTTCACCAACTTGAGCAATTCTCCCCAGCCGGTGGGCTCAACGCTCAGGACCACAGGAAATAGGGAGGTAAACCAGCCAACCGTGCGGGACAGTTCGATGCCCGGGAGGATTTCCTCACGACCATGCCCTTCCAGGGCGATCAACACCCGATCCCGTCCCGTCCAGGACGCCAGCACCCGACCTAATGCGCTGAGCAACACATCGTTGATCTGAGTGCGATACACCCCGGGCACCCGGTGCAACAACGCATCCGTCTCGTCCCGGGTGAGCCCCGCGACCACAGTCCGCGCCGAACCGGCCGTGTTTACCCCGGCCCGACTCACCGGCAGCTGCGCCGTCGGATCTTGGGCTACCGTCTCGGGTGCTTGAGCCGACCAGTACCCCAGATCGTCATCGAGGCCCCCGCTGCGCACATGCCGCGCCAACCGGTGCGCCCACTGGATGAACCGCGTCCCCACTGGCTCCAGCTCCACCGGGCGCCCATTGCGAGCCTGGTGGTACGCGGTTTCCAGGTCACCGAGCAGGATGCGCCAGGACACCCCATCGACCACCAGGTGATGGATAGCGACGAACAATCCAGGCCGCTGACCCGGCCCGGGATCGAAGAGCACCACCCGCAGCACCGGGCCGTCAGTGATGTCCAAACTGGACTGGGCGGCCAATGCCACCTGCTCCATGACCGCGCGCTGGTTTTCCTTCGGAATATCCGAGAGCGCATAGCGCTCCAGTACCGCCCCGCTGGCGGGTGCGGTGTCCTGGTACCACTGCCCCTCAACACAGGTGAATCGGGTACGTAACTCCGAATGGTGCGCCACCAGCGCGTCCACGGCGGCTGAAAGCGCGTTGTGATCGAGGTATTCGGTCAACTCGATGAAAAATGACTGGTTGAAATGAGCCAACGTCCCATACGTGGCAAAAAACCAGCGCTGAATCGGAGTTGCAGGCGCCGGACCACCAATTATCTCGTCATCGGCCGGCTTCGAGACCAATCCCGCACCAGCAGCAAGACGCGCAACCGTCTGGGATACAAAAATATCCTTTGCGGTCACCGGCACGCCAGCCTGCCGGGCTCGGGACACCACCTGAATACTGAGAATCGAGTCTCCACCCAGCTCGAAGAAGTTATCCTCA
Organism: Pseudonocardiales bacterium; assembly: GCA_019241525.1. Taxonomy (GTDB): domain Bacteria; phylum Actinomycetota; class Actinomycetes; order Mycobacteriales; family Pseudonocardiaceae. Next base: position 5,287 of record JAFAWY010000083.1, read on the forward strand.
ACGCCGACTTGTTCCACTCCCAGTACCCGCGCCCAAATATCAGCCAGAATGCGCTCCGTGCCGGTTCGCGGGGCGAGGTATTCGGCGACCGGCGCGGCGAACTGATCAGGGGCGGGAAGTGCGTTGCGGTCCAGTTTCCCGGTCGGCCCCAAGGGTAATTCATCGAGAGTGATAAATAATGCGGGCACCATGTAGTCGGGCAGGGTGCGGGTGATGTGGGCGCGCAACTCCGCACTCGTGGGACTGTCCTGGGCAGCCGGGACCAGATAAGCCACCAGGCGTTTACTGCCCGGCTGATGCTCGACAGCGGTCACCACGGCCTGGCTGATGCCGGGATGGGTGGCCAGTGCGGCCTCGATTTCCCCGAGCTCGATGCGGAATCCACGGATCTTGACCTGGTCATCCGCCCGACCCAAGTACTCCAGCTGCCCATCGGGGGTCCAGCGGACCAGGTCCCCGCTGCGATACATCCGCTCCCCGGGTGCACCGAAGGGATTGGCAATAAACTGCGACGCGGTCAGTCCCGGACGCCGCAGGTAACCCCGTGCCAGGCCGGTGCCCGCCAGGTACAACTCGCCGATCACCCCGACCGGTACCGGTCGTAGCCGCCCATCCAGCACGTACACCTGGGTATTGCTGATCGGGGCCCCGATCGGCGGCGGCTGCTCGATCGGGGTGTCACCCTGGCTGTACCAAGCCGTGACATAGACGCATGCCTCGGTCGGGCCATAGATGTTCGCGATCCGCCGGCATCCGGTTGCTGCCTGGATCTCCCGGGCCGCCCGAGCCGACAGCGCCTCCCCGGCCAGCACGACGGTGTCCGCCTGGACCGCACCGCCACCGTGAGCCAAACCTTGAGACAGCGCTGAGGGCACGCCGCTGATCAGACTGGCCACCCGAGTCCCCGCTCCGGGTTCAGCCAAGGCAAGCGCATCACGGACCAGCTCGATACTGCCGCCGGCCAGCAGCGGGCAGACAATCTCGAACACCGACACATCGAAGGTCAGCGAGGTCGAGGCCAGCACCTGCGACAACCCCGATAGCCCGAACTCGTCAAGCGCCCATTCGGCGAGGTCGATCACGCTCTGGTGGGCGATCACCACCGCCTTCGGTACCCCGGTCGAGCCCGAGGTGTAGATCGCATACACGGCATGCAGCGGGGACAGCGGCTCCACCCGATCGGCGTCGGTGATCTCATCACTGGAGAAGGCGGCAATCTGATGGACAGTCTGCGGATCATCGAGCACCAGCCGGACCACATCCGCCGGTAGGCATCCAGCGGTCTGCCCGGTACACAGCACCACGGCGGGGTTGGCGTCAGCGCAGATGAACTCGATCCGCGCCGAGGGGTAATCCGGGTCGATCGGGACGTACGCGGCACCCGCTTTGGTCACCGCCAGCAAAGCGACGACCATATCCACCGACCGCGGCAGGACCAGCCCGACGAACCGCTCTGGACCCACACCAAGCCCGATCAACACCCGAGCCAACCGATTCGCCCGCTGATCAAGCTCCGTGTAGGACAGTTCGACACCATTGGCCGCCACAGCGAAGCTGTCCGGGGTCCGAGCCACCTGTGCGGCGAACTGCGCGGGCACCGTCGCCGCCGGCACTTCAGCATGAGTGCTGTTCCATTCCACGAGCACCTGGTGCTGCTCGGCGGGGGTCAGCAACGGGAGCTGCGCGACCGGTCGGTCGGGATCTGCGACAATCCCGGTCAACAACACCAAGAAGTTCTGCACCATCCGCTCGACCGTCGAGGCATCGAACAGATCGGTGTTGTACTGCAATGCTCCTTCGAGAAGCTCGCCTCGTTTCTGGAACTCCAGAGTCATGTCAAAGCTGGCGGCAGTAGCCGGCAATGCCAGCTCATCAATCTCCAGACCGGGCAGGCCAGGCGACCGAACAGCATTGTTCTGCAGTATCACCATTACCTGGAACAATGGCGTGCGGCTGGTGTCACGGACCGGCACAAATTCGTCGACAAGCCGTTCAAACGGCACGTCTTGGTGAGACAATGCACCGAGAACGGTTTCCCGTACCCCGCGCAAGAACGCCGTAAAACTATGATCAGAATTAATTGTGGAACGAAGCACCAGGGTGTTGACAAAAAACCCGATCAGCCCTTCCAACTCAGCCCGCTCACGGCCTGCGACGACCGTGCCAACCGCAATGTCGTCCTGGCCGGACCAGCGACTGAACAGCAGTTGGCTGGCGGCAACCAACGCCATGAACAGCGTGCCGTCCTGCTGCGCCGCAGTGGCTTCAAGCCGGGTGACGATATCAGCCGGCACCACGAACTCGTAATTGGCGCCGGAAGAGGTGCGTACCGCCGGCCGGGGCCGATCAGTCGGCAGTTCCAACGGCGTGACACCGTCGAGCTGACGACGCCAATAAGCCCAATCATCGTCGAATACCGGACCCTGCAATTCCGCCCGTTGCCAGGCGGCGAAATCGGCATACTGTACCGGCAACGGTGGTAAATCAACTTCTGCGCGATCCACCACTGCCCGGTAAAGCGTGGAGAGGTCGTGGACAAGAATGCCCATGGACCAACCGTCGGTAATGATGTGATGCATCACGATGAGCAATACATGATCGTAATGGCCTAGCCGCACCAGACGCAGCCGCATCAGGGGTCCGCTGGCAAAATCGAACGGCCGGCTGGCTTCCGCCAGCAGCACTTGCTCGATTTCGGCGTCACGCTGTGGTACTGCCAGCTGGGAGAAGTCCAGTACCGGCAGCGGCACGGCACCCGGCGGGTGCACGACCTGCGTGGCGCGGCCGTCAACTTGCACGAACGTGGTTCGGAGTGACTCATGCCGGGCCACCAGCCCGGTGATTGCGGCGCGCAGTGCATCAAGGTTCAGCTCACCGCGCAGCCGCAGCCCCATGGGTGTGGCGTACTCCGCGCTATCGGGTGCGAACTCGTGCAAGAACCACAACCGCTGTTGCGCAAACGACAGCGCCAGCTCGCCATCGCGAGGAACAATCGGAATGACTGATTCGCCGGCGACAGAATGGTCTGGTATTGCGGCAGCGAGATCAGCGACAGTGGGATGGGCGAAGACGGCGCGTGGAGAAAGGTCCGGTCCGAAAGTCGCCCGTAGTCGCGAGGTCACCCGGATACTCAGGATCGAGTCTCCGCCGAGCTCGAAGAAGTTGTCCGTGGCCCCGACTCTGTCGACGCCCAGAACTTGGGCCCAGATCTGCGCCACCACCTGCTCGGCCTCGGTGCGTGGCGCCACGTAGCCGGCCGTGCCTGCGCTGAACTCGGGGGTGGGTAATGCCTTCCTATCCAACTTCCCATTGACGGTCAACGGGAGCTCATCCAGTGTCACGAATGCGGCCGGCACCATATATTCCGGCAACGCCTCACCCACGAAGCTCCGCAGTTCCACGCTCCCGGGGGCGTCCGCGGTGGCGGAAACGACATAGGCCACCAGACGCTTACTTCCCGGGTTGTCCTCCCGGGAAATGACGGCCACCTCACGAACCCCGGGATGAGTGGCCAGCACGGCCTCGATCTCGCCCAACTCAATCCGGAAACCCCGGATCTTCACCTGGTCATCGGCCCGGCCCAAGTACTCGAGTTTTCCGTCAAAGTTCCATCTGGCGATGTCCCCGGTGCGATACATGCGGGAGCCTGGCGCACCGAAGGGATTGGCAGGAAAACGTTCGGCGGTCAACCCGGGGCGATTCAGATATCCCCGGGTTACCGCAGCACCGCCGACGTACATCTCGCCGGCCACACCAGGAGGTACCGGCGACAGCGCGGCGTCCAATACGTACACCCGGAGGTCGGGAATACCCACGCCGATGGTGCTGGCGGTGGCCTCGGCCACGGTTATCGCGTCCAGCGGCTGGTAGGAGACATGCACTGTCGTCTCGGTGATGCCATACATGTTCACCAGCACGGCAGTGGTCTCGCCGTGGCGTTCATACCATGGCGAAAGCCGCCACAGATCCAACGCCTCTCCACCGAAGATCACATATCGCAGGCTGATTCGGGCGCCCAGGTCAGGGTTGTCTCCGTCGGCACGCAACAGTTGGTAAAACGCTGAGGGAGTCTGGTTGAGTACAGTCACTTTTTCGGCGACCAGCAGCCGCAGGAACTCTTCGGGTGAGCGTGATACCGCGAAGGGCACCACGACTAACCGCCCACCGTGCAGCAACGCACCCCAGATTTCCCATACCGAGAAATCGAAGGCATACGAATGGAACAATGTCCATACATCATGCTCGTCGAACCCGAACCAGTGGTGGGTGGCGGAAAACAGCCGGACCACGTTGCGGTGGGAGACCACAACACCTTTCGGGAGACCCGTCGAACCGGAGGTATAAATGGCATATGCCGGATTGCCGGGGCACAACGGAAGGTTCCGCTCGTGATCGGCAAGGTTCGCAGTGCTCTGGCGCGCGATGACCATGGCATCCTGCGTGGCGTCAAGCGCCACCATCGGCACTGTGACGGCCGCACCCCATTGCTCGACGGCCACTTCACCCGTCGTCACCAGCAGCACGGGATCCGCATCAGTGAGCAAATACCTGACCCGCTCGGCAGGAAGATGCGGATCTAGCGGCAGGTACGCCGCTCCCGCCTTCAGGACACCGATAATCCCGACAATCATGTCAAGTGAAGACGGCAGCGCCAGGGCCACAAATCGCTCAGGACCAGCGCCACGCTCTACCAGATAACGGGCCAGCTGATTAGCCCGGGAATTCAGCTCGGCATAGGACAGGTGGTCTGCGCCGTAGCTGACCGCCACCGCCTCCGGGGCGCGAATTACCTGCGTTTCGAATAGCTCAACCAAAGTTGCTACCGGGTCCTCACCGGCGGCCCCGTTCCAGTCCACCAAGACCTGGTGCTGCTCGTACGCAGTCATCCACGGCAACTGCCACACTGGCTGGTTCAGGTTCTCGCTGAAGCCGGTGAGCAACAACTCCAGGCGCCGTGCCATCACCTCAACTGTGGCCGCATCGAACAGGTGCGGGTCGTATCCCAGCTCGAAAGCCAGCTGCTCAGCCATGTAGGCACGCACAGCGAGAGGGAAGTTGGTGGTATCCCGACCCTGCACGGCGCGGATCCGCAGACCCTCCGACGGCTCCTCAAAGGGGTAGTTCTCGAACACCACCATGCTGTCGAACAGGTTTGTGCCAGCGGTGAAGTCGCTGCCTGCCCGTATCTGCGCCAGCGAGGTGAACTCGAACCGCCGTGACTCGATCTGCGCAGCCTGCAGCTCGCGCAGCCACGACGCCAGCCGGGATCCCTCACCGTTGTCGCCCGGCCCGCTGGGAACCTGAATCCGAGTCGGCACCGTGTTGATGAACATGCCGATCATCGACTCCACGCCCGCGAGTTCTGCGGGCCGACCGGAGACGGTGCTGCCGAAGACGACGTCGGATGCGCCGCTGTAGCGGGACAGCAAGATGGCCCAGGCACCTTGCACCAGGGTGTTGAGAGTCAGACCGGCCCGCCTGGCCGCCGACTGCAGCCGCTGCGATTGGTCGGTCGACAGCTCGATGCGCGCTGACTCGGTCGACTCGGTGCGGTGCGCTTCGAGGGGTTGGCGGTCATAGGGCAAAGCGGTGGGTTCGGTGAACCCGGACAGCACGCCCCGCCAGTGCTCCAGCGCCTGCTGCTGGTCCTGCTCGGCCAGCCACTGTAAGTAGTCCCGGAACGGCCGGCGGGCGACCAGCTCCGGTGCACGGTCCTGGGTAATCGCTGCATACTGCTCAGCGACCTCGGAGAACACCTGGCCCAGGCTCCAGCCGTCCAGCACGACGTGGTGCGAGGTCCAGACCAGAACGACCTCGTCGCCGGGCAGGCGCGCGATCACCAACTGCAGCAGCGGAACCGCGCCCAGGGTGAAGCCAGCGAGCTCAGCAGCGCTGATCCGAGCCAGTTCCTCGTCTCGTTCCGGTTCGGACAGTGCGCGCCAGTCGTGGTAGGTGATCGGGAGCGTGACCTGGCGGTGCACCACCTGCACCGGCTCGGCCACCCCATCCCAGACCACCGCGCTGCGCAACACGGGCGTGCGATCGGCCACCCGCTGGCAGGCCGTGCCCAGCGCCTGGGGATCGGTCACCCCGGACAGCCACAACCGGAACTGATCGACATAGGGTGCGGAGTCGGAGTCGACCAGGCTGTGGAACACCATCCCGGCCTGCAGGGACGTGAGTGGGTAGATGTCCTCCACGGACCGCCCATCTCCCGCCAAGCGATCCACGTCAGCCTGGTCGAGGTGGGCCAAGGGAAAGTCCGAGGGTGTACAGCCGCCGGCTAGCGGGTCGGCGCAGTGGTCCACGATCTGCCGGAGCGCCTCAAGCATCTGTTCGGCCAGCCGCCCGATGGTGGCCTCATCGTGTAGGTTCTCCGAGTAGATCCAGCTCAGCTGCAGTTCACCGTCGGTGACCACGCCGATCACGTCCACCAGATGAGGCCGGAGGCTGTCGGATGCGTGATCCGGTGCGAATCCGCTGTTGACTCCGCGGTAGAGCCCGCCAGAGGCGGGTGCTATGTCCCACTGGCCGTGGTAGTTGAAGCTGATCTGGGCAGCAGGATCAGCCGGCAGCGGGCTGTCGGGGGTGAGGTAGCGCAGCGCCCCATAGCTCAGTCCCCGGTGCGGAAGCGCC
>JAFAWY010000142.1 GCA_019241525.1 Pseudonocardiales bacterium
GCGGCGGCATCGGCCACCCGCAGCAGTTTCGTGCGCTCGTCAGACTTCGCGTACTTCAGCACACCAGCGGCCAGCGGCACGCCGAACAAGCCGATGGCGAGCACAGCCGCGAGCACCGCGAGGCCAACGATGCGAGTGCGCACGATGCGTTAATACCACGCTCGTGAGTGGAATTCGGTGCCAGAACACCGTGACCCACTCACGACCCCCGAGGGGCCTCCAGCCGGTAGCCGTGACCCCGCAGGGTGGTGATCCGGGGTACCGCACCCACCGCGGCCATTCCGGCCAGCTTGCGGCGCAGCGCGGCCACGTGCACATCGAGTGTTTTGGTGGGACCGAACCAGTTCTCGTCCCATACCTGGGCCATCAGCGTTTCCCGGCTGATCGCCGATTCGGGCGCGGCCGCCAGCCGGGCGAGTAGGTCGAACTCCTTGGCCCGCAGTGGCATCTCCCGCCCCGCGACAGTGACTCGCCGGCTGCCGGTATCCACTACCAGATCCCCCACCGTGAGCATCGGGTGAGCCCCCGGGTTGACCGGCGCCACCCGGCGCAGGTGTGCCCGCACCCGGGCCAGCAGCTCGGCCAACCGCACCGGCTTGGTCAGATAATCGTCCGCGCCGGCTTCCAGACCCACCACGACGTCCATCTCGTCGGTCCGGGCGGTGAGGATGACCAGCACCGCCGTCGGGTTGCTAGCCCGTAGCTGCCGGCACACCTCGACGCCGTCGAGGTCGGGCAACCCCAAGTCCAGCAGCACCAGATCGAAGTCGGTTTCGGAGGCAGCGTGCAGCGCGCCCCGACCGGTGCGCTGCCAACCGACCTGGTGCCCATGTGCGCGCAGGCTGGACTCCAGCACACTGCCGATGGTCTCGTCGTCCTCTACTACGAGCAGCCGGGACACGGCTATGACCCTAGTGGTCTCGTGAGCGGCGTTCGGTGCCATAACACTGTTCGCCACACACGCGTCGTGTCAGCCGCCGACCGAAAAACCGACTCGGCGGCTGTCTGCGGGCCCTATTTCGACATAGGCGACTCGCGAGGTGGGCACCATGTACCGTCGACCCTTGTCGTCGACCAAGGTCAGCAGTCCCTGGGTGTTCCGCAGCGCGTCGGTGACCAGCGCCTCTATCTGGTCCGGCGAGTCCGCAGTGGACACCGTCAGCTCGCGAGGGCTGTCCGCGACGCCAATCTTGACCTCCACGCCACAACCTCCACGGTGTGATCGACGTTGGCGCCAGGCTAGTCGAGTAGCCAGTGGGCATTCACGCCAACCCGAGAGCGGCCATGCGCCGGCCGTGCAAAATCTCCACCCGACGGATCAGCGCGGCGAGGCCGGCGAAGTTACCGGAACCGCGGACGATCAGATCCGCCAGCCCGTCCCGCTCGGCCACAATGTGCTGCGCGTGCGTCACCGCCTCACCCAGCAGCCGCCGACCCCACAGGGCCAGCCGGTCGCGGGTTCGCCGATCTTGCTCGCAGGCGCTACGCACTTCCCGTTCCGCAAACGCCGAGTGCCCGGTGTCTGCCAGCACGTCCTTGACCAGCGCGGCGGTGGCTTCGTCCAACCAGCTCGCCACCTCTCCGAAAAAATCCGTCGCGAACCCATCGCCGACGTAGACCTTCACCAGCGACTCCAGCCAGGACCGGGGCGCTGTGGAGGCGTGGAATTGATCGAAACGCGCGACGAACGGGCGCATCGCGCCCTCCACGGAAACGTCCATGTTCCGGAGATAAGCCTCGATGAGCCGGAAGTGCCCGATCTCAGCGGCCGCCATGCTTGCCATGGCGGCTCGGCCGGCGAGTGTGGGAGCACTGCGAGCATCCTCAGCCAGCCGATCGAAGGCTGACAATTCGCCATAGGCGAGGACCCCAAGCAAGTCGATGACGCCCTCGCGTGCCACGTCCACGGCCGCGAGCGTAGTGCCGCATCGCAAGCGTGCGTGGTGTCACGCACACACCCGGCACGCGGACGGGGTAACATGTGCATACAGGGTGTGACGCCAGTGCTAAAGCAACACGGTGTTAGAACAACCGGCTATGCCGTAACACAGTTGTGATGGCCGGTAGCCCGCACCCCCGGCTTGGTGGCTGATGCCGCTGAGCGGATGAGATCATGAGCGCGGACCTAGCGTCTTCGTTCCCAGCTGGAGATGCACCGTCCGCGGTGCACAGCTGGTTCGAGCGAGACCGCAGTGAAAGACGGCAGGGACGCGCCGGTACGAGAGAGGCGAGCACGCTGACCGTCAGCCAGACCACACTGCCAACCACCTACCCCCTGGAAGTTCCCATGCCCGGCACCGCAGACGGTGCCCACACTGATAGCGATGAACCCGGCCCGCCGCAGCCACTACAAGCAGGCGCTCCCGTTCGGGAAGACTCCCCCACCTTTGCCGAGCTCGGGATCCGCGACGAGATCGTCCGAACCCTGCGCGCGGTGGGCATCGAACGGGCCTTTGCCATTCAAGAACTCACCTTGCCGCTGGCCCTGGCCGGGGACGATCTCATCGGTCAGGCTCGTACCGGCACCGGCAAGACGCTGGGTTTCGGAGTCCCCCTCCTCCAGCGGATCACGAGCGGGGATACCGCGCTTGACGGCACGCCGCGCGCGCTGGTCGTGGTGCCAACCCGCGAGCTGTGCCTGCAAGTCAGCGCCGATCTCAGCGCAGCAGGCCGCGCTCTGGGCATCCGGGTGCTGCCGGTCTACGGCGGCCGGCCTTATGAGCCGCAGATCAAAGCACTCAGCCACGGGATCGACGTGGTGGTCGGCACCCCGGGCCGGTTGCTGGACCTCGCTGAACAGCGCTGCCTGGTGCTGGGCAAGGTGCGAGTACTGGTGCTCGACGAGGCCGACGAGATGCTCGATCTGGGCTTCCTGCCCGATATCGAACGCATCATGCAGATGGTGCCGGAGCAACGCCAGACCATGCTGTTCTCGGCTACCATGCCCGGGCCGATCATCAAGCTGGCCCGCACCTTCTTGAACCGGCCGACACATATTCGCGCCGAAGAACCCGACGCCACCGCGATCCACGAGCGGACCCGGCAGTTCGTGTACCGCGCTCACGCGATGGACAAGATCGAGCTACTTGCCCGCATCTTGCAGGCCCGCGACCGAGGGTTGACGATGATCTTCGCAAGGACCAAGCGGACTGCTCAAAAAGTGGCAGAGGAACTCACCGAGCGCGGCTTTGCAGCCGCGGCCGTGCACGGTGACCTTGGTCAGAGTGCTCGTGAGCAGGCATTGCGCGCCTTCCGTTCGGAGAAGGTGGACGTGCTGGTCGCAACCGACGTGGCCGCTCGCGGTCTCGACGTCCCGGAGGTCACGCACGTCATCAACTACCAGTGCCCGGAAGACGAGAAGACCTACGTGCACCGGAGTGGGCGCACTGGCCGCGCCGGGCGAACCGGCGTGGCGATCACGCTCGTCGATTGGGACGAGGAGCCGCGCTGGAAGTTGATCAGTGATGCACTCGACCTCGGTATCCCGGACCCAGCAGAGACCTACTCCACCTCCGCACATCTGTTCACCGATCTGGACATCCCTGACGACTCCACCGGGCTGCTCCCGATCGACCAGCAGACCCGAGCCGGGCTCGCTGCAGAGCCCACCGATGGCGGTGTCCGCCGCCGCGGACGGCGTGGCCCGGTAGCCCACCGCGATACGCAGGATGCATCGGCTGACGGATCACTCCCCCCGGTACGCCGGCTACGGCGCCGCACGCGCCGCGGGCAGGTAGTCGAGACCACGACCCAGACGATGCCCCCAGCAGCGGAGCACGGGAATGACCATGGTGACGCCCGGACGCGGCGCAGGCGGCGACGCAACCGGGTTCGCGGCACCGACACCACCGGTGTTGGCGGTGCCGTCACTGGCCACGAGCACGGCGACCGGCCACGCGCCGCAGGCTGACCGTCTGCAGGAATGCCCGCGCCAGAACGTCGCACCCGGTGGGATTTGATCGCCGCGGCGTTATTGGTAGCGGCTGCGCTTGGAGTGTCCGCCGTGCTGTGGTGGATCAGTGACGCACGCACGACCAACCTGGTCACTGCGCCCGGCCCACCACCGCAACCGCCGGCGATCACGCAACTACCACCGGTACTGACCGAGGCGTGGCGCACCACGAGCCCGGCAACCCCGCTCCCCTTGGTGCAGGGCGGCACGGTGGTCACCGGCATCGACGGCACGGTGACCGGTCGGGATCTGCGCACGGGTTCGGTCCGCTGGAGCTACCAGCGAGACCGCCCGCTGTGCACGCTGGCCGCCGCATTTCGCCAGGTCATCGCGGTTTACCTGCGCGGCAACACCTGTAGCGAGGTAACCGCGTTGGACTGGAGCAGCGGCCGGCGCGGGGCGCAACGCACCGGCCCGGTGGAGGCACCGACCCGGCTGGCCGCCGCTGGCAACCAGGTGGCCGCCAGCGGACAGCACTACCTGGAGGTGTGGCGTTCGGATCTGGTGCGCACGCTGGCTTACGGGCGGCTACCCACGCCCGTCCAACCCGCCACCCAACCGCGACCCGACTGCGTGCACGGATCGATGGCGGTGAGCCCTGGTAGTGGGTCCGGCGGTCGGCTGGCCGTGGTGGAGCACTGTGCTGGCGAGCGGGCACGGCTGACCGTGCAACGATCCGATCCCAAAGAGCCCGACCAACCTGAAGTGATCTTCAGCGTGCTGCTTCCAGGCTGGCAGGCCAGGGTCGTGGCGGTCAGCGACAACTGGGTCGCGGCCGCGCTGCCTAACCCCGCCCGGCTGGTGGTGCTCGACGGGCAGGGCAAGACGGTAGCCGAGTATCCGCTGACTGCGCCCGACACCGATCTGCTGGGTGATCCGCCCGGTGGCGTGGTTGACGTGACCAAGACCCGTACCCAGCTGTACTGGTTCACCGGCTCGGCCACGGTCGCATTGGACGCCGGTGACCTGCAACCTCAATGGACCCGGTCCGGCTCTCTGGGATCCGGTGCTGAGGTCGCCGGCCGGCTGCTGCTTCCGGTACCAGGGGCGCTGGCCGTATTGGATACCGCCACTGGTGAGCAGGTCGGCGCGCTGCCCGTGGACCGTGGCAGCTACCGTGGTCCCATCGAGACCGCCAGCTCCGGCGCTGTGATCCTTGAGCAACGCGGCCCCATGCTGGTTGCGCTGCACTGAGCATTTCCCTTGCGCTGAGCAGGCCTCAGGTCCACCAGCCAAACCACAGTACGGCTACCGCCAGTGTGACGATGCACCACGCGGCCACAGTTGCCACGCGGCCCGGGGAACGCTCTACGGCCAGCTGCAACACCACAGCGCTCAGCGCCGCCAGTACGTGACCGGCAACCGCTGCCCGGCCCGGGCCGGGATCACCCGAAGTACTCGCCCACCACTGCACCAGGCACACCGTCACTGCAAGCGCTACCAGGCCTCCTGCCAGCACGCCGGACAGCCCGCGGGGGGCTCGATCGCGCAGAATCGTCACGGAGCGAGCAGTGCCCACGGCGCCAGATCCGGTGCACTCGCGCGGCCCTCGGGGCAGTGCCGCCGGAAATCGCACCAGGAGCAAGCTCTCCGCGGAACCGGCGGGAATAGTACGTCCGGATCGCCTCCCGTCTCCAGCGCGTCGGTGGCCAGCGCGATCTCCTCAGCAGCCTCTTCGGCGCGCCGCACGTGCCTGTTCAGCGACTGCTCGGTGTGCTCCCAGTCAGCGACGGTGCCAGACGGCAGGTGATGCAGCTCGACTCGGCGGCACTCGCGGCGCAACGTGCGCCGCGCCGCGAACGCATACAGCGCCAGCGCCTGCGATCCGCGAGCGTCATCAGTAGTGAGCTGCTCGCGACCGGTCTTGTAATCCACCACGACCAGCTCGCCGTCTCGCTCGTCGATGCGGTCCACTCGCCCTTCCGCAACAATGCGCTGGGTCGGCGCGGAGACCCACCGTTCCACACCCACCGGGTCAAGGTCGGGGTCGAGCTCGTCGACGTAACGCGCCACCCAGTCCTGCGCGCGGCGGCGATAGTCAGCGGCTTGCGCCTCGTCGGCGAAGCCTTCGCCGGACCAGTGGGTCGCCACCAGCCCCACGGCCGCATGGGGGCGGCGGCGGCCAGGAGCAAGGTCGAAAAATGCCCGCAAGGCAGTGTGCACGACCGCGCCTAACGTGTTGTGTGCCCAAGCACCACCACGTCCCGGCGTGGGGCGGTCGAGGTAGGCCATCCGGTAGCGGCGGGGGCAGCTCGTCCAAGTGTTGAGCTTGGCCGGGGTGACCCGCACCAACGGCCGAGGCAGTCCCCCAAGATCCAACTCACCCTGAGTCATCCCACCTCCGGGGTGGACGAGTGCATCGGTGGATATCCGAAGTGTCGGCGGTGGTAATGCCGCCTCCACGGGACCAAGTGTGTCGGCGGGTCGCGCGCCGTGCCATTCGCCTCACCGTACCCACCGTCAGTCAACAGTGTCCGGGACGCGCTCGTACTTGAGCACCGGTTCAGCCGCTCACCACCGGGACACCGCTGCGGCTGGCCAGTTGCTCGATTCGTTCCAGCGTCTCCGGATCTGTGGTTTCCTGCCCCAGCGACACCGTCTTGTTGGTGCCGTGGTAGTCGCTCGATCCAGTGATGACGAGATCCAGTGCGGTCGCCACCTCGCGTAGTGCTGCACGGTCTGCACTGGTGTGATCGGGATGGTCCACTTCGACTCCGGCCAGCCCGTCTGCGGCGAGGTCGGCGATGACCGCCAGGTCGATCACCGGCCCGCGGCACCGGGCCAGAGAGTGTGCCAGCACCGCAACTCCCCCCGCATCGCGCACCATCCGCACGGCAGCGCGCACATCGGTGTCCGCCCTGCCGAGGTAATAACGACTGTCGGAATTCAGGAAGCGGTGGAAGGCCTCATCGACGCTACTCACCACCCCTGCTGACACCAGCGCCTGCGCCAGGTGCGGGCGTCCGGCGGGGGCTTCCGGCGCCAGACCGTCGAGCACCGTATGTGGATCTATGGGAAATCCGTCCGCGGCCATTCGCGCCGCCATGGCGTGCAAGCGCGCACGACGCTCGTCCCGGAGCCTGGTTTGCTCGGCGATGATGACCTCTGAGTGGGGATCGAAAAGGTAGCCGAGCAGGTGGACTGAGATACGCCCACCCCGGCCGTCTGGCGAAAGGCAGGAAAACTCCGCACCCCGGATCAACCGGAGACCGGCAGGGAGGGACTCCACGGCCTCGGCCCACCCCGTGGTGGTGTCGTGGTCGGTCAACGCCACCACATCAAGACCAGCCGCAGCGGCGGCCGCCACCAGCTGTGCGGGGGTGTCCGTTCCATCCGACGCGGTGGAGTGGGCGTGCAAATCAATACGCACCAGCGCCAGTTTCCTCCAACTACCCCGGACTTACGGCAACCCTCGCTCCGGATTGGACCACTTCAAGCGAGGCCGGCGCCTGCGGCGAGCGCTGTGCGGCGGCTCCAGCATGTGTGATCGAGGTTGCTTCTTGTCACCGAAGATCAGCTCGGAGATCGCTTGGAAGACCTCCTCGGGCTGCGGGAGGTACTCGATCCGCTCCAGATCCTGCTTTTGACCGGCTGATTCAACTCGCAGCGTGCCGTAACCCAGGACCTGCCCGAGCACCGGACGCATGAAGCTCATGTCGGTTACCTTGGTGATCGGCATCATGGAGTTCTTCGTCTCGATGATGCCGCTGGTGATCATGAATCGTTTATCGGTGACGATGACGACTTCAACCCACCACTCCAGCACCTTCCAGGCATAGCGGATCAACGCCGCGACGGCGATGTACCACAGCAACGACTGCACCAGCCACAAGTCGATGCCGGCTGCGCTGATCAGCTTGGACAGCACGAAGGCCACGACCAGGACCCCGATGGTCTCGAGCAGTGGCCTGATCAGCACCGCCCAGTGCCGCCGCACCCGGATCACCCGGCGTTCAACGGCGGGATTAAGCAGGACGTTGGACGATCGACCGATCATGTCAGCGCTGCCCGCATCGTCTTCACACTCACCGTGACCCACCTGTCTCGCCGCTGTGCCCGAGCGGGCGCCGCCCCGAGGATGTCATTGTCCGCGCATTTCCCCATCAATCAAGCGGCGACACTCGCGAGGGTACTACCGTGATCGCTGATGGCAGGCAGAGCCGAGCAGCACATCCGGTGCGTCGGGGCAGTGATCTTCGACGAGGCGGGCCGGCTGTTGCTGGTCCGACGAGCACGCGAACCCGGTCAGGGGCGCTGGTCGGTGCCCGGCGGCCGGGTGGAATCCGGCGAAACCGACACCCAAGCAGTGATACGCGAGGTAGCCGAGGAAACCGGGCTGATGGTCGAAATCGTCCGGCTACTGGGCAATGTGCAACGGCACGCCCCCGGCGCCGCGGTGTTCGACATCCACGACTACTGCTGCCGGGTGACGGGCGGC
>JAFAWY010000030.1 GCA_019241525.1 Pseudonocardiales bacterium
GCTGCCCGGCGGCAACTCATCGACCGAGGGGTAGAGGTCACCGAAGTCGACGTTCAGCCGTGGGGATCCTTTGCCACCTTCAGTGACCCAGACAGCAACACCTGGACACTTCAACAACTGCCGCCGCGAAAGTAGCAGCCGATTAGACCGTCGGTTTGTGATCGGCCAACGAAGTGATGCAGCGATCGGTGTGGTGGCTGTTTGCCGACAGCCCCGGACACCAACCGCGCGAGGTGACGCTCTTGATTCGCCGCTGCGGTGGGGGCGCGAGGTGCCCGTGCAGGTGCCAGCCCTGCTCGTCGCGCGCCCAGTGCAGGTAGTCCTCTTCCCACGGTCGGTCCAGCAGGGCGCGGCGCTCCTCCAGCTCCCGCATCCCGCTGGCCACCCGGAGCACCGCACGCCACATCGTGACCACGTCACCCGAGACCGTCTGCGCCCGCCGGTACCGGCCATCACGGCTGTCTACGCCGTAGCGGCAAATAGCGGCATAGCAGGATCCGGCGATGGTCAGGCCGATCAGCCAGGTCGGCATCGCACGTACCTCCATCCGCGCACCCACATGCCAGCCGGGCGATCCGGCTACAGCGGGCGCCTACCAGCGAGCGTGCACCGTGCTGACCTTCCACACGAGTGGCAGGGCTGCCACGCTACGGGCATATACTGCCAAGGTGTTGCGCGATGTGGTCGCGCTCGTGGACGGCCGGATTCACCCCTTCGAACTCGGCGTCGTCTGTGAAGTGTTCGGTCTGGACCGAAGTGCCGACGGCCTACCTGCCTTTGATTTCGCGATATGCGCGACCAGCGGCGATAGTGTGCTGCCGGCCCTCGGTGGTGCTGCACTGCACGTCAGTCATGGGCTGGACCGTGTCGCCAGCGCCGACTTAGTGGTGGTGCCCGCGTGGGAGAGCGGCGACGTACCGGTTCCCGGCGGCGTCTCCGCTGCCCTGCAGGGGGCCCTGCGGCGTGGTGCCACCGTGTTGAGCGTGTGTTCGGGAGTGTTCCTGCTCGCCGCTGCTGGTCTGCTGGATAACCGGCGGATCACGTGCCACTGGCATGACGCCGACACCCTCGCCCGCCGGTTTCCCGGCCTGCAGGTCGAGCCTGACCGGCTCTACGTCCATGATGGGCCGATCATCACCAGTGCCGGTACCGCCGCCGGGATCGACGCCTGCCTTTACGTCGTCCGCCTAGAGCTGGGTGCCCGGGTCGCCAACGCCATCGCTCGCCGCATGGTGGTGCCGCCGCATCGCGATGGTGGGCAATCCCAATACATCCAGACTCCGGTGCCGCGCCGCGCTGGTGACGGTGACGACCTCGCACCGTTGCTGGCGTGGATGCAGGCTCACTTGCATCACCAAATCACGGTCGAAGACTTGGCCGAGCGGGCACACATGTCGCCCCGGACCTTCGCACGTCGCTTCGCAGTTGCCACTGGCACCACGCCACAGCGGTGGTTGATCCGCCACCGGATCCTGCTCAGCCAGGAACTGCTTGAGGAAGACGACCTCACCGTCGACGAGATCGCCCGCAGGACCGGTTTCGGCACCGCCGATCTATTGCGCCATCACTTCAACCGCCAGGTGGGTACCACCCCGCGGGCCTACCGGCGGACATTCAGCCTGCGTGCCAACTGATCCATGGCGATGGGGAATCTCGCTCCGGACCAGCCACGGTCGCAAGCCAGGGGAGCGGTATCACCGGCGTAACCAGGGCAGAGCCGATGCCACGTCGGTTACCGGATGCAGGCGCATCCCCCCGGTTGGGATGCCCTCGACATCCGGTGGCACGAGCGCGTGCCGGAAACCCAGCCGGGCGGCTTCAGCGAGGCGCCGGCGCAATCCGGTAACCGGTCTGATCTCTCCTGCCAGACCGACTTCTCCGATCGCCACGGTGCGCGGGGGCAGCAGCAGGTCGCTTTCCGCCGAGACGACGGCGAGTGCGACGGCGAGATCGGCTGCCGGCTCGCAAACCCGCATCCCACCCACCGTCGCGGTGTACACGTCCGATCCCGCCAGTTTCAGGCCGCCGCGGCGCTCGAGCACCGCGAGCACCATGGCCACCCGGGAGGAGTCCAGACCGCTTACTGCCCGGCGTGGGTTGGCCAGCCCGGAACCGGCTACGAGTGCCTGGATCTCCCCCAGCAGCGGCCGTTTGCCCTCTACCACGACGGTCACCGCGGTGCCGGACACTGCTCCGTCGTGGTGGCTGAGAAACAGCCCGGACGGGTCGGGTAATCCCGCGATGCCGTCGTCGGTGAGTTCGAAGCAGCCGATCTCGTCGGCGGCCCCGAACCGGTTTTTCACTCCACGAACCATCCGTAGCGTGGAGTGTCGATCGCCGTCGAAGCTCAGCACCACGTCCACCAGGTGTTCCAAAACCCGGGGGCCGGCGACCGTCCCGTCCTTGGTGACATGCCCGACGAGCACCACCGGTAACCCGCGCTGCTTGGCTGTGGTGATCAGCGCGCTGGCCACAGCGCGGACCTGGGACACCCCGCCTGGGCTGCCCTCCACGCCAGGGCAGGACATGGTCTGCACGGAGTCAACTACCAGCAGTTGCGGATCGACCGAATCGAGGTGCCCGAGTACCGTGGCCAGGTCCGACTCGGCGGCCAGGAACAGCTCGTCGTGCAGCGCACCGGTACGCTGGGCCCGCAGCCGGACCTGGCCCGCTGACTCCTCGCCGGTCACGTACAGCGCGCGCCGTCCGGCCAGCGCGCAGCGGTGGGCGACTTCCAGCAGCAGGGTCGACTTACCCACTCCCGGTTCGCCGGCCAGCAGCACCACGGCGCCGGGCACCAGCCCGCCACCGAGGACCCGGTCGAGTTCGGCGACGCCGGTGGCAGTGGCTCGCGCTGAGTGCAGGTCAACCTGGGAGATCGGCCGTGCTGGAGCCGCGGGTGCAGCGGCTACCACCACCGGCGCCGGTCGGAAAGCGGCTGATACCACGCTGCCCCAACTGTGGCATTCCGGGCACCGACCCACCCACTTGGCCATTTCATGGCCACACTCACCACACCGCACGCCCGCTGAGGCTCGTCCCATGCCGACGCACGTTATCTACTCACCCCGACACTCCACCCAACCCGACATGGAGAGATTTCGGGGTAGGGAAACGGTTAGCTCGCCGCGGCGGGCGGTGGAGCCATGGGGGTGGGGAGGGTGATCGAGCCGGCGTTGCGGAACTGGAATGTCAGCGGCGTGTTCAGGCCGGCGCGCAGGGGCTGCTTGGTGGTGAGCAGTACCCGTAGCTCCCCCACGACCAGCGGGCTGGTCGGTACACCACCACCGGTGGTGCTGGTGACCGTCGTACCCGGCGGAATCTGGGTGGTGCCCAGCACAGCTGCTTGACTGGCCGCTGGGCTGCTCACCGTGATCAGCTGGTCCGGGGCATCGCCCTGATTGACGACGGTGAGGATCACCGGCACCGTCGAGCCCGCGGGATAGGTGCCGTTCTGATTCGGCGGGAACGGGATGAACACATTGCGCAGCGCAATGGTATTTCCGACAGCGCCGGACGCCCCATCGACAGCAGACAGCTGGTGATCGGTTTGGGTAATCTGGCCCGCACTGCAGCCGACCAGCACCAGCGCAGCCGTCAGTGCGCAGACACAGCAGGCCACGATGCGAGCCGGGATAGTGAGGGCTACCCGCATGGTCGAATCGTATCTGACCGGCTGCTGGGCCATGTAGGTGCCTGCCCGCCACCCGACCGGGACCAGGCTTCGCAAGCTGGTCCATAGTGGAGTGACTGTGAGCTGCGCGGCACCGAGTTGCCTGGTCTGGGGCCGTTGTCGGATCCTCTGACCTGCGACGACGGTCCAATGACCCCGCGCGGCACGGTTTACGGGCGTGGTAATCTGAAGGCAGCGAAAGGGGCAGAGGACACATGGGTTTTAAGGTCGGAGAGACCGTCGTCTACCCGCATCACGGTGCCGCTCTCATCGAGGCCATTGAGACTCGAGTGATCAAGGGGGAGGAGAAGAAGTACCTCGTCCTCAAGGTTGCTCAGGGTGATCTCACCGTCCGTGTTCCCGCTGCTAACGCCGAATTCGTCGGCGTCCGGGACGTCGTCGGGCAAGAGGGTCTCGATCGGGTTTTCGAGGTGCTGCGTGCTCCCCACACCGAGGAGCCGACGAACTGGTCGCGGCGGTACAAGGCCAACTTGGAAAAGCTCGCCTCTGGCGACGTCAACAAGGTGGCAGAAGTAGTCCGGGATCTGTGGCGTCGTGAGCGCGATCGCGGCCTGTCGGCCGGTGAGAAGCGCATGCTGGCCAAGGCCCGTCAGATTCTGGTGAGCGAGCTCGCGCTCGCCGAGGGCACCAACGAGGACAACGCCGAGGTGTTGCTCGACGAAGTCCTCGCCGCTGCCTCCTAACGGCACGACGCTGACGTCGCCCACTTCCCGGGTCGCGGCCCTGGTACCAGCGGCGGGGGAAGGTGTGCGGTTGGCGGCAGGGATGCCGAAAGCATTTGTGCCACTGCATGGTCGCCCCTTGCTCTGGCATTGCGTGCAGGGGTTGCTGGCCTCTGGTTGCATTCACGTGGTGGTGGTCGCCGTCGGTGCGCAACTCCATGACCGTGCCCGAGCCGTCCTCGCTGAGGCCGGGGAGCAGGTCAGGATTGTCACCGGCGGCGCACACCGATCGGATTCGGTCCGCGCGGCCCTGCGCAGCGTGCCTGACGCCGACGTGGTGGTGGTCCATGACGCGGCGCGCTGCCTCACCCCGATCAACATGATCCGGGCTGTGGTGCAGGCGGTCCTGGTCGGCGCACCGGCGGTGGTGCCCGTACTCACCGTGGTCGACACCATCAAGCAGGTGGACGCTCACGGCTGCGTCGTCCGCACCGTGGATCGCTCGGCGTTACGCGCGGTGCAGACCCCGCAGGGATTTGCTGCCGACTTGCTACGACGAGCCCACCAAGATGCATGTGCGCTGGCCACTGATGATGCGGGACTTGTCGAAGCGTTGGGCGTGCCGGTCGCTACGTTGCCGGGCCACCCGCACGCCTTCAAGATCACAACTGCGTTTGACCTCGCTGTCGCGGAGATGCTGGCCGGGGCGCAAGCCGTTGATCGGGCATGAGAGTCGGTATCGGCACCGATGTGCATCCGGTGCAGCCGGATCGGGACTGCTGGATCGCCGGGCTGAACTGGCCTGGCGTGCCGGGCTGTGCTGGTCACTCCGACGGTGATGTGGCTGCGCATGCGTTGTGTGATGCCGCGCTGTCTGCTGCGGGACTGGGCGATCTCGGCACGGTGTTCGGCACCGCCGCTCAGCGCTGGGCCGGGGCGCATGGCGCCGAACTGCTCACCGAAGTGCGCCGCAGGCTGGCCGACCAGGGTTGGACGGTGGCCAACGGCGCGGTGCAGGTGATCGGCAACTCGCCCCGGGTGAGCACCCGCCGCGCCGAGGCCCAGCAAGTGCTGTCCGACGCCTTGGGCGGCCCGGTCTCGGTGTCCGGCACCACCACCGACGGCCTGGGCTTGACTGGCCGCGGCGAGGGAGTCGCCGCTGTGGCGACGGTACTGCTCCTCAGGGCGTGATCGTCAGGGATTGTCAGGGGCGCCGGCCCGAGGTCGCGTCCCGGTGCTTGGGCTGCTGATGCGTTTGCTGAGCCGGTCGCGGCGGAACTCGATCTTGCCCGGCTGGCGGCTGCGACACGCCCGCCGGGATGATCGACGCGGCGAACAGCGTCGGACTGCGTATCCGTACCATCGTCGGGGTGAGCCTGCACCTACACGACACCGCCACGCGCAGCCTGCGCGAGTTCGTCCCGCTGCGACCCCGCACGGCGTCGATCTACGTGTGTGGCGCCACCGTGCAGGGCGTGCCGCACATCGGCCATGTGCGCTCAGCATTGAACTACGACGTACTACGCCGCTGGCTGCTGGCAAGCGGCCATGACGTGCTGTTCATCCGTAACGTCACCGACATCGACGACAAGATCCTCGCCAAGGCCGCCGAGGCCGGGCGGCCGTGGTGGGAATGGGCATACACCCACGAGCTGATCTTCGAAGATGCTTACCGGGCACTGGGCTGCCTGCCGCCGTCGGCGCTGCCCCGCGCTACTGGCCACGTACCGCAGATGGTCGAGTTGATGTCCCGGCTGATCGAGCGGGGCCACGCCTATGCAGCAGATGGTGATGTGTACTTCTCGGTAGCCACTTTCCCCGGCTATGGTGCGCTGTCCGGTCAACGTCTCGATGAGATGTGCCAGGGTGAATCCGCCGCGCCGGGCAAGCGCGATCCCCGGGACTTCACCATGTGGAAGGGCGCCAAGCCCGGTGAGCCGTCCTGGCCGACGCCCTGGGGGCCTGGTCGCCCGGGCTGGCACCTGGAATGCTCCGCGATGGCGACCACCTACCTGGGTGCGGAGTTCGACATCCATGGCGGCGGGCTGGATCTGGTGTTCCCGCATCACGAGAACGAGCGGGCCCAGTCCAATGCGGCCGGTGACGGGTTCGCCCGGTACTGGTTGCACAACGGCTGGGTCACGCTGTCCGGCGAGAAGATGTCCAAGTCGCTGGGTAACACGCTGTCCATCCCCGCCACCTTGCGCCGGGTCCGTCCGGTGGAGTTGCGCTACTACTTGATCGCCGCGCACTACCGGTCGGCCATTGAGTATTCGGACGCGGCCCTCGATGAGGCGGTGGCCGCCTACCAGCGGATTGAGACCTTCGTGCACCGGGTGCGGGAACGCTGCGGGGTACCGGAGCCGCTCGCCTGGCCGGCTGAGTTCGCCGCGGCGATGGATGACGACCTCGGCACGCCGGCTGCGCTGGCTGTGATCCACAGCACCGTCCGCGAGGGTAATGTGGCGCTGGACAGCGGGGACCACGCGGCTGCGGTCGAGGCAGCCGGTGCGGTGCGCTCGATGACCGGTGTGCTGGGCCTAGACCCGCTGGCTGATCACTGGCGCTCGACATCGGCGTCCGAGCCGACGTCGTCAGCGCTGGCCTTCTTGGTGGATCGACTGCTCACTGACCGCGCCGAA
Organism: Pseudonocardiales bacterium; assembly: GCA_019241525.1. GTDB lineage: Bacteria > Actinomycetota > Actinomycetes > Mycobacteriales > Pseudonocardiaceae. The sequence goes on from JAFAWY010000030.1 coordinate 6,999, forward strand.
GCTCGCCACCGCCGTGACTACGCGACCGCTGACGCATTGCGTGACCAGCTGCTGGCGGCCGGGATCGCCGTGGAGGACACCCCGGACGGCCCGGTATGGACGGTCAAGGGGACATGACCTTATGGCGGGTAATTCGCAACGCCGGGGCGCGACGCGCAAGCCGGGAACCAAAAAGGGTGCTGTAGTCGGCTCCGGCGGGCAAAAGCCCAAGGGGCTACGTGGCCGCGGGGCCACTCCACCTGCCGAGTCGCGAACGGGTCACCCGGCGCAACGCCAAGGTGCCCAGCGTCGCGCTGCCCAGCACGTCGAGACTGCGGCCCGGGTTCGGCGCCGGGGCGGCACCGAGCCCGGGGAGACGGTGCTCGGCCGTGTCGCGGTGCTGGAGTGCCTACGGGCGGGCGTACCTGCTACCGCACTGCAGGTTGCAATCGGCGTGGACCTTGACGAGCGGGTCAGCGAATCCATCCGGTTGGCCGCCGACGCCGGTCTGTCCGTGCTCGAGGTGCCCCGCGCCGACCTCGATCGGCTGGCTGGCGGCGCGTTACATCAAGGTGTGGCGCTGCAGGTGCCGCCGTATGAGTACGCAGCTGCCGAGGATGTACTCGCCAGTGCGCAGGAATCCGGTGCGTCACCCTTGTTGGTCGCTCTGGATGGTGTGACCGACCCGCGAAACCTCGGTGCCGTGGTGCGCAGCGCTACAGCGTTCGGCGCGCACGGGCTTCTGATACCGCAGCGCCGTTCGGCGGGAATGACCGCTGTCGCATGGCGGAGCTCGGCGGGTACTGCCGCGCACTTGCCGGTGGCGCGGGTTACCAATCTGGTGCGTACGCTGAAGAATCTCGCTGCTGCCGGCCTGATGATTGTCGGGCTGGACGCCGCGGGTGCAATGCCAATTGATACTTTCCCGCTGGCGACTGGTCCGTTGGTACTCGTCATCGGCTCGGAAGGGCGAGGTCTATCCCGACTGGTCCGCGAAACCTGCGACGCTGTCGTGTCCATACCCATGACGGGGCCGGTCGAGTCACTTAACGCATCGGTTGCAGCCGGTGTCGTGCTTGCCGAGGTGGCGCGCTTACGGCGAGCGGGCTGAACTGCCCTTTCCCCTCGTTGTGTGGTGAAACGCGTGCTTTGGGCATGCCGCCGGATGGCATCGTGCGGCGTTGTGTATCTTATCGCGGTCACCGTTAACCACACGGTAGTTGCGGCTATGCCGCGTCACTTCTGGTAAGGAGAATCCATCCCGTGGCTCAGAAGACCATCGTTACCCTCATCGATGACCTCACCGGTGAGGAAGCCGAGGACATTACGACAGTTGAGTTCGCCCTCGAAGGCGTCACCTACGAGATCGACCTGGCGGACGAGAACGCCGCTAAGCTCCGTGACAACTTGTCGCGTTATGTCGCGGCTGCTCGCAAGACCAGCGCCCGGCGCCCGGGTACCCGTGGCGCGGATCGATCCACCGGCCGTGGAAACGGCAATGGCAGCGCCACGCGTGGTAGCTACAACCGGGATACGTTGCGCGCCATCCGTGAGTGGGCCAAGGAGAACGGCCACAGTGTCAGCGACCGTGGCCGCCTTCCACTCAACGTGCTCAACGCATGGGAAGCAAATCATCAGTCCGCCAAGAACGGTCACGTGCCTGCTTTTTCCGGGTAGGAGTCCGGGTACCAACTAAACTGCGACACTTTCGCACGTCCGGGGCGCGGCCCCGCCGCAAAACTCATTTGCTGATGGCGGGGCTGACGAACCCGAAGGGAACTGTGGGGGCTGAGCAAGCGTGGAGCTGGTGGGCTCCGGGCCGCCGTGGCTACTGATCACTATTTCAGGGCTGTCCCTGGTGGGGGTGGTGATCACAGCTGTGGTCGGGCCTATCATGGTCGATCGTCGAAGGTCGCACCGTGGCGCATCGGAATCGTCCGAGGTCGCGGTGATCGCGCAACGGGCCGACGATGCGGTCATGATCATTCAGCATGAGATCAGCGACCTGCAACACCGGGTCGGACGGCTAGAGGCGCTGCGGATGGTAGGTATTGATGCCCAGCGTTGACCGGCTTACCGAGGGCCTGCAGGAACTGCGGGACTCGATCGCGCAGACCGCCCAAGCCGCGCCGCAGGTAGCGCGCCAGGAGATCCGCCGGGAAGGGCGGGCGTACTTTCGCGGCGCGGTGATCGCTTCTGTGATCACCTCCTTGCTGGTGGGCATCCCGCTGTTTCTGCTAGCCGAGCAGTTCTCCGCGTACACGGCTGCCGACCAGGCAAGGGCGGCCCGGTTGCAAGCGTCCGACGACGACATCCGGCGGCTCGCTCAGGGTGCTCATGACCTGGGTGTCCAGGCGAATGAGGAGCTCGCACGTCGCGGGCTGGCAACGGTACCGATCCCCGCACCGGGCACCGCGCCGGATTCGCAGGTGCTTGCCGCGGCGTCGACAGCCCAAGTGGCGGCAAAGATCGCTGCTGAGTCGATCGTGGTACCCACGCCTGCGCAGATCCGGGCTGAGGTGGCGGCTCAACTGGCCAAGCTACCCCCACCGCCAGCGGGCCCCTCGCCCCAGCAGCTTGATGAGGCCGTGCAGGCCTACGTCGCGGCGAACAGCGAGAAACTGCGCGGTCCCCAAGGAGAACAGGGCGAACCGGGCAAGTCTCCACCGTGCCTGGCCCGACCCACCCAATGCCAGGGTGCTCCGGGTGATCCGGGTCCTCGAGGTGAGCCACCGGTGAGCTGGACCGTCGACGAGGCCGATGGGTCCACCACGACATGTGAGCGCGCCGCTGATTTCACCGCGGCCGCCCCGCGTTATCACTGCTCGCATGCCGTACCCGCCACGACGTCCCCGTCGCCATCCCCAGCGATGACCACCGAGCCTGCCCCGCCCAGCACGACGGGTCCATTGCCGTTGCCCGTGGGGTGAACGGCACCGCAGGCTCCCCGCCGGCAATCAGACGCTGGCGAACCGATGAGGCGCAGTTGTTCGAATGACTAGTGCTCGCCGGCGACTCGCGAGCAGCTCGGTGGGCGGGGTTACAGACGTGACCTTTCCCCGCTCACCGGGCTTCCAAAGCCCCGAGACCGCAGTCTGGATGCAGACTGCGGTTTTTCGGGCTTCTAAACCCGCAGTCTGCATCCAGACTGCGGGTAGAACAGCAGGAACACGCTACCGGCGACCACCGAACCTGCGAGCGACCGTGAAGCCGAGCAGCGCCCCGATCACCACCAGCACAATGATCACGAACAAGATGAATTTCCCGACTCCTGCCAGGAAGCCTCGGGCTTCGAGTTCTGCGGCAAGCAGGCCAGCCTGGGTCACAGTGAGCAACATTCATCGATGGTAGGACTTCTGACGCCACAGCGCTGGGAGAACGGTCGGTGTTGGCCCTGTCGTTGCGTCGTGATCCTGGCTCGGGTGACGGGCCCTGAAAATTGGGTATATGTTCCTGAGCTGCAAAATTACATCTCAGTAATTCTCAAAGCTTCTCGCGTCTGCGCACGTTTGACGGCCTGACGCCTGCATTTGCGTCAAGATCTTTAGTGGGGTTCCGCCTGGTGTGTGAGTCGCCCATGAAACTCGACGCTGGCCGTGGACTGCCGCCCGCACATACTCCCCGCGTGAGTGATCGTCTCCAGGCGCTGCGTCGGCTCGGCGACTCCGACAAAGTCGAGAAGATCACCGAGGCCGGCCTCTCCGAGAAAAGCGTCCGGGCGCTGTCGGCAACGCATGCGGCGAAGAACGCGACTACGGTATGGCGGTCCCTCGCGAAGGTTGTCCACGTCGTTTCTCGTGGTCGGTCGGCCAAGAAGCTGTGGTGACGGCGCGAAACGGTTGCCGGGCGAGGTAACGCGCGATGCAGCGGCGGATCTCACGGTCGTGGCAGCAGGGCTTTCGACCCGACTTGGGGGCGCCTGAGGGGCAGCGTCGCCCACGAATAAAGATAAGATCGGGCCTGGGCCTGGCAGCCCGCGGTGGTGGGACCCGCCGCCCCGTGCATGGGGAAACCGCGACAGCGTTCGCCAATGGTTCCTACCGGCATGCCCTCGGCTGACCTGGTAGGAGACGACTGTGTCCGACTCTCCCGCACCCACCAGCATCGGCGAGCCGGTCGACCCCGACGTCGGTGTGGCCCTTCCCCGGCAACGCCGCGAGTTGCGCCGGGCACCCTGGGCGGTGCTCGGTGCTGTTTCCGCCGGCGGTGCGATCGGAGCCCTGGCCCGCGATGCCTTGACGGTGGCGTGGCCCCGTCAGCCGGGTGCCTTCCCGTGGGCCACGTTCGTCACCAACGTCACCGGCTGCCTGCTCATCGGGGTGTTGATGGTGCTCATCACCGAGGTGTGGGCCGCGCACCAGCTGCTGCGGCTGTTCCTTGGTACCGGGGTTCTCGGCGGGTACACCACGTTTTCCACCTACGCCGTCGACGCTCAGCAGCTGGTGGTCGCAGGTGCGGCCCGCACCGCGCTGCTGTATCTGGCCGCCACCGTGGTCACCGCGCTGGTCGCGGTGTACGCCGGCATGGCCCTCACCCGGCTGGCCACGGCTGTCCACAAACCGCGCAGAGGAAGACGATGAAACTACAAGGCCCCGCGGTCCGGTTGACCATTTTCGTCGGCGAGGACGACACCTGGCACCACAAGCCGCTGTACACCGAGATCGTGCACCGCGCCCACCGCACCGGGCTGGCCGGCGCGAGTGTGCTGCGCGGTATCGAAGGCTTTGGCGCAAGCTCGCGCATCCACACGACCCGGCTGCTGTCATTGTCCGAAGACCTGCCCATCGCGATCGTCATCGTCGATGCCGAAGACAAGGTCCGTGCCTTTTTGCCGCAACTCGATGAGCTGGTCAGCGAGGGGCTGGTCATCATCGACCCCGTCGAGGTGATCCGCTATGTCGGCCGCACCCGCCAGGCGGCTCGGTGACCGCGCTGCTGGTCGTGGTCGGCGCCGCCGTTGGTGCGCCGCTGCGCTACCTCGTCGACCGGGCGGTGCAGGCTCGCCACGATTCGCTGTTTCCGTGGGGCACCTTCGCTGTCAACGTCGTTGGGTCACTGATTCTGGGCATACTTGCCAGCGGCGCCACCGCCTATGCCGTCTCTGGCGACGTCACCGCCTTGCTCGGCACTGGATTCTGCGGAGCGTTGACCACCTACTCCACCTTTGGCTACGAGACCATCCGGCTGCTGCAACAGCGCGACCGTTTCTCCGCGATGCTCAACGTCGTCGCCAGCGTTGCCGCAGGTCTCGGCGCCGCGTTCCTCGGATTTGCCGTCGCGCAGGCCGTCTGGCCATGACCCCGACCTCCCGCACCGGCAACCTAGATCATTACAGTGGAGTACCTGGTGACGCATTCCTCAACAACGTAGGTCGTCAGGGCCGCTGTCTGGGCAAACTTGCACTTAAGGTGGCTTACTTGCTGTACAGATCAGAACGTTGCGACATGGACGGTATCGACTGGAACGAGCAGCTC
>JAFAWY010000081.1 GCA_019241525.1 Pseudonocardiales bacterium
TGCGTTCAGCCGATCAACATAACGACGATGATGCTGTGCGTGGTGCAACTCCAAGGTACGCGCGTCGAAGTAAGGTTCGAGCGCGTCGTATCCGTACGGCAGGTCGGGAAGGCTGTAGGCGCTCATGGGCCCCTTCCTGAACTGGGACTGTCGTAGTCGATAGATGTCTATCGTACACGGTAAATCAGCACGGGCACGCGGAGCGCGACCCCGTGAAGCCGGTAAAGAGAGCTACGTCGCTACGTCGGCAGACCCAGCGTGCCAAGTATCTCCGCCAGCACGTACGAATGCGAGCCGGGATCGGTTCTGTCATCTAGCTGCATGTGCTGGTGCTCATCCGCCGGAGGCTGGGGCGGAGTTACCGAGCCTGCAGGCGGTCGGCGGTCGGCTGGTGCCGACGACCGGACTCGCTGAGAACAGTGTCCGGCAAATGGCGGTATGCGCTGTGGCGTCCGGCGCAACGCCGGGCTTTTCGTCGCGGGGAGCGCACCTGTGAGCGCCGTTGACCACCAAGCGCTCTCAGGTCTAGAGCAGTTTGGCCGCCTAGGGACGTAATCTCCGCCGCGGCGCGGCCCGGGCGTAACCACCCGCAGTCGCCCGTAAATCGGTCCCTACGAGGTACGTCCCGGCAGTACACGGCCCGGTCCGGCGTGCGCTGCGTCTGGTGCGCTGGCATATGCGGACAGACCGGTATGTGGTCTCTTCAATGTGGTCGTCCCAGAAGGTCCAGATGCACCAGATGCACCAGAGGCAATTGATTCGAGAGAGGTGCGCTGGTGACTTCCCGCACACCACGCTATATCCGTGGAAGCCTGACTGCTGTTGCGGCTGCACTGCCGATTGCGCTGGTGGCGTCGTGGCACACTGCGGCCGGCTCGGAGCCGGTCGTCTCGGTGAGTGTTGCGCGGCCACTAACCGCCCCACCACCTGTGCCCCAGCCGGCCCCAGCACCCGTGACCCAGCCGGTCGTCGGGATGGACAACGAGATCGATGATCTGGCTGGCTTGGCTGATCCGGATCCCAACCCGGACCCGGCCGCTAAGGGGCGAAACAACGAGCGACACCGCAAGCTGCAGGAGGCGCCGGACGGTGGCGGGGGTAAGAACCCCAACCCGAACTGCACCTTGATCGTTCCGCCTGCACCTTTCACCGCCCAGGGGCTGGCTACGCCGTATGAGCTGGTGGCGACCAACCGCCGCAACGGTCCGTGCCGTGAGGCCAACGACAATCAATCGGCCTTCGTCGAAGCCACGATCATCGATCCGGCGACCGGGGCCTTGTCCATCTACCGGCCGCTGGTCATCGATCGGGGAACCCAACCTGCGGCGCCGCCCGTGGTACCGAAGCTGGCGCCTGGTTCAGTTGTTGGGCTGTGGTTCGGGTTCCAGGGCAATGTGTTAAGGCTGGCTGGAGCTTCGGGCGGATGCGTCAACGGGCTACCTGGCTCGCCGTTCGGGCAGTTCGCCTACTGCGGAGCTCCCGAGTTCTTCCGGGCCGCCAACGCCGCGATCGGCGCGGGCAAGCTGAAAGTGCCGCCGGTCGGGAGGGCTCGCGATGGCCAAGCCTGCCCCACTACGCGCGACTTTGCGGTTGTTGATCAGGACCAGAGTGACAACCTCACCACGCGTTACCTGGCGTTGCGTAATGGGCGTACCGCGCAGGACACTCCGGCGAATATCGCAGCGCTGCCTCTCCGCACGGTATTGAAAAATGCCAGTGACAACGGGTTGCTGACCGGGTTTATCAATCCTGCGCTGGGCTGTACGCCCTTTACTGCCCCCGACCTCACCCTGGGGGGCGCCCCGGGATCATCGTTGGCGCTGAACGAACTGCAGGCCGCTGCCACGAAGACGACGCCGATGGCGCTCATCCCGCCCAACGATCCGATGGCGCAGGTCAACGGTAGGCCCAGCGTAGCCAAGATCAACTTGTACCGCGCGGGAGTTAATCAGCCACCGATGAATCCCACCGTTGACACTGCCCAGGCTTACTGCTTCAACCTCGCCACTATCGCCCCAGCCCGGCTGCGGCTCGACCGGGTGCTCACCATCGGTGGCCCGTCCCCCGACCCGGCCGCGGCGAGAAACCTCTTCACCTTCCTGACTCAGCGGCTCAAGGCCTCGTTCACCGACCTCAAATGTAAGGCCCCAGCCCGCAACAAAAAACGCTGAACCCCCACCCCGTCGCGTGCCCGTTTATGTCTCCCTGTCCGGGATGCCAGACGCTGGAAGGAAACAGCCGCCGACTAGACGAACCCTGCGCACCGGGTCACGATGAGGTCACGGCGACCCGGTGGGAAAGCCGGGTCCGGAAGCTGCGCCGTATCGGTCTGAAGCAGATCTGCGATTCGGCGTCACTGGAGGTGACGGATGCAGGCCAGTGTCTGGTGGGGATCCAAGTGCCGGGAAGGCGATGCCTGGCTACGGTCGGTGCTGACGGTTGGCTGGTTGCTAGGGATCTGCTTGACGGTCGCGATGGGGCTCATTCACCTGCAGGTGTGGCTCGACGGTTACCGCGCAATCCCGATAATCGGCCCGCTGTTCATCTTGAATGCGGTTTGTTCGGGCGTGCTGGCCGCAGCGTTGTTGACGGTGCCAGCCCGCCTGCGCAGCCTGGTGGCGATCGTGACGGCGCTATTTACCGTGGGGACCTTGATAGGGCTGATTGTCAGCCTGACCGTCGGCCTGTTCGGGATGCACGAGGTCATGCAGGCGCCCTTCGTTGTCACCACGCTGGTGGTAGAAACGGCAGGTGTGGTGGTGCTACTACTGATCGCCGTATTGCATCACCGCACGCAGCGGCATCAATGATGGTAGTAGTAGTTATTGGGGACGATGTTTTTCACGCCTTCCCACAGCCCACCAATCATGTCTCGCACGTTCTGTGCGGCGCTGGGGATCGCGCTCGAGATCGGCTGACCCAACAGGTTCAAGAGGATGAGGATTAAGATCACGACCACGAAGAAGTTCACGACTCTGATGACCGAATGGCCAATGTTCGGTGCCGCCATCACGTTCCCTTTCCATGCCAGTGGCGCGAGCCAACAGTGCGCAGTTCTCTGGGGCCATCCTTGGCACGCCCGCCCCGGTCAGCGAGGACGGAGCTGACCGCACCTGCACACAAAGTCATCGCCACAGCCTCTCCGCCAGGTTCACACACGACCCCGCGCGTGGCGAGGCTGCGCGCCGGATTGCTGTGGGTAATCACAGAGCATAGCGTACGGCCTGCGTCCAAATCCTCACAGACCGCGATCGAGTCACGCATTCCGGACGGATCGCCCTGCTGGTGCCGGCCTCCCTTCCGGCGCTGGTCCCGCGCCTTTCATGGCTGGCTGGTGGCATCCGAGGTGCCGGCCTCCGATGGCGCGTACAGGTACGTATTGATCAACCGCAGGAGCAGGTCGGTGTCTACCGGCTTGGTGACGTAGTCGTTGGCACCTGAGGCCAGACTCTTGGCCCGGTCCTCCTTCATCGCTTTCGCGGTCACCGCGATGATGGGCAGGTCGGCATAGCGGCTGATGTTGCGGATCGCCGCCATCGTGGCGTTACCGTCCAGCTCGGGCATCATGACGTCCATCAGCACGAGCGCGATGTCGTCGTTACGCTCCAACGCGCGGACTCCGGCGACCCCGTTGTCGGCGAAGACCACTTGCAGGCCGTGTGCCTCGAGCATGCTGCTCAGCGCAAAGACGTTGCGCAGGTCGTCATCCACGATCAGGATCTTCTCGCCGTGGAAACGTGGCAGGGTGGCGTCGCGGGTGTCGGGTAGTTGTGGCAGCGAGCGGGCAGCTGGGACCAGCTCCGGGGGGCTAGCGGTCTCCGGGGCTGCCTCCGGTGCCGGGCTCTCCGGAACCGGAAGCACGGAGGGCTTGGCCACTTCGGGCAGGTAAAGCGTGAACACGCTGCCTACGCCCGGTTCGCTGCGGACAGTCAGCTCGCCGCCGAGTAGCTGCGTCAGCTGGCGGCTGATCGACAGACCGAGCCCAGTACCGCCATATTTCCGGCTCGTAGTGCCGTCGGCTTGCTGGAATGCCTCAAAGATCACCGACAGCTTGTCAGCCGGAATGCCGATACCGGTGTCTTCCACCTCGAACGCCACCCGTGCCGGCGCGGCGCGGAGCGCTTCGTTTTCCACCTCGTCGGCAGCGGCGGGGCGGATCCGCAGCGTCACCCCGCCCTCGTCGGTGAACTTCACCGCATTGGACGTCAGGTTGCGCAGGATTTGCTGCAGGCGCTGCTCATCAGTGCGCAAGATCGGCGGCAGCGTCGGATCGAGCTGGACGACGAAATGCAGCGCCTTCTCGGCCGCCAAGGGTTCGCACAGCGTCCTGACGTACTTGACCACCGCGCTCATCGCGACATCGGACAGCGACGGTTCCATCCGGCCCGCCTCGACCTTGGCCAGGTCGAGGATGTCATTGATGAGCTGCAGCAGGTCGCTGCCGGCGGAGTGAATGGTCCTGGCGAATTCCACCTGCTTGTCGGTCAGGTTGCCGTCCAGATTGTCTGCCAGCAACTTGGCCAGCACCAGTGCGCTGTTAAGTGGGGTGCGCAGCTCGTGGGACATGTTCGCCATGAAGTCAGACTTGTAGCGCGATGCGGCGGCCAGCTGGGCGGCCCGCTCTTCGATCTCTTGGCGGGCCAGCTCGATCTCCGCGTTCTTGATCTCGATAGCACGGTTCTGGGTGGCCAGCAGCGCCGCCTTCTCGGCCAGCTCCGTGTTTGACTTCTGCAGCTCAGCCTGCTGCGCCTGGAGCCGCTGCGAGCCGGCGGTCAGCTCCTGGGCCAGCCGCTGCGACTCAGCCAGCAGCATCTCAGTCCGGGAGTTGGCCAAAATCGTGTTGACGTTCAGGCCAATCGACTCGCGCAACCGTTCGAGCAAGTCTCGGTGCACTGTCGTGAACTCGTTGACCGAGGCCAGCTCGATCACGCCCAATGCCTTGTCTTCGAACAGCAACGGCAGGACCAGCACGTTGATGGGCGCGGTTTGGCCGAGGCCGGAGCTGATCACGGCGTAGTCCGGCGGGGCATCGGTGACCAGGATCGTTCGCTTGTCCAAGGCTGTCTGCCCGACCAGCGACTCGCCGAGGGCGAAGCGACGGACGGTGTCGGACTTCTGCACGCCGTAACCGGCGGTGAATTCCACGGTGGTCAACCCAGTGGTCGACCCATCGCCGTCCTCGCGAACCAGGAAAAACGCCGCTTGCTGGGCTGACACCAGCGGAGCGAGCTCACTGAGCACCAGCGAGGCCATGGTGGCCAGATCGCGGTGGCCTTGCATGAGGCTGGACAGCCGGGCGAGGTTGGTCTTGAGCCAGTCCTGTTCCTTGTTCGTCCGGGTGGTCTCTTTGAGGTTGGCGATCATCTGGTTGATGTTGTCTTTGAGGTCGGCGACCTCGCCGGAGGCATCCACCGTGATCTGCCGGGTCAGGTCGCCGGCCGTCACCGCAGTGGCCACTGCGGCGATCGCGCGCACCTGCGTAGTCAGGTTGCCCGCCAGCACGTTGACGTTCTCAGTCAGGCGCTGCCAGGTGCCCGACACACCGATCACCTCGGCCTGTCCACCGAGCTTGCCCTCGGTGCCCACCTCGCGGGCCACCCTGGTGACCTCGGAGGCGAAATCCGACAGCCGGTCGACCATGGTGTTGATCGTGGTCTTGAGCTCCAAGATCTCGCCGCGTGCGTCGACGTCAATCTTTTTCGACAGGTCACCGTTGGCCACCGCGGTGGTCACCTGAGCGATGTTGCGCACCTGGTTGGTCAGGTTGTTCGCCATCAAGTTGACGTTGATGGTCAGGTCTTTCCAGGTACCAGCGACGTTGGGCACCTTCGCCTGCCCGCCCAGGATGCCCTCGGTGCCGACCTCGCGGGCCACCCGGGTTACCTCGTCGGCGAACGCGCTGAGCGTGTCCACCATCCCGTTGATCGTCTCGGCGAGGGCAGCCACCTCACCGCGGGCCTCCACGGTGACCTTCTTGGACAGATCACCACCGGCGACCGCGGTCGCCACGGTGGCGATGCTGCCGACCTGATTGGTCAGGTTCTCGGCCATGCCGTTGACGTTGTCGGTGAGCGCTTTCCAGGTGCCGGCTACCCCGCGCACCCGGGCCTGGCCGCCCAGCTTGCCTTCACTGCCCACCTCGTGTGCCACCCGGGTCACCTCATCGGCGAACGCGGACAGCTGGTCGACCATGGTGTTGAGGGTGCTCTTGAGCTCCAGGATCTCGCCCCGGGCATCAACGGTGATCTTGCGGCTGAGATCGCCGCGGGCCACCGCGGTGGCCACCTGGGCGATGCTGCGCACCTGGTCGGTCAGGTTGCTGGCCATCACGTTGACGTTGTCGGTGAGCGCTTTCCAGGTGCCCGCGACCCCAGGCACTTCCGCTTGACCGCCGAGCTTGCCCTCGCTGCCGACCTCACGGGCCACCCGGGTCACCTCGGCGGCGAACGCGGACAGCTGGTCGACCATGGTGTTGAGGGTGTCCTTGAGCTCCAGCAACTCCCCGGAGACCTCGACGGTGATCTTGCGGCTGAGATCGCCGCGGGCCACCGCGGTGGCCACCTGGGCAATGTCGCGGACCTGGGCGGTGAGGTTGCCGGCCATCACGTTGACCGAGTCAGTCAGGTCTCGCCAGGTGCCGGCCACTCCGGGAACGTGCGCTTGCCCACCCAGCCGGCCCTCGGTACCGACCTCGCGAGCGACCCTGGTCACCTCGGCGGCAAACAGTGACAACTGATCGAGCAACCTGTTGACGGTGTGACCCAGGCGGGCGAAATCGCCGCGCAGCGGCTGTTCGGACACCCGGGAGGACAGGTCACCCTCGGTCATCGCGGCAAGTACCCGCGCCAACTCGGTGGTGGGCCGGGTCAGGTCATCGATCAGGCCGTTGATCGCGCCGGCGGCTACCGACCACCCACCCCCACCACCGTCGATGACCCGTTCACTGGTTCGACCGTCCTGGCCAACTGCCTCTCGCACCCGGACCAACTCACCGACCAGTGACTGGTTGCGCTGGGCGATCTGGTTGATCACCGTGGCGATCCGGCCGGTGAGGCTGGCGTCGGTGACGACCACGCGGCGCCGGAAGTTGCCGTCGCGAAGTTCCTCCAGTGCCAGCAGGATCCGTTCCAGCGCGGCAGTATCGGGTGGAGTCCCGCGCTCTAAAAGCGTGCCTGCGGCCGATACTGGCTGCGCGCTCACGATTGGCCCTCCCGAGACATCACGGTTTTAATGCCCGCAGCGTGCCACGATTGACGTAAGTTTTCGAACCCGGGTTCGCACAACAAGCCAGAGCTGGCGAGCGCACCAAGCTTTCGGGCTACCCTCGTCGCCACATGCCCGGATCGGGGAGGAGGTGCAGTGGCATCTGACTTAGACCCGGTGGCCGATTTGCTGGTACCCGGACTGCCGGCACTCCTCGACGACCTCGATCAAGCCATTCTCGTACAGGATCCATCCGGCCGCATTCAGTTACTCAACACAGCGGCCCGTGCGCTCTTTCCCGCGCTAGACCTCGGCGGTGAGCTCCCGTGTGCGGGCGAGGATTTCGTCATCGGTCCCGGCGGCCGCCGGATCAGTGCACGGCTGCGGCCGCTCGCCGATGGATGGCAGGCCTGGGTGATCAGCGACGTGGAACGGCCGCCCTGCCATGGCACCGGAGCATCCACCAAGAGCCCGGTTCGCGACGGCATTGTCGGGGAAGCGCAGGCTCGAGACTTCATGGTGGAAGCCGGTCGCGAGTTGGCCATCGGAGCTGGACACGATGCAGCGGCGGCTACGTTGGTGCGCCTGGCTGTGCCGACGGCCGGCGCGCAGGCTGCGGTCCTGTTGCCAGCGCCGCGAGCTCGCATGTCCTGGTGGCGCTGTGCTGATGGTGCGGTGCCACCGAGCCAGGGGATGACCCGAGCACCCGCCATGAGAACAGCGCCGGTCCTGGCCGGTGCGCTGCTAGGTACCACGGGCACTGTCACCGTGCCGGCCGACGAGATGCCCGCGCTGGCTGCGGTATTCGGATCCGCTCCCGCCACTGGATTGCCGGTGGCAGCAGCGCCGTTACGTGGCCCGGACCGCGTCGAGGGATTGCTGGTCGTGGTGGCGCCGCGGTCGGAGACGCTGCTGGGCCAGCTGGCGGCGTTGGCTGGACCGATCATTGCAACGAGCCGCCGGCGCCGCGAGCAGGCCAGTGCGCTGGCGCTGCTGCAGGCTCCGCTGTTGCCGCCACAGCCTGACGCCCTACCCCAATTGCCTGGGGTGCAGCTTGGCGTGGCATACCAGGCGGCGGGCGACTTGGCCGTAGGCGGTGATTTCTACCTGGTGCGTCCCATGCCAGAAGGGCGCGCATTATTCGGCCTCGGCGATGTGTGTGGCAAGGGTGCCGAGGCTCTTGCCGAAAGCGGCCGGGTGCAGCACTCGCTCGCCGCGCTGATGATTACTGAACAGGATCCAACCCAATTGCTGTACCTGCTCAACCGGTCATTGCTGGTTGCGGGGCGGACTGTGTTCACCACCTTGGTACTTGGTGCGCTGCGACCCACCGATGCGGGTCTCCAGCTCACCCTAGCCACCGGCGGGCACCCACCACCGATGGTGTTACGAAGCACCGGACAGGTCGAGGAGGTGGCAGTGCCGGGCACCGTGGTGGGGATCCTTCCTGATGCCCGGTTCGGCCGGACCACAACCACGTTGCGGTCTGGCGACACCGTCCTGCTCTACAGCGACGGTGTCACCGAGGCCGGCCGTCCTAGTCCTGACGGCCAGGAACAGTTCGGGCCGGCCCGGTTGGCGGCGTGCCTGAGTGATTGCGTGGGGATGACGGCACAGGCCGTGGCAACCCGGGTGGAGCGCACTGTCGGCCGCTGGCTCGGCCGCAACGACGGAGACGATCTTGCCGTGTTGGCCCTCCGTGCTACCGAACGCGGTGCATAGTGCGGCTCCGATGGGGTATCTGATCCGCCCGCGGTGGGCGTGTCAAGACGTGCCCTATATGGTGCAAGGGTGGACAGTGAATCCCCCGCCGCTGACTTCCCTGCCGACATCATCGGCTTGCAGGTAGCCGAGCATGGACCTGATGCGCGCGTGGTAACCGTGCGAGGTGAGGTCGATACGCTGACCGCGCCAAAGCTGGCGAGTTTCTTACACACCCAGTTGTCTGCTGCCCGGGTCGTCGTGGTCGATCTGGATGGTGTCGATTTCCTGGGCTCCGCCGGTCTGTCTGCACTGTTCGAGGCTAATGAACTGGCCGCTCGCGAACGTCGTGCCCTGCGGCTGGTGTGCCACTCCAGGATCGCAAACCGAGCGCTCGAAGCGACCGAACTACGCGACCACTTCACTTTTGCCGACACGGTGCCAGATGCGCTGAAGAACTCGGTGTAGAACCGGGCGGGCAGCAGGCAGTGGATCTTGGCGAGGGTTTGGCACCTAGCGACACTGGGAACACCGCGGGCACGACCGGATGCGCCGCGAGAACTCTGTAGACGAATGCCGCACCGCAGCGCAACCGACACGTAGAGGAGACGACGATGGCTGCTCTAGCCGGGAGCGTCGCAGGGATCGATGATGCCACTGGGATTCTGGATGCGGGACGGTCACGGTGACGTACGTGGATAAGGACTATTCGGCTTCCAACGGCGGTGCCGGAACCGATGATGGTGCCCCCCAGGAGGACTCGGCGTTACGTCTTGAACTGCGGACCGCGGCCAGCACCGTCGTGATCGCCACGATTCGTACGGTCGCTGCGGATCTCGCCGCCCGTGCCGATTTCGACCTCGACTCCATTGACGACCTGCGGATGGCCGTCGACGATCTCTGCGCCATGTTGGTCCGCATCGCACCTGCGGACGCGACGTTGCGGTGCAGGTTCACCGCTCATGCCGAGCAAATCGTGGTCGCCGCGGACGTCGAGGTGGAGGATGGCACCGAACCGCCGCCTACCCGCTCCTTTGGCTGGCGGGTGCTGGAGTGCCTGGCGGATGAGGTCAGCGCCGAGGCACTACCTCGGGAGCTCGGGCAGCGCGGCCGGATATGCATCACCGTGACAAAGAACGCCGTGACGGCGCAACAACCGTGACGCCGTCCGTGTCATCGGTAGGTACTGAGCAGGGTGAGTACGCGCATCTCGTACCGTTGCAGCGCCGGTATGCCGAACTTGACCCTAACGACCCTGAACGGCCGGGCCTTCGCGAGCAGTTGATCAATGGTTACCTACCGGTGGCTGAACACATTGCGCGCCGTTTCGCAGGCCGTGGCGAGCCGCTGGACGATCTGATGCAGGTTGCCACGGTGGGCCTGATCAATGCGGTGGATCGGTTCGAACCCGGCCGGGGATCGGACTTCTTCTCATTTGCGGTACCGACAATCACCGGTGAGGTCCGTCGTTATTTCCGTGACCACGGCTGGTCGACCCGCGTCCCGCGCCGGCTGAAGGACTTGCACATCGCCATCAGAAGTGCACTGGCTGAACTGTCCCAACAGCTGGGTAGGGCGCCTCGCCCCAGCGAGATCGCGGATCGGCTGGGATTACCGGTTGCAGAGGTCATTGAAGGGCTGCAGGCCGGGGAGGCGTATCGCAGTTCCTCGCTTGACGAGATGCTCGGCTCCGGGGAAGGCAAGGCGACACTGGGCGAGTTCATCGGCGGCCTGGATGGCGAGCTTGCCCTCATCGACGATCGAGAGGCGCTGCGGCCGCTGCTGGCCCAGCTGCCACCCCGGGAACGGACCATCATTGCGCTGCGATTCTTCCGCCAGCTGACTCAAACCCAGATCGCCGAGCAGGTCGGAATCTCCCAGATGCATGTGTCGCGAGTGTTACGTCAAACGCTTGCTTATTTACATGAGCAGATGGCGGGCTCGGATTGAGGCACCTGCCGGTTTTCGTTTCGCTGGGCTGGGGGCTGGGTACACCAGCGGCATGACGGCATCCACCACACCGACCGATGTAATCATGCTCTTCACCGAGCAGCACCGGGAAGTAAACGATGCCTTCACGTGCTAATTAAGGGGTCGGGCAGGAGCGCACCATGCACGAGGAGCAGTTCGTCAACGAGGTTCAAACCCGGACCGGTCTAGCCTGCCAACGTGACGCCGAGCGCGTCGTCTACGCAACCCTGGAGATCTTGGGTGAGCAACTACCGGGCGATCTCGTTGGTCCGGTTGCTGCTGCGTTGCCTGAGCGGTTGGGCGAGCACCTATGGGGTACCCGTCCCCGTTCGCGGGTCACCGCGGCACAAGCCGGTCGGTTGAGCCGCGGCGTAGCACGGGGCGAAGGAAGCTGGCCCGGTGACAACACGGTCGCCGACGCCGATATCGACAACATCCCGCGCCAGCGGGCTCAGCCAGCAGCACCGTGGGCTTAACATTGCTTCGCAACCTGCGGCTGGCTCCCGCGGAAGCATTCTCAATTCCTATCCCGGGTGTGAGGTGTCGCTAGGCGTCGCGCTGCGACGTCAGTTCGTCGAATCCGACTCCAAGATGAATGACTCAGTGGGTCGGGGAGATGGCGCACTTTTAGGTCAAGCCTCTGGCCCCCTGCGACAGGTAATTGAAACTCGTCTGAACTTCTCAATGCGTGGTGCCCAGTGTGCCGCCGCTACGGTTTTCCAGTTCCGCCCCGTGACGTTCGGCTTCCAGTCCCTGAGCGGAAAGCCGATCCCTGGCCTGCGTTTGATCTCAGGCTGGTTGTCGGCGTTCGGTTGGAGGGCGATGGCGGGCTGGAGCCCGTACGGTCAGTTCCGTCTGCTGCGGTAGTGTCCTGAGGCAGCCGGGTTGACGTGCCGGGGCCACCAGGGGCAGGCCGGTGGCGAGGTCCTGCTGGCACAGGGACGTTGCTGGCATCGGTCTTTGGGATCCAGTCCGCAGCCTCGTCTGATCCCTTATCGGCTGCTGGGGTGCCAGGTTGGCCGGCCGGGTCATCCGGGTGCGCATCGCCGGCATGACCGGTCTGCGCCCGTGTGGCGGCGGGTTCGGGGTCGTTAGCGCGGCGATGAGGGGTGTCGGCGATTCTCGGCAGCGCGACGGACGAGTCTGGCGAGCTGGGCATGCTGGCGGTCGCGGATGGTGGCGCTGGCGCCGGCTCGGATCGCGACGGGAGAACTTCGCCTTCCACCAGCATGGGTTTCATCGGTACCGGGGTGCGGTAGTTGCCAGGCGGTGGTGACGCGCCATCCGCGGGTAAAGCGGGTAGGAGGGAGAGTGCCTCGGGGCCGGATGCAGTGGGATTGTCGCGGTGGGCAACTACGGTGTCCTGGCCGGCAATGGGTGGGGTAGTGGTGTGCTGGCCCGCGCGCCCGTGGCTGATGATTTCGATAATTCCCACCGTCGCGCCACAGGCGAGGACAACGCAGACCGCCATGGCAGCGGTGGCCGAGCGGGAACGGTAGGGCAGCGCGAGGGTGCTCTCGCGTCGATGACTCGCTGTAGTAACGGCATCGCGCAAATAGGGGTCGGTGCCGACCCAGGCAATCAATGCGTTGGCGGGAGGTCCCGAGCCGGTCTTGCGTCGGTGGCGGTGTGTCAGCGTGCGCACTGTTGTCTCCGAGGGCGTCTATCCCACCTCTTGTCCCTGGATACGCTGCTTCAGCTGCGAGATGGCTGCGCTGCTCTGTCGGTCAGGTGAACTCTGTGTGCTGCCCGTCGTGGTCCAAGACTCTGCCCGCTGTTCATCGGGCTAGCTCCGTACAGTTACCAAAAAAATGATTATCACCTATTAGTGTGCCGCCAATCAGGTGTCATGTACGGTGCGCGTCTCGGGCTTCGGAGACCGTGTACCACAGGCCCAGCTGTCCTCGCGGACTAGCCACCGCGTTTTACCGACCCCAGGGATGCGCTGGGTGACCATCGCGTTTGGCGAGGTCTTTTGAAGGGTATTTTCCTTTTGACGCGTCCCCCGAAGGCGCGACGAAAGGAGTGCGCGGCGATGGGTTTGCCAGACAAGATCGCAAACACCGTCCAGATCCTGAAGGGCAGAGCCAAGGAAGCGGCGGGCAAGATCTCGAACGATCCCGGGCTAACCATTGAGGGCAAGTTGGAGCGGGGTACGGGTCACATCAAGCAGGCAGGCGAGAAGATGAAAGACGCTGGCCGGCATCTGTTCCGCCGGTAGTTCGCTGCCGGCAGGCGCTAGTAATTATATAGGGGCTCGGTCATGGACGCGAATAGCTACGCAACATTTCTCTTAATCGGGGTGCTGCTGGTCCTGGTGGACGGGCAAATCCTCTACCGTGGCGGGTTAGGATATCTCCAGAAAGTATATCCGAACGACTCCGCCCGTTCGATAATGCAACTGGTGTCAGTGCTTTTCCATCTCGCGGTGCTGGGCTTGCTGGCGCTGATCTCGATGATGAACGTGTCCACCGGGATGCCGGCTCGTGACCTCGTCGTCAAGTTAGGCGTGGTGTTCCTGATGCTCGCCGCCGCGCACGGCATCACGATGGCGATCGTGATCGGTATTCGGAACCGTCGCCGCGACGAACAGATCGAGGAAGAGTTCGTCACCGACCGGCCTACCATCGTGGGCCACGAACCGACTGTGCACCCAGCGCCTGGTGAGCGGTACACCGCCTGACCGCAACGGGCGGACACCGCGTGCTTACTGTGGTGCTGCAAGCATGGCGATGTCCGCCGCGGTCCAGTAGTCGCGCGCACCCGGTAGGTCAGCGAGATAGCCGCCGATGCGGTGGTCGGCCCACCCGTAGGCTTCGCGCAGCCCGGCTTTGAGGACGCGCAGGTATGAGGCAGAGGGTGGCCGCCAGGCCACATCAGTGACACGCCACGGCGCGGTGAAGGTCAGTAACGGGTGTCCGCCCAGATCGCCGAGGTGCAGGAGGGTCTCGTACCGGCCCGGACCAAGCTCGACCCGGCCGGTTGCCAGCACTGTAGTGAGATCGAGGTCCGCGCTGGTGTCCCGATGCATCTCCTGGCTGATGACATCGGCCAGTTGCCCAGAGGTGATCAAGTAGGCGCGGCCAGCGGCGGCGCCAGCGAGATCGTGGTCGTAGAAGGCCCGGCCGCCGCCCCACACCGTTGACTCGGTGGCGAAATAAACGCCACCGGCTAGGTCGTACGTGATTGCGGACAGCGGTGCCCGGCGATCACGGCATCCCGGGTATCCCCGGCTCGCCCCGAGGGGTATGCCGCCAGCGAGATAGCAAGTGAACCGATCAGCGCACATATTAGAGCCGTAGCTCACGTACCACACCAGCGCGGGATTTGTGCTCATGTCGCCCTCCCTTGTACCTAATCGAACCAATTCGGCTCCCGACGTACACGAAAGTGGCGATATATCACTCATCCGGCTTAATAAACCGCTGTGTCGGGCTCCTGCATGGCTCTAACACGCCCATGCGGGGAATGCCTCCGAGACGCTCCGCACGTTCGGGGCAACTGTTGTCCTTAGCACCTCGCGGTGTGCGTCAAGGGGGACTATGGTCGATCATGAGTACCGGTATTTCAGCAGCGTGACGTGGGGATGATCACGATGACAGATGTGATAAGTAGGACTTCGTTGGAATCGTTGCTAATGAGCCGGTCATTGAGCGATGCGGAACTGGCGCAGGCTAGTGGAATGGCGCCAGATTACGCCATTCTGCCCGACGTGAGCGTCATTAAAATCGGCGGTCAGAGCTTGATCGACCGGGGTAGATCGGCTGTTTATCCTGTTGTTGAGGAATTAGTGTCCGTCAAGCGGAGTCATCAGATTCTCATTGGCACGGGCGCCGGAACCCGGGCACGGCACGTCTACGCTTTAGCTGCCGAACTCGGCTTGCCGACTGGCGTGCTGACCGACGTGGGCGCCGCGGTTGCGGACCAGAACGCCGAGATGCTGGGGTACCTGATGGCCCGCCACGGTGTTCCGGTGGTGAGTGGCTCGGCGTTCGGCGCCATCCCGCTGTATCTGGCCGAATGCGGTGCCGCGATCTTTTCCGGGATGCCTCCCTATGACATGTGGCAGCACGTCCCCCGTGAAGGGGTGATACCGCCGTACCGCACTGACGCCGGCTGCTACCTCGTGGCGGAAGTTTATGGCTGCGCCCAGATGATCTTCGTCAAAGACGAGGATGGCTTGTATACCGCCAATCCGAAAACCGACTCGAGCGCCAAGCTGATCCCGCAGATCACGGTAGAGGAGCTCATCGCCGCGGATCTGCCGGATCTCATCATCGAGCGGCCGGTGTTGGAGCTCATGCGCCGGGCCCGGCACGTGAGGTCGGTCCAGGTCATCAACGGGCTGCGGCCAGGGTTGATCAGGCGTGCTCTCGCCGGCGAGCACGTCGGCACGATCATCTCAGCGGCGTGACGCCAGCCCCCGGCACATCGACACCGCCGGCGTAGCGGGTACACCAATTGCTGACTCGCCATTGAGGAGAATGCCATGACAGACACCGTTTCCGGACCTGAATCCTCCTTTGCGGCAAAGGACGTGCCCTCGGCGTTGATGCGCCAAACCCTGCTCGACCGCGAGCTCGTCCGGCCTCTGGATGGCCCGGTAATCCCGCTCCTGCCGTGGTTGAACATAATCGTGATCGGCGGCCGTTCGATCATGGACAGGGGCCGTGATGCGGTGGTTCCGGTAGTCGACGAGTTACGTGCGGCGTTGCCGGAATACCGGATGCTGATCCTGACGGGTCCGGGTATCCGGGGCCGCCACGCTCTTGGTGTTGGTCTCGACCTCGGCCTGCCCACGGGTGTGCTGGCCAAGTTGATTTCCGCCGATGCAGAGCAGAATGGACATCTCGTCGCGGCGTTGCTCGCCGAACAAGGGGTGTCGTACCTGCCTCATGCGGCAATCGCGCACCAGCTTGCTGTGCACCTCAGTGCCAGCCGTGCCGTGGTGTCCAATGGGTACCCACCGTATGAGCTTTACGAGTTTCCCCCTGAGGTCGGAAAGATTCCCCCGCACCGCACTGATACCGGCGCATTCCTGCTCGCCGACGCCTACGGAGCCGCTCGACTCATCTACGTCAAGGACGTTGACGGAGTGTTCACCAGCGACCCGGCTACGGCTAACGGGCGCCGGCCAGAGCTCATTGCCCGGATCGAAGCGACTGAGCTGCTGGCCCGCGGTCTCGAGACGCTGCCCATAGACCCGATGGTCCTGGGACTCATGGCGGACGCGAAGCATGAGAAAGAGATCCAGATCGTCAACGGACTGGCCCCGGCGAACATCACCAAGGCGCTACAGGGCGAGCACGTGGGCACGATCATTTACACTAACCGTTCGGCCCACGCCGAGAACCGCTGATAAGGGGTAGTCACCCACCTTCATCCGCTCCTGCCCACTGCGAGCAACATATCTGCCGCAGATAAGAAACAATGGTTGCGATACTGCTGTGGCTGGTGTGACACTTGTGTGTGACCTCGGAGGTGGGTGTCATGCGAGCCACATTCCACGCCGGACTCCGGGAGCTTGTGGATCATCTCGCCAGGATGGTCCGGCTCGCCGGCGAGATGATGACGAACGCGTCCATCGCGTTGCATCAGAATGATCTCGCACTCGCCGCACTGGTCGTCTCACAGCGTGATCTGATCCGGGCGATGTATCAGGTCTTAGAGCGGCGATGCGTCACGTTGCTGGCGCTGGAGGCGCCTGTCGCTGGTGACTTACGCGTGGTCGTGACGACCTTGCAGGCCTTGGGCCATGCACAGCGGATGGGGCATTTGGCTTGTCATGTGGCGATGATCGCCCAGTTGAAGCGCCGCAACCCGATGACTTCTGGCAAGGTGCGCCCGCTGCTTGCCCGGATGAGCCTGCTCGCCAGCCAGTTGGCTGCCGACGCCGCAACAGCCGTGGAGTACCAGGATCCTCTGTCAGGTTGCCGGTTGGCCGTCGCGGACGACGAGGTCGATGCGCTGCTTCGCCAGCTATTCGGCATCCTGCTCGCCGAGGACTGGGCGCACGGGGTCGAGCAGGCCGTGGACGCCGCTCTTATCGGCCGCTATTACGAACGTTTCGGCGATCACGCGGTGGCCATTGCGCGAGGAGTGTGCTACCGGGTCACCGGAGATCGGTCCGAAACTGACGCTCAAGCGGTGAGCCCGCAGCATTGACTGCTCGGCTGCCATCAAGACCAGCATCGACACGAAACGCCCGGCGTGGCAGGACTCGTCCAGGGCGTGGCGTGGCTGGAGATACCGGTCCAGGGACAGGCTCCACAGCGGATCGCCAAGAGATCAACACGCTTCGTACATAATAATTTCTTAAGAGTGGCATAATCACTCCTTTCGAGTGGTGACAAACTCAGTTTGTAACGATAGGTAGCTGTCCCCTGTGGGTTTGGTAGCAATCCTTTCGTCGACTGAGTGACCTGGTCCGTTCACCTCCACGGGAGAGCGTCGCCCCCGTCAAATCTCCGGTGTGAGGGAGGCCAGATGGCTGCCGCACGATTCCAGGTGGTCTCGGTGGCGCGGTCCGCTGCGCGGGTGCCGTTGCCGCGTGAGCCCGAGGGCAGTGCCGGGTCGGCCAACACTCCCAATCCTCGGGTACGCGGGTTCACCTGGAGATTCATGTCGGCCAACAACCGCAGCCTGGCCCGATCCGCGTACACCTCCCCGGACGTGGAGTCGTGCTTGGAAACGATCCGCCTGTTGCAGGAGGGCTTATCCGACGCGGTGGCCGAGACATCGCGAAATGGGAACGGCCAGTGGGTATGGCGGGTCCGGTTGGGTGATGAGGTCGTCGCGACCGCGGCGCGCAGCTACCCGCGCCAGGTCCGCGCCCGGCTTACCTGCGATGCGTTTTTGCAGCTAGTTGCTGAGACGGCGCCGTCGGCGGCCGTGCAGGTGATGTATCGGTGACGACCATCACCATGGCGCC
>JAFAWY010000050.1 GCA_019241525.1 Pseudonocardiales bacterium
CACCGATTGGCCGTGCCCACCACAGGTTGCCACCGGCGCAACCTGCTCCTGCAACTGCCAGAGCTGACCCCGATGGCCAGTAGTCACACCGACGCCACCCAGACCGATCTCAAACAATGCGCTTTCGAATAGTTGTCGTCACCAGCAGTACGTCCGTCTCCCCGAGCCAAGCACGCTGTCTGCGTGGCCGGCACCGTGCATGCCCACGGCGACCAGATCAAGGTGGCGAGGAGCCCTGCACATCCGATCGGCCTCGACACACGACACACTCGGCAATGCGCTCAGCTGATCCACAGTGGCGCGGCTACGTCGGCGGCGCGGATAGCAACGCTATGTCCACCCCAATCCGCACCATCTCGTGGTGCAGGCGGTGGCCACGTGCATCAACGCATCGTGCGGGACGTGCGCGAGCAAAGATCCAGCCGCTGCTCGGCTACCCGTCGGCGGTGGAACTTCGAGGTGCGATGGCCTTTCCTCTGCTTAGGTTGGCCTGTCGATGGCTGGTGCGGCCGACACTGCCTGGTCATGCTGCGCGTTCGCTGAGCTTGCGCAGCGCAGTCTGGCGTAGTTGCTCATGCGCGCGGTCGGCACCGATCAGATCATCGACGGTGGACGGTTCCGCCCGGAGCACGCCCAGCAGCACGTGCCACACGTCGATGTCCTTGCTGCCCAACCACACCGCTTCGCGCAGCGCGCACTCCAGGGACTTCTTGGCGCTCCGGTGAAAAGGAATGTGCCCACCGCGCCATCGCCTCGCCGGTCGGTCCAGCGCACCCTCGCCGAAGTGCAATTCGACCGAGGCACGCACGCGGTCAATATCGATCCCCAGGCTGGCCAGCGCCTCGGTGTCGAGCTCCGGTCCGCTGTCTCGGGCCACCCGCCGGCGCAGGCCGGCCGCGTCGCATCCCAAGTCAGCAAAGGCCGCGGACACCCTATTAGCGGAGGCCAGTGCGAGAAGCAGGTGCCCGACCTCAATCCGCTCACTGCGCAAATCCCGCGCCTCTTCCTGGGCGAGGACTACGGCGCTTCGCGCTTGCCTGCTGAACCGTTCGAACATTTCCGCCTACCCACCTCTAACCGATGTCTCGATGCTTCTTGTGCACTGCCTGCCGGGTGACCCCGAGCACGTCTGCGATCTCCTGCCAGGACCAACCGGATCGACGCGCGTTGGCGACCTGCAGCGTCTCCAAACGATCGGCCAGATCCCGTAACGCGCGCACCGAACGCAGGCCCATTTCCGGGTCGGAGTTGGTCGCTTGGTCCGCCAGCGCCCCGTGTTCCGCCATGGCAGGCAACTTAGGTTGACAAGCGCATGTTGTCAACCTAAGTTGACATTTAGTCATCGTCAGGCGATTACGTTGTGGGGTTGCCGAACCAAACCGGAGCGATCCCAGGACCGCGGCCCAGGCCGACTCCGCCCGACTGTCCGGCTGAGAGCCACCGGGAGAAACCAGCGAGCATCGCGGGGACGGACTGGCCAGGAGGTGCGTTTCCGCGAGACGCTGTTTCGGTGCATGACAAGCCGTGGGCTCGTGCCCGCCTAGCGTCGTTACGTCCTGGCAAGGGTGACCGTAGCGGGCGGGCCATCCGCAGCCACGGTATCCGCGTTAGCTCGACCGCCGACAGTGCCGAAGCAAGGGAGTCGGTGGCCGTGGCCGGCAGTGTCGCCGTGGCCGGCAGCGCGGCTACAGCAGGCAGTGTCGCGGTGGCCGGCAGCGTCGCCGTGGCCGGCAGCGCGGCCACGGCAGGTAGTGTCGCGGTGGCCGGCAGCGTGGCCACCGCGGGCAGCGTCGGGGTTGTGGGCAGCGTCGCAACCATGTTCAGCGCTGGCATCAGAGCGTGCATCGGATGTTTGGCATGCGTCGGCTGCTGCCGGTGCGTGGGTTGCATCGGCTGCATTGACTGCGTGGACTGCATCGGCTGTATCGGCTGCGTTGGACTGCGGGGCGCCGTGGGCCAACGCGGTACGCGGGCCTGACATTCACTCGAATCAGGAATAACCGCGCGCCATTCACGGATTATGCAAAAATTCTGAGCAGGCTTTTCCGTCGAAGCCGTTAATTTCGCCGAAACCCTAGCTGCGCCGTGGGTCCCCGGATGCAAAGGCCGCGACGGATTGCCTGATCATGCCTAGGCGGTCGCGCACCCGGTCGTAGGCTCGTCCGGCCCGATCCGCCACGGCGGCCTCACCGAATTCGAACCCCGGGCGAGCTATCGCCGGCTCGTCGGCTAGTTGACCATGCTCAGGCTATCGAG
This sequence comes from Pseudonocardiales bacterium, assembly GCA_019241525.1. GTDB lineage: Bacteria > Actinomycetota > Actinomycetes > Mycobacteriales > Pseudonocardiaceae. The sequence goes on from JAFAWY010000050.1 coordinate 2,257, forward strand.
CGGTATTCAAGGTTTCATGGCGCTTTGTTTCCTATATGAGCCTCGCCGAACGCGGCACCACTGTTAATATGCGCGCTATTTCTGGGTTTCGCCCAGCGGAGCACACGTCTGCGCAGCTTCTAACCTGCAATGTGCACGAAAGTCCACCAGGAACGGTCTGGTCGATCCTGGTGGACTGGGTATTGCAAGGCTTTAGTTCAATACCGGTTGCGACACTGTCGCCTTGGGTTCATCGAAGATCACCACGTTGGAGTCGGAGGCTGTTTGACTCACGGTAGAAGCGGCTGGTGTCGGCGTCAGCGTGGTGGCGGGATGAGCTCGGAGCGGGCCGCGAGGAGAGCGCTGATGGTGGCGCAGGCCTTTCCCTCGCACATCAGATCGATCGCCGAGCGCAGCTCGATGATCGCGCGGTCAGGGATGTGATCCCAGTGGCCGGCCGCAGTGGCGATCCGATCCACGAGGGGGACGATGTCGTCGAGCGGCGCTTCGGACATGAAGGCGGCGACTAGGGCATCGACATCACGGACGAGGTTTTGTTGGGTGGTGTCGGATCCGCTCATGCACACTGACCGTAGTCGCTGATCGCCTATCGTTAGTGCTCCCACGCGTACCGTCACCCGCTCGTGATTGCCAGTAACCGGTCGCCCGCCACAACCGCTCCCGTTGACATGCGATTGAGTCGAAACGGTTCAACGCGGCCAATCGATGCACTGAACAGCGTTCCCGCGCACATTCGGCACCGACACAACTCCGCGTTGCCCCGGGCAGCGAATCGAAGGCCACAAGTCCGCCACGGCTACGCCGCAAGTGAGTTACCAGTTTTGAGCAGGCCTTTGGGCTGGCCTCATCGAGGGAGCGGGGCGGCGACGAGCCGACATGACCGCGCCGGCGGCAGCTCGCTGGCTAGGCGCTGGTTGCTGTCCTGGTAAGCGATTGGGAGAACCTGATGTGGTTGCCGGCCGGGTCACGAAACGCACAGTCACGCACGCCGTAGGGCTGGTCGATCGGTTCCTGCAGGACCTCCGCCCCGGCGGCTTGGATCTGTTCGAAGGTCGCGTCACAGTCGTCGGTTTTGAAGATAAGGCTCCCTAGCGCACCTTTCGCTAGCAGCTCCGACAACGCCCGCGCGTCCTCTGGCGAGCGTCCCATCTCCGGCAGGATCAGCCCGATCTCCAGCTCCGGTTGACTTTCTGGGCCGACTGTCAGCCAGCGCATGTCACCGAGCGGAGCGTCGACGCGCAGCTGCAGACCAAGTACATCCCGGTAGAAAATCAAAGCCTTGTCCTGGTCATCGACGATCACGAAGGTGTGCGAGACGGTCAAGTTCATGGCGGCGAGGCTAGCGGCCTAGCCGAGCGTCCGGCTTCTTCAATCCTGCTCGATCAGCGGCACAGCTTCGGCCGCAACCACGACTTGGCCACGCAGGCCGGCACGGCGGCGGCCGGGGTCACACGCTGGGCCGCCCTGTACACACTCGGGCTTTGGCCGACCAGCTCGGTGAAACGCGCGCTGAACGAGCCAAGCGAGGATGCGCCGACCGCCAGGCACACCTCCGTTACCGTCAAGTCGCCGCGACGCAGCAGCGCCATTGCCCGCTCGATGCGCCGGGTCATCAGATAGGTGTAGGCGTTTCGCCGTAGGCCAAGCGGAACCGGCGGGTAAAGTGCGACGGTGACATAAAGGCGGCGTGTGCCATCGTCGGCACGTCTAACGGCACGGCATACCAGCGGTCCATCAGGTCCCGTGCCCGCCGCAAGCGGACTAGCTCCTTTTGGTTCAACCGTTCTCGGTTCACGATGCGGAGCATTCCAACAACCCCTTGCTCGTGCCACCTGTATAGCCGAGTCCGCCCTGACCAAACATCCGGGTCCACTAATGAGCGACCGAGCTGCACCAGGTCCGGATGGTCAGCACCGATAATGTCTACCGCGATGACTTTCCTGATGCCTGCTCCGCCAAACTGACTATGCGCGCTGATTGGGATCTGAGCGGCGCACATGCCATCTCTGCGGAATGCGATGTCGCTGTCATTGTCGATGTGCTCAGCTCCACCACGACCCTGACTGTCGCGGCCGACCGTGGCGATGCAGCCAGAGCTGCGCGTTGCAGTTATCGCCGCCGGTGAACGCTGGCCAGAGGGAAACCTTCGACCGGCAGTCGAAGATCAATGGGGTGCGGGCAGCGTCCTCCAGCTTCTTCGCGCTGACGGATGGTCGGCCATCTCCCCCGAAGCGAACACGGTGGCCGACACCTTTTGCGCTGTTGCCAGAGATCTGGCTACGGCTCTATACGACTGCGCAAGGGGCCGCGAACTGATCAGCATCGGTTATGTCGACGATGTGGAAACAGCCACCCAACTCGACAGCAGCTCAGTCGTCCCTCGCCTCCAGCATGGCGCATTCACATCCACTCTCTATAGATGTGGCATCCCCGACTGTCGGATACTGCGGTTACTGGTTTGGTAGAGTCGTCGAGTTTATTTAAGCAGGCCGCAGCCCGCCAGATGAGTGATCGGACCGAACATCCCAAAACAATGGATGTTGCGTTAGCCGTCGCAAAGCGGTACCATTTCGCAGTGACCCCTATGGGATGCGTCAAGTATTTACGGTAACGATTGGATGCATGCAGGTGGCAACAGGCAAGGTTGTGCGGTTCGACGAATTTCGCGGCTACGGTTTCGTGGCTCCCGACCTCGGCGGCGAAGACGTATTTATACATGTCAACGACCTTGACTTTGACAAGCGCTTAATTGGACCGGGCACGTTAGTTGAGTTCGATGTCGAAGATGGCGACCGAGGCCCGAAGGCTTCCCGGGTCCGGATTCTGGGTCGGCCCACCAGTCCACCGACGGCGATAAGTACAACAAACACACCTTCGCGTACGGCCACGGATGACGGCCTTTGTGACGTGCTTTCCAAAAAAGAATTTCTTGATGAGGTTACTGAAACTCTTCTCAATGCTAGCCCCACTATGACGGCCGAGCAAATATTACGCATACGGGAGGGTCTGGTCAGGATAGCCGATTCGCATGGGTGGATCGAGGCATAGCGCAGTGCCGTGAGCAGACGGTATGCCAGTAGCCTGTCGGGTCATCGATTAACGGCGGCCGTGGCGACCTGCCGCATCACTCATATCCGCGGATTCGGACCCACCCTGACGGTCCGAGGCCAACGCATCGGCCGGATCACCATCGAGAACCGACTGATGTCATTCACCTCACCCACAGCGACTTAGCCAGTCGGCCCACACCTCGGTGGCCACCGTCGTGCGGGCTCCCAAGACATCGGACTACGTGACATCATAGATCTCAAGACTTCGACAGCAATACAGCATCCGCCGTCCCTGCCGTAGCCGACGCAATCGACCCGGATGCCTCACCGGGACAAGCACTGACCTCCACCGCGGGCCAGCAACACCTTCTGCGTTGGTCGGCAACTCCCCCACTCGCCTAGGAGGCCGGATACCGCTTCGAGCTCGCCAGCCGGAAGTGCGCCCGTCGACAGCCGTGCGCAACACGGTGCCGCCTGCCCCGACTCCGTCCCGGAGTAGTCCGCCTATCGCTTTAGCGACCTCGTCGACATACCCTGGTCGCCGGCTCCCGGGAAACCGACCCGCACGTCGCCGTCTCGACGCGCTCTATGTTGCCGTCTGCCTCTCCGACCGCAACCGCGCGCATAGCGCGCAACAACTCCAGCGCCGAAAGCACTCGGAACATCTCATGTGAAAGTTGCCGAAGGTCTGGACGCTTCAGTATGCCGGGCCGGGCAGTTGGTAGGTCTGCGAGGGACTCGTTGGTTTCCGCTTTGCCAACCAGTGGCCGTCAGGTCGTGTCATCCCGCCGGGCATACCTGCATACACGCCGCCCCGTCACGGGACACCCGACTGGAGCAGCCAGCGATCGCTGGGGGTTGGTAACCGGTGTTCCGCCCCGTACGAACCACCGTTTTCGTGTTACGTCAACCTTCTCGTGGATGGGAAGAGATCCGAAAACTGTCGCGATGACGTTCCCGCCGCAGTGGCAATGCTGCCCAGCCTACGATCGCTACCCGCGACCGTTGGTAATGACCCTGCAGTTGATCAGACGTGTAGGTCGGGGCCACACTATTCGCTCAGGAGAAAACTACACTGGTATGCAGATGGGTGCACTGTACTTTGCGCCGAGTCGGCTCTGCCCTGGCGCGTTCTATCATAAATAGTTGTGGGAAATCTCTGACCAACCATCGCCAACGGTGGTAGGCAGCAGTAGAGCGCATGTACCGGGCGGGTGAACAGTTTCAGCAGGTAGAGCGCCTTCACCGCGGTGGTGACACCGGCACTCACACCGTGTCGCCATCGCTCGTCGCTTGGTGGCACGGAGCATGATTTGCCAGCGATCGCCCACGCGGTGGGGGATCACATCAGATCCCACCTACCCCATCACCATCGAGGTCATCTGCCTGACTTACGGACGCAACCGCGGCGGTGGCACAAGGCAGTATAGGAAGAGTACGTTGTGCGTCGGGCAGTATTGTGGAATCGAACTTACGGAGAGTATTCAGGCAAATATTCTTCGTTGCCTCCCGTTAGGTACCGGCCGCTTGGGGCTACGTCGAAGCAAGCCAGCGCTACGTATGAGAAAACCAACTCTGGACTACGTAGCCGGGCCTCGCAGATTTAGGTGCATCTACTGATTGCTCATGAGGCTACACCTGGGCAGGGTATGGGAAACTGAATGGACATTACGCCGATGCCGCGTTTTGCCCTGGTACCGCCGGGACGCTTTACCGAGGAGGATTTGATGTCTGACGCACTAGGCCTTGCGGAGATCGACGAACCGGAGATCGAGCGGCTAGCCGCCGACATCCCGTCGCCGCGACGCGCCAGTGCGGGGAGCGGATGACTCTTGGCGATGGCGTAGTAGCGCACGGTTAGCCCGACGCGGGCCGCACTGCCGCCATCGATGTCTTCGCAGAGGTGGTTGCCAACGCGTACGCAACGCGTTGTCCCATCACTCCATGATGTCGAAATACTCCGATTCGTTAACATATGGGAAATGGTCCGCCGCCGCCGATAAGGGCTGGCAGCGTCACCCGGATCCCGGCAGAACTCAATTACGACGCACCGCCAGGTCTGGGAGCTGTTTCATGATCCAAGTCTCGTCTCATCGTTTGGAAGAACTCCGCACGGTGCTGGCCGGGAAGGTGATCACACCCGAGGATGCCGACTATGACACCGCGCGCATCCAGTGGAACAACGACATCGATCGCCGCCCGGTAGCGATCGCTCGCTGTTTGTCGCCAGCCGATGTTGCTGCGGCAATCACTTTCGCCCGAGAGCAGAATTTGGAGGTATCGGTGCGGGGCGGTGGTCACGCGTTCTCCGGGGCGGGAGTCTGTGATGGCGGACTTATGATCGATCTCAGTGCGATGCGTCGCGTCGTGATCAGTGCGGACGCGCGTTTGGCCCGGGTAGGCGGTGGTGCCACCGTGGCCGAACTGGATGCGGCTACCCAGGTACATGGCTTGGCGGTGCCTACCGGGGTGATCAGTCACACCGGCGTCGGCGGCATGACGCTCGGTGGTGGTATCGGGTGGTTGACCCACAAAGCTGGCTTGACCCTCGACAGCCTGGTCTCGGTCGATGTCGTGCTTGCCGACGGTCGCTGTGTGCATGCCTCGCCTCAGGAGCACGCCGATTTGTTCTGGGCGATCCGCGGCGGGGGCGGGAACTTCGGCGTGGTTACGACCTTTGAGTTCAAGCTGCACCCCATCGGGCCTGAAGTGCAACTGGGACTGTTCTTTTGGGGGATGGAAAGCGGAGAGCAGGTCCTCCGATTGGCCCGCGATATCGTGCCCAACCTTCCTCCCGATGCTGGCGCACAAATCGCTATCGGGCTCAATGCACCCCCGGCCCCGTTTGTACCGCCCCAGTACCATTTCACGCCTGGATATCTGCTCCTCGTGGTGGGCTTTTCTTCCGCTGCCGAACACGCCCGGATCATTGCGCCGATTCGGGATGCGCTGCCGCCGTTGTTCGAGCTGGTCAGTCCGATCCCGTATCTCGCACTACAGCGCACGCTCGATGAGACCGCCCCGTGGGGCCTTCTGGGCTACCAAGAAGCGATTTACCTAGACGAACTCACTGACGATGTGATCTCGGAGATCGTCAATCGGATTCCCGCTAAGCGCTCCCCACTAAGCTACTGTCTGATCTTCCGCCTGGACGGAGCCTATTCGGAGGTCGGCGATGATGAGACGGCCTTCGGCGGGCGGCGGGCGCCGCGATACATCATCAACATCGCGGGCATCGGGGCCACTCCGGAAATCTTGCGAGCAGACCGGTCGTGGGTGCGGTCAGTCTGGGACGCGTTGCGACCGTTCGCCAAAGACTCCGGTGGGTACATCAACTCCATGACCGATGACGATGGGGATCGCGTACGGGCGTCATACGGCCTAGGCAAGTACCAGCGACTAGCTCGGATCAAAGCCAAGTACGACCCGGACAACATGTTTCATCTCAACGCCAATATCAAACCTTACGAGCCGCCCCTCCCCGGCTGAGCTGGGTATCCCCATGCGGTAACCGGCACCGGGTAACCTGAGGTTCTGGTGGCGAACCGCGCCGGACCAACCGGCAATGATCTGGATTACCCGGAGATCAAGATTCGACGCGTATCGGGACTGACCGCGCCTCGCATCCGGCTGCTGATCGCGGTGTCCTTATTGCTCGCGGCGACTGTCACCGTTGCGGTGGTGCCGGTACCTACGCCGCTGCAGATCCGAGCCTGGGCACAATCGGTCGGCGTGGCCGCACCACTGTTGTTTCTCCTGGGGCATGCCCTGGTGACCGTGGCACCGGTGCCTCGCACCGTATTTACCCTTGCTGCTGGGCTGCTGTTCGGACCGCTGCTTGGCGTGAGTCTGTCACTGACCGCGACCATGCTCTCTGCGGTGCTCGCGTTTGGCCTGGTCCGCCGGCTGGCGGGTGGCCCTGTCCGGCCGCATCTGGACCGCCAGGTACTGCGCACGGTAGATGCCCGGTTACGGCGGCGTGGCTGGCTTGCAGTGGCGTCCTTGCGGTTGATTCCGGCAGTTCCGTTCTCGGTAGTCAATTACTGCTGCGCGCTGTCTTCGATCTCTTTTCGCCACTACTTGGCTGGCACCGTGGGAATCGTGCCCGGATCGGTAGCAGTGGTCCTGCTCGGCGATGCTCTCACCGGCAACACCTCGCCCGCATTGCTCGCCGTGTCGCTGGCGGGTGCGGCAATCGGCATGCTCGGATTGATTGCCGAGGCCCGCTTCCCCGCATCGGCCGAGGCGACTTCACGATGACCGCCAGCTGGAGATAGCTGTTGGCGCACATCTAGCCTGCTCCGCTCTGCGATACTTCCGCACCACAACGTGGTGGGCAAGGGACCGCTGACCTTGCGCACCGATGGGGGGCGGTGGGGTACGCATCCCGGCGTCGTTCATCGCCACAGCGACGATCAAGCCAACTTACGGCAGGTGCCGCACTGGCCCGCCAATCCATGGGGCAGCTTGGTTAGTGCGGCGCCGATGGCCCGGACAGTAGCGCCGACACCGCGCTGCTGCTCGACGTGCTCAGGGTGAGTTCACCCGTTGCTGCTGATCAGTCGGACGGCGGCCGTTGTGGAGGAGGGTTCCGGTCGGCCGGAGGCCGCTGCGCAGACTCGCCAGACCGGGTTACTTCTTCGTGGTCGGCATCGAGTGGCTCGCTGGAGGGCCGCAGAGGAGGACTGAGCGACGCGCTCATGGACACCTCTTTGTGGGCCACCTCCTCGGCGGCCCGTAGGGCAGCGGCTACATGCGGGTCACTGGGAGTCTCGAACCACCCTGCGACACCCTCGTCGTCATCCTCAGGCCGGCTACTGGACACGTAATCCCTGCTGGGCTCGTACCGGAACACCCCGTCGTCTCCCGGGGCGCCGAGCATCCTGGTGAAACCCTCGAGAGCCTTACCGAAGTCGCTCGGCACGATCCAAACCTTGTTCGCGTCACCCTGCGCCATTTGCGGCAATGTCTGAAGGTACTGGTAGGCGAGCAACTCAGGGGTAGGCCGACCCGCCTTGATCGCGGAAAAGACCTTTTCGATCGCCTTGGCCTGGCCCTGCGCCTGAAGGTAACGCGCAGCACGTTCACCTTGGGCTCGCAGTATTCGGGATTGGCGCTCGGCTTCCGCGGAAAGGATCGCCGCTTGCTTGGCACCCTCAGCAGAAAGAATCGCGGCCTGCTTCTGACCTTCCGCCGTCTTGATCGCTGACTCCCGATGGCCCTCTGCTGTGAGGATCGTGGCACGCTTTTCCCGGTCGGCGCGCAATTGCTTTTCCATCGAGTCCCGGACGGATACCGGCGGATCGATTGCCCTCAGCTCCACCCGACCGACCCGGATGCCCCAGCGCCCGGTGGCCTCGTCAAGCACGCCGGACAGCTGGCCATTGATGTAGTCCCTGGAGGTCAGGGTGTCATCCAGGCTCATCCCACCCACAACGTTACGCAGCGTAGTAGTTGCCAACTGCTCTACTGCGGCGACGTAGTCGGAGATCTCGTACACGGCGTCTTTCGGGTTCGTCACCCGGAAGTACACGACGGTATCGATATCGACGGTCAAATTGTCTTTAGTGATCACGGACTGCGGTGGGAAGGAGACCACCTGCTCACGCAAATCGATCCGATCCCGGATGCGATCGATAAATGGCACCAGGAAGTTCAGTCCGGGATTGAACGTGCTCCGGTAACGACCTAGCCGCTCGACAACGGCGGCGGACGCCTGCGGGATCACCACGACGGCCTTGTAGACCGTGACGACGATCGCCAGCATGATCACAACCAGCACCACGACCAGGGCAATACTCATGGAATGTCCCCCACAACAACGGCGGTGGCACCGGAGATGGTCATCACCGTAACCTTCCGGCCGGGCTCGAGTACCTCAGTTTCGTCGTACGCACGGGCAGACCACAACTCTCCACGGAGCTTGATCTTGCCACCATGCGCATCGACGGTGCTGACCACGATGGCCTTATCGCCGAGCAACGCATCGACGTTAGTCGGCACGTGCGCGCTGTACATCCGGCGTTTGAGCACCGGACGGGCCAGCATGGTCAGCGCCACCGAGGTAATGGCAAACACCGCTACCTCCAGCCAGATCGACCCGCCCAGTGCCGCAAAACCCGCCGCGACCAGCGCACCCACACCGAGCATGATCAGCACGAAGCCTCCTGTGAGAACCTCGGCAGCGATCAACGCAAACCCGGCGATGAGCCACACGACAGCGGCCATGGGTCCATAGTGGCAGATCTTCTACCGGGATGGCGCTGTGATCGTCAGGAGATCACTACACGTCCGTCGTGACGAAGTCGATCAACGCTTCTACGGCGCCCAGCAGGGCTGGCTCAAGATCACGAAAGCTGGCCACCGAGTCCAGAATGCGGCACCATTCTTGCGCCGGATCCGCGATCCCCCGCCGGTCGACCCAACCTAACGCCTGGCACACACCTTCTTTCCACGGCACGCCCCGCGGTACGTCCGGCCACCGTGGAATGGATAGCGCCGCAGGTCGTACGGCTTGCCAGATATCGACATAGGGATGCCCGGTCACCAGGACATGCTGCGAACGCACCGCCTGTACGAGGCGGCTTTCCTTGCTGCCACCGACGAGGTGATCGACTAGTACCCCGAGCCGCCGGTGTGGCGCCGGGTGGAAGTCCGCAACACGCTCGGCCAGTTCGTCAATGCCGTCGAGTGGTTCCACGACCACACCGTCAACCCGCAGATCGTGACCCCAGACCCGTTCCACAAGCTCGGCGTCATGCTTGCCTTCCACCCAGATCCGGCTGGCCCGTGCGACTCGAGCTCGCCGGCCCACCACCTTGACGGAGCCAGAGGCGGATCGAGTGGTGCCCGCGGTGTCCTGGCCTACCGGACGGACCAGTGTGATCGGATCGCCGTCGATCAAGAAGGCGGCGCACCGGAGCGGGAACATCCGGACCCGTCCCTTGCTGTCCTCGAGCAGCACCGAATCACGTTCACAGCGCACGATGGCACCGCAGAAACCACTTGCGGCGTCCTCTACCACCAGACCGGCCTCGGCCGACAACTGCGGCACTTCCCGGCGCCGGTGTGGCGGCAGGGCATCGGCACCGGATCCTGCGTTGCTCAGTGAGTTCCACCTCGGCATGGCGGCGACGCTAGCCGGATGAGCGATTTCTGGCGCAGTGGCCACGCCGCATGTGCACGAGCTGAGTGGGCGTTCTACTCTCCTACTCCGTGCCATGCCCCAGCGCGACACTCACCGTGTGGGCCTCAGCTTGGCTGCACGGCTCCGCCGCCCCTGATGCCGTGATCGATGGCCTGCATACGTGGGCAGGCCTCCAGGAGGTGGTAGCTGCCGATGAAGCCACCGCGCTGCAGCTCGATCTGCCGGCCCCGGGAGCAGTACCGACCTCAGTGGTCGGCTTGCTCGCCGCGATCCGGCGGGCCGGGGCCGGTGCTGGGCAGCTGTTGTTGCCGGTAGTGGGCGATGTGCGAGGCCTGCCACCCAACGGACCACTGGCCGCTGCAGCGTTGACCAGTGGCGAAGTCGCCGTGTTCGCTGGCGCAGAACTAGCTGCAGTGCCGAGTGCAGTTGCAGACGGGGTGCTGCGCTGGACTGTGTTCAGCAATGGTCCCCTCCCCCCGGCCCCCGAACCTGCCCTGGTCGATGCCGAGCATGGCTTGCGCGGCGCCGTCCGCCAAGCGGCGACCACACTGGTGGAGCTCGATGTCGCGCGGCACCGGCCAGGCGTTCGTGCTGAGATTGCCGAAACGCTGGAACATCGGGTCCGGCCGCCGTGGCCGGAGGGCACACCGGGCCGTGCACTGCGCGTGCTTGAGCAGGCTGACGAGGTGGAGGCCATCCTGCGGGTCGCGGATCCCGACAACCTTGGCGGTGCAGTGTCCGCATCGGTGGCGGCAGCTCGGGCAGCGGCACTGCGACCGCTGTTCACGGCGGTGCGCGAGGCCCGGCGCTCGGCGGTGGCCGAGGCGGTGCGGGCGCTGACCCCACGTGCTGGACGGCGTTGACCAACTCCCGCTCAGGCAAACCGCCCCGTCTATCCGATTTCGCGGCGTGTTTACCGGATGACGGCTTGCTGCGCAGGCAAACAACAGTCCGGCGCACACGGGCAGCCGTTGGATCCCTGGCCGGCCGCCGGCACCCGTGAGCACCGACGTGCGGGTGCTCCGACGGCCTGCTCGGCGACGAGTTCCACCACCATCTCAGCGAAGCGCGGGTCCGTGCCCGGGGTGGCGGCACGCACGAAGTTCATCCCTAATTCGGTCGCGCGCTGCCGGGCTTCGTGATCGAGATCCCACACCACCTCCAGGTGGTCAGAGACGAATCCGATCGGCGAGACCACAACGCTGGCCACCCCTTGTGCATGCACAGTCTCGAGGTGGTCAGTGACGTCCGGTTCCAGCCACGGCACCTGCGGTGGCCCAGAGCGGGACTGCCAGACGATGTCGTAGCTGTGCACTCCGGCCGCCGCGGCGACTAGCCGGGCCGCCTCGGCAACTTGCCGGGAGTAGCGGTGACCACCGTCGGCAGCAAGCCCCGCGGTGGCGTCCGCAGCCGTGGGCACCGAGTGCGCGGTGAAGATCACCCGGGCGCCAGGACCAGCCTGCTCGCAGGCCGCCCGCAGGGCATCGGTGCACGCGGCGACAAACAGCGGATGATCGAAGAACTGCCGGAGCTTGACCAGTTCAGGCGCCGCAGATCCGGCGGCTTGCCGGGCCCTGGCGATGTCCTCATGATACTGCCGGCAACCCGAGTACCCCGCCCATGCCGATGTGGCGAAGACCGCGGCGCGGCGTATCCCGTCGGTGGCCATTGCGGCAACGGTGTCCTCCACCATCGGGTGCCAGTTGCGGTTGCCGAAGTACACCGGCAGGAGCAACCCGGCGCTGGTGAGGACCTGCTCGACTGCGACGATCAGTGTGCGGTTGCACTCGTTGATCGGCGACACTCCCCCGAAGTGCAGGTAGTGCTGCGCCACCTCCTCCAACCGCTGCGCTGGCACGTCCCGGCCGCGGGTGACGTTTTCCAGGAAGGGACGCACCTCGTCGGGGCCCTCGGGGCCGCCGAAGGACAGCAGCAGCACAGCGTCGATCAACGTAGTGATCCAGCCAAGGTTGGCAGCTGTTGAAGACGCCACGGACCGGGATTGGCAGTACGTGAAGGCATGCCCACTAGACGCCGACCGCGTGGAAACCGCCGTCAGCCCACACCATGGAGCCGGTGGTGGCGGGTAGCCAATCCGACAGCAGCGCACACACCGTACGGGCCACCGGGCTGGGGTCTTCGATGTTCCAACCTAGCGGTGCACGAGAGTTCCAGGCGTTTTCGAACTCGGCGAAGCCGGGGATGGATTTGGCCGCCATGGTGCGCACCGGCCCGGATGCCACAAGATTGACACGAATACCGTCCGGGCCTAGTTCGCGCGCCAGGTAGCGGCAGACCGATTCCAGTGCCGACTTTGCTACCCCCATCCAGTCATAGGCCGGCCACGCCTGCCGGTTGTCGAAATCCATCCCGACGATCGAGGAACCGCGCCCGAGCAGTGGCAAACAGGCCATCGCCAGTGATTTGAACGAGAATGCAGACACCTGCAAGGCAGTGGCAACGTCTGTCCACGGCGTATTGAGGAATTTGCCACCCAGGCAGGACGCCGGTGCGAAAGCGATGGAATGCAATACCCCGTCGAGGCCATCGACGTGCGCACTCAGTCGATCGGCCAATGAGTCCAGCTGGGTCTGATCGACCACATCGAGTTCGATGACCGGAGCGGGCTGGGGTAGTCGTTGCGCGATCCGCTCCACCAGGCGCAACCGGCCATACCCGGTGAGCACCACCCGGGCACCCTGCTCCTGCGCGACGCGCGCCACGTGGAACGCGATCGAGGCATCGGTGATCACTCCGGTGACCAGTAACCGTTTGCCGTCGAGCAGACCCGCCACCGAAATCCTCCCTCGTGTCCCTTCGTTACCGTCAATGACCCATACCCAAGCCACCGTCGACCGGCAACACCGCCCCGGTGATATAGGCGGCCGCGTCCGAGGCAAGGAACGTCACGACCCCGGCGATCTCATCAGGGGTGGCTTGACGGCGCAACGGGATCGAACCCAGGATTTCGTCTTTGCGCGCCTGACTGACGTCCGCGGTCATCTGGGTGTCGACGTAGCCGGGTGCGACGACGTTTGCCGTGATCGATCGAGATCCCAGCTCCCGAGCTATGGATCGGGCCACACCGATCAACCCAGCCTTGCTGGCAGCATAGTTGACTTGACCTGGCGCGCCGGATAGCGCGACGACAGACGAGATGAATATCATCCGACCCCACCGGGCCCGCAGCATGCTTTTCGCAGCCCGTTTGGCGACCCGGTAGGCACCAGTGAGATTGGTATCCAGCACTCGGGAAAATTGGTCTTCGGTCATCCGGAGCAGCAACGTGTCGTCTGTGATCCCGGCGTTGGAAATGAGCACTTCGATCGGCCCGTGGGCCTGCTCTGCTTCCGCAAAGGCCGCTTCCACAGCCGCGCCATCGGTGACGTCGCAGCGCACACCCAGCACGTCCGCGGGCACGCTAGATCCACGATGGGTGACGGCGACCCGGTCACCTTGTTTAGCGAAGGCATGGGCGATCGCCAACCCGATACCGCGATTGCCCCCGGTCACAAGAACGGAACGGCCCACCTGCGATCCCTCCGTGGCACTTGACGATCCGCTCACGGTAGCCGCTGGCCGATGGCCACCGCGCTGGCAGCGGCGAGTATCGCAGCGAGGGTGCCGGCGATCAGCCATGGCTTGCTGGCATCGGCCCGCTTGGTTTCGTAGCCGATCTGCTCGCCCAGCGTGTTGACGACGTCGCTGAGCTCACCGGCAGTGCCGGCATCGTAGAACTGACCCCCGGACAACTCGGCGATTCGCCGGATCGACTCGTCGTCGGTCGGCACCGGCTGGCGCTCACCGTTGATCTCCACCTGGCCGTAGGGGGTGCCGAAGGAGATGGCCGAGATCGGGACTTTGGCGGCGGCGGCGGCCCGAGCCGCGGTGAACCCGCCGCGCGGATCATCGCCGTCGGGTGTCGGCACGGTCTGCTTGCCGTCGGTAAGTAACACGATGCGCGCTGGCGGCGGTCCCTGCGCATCCGATACCACGGCACCGAACGCCTCGATGGCGGACAGGGCAGCGAAGATCGCTTCCCCCGTACCGGTGGCCTCAGCCAGCTTGAGATTGTCGATCGCCCGGCTCACCGAGGCACGTTCCGTGGTCGGTGAGACCAATACCGTCGCCGAGCCGGCGAACGACACCAGCCCCAGGTTCACCCCAGGCGTGAGGTCGTGGGCGAACTTCTTCGCCTCCCGTTGGGCCGCCGCGATCCTGCTCGGTTCGATATCCGTGGCGCGCATGGACAGCGACACATCGATCACCAGCATCACCGTGGCCCGGTTGCGCGGCACCTTCTGCTCCGCAGTCGGGCCGGCCAGCGCGACCGTGAACAGCACCAATGCGGCCAGCAGCAGAGCTACCGGCAGGTGCCGTTGCCAGCCCTGACGCTTCGGTGCGATCTTCTCCAGCATGGCCAGGTTGGCAAAGCGCAAAATCTGCTGGCGCCGCCGACGCTGCATCCACACATAGCCGATCGTCAACGCGGCGACTACTGCCAGCATCAGGAACCACCACGGGCTGGTAAACCCGCCGAAGCTCATGCGACGCCCCCTGACCAGAGGCGTTTGCGGGCGACGGCGAACCGCACCATGTCAGAGACCCAGTCTGAGTCGGTGCGCAGCGTCAGCTGGGCAGCGCCGCATCGCCGTAGCGCCCTGGCCACCTCATCGCGATGCGCGGCCGCCGCGGCGGCGAACTCCCGGCGCAGCAGCGGCGTAGTCACCACCTCCTTCTGCCGCCCTGTCTCAGGATCCGCCAGCACCACCGTGCCCATATCCGGCAGTTCAAGGTCGCGTGGATCGAGGACCTCGATCGCGATGAGGTCGTGCCGGGCGGACAGCCCGCGCAGCGGGCGTTCCCAATCGAAGACTTCCCCAGACCGGGGGCCGAGGAAGTCCGAGATCACCGAGACCAACCCGCGGCGTCGCGGAGGCCGGCGTAGCGCTTCCAATGTCGCGGCAACGTCACCGCGGACCCCTTCGGCAGGTCGTGGCAACTCCGCGATCTGGCGGAGCATCCTCCGGGCATGTGCCAGGCCGCCGCGGGCCGGGACCCGCAGCGTGTCAGCGCCAGTAGCCACGACGGCACCGATCCGGTTCCCGCCGCCCCGGGTCAGATGAGTCACTGCAGCGCAGGCTGCGATCGCCAGCTCACGCTTGTCACACTCCGCGGTACCGAAGTCGAGACTCGCCGACAAATCCACCGCGAGCCAGGTCTCCAACTCCCGGTCGGCGACGGTCTCACGGATATGCGGTTCGGTGGTGCGCGCGGTGACCGCCCAGTCCATCCGGCGGACGTCATCGCCTGGTTGGTAATGGCGAGCTTCACCCGGTTCCGTACCCGGCCCTGGAACCAGTCCCAGATGATTGCCTTGCAGCAGCCCGTCCAGCCGGCGCCGTACGGTCAGTTCGAGCGCGCGCAGCGCGGCTTCCGTGCGTCCCTCCCGCAGCACCGGCGGCGCCCACGGGTGCCGCTCGGCCCGCTCGCCGCGCGCCGCCATTGGCTCGAACTGTCCCTCCGTCAGGCAGTTGCTCGATCAGCCCTGCCCAGCCACCCCGGCTGGTGCTCCTGAGTCACCGATCACCGGGTCCTGGGGGCGGGCAGATACTTGGGGCAACGGCACGGTCTGCAGTACCCGGGTGACGATGTGCTCCACCGGCACCCCGTCGGCCAGCGCGTCGTAGGACAGCACCAGGCGGTGGCGCAGCACGTCGCCGGCAACATCGATGACATCTTGCGGCAGCACGTAATCCCGCCCGCGAATCAACGCCATCGCGCGAGCCGCCGCCACGATGCCCAGGCTGGCCCGCGGGGAGGCGCCATAAGCCACCCATCCGGCCACGTCCGATAGCCCGTGCTCGGCCGGCGTACGGGTAGCGAGCACCAATCGCACCACGTAGTCGACCAGGGCGTGGTGCACGAATACCCGAGCAGCGACTCGTTGCAGTCGGACCAGCTCGGTGGGGTCGAGCACGCGATGCGGTTGTGGCGGCTGCACACCCATCCGGTAGATAATTTCCCGCTCCTCTTCCACCGTGGGGTAGTGCACGAGGATCTTGAACAGGAAGCGGTCGCGTTGCGCCTCAGGAAGCGGGTAGACGCCTTCGTTCTCGATGGGGTTCTGAGTGGCCAGCACCAGGAATGGCGCGGGAGTCGGGTAGGTGGTACCGCCGATCGACACGTGCCGTTCCGCCATCACCTCCAGCAACGCCGATTGCACTTTGGCCGGCGCACGGTTGATCTCATCGGCCAGCACGAAATTCGCCATCACTGGCCCGAGTTCGACGTCGAACTGTTCCCGGCCCTGCCGGTAGATGCGGGTACCGAGAATGTCAGCGGGAACCAGGTCAGGGGTGAACTGGATGCGCGAGAACGTGCCGCCCACCACCCGGGCGATAGTTTCTACAGCGAGAGTCTTGGCTACCCCAGGCACGCCTTCCAGCAGCAGGTGGCCCCCAGCCAGCAGGCCGACCAGCATCCGCTCGACCAGCCGATCCTGACCGACGATCACCCGTTGGATCTCGAAGACTGTCCGCTCGATCAGCTCGGCATCCTTGGCTGGGGACGCCGGGCGGCTGGAATGGTTGGTGAGACCGGAAACTGGTGGGGGTACCCCGCCGTCTGCGTCGCTCACGGGTCCTCCTCGCACATGGTCCGTCCGGTTCAGGGGCACGCCTACGGTGGCACACCACATTGCAGCAGGCGCAGCGACATGCGCGGACACCAGGGATGCTGATTCAGCCAGACCCAACCGTGGTCCAGGTATGACGGCTGTGAAGGCTATCCGGGACCTACAGCATCCCTACAGCATCCGCACGGCGTAGGGCATGATCCCGTCGTAACGCACCGAAGTGACGCGCACCGCAGCGCCGGAGTACGGCGCTTCGATCATCTGTTCTCCGCCGATGTACAGGGCCACGTGATGGACATCTCCGCTGGTCCCCCAGAACAGCATGTCGCCGGGCTGCTTTTGGGCCAGGGGGACTTTCCGGCCTGCGTTGTACTGGAAGCCGCTGTAGTGCGGTAACGAATAGCCCAGTGCGCGGGAGAAGGCGTAGATCATCAGCCCCGAGCAGTCGAAGCCGATTTTGCGGTAATCACCGAAGGAGTCCGCAACACCGCCATCCCGGACGCCGATGGTAGGTCCTGCCGCGTCCCCACCGCCCCAGGAGTAGCGGATACCGAGTTGCGACATCGCCCGATTAATCACTGACTGGGCGGAGATGGCCATGGCCCGGGACCCACCAGCAGTCGCCGCGCCGCGCTCGGCCGCCGCAGCAGCCGCGGCAGCCGCCGCCGCAGCCGCCGCCTGCTCACGATCGCGCTGCGCTCGCCATTCTTCGTAGCGCTGGCGCTGACCGCGCAGTCCCGCTGCGGCGTTCTGGGCGTCGTAGAGCTGCCGCTCAAGGTCGGCTTTGTGGTCTTCGAGGGCTTTGGACTTCGCGGCTTGGGCCGCCTCGGTGTCGATTGCGGTGTGGTACGCGGCATCGAAGGCGCTCTTCGCTTCCGCGGCGGTTTGTTGAGCGGCTTGAGCTGCGGCCAGGGCCGCTCGGGTCTGGGACTCCTTATTGGCCGCATCGACGCGGGCGCGCCGCATGTTGTCCACCGCGTGCAGCTGGGCGCCTCCCACGGCATCCAGCAGCTCGGCTCGAGCAAGCAAGTCCTTGGGACTTTTGGTGCCGAGGAAAGCCGACAGTGAACCGACGGTGCTCCCCTGCCGGAAACTTGCTGCAGCAAATTGGTCGAGATCCTGACGCGCCACATCAATCTGCTTTGCAGCTGCCTCAGATTCCGCCCTGGCACTGTTCGCCCGCAGCGTCGAAGCGCTCAAGGCGGCCTGGGCCGCCTGCTCATTGATCAGCGCCTTGTTGGCCTGTTCGCGTTTAAGCTCCAGCTGAGACTGCGACGCCAGTAGTGCCGCGTCGGCCTGGGCAACCTGGTTGGCCAACTGACCGACCCGGGCTGCGGTGGCGTCGACATGCGTCTGGCTGCTTTTTATCGCGTCGTCACTGGGGTTTGGCGGAGGTGGTGGCAACGCATGACCGACAGCTGGCTGAACCACCAGAGCCAGCAGCGTGAGCAGGCTGACAACGAATGCACGACCGGGAACGCGACGCCGAATCCGGACGCTCAAACCCCACTCCCTTCCCGGCGCCTCGAGAACAGGCGGCGGTCCCCCCCGACACCGTCAGAACGCGTCGATCTAGTACGCGGATGCACTGTGTCACGTGGTCCTCACAGATACCAACAATCTCTGGTTTAACATTCGCAACATCAGCCACATGTGTTACATCTAGCCGCGCGATGTCACATCCTGTGACGGCTCAACCGGCGGCAAGCGGCCGGAAACGGTCCCGGTGGAAGCCCACCCGCGTCGCTGGCGCGTCTGGCAGTAAGGCGCCTTCCGGCGCGTCGACGGAGGCGAACGCTGTGACCTCGCGGACCATGAAATTGGCAACCAGCGTGTAGCCGCCAAGCGTGTGGGCCCGGCGGCGTTAGGACGTAGAGTCACGGTAAGGAGGAGCCTGTGACTAATGCAGCATCCAGCGCCAACAGTTTCGGCACTCGCGGCACGCTGTCCGTGGGAGCCGCGCGCTATGACATGTTCCGCTTACCTGTGCTGGACCAGCGAATCGGCACCCGGTGGCGCGCGCTGCCGTACAGCTTGAAAGTGCTTCTGGAAAACCTGCTGCGTCAGGAATCCGACGCTGCCAGTGCCCATGTCCGCGCCGAGCATGTCACGGCGCTGGCCAATTGGGATGCACGACTGGCGCCGGCTACCGAAATCCAGTTCACGCCCGCTCGGGTGATCATGCAGGACTTCACCGGTGTGCCCTGCCTGGTAGATCTCGCCACCATGCGCCAGGCAATCACGACCTTGGGCGGTGACCCGGGAGCGGTCAATCCGCTTGCCCCGGCCGAGCTGGTGATCGATCATTCCGTGATCGCGGACGTGTTCGGCCGTCCGGACGCATTCGAACGCAACGTCGACCTGGAGTACCAGCGAAACCAGGAGCGCTACCAGTTCTTGCGCTGGGGTCAGCGTGCCTTCGACGAATTCCGGGTGGTCCCACCAGGGACCGGGATCGTGCACCAGGTCAACATCGAGCATTTGGCCCGGGTCGTGATGGTCCGTGATGGATTGGCCTACCCGGACACCATGGTGGGTACCGACAGCCACACCACGATGGTCAACGGGCTCGGCGTGCTCGGATGGGGCGTGGGCGGTATCGAGGCTGAGGCCGCCATGCTCGGCCAGCCGCTGCCGATGCTCATCCCGCAGGTCGTGGGTTGCAAGCTCATCGGATCCATTCCACCCGGGGCAACCGCAACCGATGTCGTGCTCACCCTGACAGAGATGCTGCGTCGGCAGGGCGTAGTGGGAAAGTTCGTTGAGTTTTACGGCGAAGGCGTCGCGGCAGTTCCACTGGCTAACCGCGCCACCATCGGAAATATGAGCCCCGAGTTCGGCTCCACCTGCGCGATCTTCCCGATCGACGACGAGACGATGCGCTACTTGCGGCTCACAGGTCGCCCGGCCGAGCAGCTGGCCCTGATCGAGGCCTACGCCAAGGAGCAAGATCTCTGGCACGATCCAGGCCGGGAGGCTACTTACTCCGAGTATCTCGAACTAGACCTGTGCACCGTGGTGCCCTCCATCGCGGGACCCAAGCGCCCGCAGGACCGCATCGCACTGTCCGATGCCAAAGCGGCATTTCGCCAAGCACTGGATGGTTACGCGAACGCCACCGCTTCCCCGCTGGATGAAGGGGGGGTGGATGAGGCTGGTCTCGAGTCCTTTCCTGCTAGTGACGCCCCTGCGGTGAGCAGCGGCGATGGTGCCGGGCAACCGCGCACCACGATTTCTGCTGCGGCCGGTGCCCTAGGCCGTCCCAGCCGCCCTACGTTCGTGCAATCAGCCTGGGGTGACGGCTTCGAAATCGACCACGGTGCCGTGGTCATCGCCGCGATCACGTCGTGTACCAACACGTCCAATCCCTCGGTGATGATCGGGGCGGCGCTGTTGGCGCGCAATGCGGTAGAGGCTGGCTTAAGCGTTAAGCCATGGGTGAAGACGTCGCTGGCGCCTGGCTCCCAGGTGGTCACCGACTATTACGAGAAGGCTGGGCTTTGGCCGTCGCTGGAAAAACTTGGCTTCCACCTGGTCGGCTACGGCTGTACAACCTGCATCGGCAATTCGGGCCCGCTGCCGGAAGAGATCTCGACAGCCGTCCACGACGCCGATCTGGCGGTGGTCAGTGTGCTCTCCGGCAACCGCAACTTTGAAGGGCGTATCAACCCGGATACGGTGATGAATTACCTGGCCTCCCCGCCGTTGGTGATCGCCTACGCGCTGGCCGGAACGATGGATTTCGATTTCGGAAGCGATCCGCTGGGGTTCGATCCCGACGGTAAGCCGATCTGTCTGTCTGATATCTGGCCCGCGCCAGAGGAAATCCAGAAGGTGATCGAGTCGACGATCAGCCAGGAAATGTTCGCCAAGGACTACGCTGACGTTTTCGCTGGCGGCACCCGCTGGCAATCCTTACCGACTCCTGAAGGAGAGGTCTTCACCTGGGACCCGAATTCAACGTATGTGCGCAAACCCCCGTATTTCGAAGGGATGACGGTCCAGCCGCAGCCGGTGGCCGATATCCGCGGCGCGCGCGTGCTGGCGCTGCTCGGTGACTCGGTGACCACTGATCACATCTCCCCCGCGGGGGCGATCAAGGCGGACTCACCAGCAGGGCGATACCTTGCCGAACGGGGAGTCGAACGGAGGGACTTCAACTCCTACGGATCTCGCCGGGGCAATCATGAGGTGATGATCCGTGGCACCTTCGCCAACATACGGTTGCGCAATCTGTTGCTGAACAATGTCAGTGGCGGCTACACCCGTGATTTCACCGTGTCCCCCGATGCCGAGCCGGTGTCCATTTATGACGCTGCTCAACACTATGCGGAAGCAGACATTCCACTGCTGGTGGTGGGCGGCAAGGAATATGGCTCGGGTTCCTCACGGGACTGGGCGGCCAAGGGCACCCGGCTGCTTGGGGTGCGTGCGGTGCTCGCCGAGTCTTTCGAGCGCATCCACCGCTCCAACCTCATCGGTATGGGTGTATTGCCGCTGCAGTTCCCTCCCGGTGAGTCGGCATCATCGCTGCATCTGGACGGTACGGAAATTTTCGACATCTCCGGCGTCACTGCACTCAACGACGGTTCCATCCCGGAGACCGTGCATATCACCGCAATCCGTGAAGGGACCGATCCGGTGGAGTTTGATGCTGTGCTGCGCATCGACACCCCAGGCGAGGCCGAGTACTACCGCAACGGCGGCATCTTGCCGTATGTCTTGCGGGTCATGGCGCGACGCGCCGCGTGATTGGTAAGCGGTGTTGTAGCAACCAACTCCGTTCCCGGCTTGGTACATGTTACGGCTGGCTGCTGGCGGGAATGCAGAGGGAGGTGAAGTACTGACGGCGGGAGGCTGAGGTTGGTATGGCCAGGCAAGTTGTGGTGATCACAGGTGCCAGCGCGGGAATAGGTCGAGCGACCGCTCGGCTGTATGGGGCGCGGGGGGTGCAAGTCGGTCTGCTGGCCCGAGGACGCGCAGGGCTGGACGCCGCGGCCAAGGATGTGGAGAACGCGGGAGGCACTGCGCTGGCCATCCCAACCGATGTCGCTGACTACCAGCAGGTCCAAGCCGCGGCAACGCAGGTAGAAAACGATCTGGGCCCGATCGACGTCTGGATCAATGTGGCGTTCACCTCGGTATTCGCGCCGTTTCACGAGATCAAGCCCGACGAGTTCCGCCGGGTGACCGAGGTCAGCTACCTGGGGTTTGTCTACGGGACGATGGCCGCGTTGTCCCGGATGCGCAGCCGGGATCGGGGCACGATCGTGCAGGTGGGTTCCGCATTAAGCGAACGCAGCATCCCATTGCAGTCTGCGTACTACGGCGCGAAGCACGCGATTAATGGGTTCACCGAGTCACTGCGTACTGAGCTCATCCATGACGGCAGCAACATTCACATTACGGTGGTGCAGATGCCGGCCGTCAATACCCCGCAATTTTCCTGGGTACTGTCCCGGCTTCCCCGTCACCCCCAGCCGGTGCCGCCGATCTACCAGCCTGAGGTGGCCGCTCGCGGCGTGATCTTTGCGGCCGATCATCCCCAACGCAAGCAGTACTGGGTGGGGACGAGCACTGTAGGCACCCTGCTGGGGCAGAAAATCGCTCCGGCGCTGTTAGACCGTTACCTGGCCAAGACCGGGTACCAATCTCAGCAGACCACCGACAAAGTCGTTGCTGACCGCCCGCACAACCTGTGGAGCCCCCTGGATGGCGCGGACGGGCATGACTACGGGGCGCACGGTGAGTTCGATAATCGAGCCCACCACCGCGCTCCACAGCTGTGGTTTTCTCACCACGCGCGGCTGGTGTCCGCCGCTGTCGCGGTGGCTGTCACCGCGGCTGGTGCGGCCACGTGGCTGCGCCGGAGCTGAGGGCGGATCGGGCTGCGCTGATTCCGGTGTCGATGTCCTGCAGGTGATGGCGGCCCTCGTGGACGGTGTGCCGGGCAAGCCAGGCGATCGATCGCTGCATCGGTGCCGGATAACCGTAGATGCATTGCCGTTGCCACTGACCGCCGTCAAGTCTCGCGAAAGCTCTGGCGAGCAGCCCCGTTGCCATGTCCACTTCGCGGGCCACGTCCTCGATGCGGTCGTCACTGTAGCGGGCAAATATCACACGTTGATCACGGTAGATGGATGCCAAACGCGGGGTGTCCTCGACCAACGCCAGGTAGAGCCGCTCCCGCTGGGCCAGCACGACGTCACGGAAATGGCAGGCGTACTCCAGCGCGGACCAGACTTGCGGCTCAGGACGCCTGCGCAGCACGCGCTCATGTTCTACGTTCTGGAGGCCGGGCGCCAACCTTGTCCGGTAGGCGCTGCCAAGAAAACGGAGGGCGGCGGGAGCCTCCTCTACCCCAAGCGTGTCATAGCTGAAATCGCACTGCGTGCAGGAATCCATAGTGGCCATGATGGCCTGGGCGCTTCGCAGGTCGTCACCGGTTGTATGAGTCGCGGAATGTTCGCCGCGACTCATACAGATAACGTCGGGTGCCCAGTGCAGCCAGCGCACCACCGCGGACCACCAGCCGTACCAGGTCGCCACCGGAGTTTCGCGGAGCGCGTGTCTTCCTTGAACTGAGACCTCCGCTATGAAGCTGCAGCGAGCACCAACGCGAACCGGTCGTCAGGATCGGTCCACCACAGCTGGTCGGTAAACCCGGCCGTCTGTAGCTCTGCGCCAAGCCCGGCCCGGCGGAATTTGGTGGAGACCTCGGTGCGCATCTGCTCACCCTCGGCGAACTGCGCTCGCATGCCGATCGCGGGGACCTGCACGGTCATCGCACGGCGCGCCTGTAGCCGCATCTCGATCCACTCGTGGGTGACATCCCAGAGCGCGAGGTGATCGAAAGCAGAGACGTCGAAATCAGCGCCGAGCTCACGGTTAAGTACGTGCAGCACATTGCGGTTGAACTCGGCAGTGATGCCGGCGGCATCGTCATAGGCGGGGACCATGATCGCCGGGTCGGTGACCAGCCCGGCGCCCACCAACAACAACTCACCCGGATGCAGTGCGGCGTGCAGCGTGGCGAAGAAAGCAGCGCGCTCGTTCGGTACGAGATTGCCGATCGTGCCGCCGAGAAAAGCCACCAGGCGGCGTTCGCTGCGCACGGCTGGCAGCAGCTCCAAGTGCTCGGTGAAGTCGCCGACCACACCATGGACTACCAAACCGGGATACTCCCGCGCCACCGCCGCCATGGCAGCCCGCAACGCGGACTCCGAGACGTCCAGCGGCACGAAGCGCCGCAGCGATCCGGTGGCGGTGAGCGCATCGAGCAGCAACCGGGTCTTCTCCGACGAACCCGAACCGAGCTCGACGAGGGCGTCGACGGCAGCTCGCGCCGCGATCTGAGCTACGACCTGCCGTAGCAATTCCCGCTCGGTCCGGGTGGGGTAGTACTCGGGCAGCATGGTGATCTGCTCGAACAGTTCGCTACCGCGGGCATCGTAAAACCACCTGGGTGACAGCCATTTGGGATCGGCAGACAGCCCCAGTCGAACGTCGTGGCGCAGCGCGTGGGCGGCGTCGGTCTCGGACAGGTGAACCTCGAGCACGGGCGCGGTCATGGCTCCTCGGCAATGGTCGCAGGGATTGAGGTGATGTCCACAGTGGACGCTGTCGCGGTGAGCAGATGGCCGTCCGGGACGGGTTGCCAGCCGGCACAGTGGCCGGTCGGCTCGGAGCAGACCAGCACCGCCCCGTCGTCCAGCCGCACGGCCAGCGCATGGTGCACCGCGGTGGCGGCGAGAGTGGTGCCGTCGGTGACCAGTAGGTTCAGCTTTGAACCAGGAGCGGCGGCCAGCACTTGCGCGGTGACCGTGCCCAACGCTTGGCCTAGCGACTCACCAGCCACCAGACGGTGCCGGACCAGCGCCCACAGCAGCGCGGAGTCGGTGGGTGCTTCCAGGGTGAGCAAGTCGGTCACCGGCAGCTGGCTGGCCAGCTTAGCCATGCTGTCTGGCCAGCCGGTGACCATGCCGTTGTGGCTGAACAACCAGCGGCCGCTGGACAACGGAGAGCAGGCGAGTTCGGTCATGGGCATGCCGATCGTCGCCGACCGGACGGCGGCGAGTACCGCGGCGCTGTGCACAGCGCCAGCTAGCGCGGCGAATGACGGGTCGGCCCAGATTGGGATGGCCCGCCGGTACCGGATTGGGGTGACCGCGCCGTCCGGATACCAGCCTGCGCCGAATCCGTCGGCGTTGACGACTGCCTCGCAGCGCATATCGGCTGGGGCGTAACTTTGCCGCAGCAGCGAATGCGGCGGGTGCAGCAGCAGCGTCGCCAGGTCACAGGGCGGCCCGAGATAGGCCAGGTGCCGGCACACGAGGGTCAACCGGCCTGCTGCTCGGCGGCGGCATCCCGAGCACAGCGGAAACCGGTGAAGATCTGCCGGCGGATTGGGTGATCCCAGTTCCGGAAGGTCCCGCGGCAGGCAGCGGCATCGGTGGCGAAGGAGCCGCCCCGCAACACCCGGTAGTCCCCACCAAAGAACACCTCGGAATATTCCCGGTACGGGAACGCAGTGAAGCCGGGATAACCGGCAAAGCCGGAGGACGTCCACTCCCACACATCGCCGATCAGCTGGTGCACGCCCAGCGGCGAAGCACCCGTTGGATAGCTGCCTGCTGGTGCGGGCTGCAGATGCCGCTGCCCCAGATTGGCGCGTGCCGGGGTCGGGTCATCATCGCCCCACGGGTAGCGGCGGGACCGTCCGGTGGTGGGATCGAACCGGGCGGCCTTCTCCCACTCAACCTCGCTGGGCAAGCGCTTTCCGGCCCATGCCGCGTAGGCCTCCGCCTCGAAGAAGCTGACATGCACGACGGGCTCGTGAGGTGGGATCGGCTCAACGACGCCGAACCGGGTGCGCCACCACTGTCCGCCATCAAAGGACCAGAACAACGGAGCCACCAGCCCTGCTTCGCACCGGTGCTCCCAGCCGCGGTTGCTCCACCACCGCGGGTCGTCGTAGCCGCCCTCAGCGATGAACCGGTGGTAGTTCTGGTTGGTCACCGGAGTGGTGTCGATCCAGTACGCAGGGGTGCGGGCTTGGTGGGCGGGGCGCTCGTTATCCAGTGCCCATGGTTCGGTTGACGTCCCCATGGTGAACTCACCCGCGGGGATCAGCACCTCGTCGGGCAGGTTCGTGGAGTGCTCGGGCTCAGGGGCGGGAGCGCGCAGCGCGGCCGGGCCGACCCGGAGCTGGTGGGTGGCCAGCATCGTTTCGTCGTGCTGCTGCTCGTGCTGCACGATCATCCCGAAGGCGAAACCGTGCTCGACAAGCTTGCGGCCCTCCAGCCGGACGCTATCCAGTACGTCGAGCACCTTGCTGCGCACCACACCCAGGTAGTGCCGGGTCTGGGCCGGGTCCAGGAGGGGCAACGCGAGGCGATTGGGTCTGGCCTGCTTGAACGCATCGTAGAGGTAGTCGATATCGGCCCGGACGGGATCACGACCACCCACGTCGCGCACCAACCAAAGCTCCTCCTGGTTGCCGATGTGCGCGAAGTCCCACACGAGCGGGGACATGATCGGGGAATGCTGGCGAATCAGCTCAGTGTCGTCCACGGCAGCGGTGAGCGCCTCGCTGCGGGCCCGGGTCCGGCCCAGCTCGGCGGCCACATGATCGCGCAGCGCGGCGGCGTTCAGCTCGATGATCGGTGTACTCACAGCAGCTGCCCTCCAGTGCATCGCGATCCATTACGTCGTGTGCCACCAGCTGCGGCGACGCCGTCGCCCGCGGCATTGATGAGATCGTCTGCTGGGCAGCGACCCCGCCGGATCCGGTACTCGGTGATCTCCTCCAGGAGCATCTGCACCTCGGGTGGGGCGTCCAACGCTGGCAGTGCGCCGCAGGCGAGTTCGAATACCTCTGTTGCGGCAACGGCGAGGGTCTCGTCGCGCAGGCCGCGTTTGGCGGCCTGCAACCATCGTCCAGCGGCCGGCGCGCACACCTCTCGAGCGGCCGCCGTCACCTCGGGGTCGGCGAGCAGCGCGGCCAGCACAGCCACCGGCACCAGCCACTGCCCGACCGGCTGGGCGTCCAGATAGCGGACTTCGAGGTAGCCATGCGGTCGCACTGGCGGGAACAGCGTGGTCAGGTGGTAATCCAGATCAGCGGTGCTGGGTCGGCCTGGTAGCGCTCCGGATAGCCAATCAGCAAAGGTAACCCCGCTGGGCACCTCCCAACTGCCGCAGGGACGGCGCTGGCAAAGCAACGGAGTATCCAGCGCTCGGCGGGCCCAATCAGCGGCTGGATTCCACTCCAATTCCGGATCCCACTTCACCGGACTTGGCCTGGTGCGGGTCGGATCCAGCGCGAACCAGGCCTGCATCCGGGAAGACACCCATCCAGTAAGGCGGCCACCTAGCCACGGCGAGTTGGCGAACGCGGCCACCAGCACAGGCCCGAGATCGTGTAAGGCTGCCCAGCGCAGTGCCACGTCAGAAGGGGTGCCGGCATCCAGGCACACCTGCACCGCCGCGGTGGAGCACATCATGGCCCGCCCCATCGGACCGATCCGGTCGAATGCACTTTCCATGGCGGCGTAGCGGGGAATGTCGACCAGGCGGCGGGACGGCCGATAGGGGTCAGAGCCCAGATCGGTAAGGACGAGGCCTGCGGGATCGAGCAGTTCGGTCAGTGCGGCGGTATCGCCTTCGACGGTGGCGATGAGCTCGGTCAGCGAGGTGCAAGGAGGGCTCGAGATCTCTAGCTGACCACCGGGTTCGACCGTGACGGTGGAGCCGTGGGGAAGGGGATTGTGGGGACTGTCGGGGACGAGGGAAGGGGGAACATGTGCGCCGAGCGTTTCGGCCAGGTGCTGGGCCTGCAACGGGCGATGGGGATTCCCGGAATGCTGCACCACCCACTCAAGCTCGGCGCCGAGCAGCCTTGGCGGGCCGTGCTTGAAGCAGACCGACGCGACATAGATTTCGGCCTCTTCGCGGCAGCGCAGCACCGTGGGTGGTGCGGCTGGCGCTGACGTCCAAGGCTGCGCTGCCTCTGCCGTCACAACCCACCTCCTGGGAATTGACGGGTCCTCGCCACGCTACCCAGTTACTCCGACACTCGCACCGTTACGCCAATGACGTTCGTTTACCGTTCCCATCCGGTTCCGACCCTGTGTCGCGCTCTCGTGCCTGGTGTGTCGGGCCACGTGGCCCGACACACCAGGCACGAGAGCGCGACACGCCCGCATTAAGCCAGGGCGAACTGAGTGTGGTGCAGTTGGGCGTACCGACCACCTGCGGCGAGCAGCTGTTCGTGTGCGCCCCGTTCGACGATCCGGCCGTCTTCGATCACCAGGATCTGATCGGCGGCGCGGATGGTGGACAGCCGGTGTGCGATGACCAGCGCCGTGCGTCCATGCAGCGCCTCGCCGAGCGCGGCCTGCACCGCGGCTTCAGACTCAGAATCCAGATGCGCGGTGGCCTCGTCCAGGATCACCACGCGAGGTCGGGCCAGCAATAGCCGAGCGATGGCCAGTCGTTGCCGCTCACCACCGGAAAGGCGGTACCCACGGTCGCCGACCACGGTGTCCAGCCCGTCAGGCAGTGACCGCACCAGCGGCTCCAACCGGGCTCGCCGCAGCGCGTCCCACAACTGTTCATCGGACGCGTCCGGTGCGGCGAAGCGCAGATTGCCCGCAATGCTGTCGTGGAATAGGTGCCCGTCCTGAGTCACTACGCCTACCGTGTCGCGCAGCGCGGCGAAGGACAGGTCCCGGACGTCGATCCCGGCCAGGCGCACTGCCCCGCCGCTGACGTCGTACAAGCGGGGAACCAGCGACGCCGTGGTGGACTTGCCCGCCCCCGAGGAGCCCACCAGCGCCACTAGTTGTCCGGGTTCGGCTCGGAAGGTCACCCCGTGCAAGACCTCGGTACCGCCCCGCGCATCCAAGGTGGCCACTTCCTCCAGAGATGCCAGCGACACCTGCTCGGCCGAGGGGTAGGCAAAGTGCACGTTGTCGAATTCCACCGAGACCTCGCCCGAGGGCATCGTCCGGGCATCCAACCGCTCAGTGATCATCGGGCGGACATCGAGGACCTCGAAGACTCGCTCGAAGGCGACCAGCGCGGTCATGACGTCGACCCGGGCATTGGCCAGCGAGGTCAGTGGTGTGTAAAGCCGGGTGAGCAGCAGCGCGAGGCTGACCACGGTGCCTGGCGCGATGTCACCACGCAGCGCCAGCCAGCCTCCCAGCCCATAGACCAGCGCTTGGGCCAGCGCCGAGACCAAGCTCAGCGCGGTGAGGAACACTCGCGCCGACATCGCGTTGCGCACACCGATGTCCCGGACCCGAGCTGCCCGATAGCCAAATTCCGCCGCTTCGGTCTCCGGGCGCCCGAACAACTTGACCAGCGTGGCGCCTGGTGCGGAGAATCGCTCGGTCATCTGCGTGGTCATCGCCGCGTTGTGCGTAGAGGCCTCGCGCCGCAACTCGGCCATCCGTGCGCCCATCCCCCGCGCCGGCATGACGAAGATCGGCAGCAGCACCAACGCCAGTACGGTGACCGGCCACGACAGCATCAGCATCACCACCAGCGTGAGCACCAGCTGGATCACGTTGGTCACCACGCCGGACAGCGTTGAGGTCAGCGCGGTCTGCGCGCCGATGACGTCGTTGTTGAGCCTGCTCACCAGCGCCCCGGTCCGGGTGCGGGTGAAAAACGCCACGGGCATCCGCTGGACGTGCTCGAAGACTGCACGGCGCAGGTTGAAGATGAGGCCCTCACCGATCCGGGAGGACTGCCAGCGTGACGCTAGCCCAATCCCTGCGTCGAGTACGGCTAATCCCGCGATCAGCGCAGCCAGTCCCCCAACTAGTGCAGGCCGCGCATGCCCAACGATGGCATCGACGACACGGCCGGCCAGCACCGGGGTCGCCACGGTGAGTACCGCAGACGCCATGCTCAGTGCGAGAAAAATCAGCAGCGACGTCCGGTGCGGCTTGGCGAATGCGGCAACCCGGCGGACCGTACCCGGCGCCAGGGCACGGGGTGTGGTGCTCTGACGCGCCACGCTGTTCAGCAGGCCCCACGTATTGTCCATCTAAGCATCCTTTACTGCTGCCGCGAACGTCGGCGTCTGCTGACTGTAACGCTGTAATAATCGAATTATCCCGATGTCGCTTGGCGTACCCTTAAAAACCCCTGTTTCGATATGTTCTCATTACTTCCTGATTGCCTGCTGTTACGTCGAGCGTAATCGGGCAAAAACAGAGTCGAGTCACCGAACTCGTGCCACAAATAACGGTTTTGCACCGCCGCAGTGTAGGCAGCATTGACGAGTTCGGCTCCGGCGACGGACTCAAGTAACAACAAATGGCTGGCTTGTGGCGCATGCAGGCCGGTGATGAGTCCCGTCACGGCTCGGACCGGATGCCTGGGGCCGAGGACGAGATCGGTCCAGCCGCGCGCGGCTTTAATCAGGCCGCTAGGGTGCGCCGCAGTCTCCAACGCCCGCACGACGGTGGTACCAACCGCAATGACGCGGTGCCCAGATTCGCGCGCATTCTGGACCAGCCGGGCGGTGGGTTCGGGCACCTCGAAGCGCTCCGAGGCCGGCGGTTCATGCAGCTCGAGGCTGGAGACGCCGGCATGCAGGACGATCGGAGCAAAGGTGACCCCCATCGCCATCAGCTGCACCAGCAACGGCGCAGTAAACGGGCGGCCGGCGCTAGCCATTTCAGCACTCCCCGGCTGCCGGGCGTATACCGTTTGATAGTCGGCTAACGGGTACTGCTCGGAGAGATAGTCGTAGCCAATCGGGCGGCCATACGTAGACAGGTAATCCACGAGTGCGGTCGGCGGCGTCACCGCCGCCCGCCACAACCGGCTTGTCCCATCATCGGGTGTGGGGTCCGGATAAGCGGTGCTGAGCTGGAGTTTCACGCCGCCGGGCAGGTGCAGCTGCTGCCCTGGACGAGTGGTCAGGTCGGGTGCGCGCCCGTCGTGCCGGCGGATTTCCACCACCCACTCCCTCGAACTCAATGAGGTGGCGATGTGCACCGGTGCGAGGTTGCCATCGTCACGACGCCCGCTTACGGCTGCCGGCATGGTGGCTGAGGTGTTGACCACCACAAGGTCGCCGGGCTCCAGCAGAGCGGGCAAATCGAGGAAACGCCGGTGCTCGATCCGGTCAGGCCGAGCCACCAGTAGCCGGACACCGTCGCGCGGCACTCCACGGCGTTCCGGTGGTCCGGTGGCTTCGCTTCCCGGCGCCAGCGTGAACTGCGTAGTCGGATACTCAGCGGCGATTGTCACCGGACTATCCCCATCATGA
Organism: Pseudonocardiales bacterium; assembly: GCA_019241525.1. Lineage (GTDB taxonomy): Bacteria > Actinomycetota > Actinomycetes > Mycobacteriales > Pseudonocardiaceae. The sequence goes on from JAFAWY010000050.1 coordinate 33,384, forward strand.
GTTCTGCGGCCCGGTAGCGACCGCTTGGTAGATCCGCTTCGGCCAGCACCAGTAACGCTGGTACAACGCTGTCTGGTGGCGGCCGATCGCTGATGTCCTCGCCCGGAAACGCCTGCTGGTGCAGATCGGTGGCCATGTCGCCCGGGTCAAAGGCATAGATCCGAAGTTGTGGGTGCTCCACCGCGAGAACCGCCGTGAGCTGGTCCAGCGCTGCCTTAGTCGAGCCGTAGCCGCCCCATCCCGGGTATGGCTCCACCGCAGCGTCCGACGAGACATTGATCACCCGTCCTGCGTGGCGCGCGAGTTGCGGCAGCAGTAGCTGGAAAAGTGCCAGCGGGGCCAAAGCATTGACCGTGTAGACCTGTTCAAGCACGTTAAGGGGGTAGTCAGCGAGGCCGGGCTGCGGGCTCGGGCCCAGCACGCTGGCGTTGTTGACGAGCATGTCGACACCGCCTACCGCGTTCGCCACCTCGGCCAGCTGCACACGATGGTGAGGATCGCTGACATCACCAGATATCGCTGTCACCGCGTGCGGGGTCCCGATCTCAGCAACCGTCTTGGCAAGCCGCACGGGGTCACGAGCGTCGGTCACGACATGCCAACCACGGCGCACGAGGCCGACGGCGAATGCTCGACCGAGGCCGCGACTCCCGCCGGTCACCACAGCTACCCGCGTCGCGGGAGGTGCACTTTCCTGCGTCATGCCGCGAGCATGTAACTTGAACCTCACTTCAGGTCAAGGGATGGGTCGAGCAATATGGACAACACTGACCTGTTACCGATTGGTGAGATAGCCAGCCGCGCCGGGGTGGCTCCCTCGGCTCTGCGCTACTACGAACGGCGTGGGCTGATCAGCGCCGTCCGGACCTCGGGCGGTCAGCGGCGCTACCCGCGCAACGTGCTGCGACGGCTGGCCTTCATCCGTGCCGCACAGAATGTCGGGCTCTCGCTACACGAGATCTCCAGTGCACTGGACACCTTGCCGGCGCAGCGCACACCCACCACAGCGGACTGGGCACGACTGTCCCGCTCCTGGCGTAGCCGGCTTGATGAGCAGATTGCCGGGCTCACCGCTCTGCGAGACGGGCTGACGTCATGCATCGGCTGCGGTTGCCTATCGCTGCGCCGCTGCAGGCTGTCCAACCCCAACGACAAGGCCGCCAGCTACGGCGCCGGTGCCCGTTACCTGCCGCCCACTCTGCGCCGCCCCATCGACGCGGAGGCCGGACAGCAACGGTCTGGGAACGCACGGTAAGCCGTTATCCAGTGACGGCCTCGCCTGACCTCCTGCCTCACCCTGGAGGCATATCGGGGTCAGAAGGTTTCGCTTACCCCGATATGCATCCACGTCGGGGAAAGGGCCCTCTTGGTCGAGAAGTCTACTTCTTCTTTGTACGGGTGGCGCCGCCACGACCACGCAGCGTCACACCGGACTCGGAAAGCACCCGGTGGACAAAGCCGTACGAGCGCCCGGTCGACTCAGCCAACGCCCGGATGCTGGCTCCCTTCTCGTACTTCTTCTTCAGCTCGGATGCCAGCTTGTCCCGTGCCACACCGGTGATCCGGCTGCCTTTTTTCAGGTCGGCCACCTCGAAACGCCTTTCTTCCGATAGCAGAAGAGCCGGTCACGGCCCTTGCGGCAATGATCGACCACGTTAGCGATCTCCGCTAGACGATCTCCGGGTGGATCTGTGAGCGGTACCCATAGCGGGCTCAGATGCTCAATATAGCGACAAAAACGACAAAGCAATCGGTTGGCCGGTTGTGAGTACGCTGAGTAGTCGGGACATCACAATTTACGCTAATTGCACTAGTTCTAGGTAATCAACGCTCCAGTGGTCTTCAGTGCCCTCCGGCAACACGATCACTCGCTCTGGACCGAGTGCCTGCACCGCCCCGGGATCGTGGGTCACCAACACGACCGCACCCGAGTACAGCCGCAGCGCGTCGAGCACCCGCTCCCGGGACACTGGATCGAGGTTGTTGGTCGGCTCATCCAGAAGCAGCACGTTGGCCGCTGAGCACACCAGTGCAGCCAGCGCCAGCCTGGTCTTCTCGCCGCCGGACAGGGTGCTGGCCAGCTGGTCCAACTGCTCTCCGCGAAACAGGAAGGCACCCAGCAGGGTGCGCAGTTGTTGTTCGGGGACATCCGGTGCAGCGTGGCGGAGGTTTTGCCACACCGTGGCATCGAGATCCAACGTGTCGTGTTCCTGCGCGAAGTATCCCAGTTGTAACCCATGCCCTGGTTCGACTTGGCCGGTGTCAGGGGTTTCCATCCCGCCGAGTAAGCGCAGCAAGGTGGTCTTTCCGGCGCCGTTAAGGCCGAGGATGACTACCCGCGCGCCCCGGTCAACGGCGAGGTCCACCCCGCTGAACACTTCGAGTGAGCCGTAGGACTTACCCAGCCCACTGGCTCTCAACGGGGTTCGGCCACAAGCGGCGGGTTGGGGAAAGCGGATCTTGGCCACCTTCTCGGCACGTTGCTCGGTCTCGGTGCCGGCCAGCAACCGTGCGGCCCGTCGTTGCATGTTCTGCGCGGCAACTGCCTTGGTTGCCTTGGCTCGCATCCGGTCGGCCTGCGCCATCAGCGCGGTAGCCTTCTTCTCCGCATTGGCCCGTTCGCGGCGCCGGCGCTTCTCGTCGGCCGTACGGGCGTCCAGGTAGCGCCGCCAATCCAGGTTGTAGACGTCGACCTCACCGCGGATCGCATCGAGAAACCAAACCTTGTTCACTACCGCCGCGAGCAGGTCGGTGTCGTGGCTGATCACGACAAGGCCGCCGTCGTGAACCGTCAGAAAATCCCGCAACCAGATGATCGAATCGGCATCGAGGTGGTTGGTTGGCTCATCGAGCAGCAGCGTCGTGTTCGAGCGGCCGCCTGAGCCGTCAACGGCACCGAAGAGGATCCGAGCCAGTTCGACCCGGCGCCGCTGCCCGCCGGACAGTGTGCTCAGCGGCTGCGGCAATACCCGGTCAGGCAGCCCGAGACTGGCACAGATCCGCGCCGCCTCGCTTTCCGCAGCGTAGCCACCCAGCGCCGAGAACCGGTCTTCCAGCTGGCTGTAGCGGCGCACGGAGCGACCCTGTTCATCGGGGTCGACCAGCTCAGCCATCGCCGACTGAACCTTGTCCATGTCACGCAGCAGTTCGTCGAGCCCGCGGGCGGACAGCACCCGATCCCGTGCCGAGATGGTCAGATCGCCATCCCGGGGATCCTGCGGCAGGTAGCCCAAGTCCCCACTGCGCTGCACCTGCCCCCCGTAGGGTGCGGATTGGCCGGCCAGCACCCGCATCGTGGTCGTCTTCCCGGCTCCGTTGCGGCCGACCAACCCGATCCGGTCACCGGGCTGTACCCGCAGCGATGCATCGGATAGCAGAGTGCGAGACCCCGCGCGGAGTTCAAGGTCGCTAGCAGTGATCACGTGAGGTGACTCCAAAAGTGGTCGCCGACCAGGGATCGATTCCCCGCGCGCCGTGGCGTGCGGGGCCAGTCACACATCAGCTTGTCGCGACCACGGACTCCATCCTACCTAGCGGCCACATCTGAATTAGCCACGGTCTCAACGGGTGCAGTAGCCGCTCATCCACCCTGGCTGCGCTTCACCAGCTGCACCTCGACGCATCGCGCCCGCCGGGCGGCATCGTCGAGCACTGCGCGGCGCGGCTCAGCGATGGCGAGTATGCGGGGCTGCATGCGTTCCCGTAACCCGATCAACCGAGGGTCGGCAGTCACGGTGCGCAAGGCTGCACTGTCTCCACCGAGAACAATGGCATCCAGCTCTGCGGCGCGGGGCAGCAGTACACCCGCCGCGGCGTCGGCCGCGGCACGCAAAGCCATCCGTACTTGGCCTTCGCGTCGCCGGGCGAACCGCTGCTGGGATTGCCCACCAGCCGCGCTACGCCCGTGCACTAGCCGGCTACCGGTCTTAGAAGACAGGACTATCCCAGCGCGAGCGATTCCCACGCTGTATCCGCCTAGACGAACCAGCAGCAACCCAATTGTGCGCGCCGCCAGGAGGTGGTCGACCAGGTCATCCACTGCCAGCCCGGCCCGCTGCCCGGTTGGTCCCGCAAATGGGCCGAATGGCAGCGGCATGGAAGCGATCCACCCGTCAGCGGTGACCACGTCGACTTGCCACGGCTCGGCTCTGGTGGCCAGCGCACCGCCATGATCGTCGACGAAGCGCTCCAGGAATCTCGCCAGCCGCTCTGGTTCCACCTCGACCGCACGGCCCCCGCCGGCAAGTTCCCGGATGCGGCTCATCAGCGGCACATTACGCCCGCGTAGCGTGCACTTGTGCTCGATGTGCTGGTAGCGGGAGGCGGTCCGGCGGGATGGGCGGCAGCTGCGGCATGTGCGCGCCTGGGCCTGGCCACTGAGTTGGTAGACCTTGCGCCAGATCGGCCGTGGCGGGCTACCTACGGCTCCTGGCGGGCCGAGCTGCCCGCCGAGACAGACGCCGCGGTGGCCGCAGCCGGCCACGGCGAGGCGATCGGTACCACCACACATCACCTGGGGTGGGTATACGCGGTGCTGAACAACAGCGTGCTGCGGGATGGATTCGCCAGCTCGCCGGTCACTGTCGTCAAGGGACGGGTACGCGCCGCCCGCCCGGATCCGCAGGGTGTCACCGTCGACGTAACCGGCGGGCAACGTCGCGCTGCAGTCGTCCTGGACGCCACCGGCGCGGCACGCTCGGTGCTCGGCGTCAGTTCCCGCGGCGCATCCGCAGATCAGACCGCGGTCGGGGTGCTGGTGGATGCCGAAGCCGCCCGCAAATTGGTGACTCCGGGCACTGCCTTATTCATGGATTGGCGGCCACACCACGGCGAGGCGGGATGGCCGACATTCCTGTACGGGGTGCCGGTGACCGCCAACCACGTGCTGTTGGAGGAGACGTCATTGGCCCGACGGCCTGGCCTCGGGCTGGCAACGCTACGTCGCCGCCTGCACGCCCGGCTGGCATACCACGGCATCGCGCTGCCCGCCGGGGGCGAGGAGCGAGTGCGCATCCCGGTGGATCGACCGCTTCCGGCCCCCGGCGACTGGCGCCAACCGGTGGTGCCGTTCGGTGCGGCAAGCCCGCTGGTGCATCCGGCTACCGGCTACAGCGTGGCCACGTCACTGCAGCTGGCTCCTCGGGTGGCCGCCGCCGTACGCGATGCGCTACAGCGCGGCGGCCCCGCAGCGGCGGGCGCCGCAGCCTGGCGCACGGTATGGAGCCCGGCCGCGTTGGCGGTGCATGCATTGCGACGGCGGAGCCTGGATTCCCTCCTGCGCATACCGCCGGGACTGGTGCCGAGGTTCTTCGATGTGTTCTTCGCACTTGCTCCCCAGCATCGCTGGGCCTATCTCACCGGTCGTGAGGACGTCCAAGGCAGCGCTGCTGCAATGGCCGCTTTATTCGCGGCATCCCCGTGGTGGCTGCGCAGGCGCCTGGTAACCGGCGCACTCGATCCGCGGATACCGCGCGCCGTCGACGAGCGGTGAACACTACGTGATACCCAGCTGCTGCACCGGAAGGTAATCCGTTTGGGGACCACCGGGTGATGCGGCCGTGCTTCGGGTCGCGCGGCGCTTTCCGGCTGATTTCCGGCAATGCGAGCCCGACCAGAGGACGCTGGATGGTTGCAGACCCTTGCCTTGTCTTAGCGAAGACCACCGAATCGTCGCCTAGGCACTTACGCACAGACGTTGGCTGGTCGGGAACTCCTGCGGTGAGCAAACCTCATTCACGAGCCCGGACTCTGCTACCCGCGTCCAGAGCAACGGCTGTCAACTCGGAATGCTGATGGTCACCTCGACATCAGGCTTGATTTTCAGTGCCCCAAGCATCGCTGCGAAAGGCTTGATCCCGAACTTTCGTTGGTCCAGAACGAGTTTAGCGTTCCAATGCTGACCATCGTTTTGCGCGTCGAGTGAGATCGGGTTCGTCACGCCGTGCACGGTGAGGTCACCCTCGATGCGCGCGCGGTTACCATCGCGCTTCACGGAGACCGATCGAAACTGAATTTTCGGATACTTGCGGGGCTCGAGCGTCTTTTCGGCGTTGCGCTCAATGTCCTTACGGTTGGAGTCTGAGATGTTGTCCATCACACGCAAGGAAGCGGGGTCGAAATCGGCGGTAATGCCGTCGTCGTCCCCCACGTCGAGAGATAAATTCGTTACCCGCAACGTCGCATCGTGACCGAAGGAGCTCAGCGCTCCTTCGACGAAGACCAATACCCGGCAGTCCACAGCGTTAGCGTCGTAAGTTGGCACGCGGTGAGCGTAGCCGGGCAAGACACAAAGAGTCACCGGCATTCACCCGAAGTGCCGTGGGTGTTCACTCAACGAGAGTGGCCAGCGCATACGCTGCGGGCTCAACTGCCTCGGCGAGCTTTTTCACGTCAGGCAGCCCATCTCGATCAGCGTGCAACCCGACATACGCACGGTCCCGATACCAGGACAGGCCAATCACCAGAGCCTGGCCTGCGAGCAGCGGCGGCATCGGAAATATCTCGACCAGCTCGGCACCGTCGCACGTCAAGGAGATATTCGGCACCGGAACGCTGGTCAGCATGAGGTCGAACAGCAGCGGGGCACCCTGACCGGCCATTGGAGTAGCTATTCGGTGCACCGCGGCTGGTAACCGGTCGGCAAGTTCCGGTATGGCGCCGGGGCCGCGACTGGTACCGGCAGCTTTGTTCTGCGCCATCGTGCGCTGGATCTGGAGCAGCCGCTCGGTGGGACTAGGCTCACCCACTGGTAATTCGCACAGGTAACCAGACAGCCGGTTTCCCCCGATACGCTGCACAGCTCTAGACCGTCTGCTGACCGGGATGAACGCCCGGAGCGTCAACCCCTCGACCTCGTTACCGCGAGCCATGAGCCAATCCCGTAACGCTCCGGTCACCACCGACAGCAAGACATCGTTGACTGTGCCGCCGTAAGCGCGCCGGATCCGGCGTACCTGCCGGAGACTTAGCGACGCCATCGCCAGCGCCCGCCGTCCCGATGACCAGGCCACCAGTGGCGACCCCGGGGTCGGTAACCGGGCGCTGCGCAAGACCGCCACGGCGGTGCCTGCCGCGTCCCCTAACCAGCCCACAAGGTTCTCCACCGTGCTGCGCACGTCACCGGGCTGGTGCCATACCCGCCCCGACACCGTGGCCTCGGGAGGCGATGGCGTGCCGTTGACAGCGTTCTCGCTACCGGGTAGATCGCCACCTCGCGGGAACTCATCCAGTAGTCGCAGACCAATTCCCAACGCGCTGAGTCCATCGCCGAACGCATGGTGCATCTTGAACAGCACCGCAAAACGATCCCAATCACTGCCGGCGATGACATGCAATTCCCACAGCGGACGGTTTCGCATCAACGGATGAACCAGCAACTCGGCAGCCACTGCGGCGGCGCTCTCCAGGTCGGCGTGGTGTTCGAGCTGGTGCACCTGGAGGTGATCTTTGGCGCAGAATCCAGGATCATCAGCCCACGTTGGTGCGGACAACGGGTTCCATGACGGCTCTACTCGCCGGCGCAATTCGGGTAGGCGCTGGGCGCGCTGCGCTAACAGCGCGGCCACCCGCACGGGATCGCCGAGTCCAGTCCGCCGGAAGGTCACCAAGGCCCCAAGATGCATCGGCGATGCATCGCGATCCAGGCACAGGAAAGCTGTGTCCAGTCCGGTAAGCCGCACCGATGCAGCTTCGCACAATTGATCGTGTACGGCGCGCAAAACCTGTCGAAACGAGCTGCGGCATGATCGTGCCCATGCAGGTACTGGTCGATGCGGACAATCTCGACGTGCCCCGGTTGCGCCTGCTGGTCGCGGCTCTGCAGGGAGCCTCACCTGCGGACGTCGTGGTGGCTGGTGCGCCAGCCGTCCTGGAGGCGGTCGACTGGCCGACGCACACCCAGCTTCTGCCGGCCACCGGCTGGCAAGGCGCCGACCTCCTACTGGCCCGTGCCTATCGCGCCCAACACCAGCCGCTGCTGCTGGCCACCGGTGACGGCGACTTCGCTCAACTGGCGCGACGCCACCCTGGCCCAGTCCTCCTCGTCAGCAGCACCGCCAACCGCTCTCACAACCTCACCGCACCCCATATCATCCCCACCGACCCCGCCCTGGACGGCGGCGCACAGCTACGTGCCTGGCTTGCCCGTGAGCAGCGGTGCGAGTCATAACTCGGCACCGGAAGGAGAATCGTGTCGACTCTGTTCAGCCGCATCATCGAGGGAGAGATTCCGGGCCGATTTGTCTGGCGCGACGAGCGCTGCGCGGCATTTCTCACCATCGCGCCGCTACGGCCAGGACATGCCCTCGTAGTGCCCCGGCAAGAGATCGACGAGTGGACCGACGCGGACGACGGCCTGCTCGCCCATCTGATTGCGGTGGCAAAGCAGATCGGCGCCGCGCAGAAGGCGGGCTTCGACGCGCCCCGAGCCGGATTGGTGATTGCGGGGTTCGAAGTCCCGCACTTGCATGTGCATGTATTCCCGGCCTGGGACATCGACGACTTCAACTTCGACAAAGCCGACCGCGACCCGGATCACGCTGACCTCGACGCCGCGGCGGACACGCTACGCCAAGCTCTACGGCAAGCCGGGCATGGCGATCGCGTGCCCAACTGACGATCTGCGTGGTATCCAGCCGACCGGCCTACGGCGTCAGGTCGGGATAAGCGCGGTTTCCCCCGCCGATGGGGTCAGCGGACGGAAACCGCGTAGCCGAAGGCTGTTGGACACGACGAATACCGACGACAATGCCATTGCGGCTCCGGCAATCATGGGGTTGAGCAGGCCCATTGCGGCCAGTGGGAGTGCGGCCACGTTGTAGCCGAAAGCCCAGAACAGATTGCCCTTAATAATCCGCAAGGTGCGCCGGGACAGCCGGATTGCATCGGCGGCCACCCGCAGGTCTCCGCGAACCAGAGTGAGGTCGCTGGCCTCGATGGCAGCGTCGGTGCCGGTGCCCATGGCCAGCCCTAGGTCTGCTTGAGCCAGTGCGGCGGCATCGTTGAGTCCGTCGCCGACCATCGCAACAACCCGCCCCTGGCGTTGTAGGCGGGTGACCTGTTCCACCTTTTCCTCGGGTAACACCCCAGCGATCACGGTGTTGATGCCGACCTCGGCAGCCACACAGCGCGCCACGGCTTCGTTGTCACCGGTGAGCAGCATGGGAGTCAGCCCCAGGCCGCGCAGCATCCGCACCGCCTCGGCGCTGCTCGGCTTCACCGAATCGGCCACCGACAGCAGGCCACGGATACTGCCATCCCAGGCGACGGCAATGACGGTGTGACCCTTCACCTGGCACCGGTCCGCAGCAGCGTGCAGGGTGTCGGGCAGCGGCAGCGACCACTGCTCGGCCAACCAGGCTGGCCGGCCTACCAGCACCATGCTGCCGTTCACCACACCCTGGACGCCTCGCCCGCGTACTGAGCGAAAGCCGGTGACGGCGGGGACATCGCCCAGCCGCTGCCGCGCGCCAGCGGCCACTGCGGCGGCGACGGGGTGCTCGGAGAAGTCCTCCACGGCGGCCGCACGGCGCAGCACGTCGTCGGCGTGCTCACCGGCGGCGGGTAGCACATCGACCAGAGCCATCGTGCCCGTGGTGATGGTGCCGGTCTTGTCCAGCAATACGGTGTCCACCCGCCGGGTGGACTCCAGCACTTCCGGGCCTTTGATCAGGATGCCCAACTGGGCACCACGACCTGTGCCGACCAGCAGCGCGGTAGGCGTGGCCAGCCCGAGAGCACACGGACAGGCGATGATCAGCACAGCTACCGCAGCGGCGAATGCGGTCCCCACAGCCGCACCGATGGCTAGCCACACGCCGAAAGTGGCCATCGCGAGCAGGATCACAACAGGCACGAACACCGCGGAGATCCGGTCGGCCAAGCGCTGCACTCTGGCCTTGCCGCTTTGCGCATCCGCCACTAACCGGGCCATGTGCGCCAGGTGGGTGTCCGCGCCGACCCGGGACGCGCGCACCCGTAGCCGACCAGACAGGTTCACCGTGCCGCCGGTGACCGGCGTTCCAAGACCGACCTCGATGGGTATCGACTCGCCGGTGAGCATGCTCGCGTCCACCACCGATGCGCCCTCAAGCACGTCACCGTCCGCGGCGAATTTCTCTCCCGGACGGACCACGAACTCATCGCCGACCACGAGGGAATCGATGGGTACACGCGCTTCCTGACCACCGCGCAACACCGCTGCATCCGTAGCGCTGAGGTCTAGTAATGCGCGCAACGCCGCACCCGCGCGCCGTTTCGCGCGTCCCTCGAAATACCGGCCGGCGAGAAGGAACACGGTGACGCCAGCAGCGACCTCAAAATAGACCGGACTGTGTGCGTGGTTGCCCGAACCAGCACCCCCATGCGCGGTGACGAACCCGCCGCCGGTGACGAACCACGCATAGCAACTCCACAGGAATGCTGTCACCACACCCATCGAGACCAGGGTGTCCATAGTGGCCGCGCCATGGCGCAGATTTCGCCATGCTGCTCGGTGGAACGGCCAGGCTCCCCATGCCACCACGGGAGCGGTCAGCAGCAGCGACAGCGGCTCGACATTGTCCGGTACGTGCAACCCCGGCACCATCGGCGCCATGGACATCGCGATCACCTGGATGGCGAGCACGGCGCTGCCCAGCAGCCGTTCTCGCAGTGACCGCAGCTCGGCACCGTCATGTGCGACGTAAGAGCTCGCTGCTTGGTCGGCAAGCAGCTGCGCGGAATATCCAGCGCGGGCCACCGTCGCCACGAGATCGTCCGGGGTGACACCGTCCGCGTAGCTGATCCGCGCCTTCTCGGTGGCGAAGTTGACGCTGGCATGCACTCCTGGTAGGCGGTTCAATTTCTTTTCAACGCGTGCTGCGCAGGATGCGCACGTCATGCCGTAAATGGTCAATGCGACTTGACGGTTGGCGTCCCCGGGTCCGGTCGGGGTGCCGGTGCCGTAGTCATGGGCAGTGGACACGTCTTACCTCGCCAGCGCGGTGAATTCGACGGTCCGCAACTGGCCATGATGCTGGAACTCCAGAAACATCCGGTAATAACCAGTAGTCGGCACTTCGACGTCAAAATCGGTTGCGGTCTCCTGGCGAGGACCGCCGACGGGACGCACATTCAAATAGGCGAGGTCACCCTCGCGGAGAATGACCAGTCGGGCACCGCTCCCGAGAATGGGATCGAGATCGGTGACCGGCAGGTTGTCGCGCATCACGTGTACCCATATTCGCGACACCGTCCCAGCGATCAGATTTCCGGTCCAGATTGCCGTGTAACCATCGATGTCGGCAGCCGTCGACTCTTTCGATATAGGACCCGGTTCGAAGAAACCGGGCGCATCAAGGTCTACACCGAGAGTGACGGGTGTCTTGGCCGTGCCGGGAAGGAACTCCGCGAAGGCGCGGTAGCTTCCCGGCTCCTCAAGATCAAGCGGCACAGTCCAGGTGCCATCACGATCCATGACGGGGTAAAGATGCTGATAACCACTCATATCCCGACGTACGACGATGAGCGTCATCAGGTGATCGCCACGCCGGGCAAAATCGGTGACCGGCTTTCCGTTACTCGCGAAGATGGCGAATCGAAATGTGTCATATTCGCCCGCGGTAAATCGGGTGATCCGGGGACGCAGTACGTAGCCTTGGCTGGCGACGGCCAGCCCACCCGGGCCGGTGGCATGATTCTCCTCGCCGATGCCCCGCCCTTCGCGGTCGTGCGATGCTGGGCCGGTACGGCCGACCACGGCTTCCCCGAAATTGATGGCGAGCCCGAAGAGCATCACTAAACCAGCGAGCAACGCGAGCACTGGAGTCGGAGTCCGCACCCGCTGCGGTTGCAATTTGCCGGTCTGCACCCTGGCTACCCTGAGCTCACGGGATGTGAAGGCTCATCCCACCACTTCATACCCGGCCTCATCGATGGCGGCGCGGACCGCGGTGCGATCCAGCGGTCCAGTGCTCGTTATCCGTACCCGACCGGCGGCAAGGTCGACCTGCACGTCGGTGACGCCCTCGATTGCCCCGACTTCCTCCGTCACCGCCGATACACAGTGCTGGCAGACCATCCCGGTGACGGTGTACTCGCTCACCGTGGCGGTGTCCCCCATCTCACGACCTCCTGAGGTCTGTTGCGTCTGCCTGCGATACGTCATGAGCGAACGAGGCGAGCTACCGCGTCTGCTGCTTCCTTAACTTTGACCGCAGCATCGGCACGGTCAGCCGCTGCATCGACGACGCAGGTGGCCATGTGTTCTTCGAGCAAAGCCAGCGCGAAGGATTGCAGGGCCTTGGTGGCAGCTGAAACTTGGGTCAGCACATCGATGCAATATTGGTCCTGCTCCACCATCCGCTGTAGCCCGCGTATCTGGCCCTCGATCCGGCGTAGCCGGTTGAGGTACGCGTCTCGATCCTTGGTGTAGCTGGCCACCGAACGTCCTCTCCCCGACCGCAGATCTGCTGAGTAACACCTCTCTGAGACCGGTAATATACCCCTAGGTGGTATCTGTTCGCCAACGTCGGCAAGTTTTACGTCTCCAGCCGTCGACACGGATCACCTTGCAATATTTAGGTCGGGATCAGTACCACCCACACTGGGCCCGGCGCGAATGTCAGCGGCGAACCATCCGGCAGGGTGTAACGGGTTGCCGCGTCAGGCGCTGGGCGCGACCAGTTTCCCGAAAAGGCCTGGCCGTCACGGAGCACCACCACCTCACCGGAGCCGACCGTCGCCGCGAACGGCGATGGCGACCCTGCCGCGTCGCGGATTCCAGCGTCGCGCACCCCTACCCGCTGTAACACCACCGTGGTAGCGCTCGGTCGAGGACCAGATGCCGACAGGAGCGGTGCGCCATCCATGGAGATCAGCCACCGGCCTGCGGTGGGCTCCCACTGCAATCCGACGGAGGTGGCCGGGTAGCTGACAGCAGTTTGCTGGAGGGGACGCCCGCCTGGCGGCGTAGGTCCGAAGCGAAAGCCGATATCACGTGGGGGCGCACCGCCTTGGCGCAGCGAATTGGCGTCGCCATAGAGATTGTGCGGCATCTGTCGCTTGGAGTCCCTGCGGTAGTCACTAGGCCGGCTCAGTGCAGAGACGTCCAGTACCGGTGCCTGCGCCACCAGCGCTCCGACCGAGGGAGCTGCTCCAGAAAATGCCAATGCCGGGCGGCCGAAGTTGGCCAGGAGTTCCACGTCAGAAGCTCGAGTGCTCCGCACCGGTCCCACCACCGGTGGAATCTGCGACTGGTACACCGCAAGCAGCCGGCTGAGGCCGCCCTCGACCGGCTCGACATAGACCAAATCCGCCTGCTCGAGCCCGCGTTGCGGGCGGGCCACTGAGGCATTGTCAATCTTCACTCCGAGCACCGGTGCGTTGAGATCGGTGGGCAACCCGGTGAACGGCGAGACCGGTGGCGGAGGCGGCGGATCAGGCGCTGCGACCGGTGACGGAGTCGACATCGCTCCGTGTCCGGGTGCTGGGGGTGACATAACCCGACCTGCACGCGAAGCAGACCCGTCAGCAGGTGCCGGAAGCGCCGTTGATGGTGCGCTCAACGGAACGCTGCTGGAGCTGGTAAACACCGCGATCGGCAGCGCACACACCAGCAGGATCAGGGCCAGCACGCGCAGCGCCTGCCCCCCTTGACCCACCATTGCCACCGCCTTGCCACCGCGTGATGCAACGTTAAGTGACACTTTCATACCAGTGCTGATCGGTGCAGGTGAAATTACGACCCGCCGATTGGCCGCGACGCCTCCCAGACTCACTACACAGAGTTAATTTATTAACCCGATAGTGAGCCTGATCGTCGATGCTGTTATCACTGAGGGTGACAATCGTTCCGTTTTGTGGCCCTCCGGGCGGAGGATGACAAAGAGTCGCTTGCCGATTACGCTGAGGGAGATAGCTCAACGTCACTATCGGGGGCACCTAGTGAGTGCGAGCCACGGGCTTGATTGCGTCGCACCCTGGCGCGGCCTGATGGCTCTGCGCCCACGGCGCTGGAAGCTGTGGAGCGAGCGGAAGATCGTCATCGGCTATGTCCTGGCCGTGGAGCTCGTGGCAGTGGGACTGGCTGCGGGAGCGATAGCAGCAGTCCCGGTTGCCTTGAGCGATCTGTCCCGGTTCGGGCTGCTAGCGGCGGGAGCGATCGTCCATCGCGAGGCGGTTCGCCGCATCGAGAACCAGCGCGAGTGGGTCGCCAGCCATGGTCTGCTGACCAATCCCACCGCTTTATGGATTTTCGCGGGGGTGCTGTCCGTTCCGCTGCCGTTGGTGTATGCCATGACGACGCTGGTCCACTTGCATTCCTGGTATCGGGGCAGCGCCGCGAGGTTGTACCGCAAGCTGTTCTCCGCCGCGACGATGGTGCTGGCCGCTACAGCTGCGGTTGCGCTGCTGCAACTCCTGGAGCCCAACGAATATCCGGTTATCCCGGAAGGGCCGATCGGGCTCATGGTTCTGCTCGGGGCTGCGGCGTTGTACTGGCTGGTCAATGTGGTCATCGTGGTCGGTGCCGTGATGCTGTCCGATCCGCTACAGCCGGTCCGTCAGGCATTGGGCGATCCTGGTGACCAGGTCGTCGTGGTGGCCTCGCTGGGGCTGGCGGTTGCGCTGGCCATGATGCTGGCCTTCCAACCGTGGCTGTTCGTTGTTCCCATGCTCGCTGTGTTGCCCCTGCATCGCGCCTTGCTCCTACCGCACTTTCAGCAGGTAGCCCGCACCGACTGTAAGACGGGCCTGCTCACCGCGGGCTTCTGGCGCGAGGAAGCGGATCGGGAACTCCAGCGCGCCCGCCGGCTGGCCGAACCGCTCGGGGTGCTGATGTTGGACCTCGATCACTTCAAGTCGTTCAACGACCGGATGGGCCATCTCGTCGGTGATCAGCTGCTTCGTGCGGTGGCAGACGAGTTACGTTCGGAAACCCGGCCTTATGACCTGGTAGGGCGATTCGGCGGCGAAGAATTCGTCATCCTGCTGCCCGGTGTCGGAGCCGCGCAGGTGGAGGCCATCGCAGACCGGATCCGCGAGCGCATCAGCCGGTTACGCGTCTTGGTAGACGGTCCGCACGATGGCCCGACGACGGTCGACGGCATCTCGATCTCGATCGGCGCGTCGGTCCGACCCAATGATGGTGATGACATCGACCATCTCGTGCTGGCGGCCGACGGCGCACTACTGGCCGCCAAGGCAGCTGGCCGAGACCGTGTCTGCCTAGCCCACCGCTAGTCACGTCTCGCATCCGACGCCCCATCTCGCGCTAAACCCACGGCAGGCAGACACGTCGGAGGTTTAGAGTCGCCTGATAGCCCGATATGGCTCCATGTCGGGCGCGGCGGGAGGGCGTGGTGAGTGACGGGGGCGGGCTTACGCAGTTGAGTACGGGCCAACTGTTGGCACGAGCCCGCGCGGTACGTGACACCACCTGCGGCAGGCGGATGACCTACTCCCCCAAGGTGTTCATCCCGTTAACCATGTTGTGCCGCGACCGCTGCGGCTACTGCACCTTCGCGCATGCTCCCCGCGAGCTGCCGTCGGCTTACCTCGAACTCGATGAGGTCCTGGCCATCGCCAGCCATGGTGCTCAGCTTGGGTGCCATGAGGCGCTGTTCACCTTAGGCGAGTGTCCCGAGGCACGCTACCCGTCGGCCCAACGTTGGCTAACCGACCACGGCTACGATTCCACCGTCGAGTACTTGGTCGCGGCATGCCGAGCGGTGCTCGACCAGACCGGTCTGCTACCGCACGCCAATGCGGGTGCGTTGGCTCGCGACCAGCTCGCTGCGCTGCGTCGGGTGACCGCCAGCCAAGGCATGATGATCGAGTCGTTGCGGCCAGATCTGGCTGCGCATCGAGGCGCTCCGGACAAGCATCCTGACCGGCGGTTGGCCACCCTGCATGCAGCGGGCGAGCTGGGCATTGCGTTTACCACCGGCATCCTGGTCGGCATCGGTGAGACGGAGACCGATCGGGTTGTGGCGCTGGAAGCCATCGCGCAAGCCCACCGCCGGTATGGGCATGTGCAGGAAGTGATCGTGCAGAACTTCCTGCCCAAGCCCGGCACCGCGATGCGGCATGTCCCGCGCTGCCCCCCGGAGGAACACCTTAGGGCTATTGCGCTGGCCCGGCTGCTACTGCCGCCGGAAGTCCATGTGCAAGCGCCCCCTAACCTCACCGACGATCTGGGCGATCTCGTCGCTGCGGGGATTGACGACTGGGGCGGCATCTCACCGCTGACGGCGGATCACGTCAACCCCGAGCGGCCGTGGCCCGCGCTGGCACAACTGCGTGCCGCCACCGAGGCAGCAGGGCATACCCTGGCACCACGACTGACCATCTATCCGGAGTATGCCCGGCAACCACAGCACTGGCTTGACCAGGCTTTACGGTTCGCCGTGCTGGACCGCGCCGATGCCGAAGGGCTTGGCCGCGACGATCCGGGTGCGGTGTTCTGCGAAACCGCACAACAGGCCGTCAACGTCGGCGACGGGGCTGAGGTGACCCTGTCCGGACGACGCTCCACCGCCTGGTACTCCGGCACCGACGTCGCACCGCCGCTGTTGCTACCGGCGACGCCGCGCGCCACCGGGGCGGTGCGTGAGGTGCTCGACGGGGTTCGTGCGGGGCAGCGTGCCGAGCTCGAGGAACTGGTCACGTTGCTGCGGGCCCGTGGCCCGGAGGTGGCTGCCGTCGCAGCGCTGGCTGACGAGCTGCGCGCCGCAACCATCGGCGACACCGTGACCTATGTGGTTAATCGCAACATCAATTACACGAATGTCTGTACGTTCCGCTGCCGTTTTTGCGGATTCTCCAAAGGCAAGCTGTCGCTGAACCTGCGCGGAGCACCGTACCTGCTGGATCTCCCCGAGATCGTGGCGCGCGTGCTGGAGGCACAACGCAAAGGTGCCACGGAGGTCTGCCTGCAGGGCGGGGTGCACCCTAGCTTCGACGGTGACTACTACGTGATGGTCTGCCGGGCGATTCATGAAGCCGCACCTGACATCCATATCCACGGCTTCACTGCGCTGGAGGTCACCGAAGGCGCCCGCAGGCTGGGCGAGCCACTTGCCGCCTACCTGACCCGATTACGTGAAGCGGGACTCCGTTCGCTGCCTGGTACCGCGGCGGAAATCCTCGATGACGAGGTTCGTGCGGTGCTGTGCCCGGACAAGATCACTACTGCGGAGTGGCTCGAGGCTCACCGGGTGGCGCACACGGTGGGGCTGCGCTCGAACGTCACGATGATGTTCGGGGCGATCGAGCAGCCGGTGCACTGGGCGCGGCATCTGGTGCGGGCGCGTGATTTGCAGGCGCAGACCGGCGGGTTCACCGAGTTCGTCGGGTTGCCGTTCGTCCATATGGCGACTCCGATGTATCTCAAGCGCGCGGCGCGGCGCGGACCAACTTGGCGAGAGGTGCTGCTGGTGCATGCGGTTGCCCGGATCGCCTTGCACGGTTTGATCGACCACGTGCAGGCATCGTGGGTCAAACTCGGCGTCTCCGGCGCCCGCCAGCTCCTCCAGGCCGGCGTTGACGACCTCGGGGGCACGCTGATGGACGAGAACATCAGCCGTGCTGCCGGTGCCAGCCATGGGCAGCACCTGGACCAGGCCGGTTTCCGGGCGATCGTCGAGCCGCTTGGCCGTGCGTTGGCTCAGCGCACCACGTTGTACGAGCCGGTGGAGATCACGACGCCTTAGCCCGAACTGCCATCTTCAGCTGGGCGAACAACTCGTCGCGGCTGCTGACGTCCAATCGCTGGCGCATCCTGGCAACGTGGTGCTCGACGGTCTTGGCTGAGATGAACAGGCGCTGCCCGATCTGGCGGTAGGTCAGCCCCGTCAAGATGAGTTCGGCAACCTCGCGTTCCCGGTCGCTGAGCACAGGTGTAGCAGCCGGCCGGGGGGTGGTCTGCGGCTCCAGCCGATCATCCCCGCCGCTATCGGCTGCCGAGCTGGCCGCACCGGGGCCGTTGGCCTGCAGCGCCCGAGCACACCCGAGCAGATCGACCATGGCCTTTCGGTCGGTGGTCCGGATCGCGGCTTGACCGGCCAGCCGGGAACCGTCGTTTGCCAGCCCGATTGACTGCAGCCCGCGGGCCGCGGATTCCACTTCCGAGCTGTCGAAGGTTCCGGCCAGCACCTGTATCCAGGTTCGGCTGGCAGCCGCGAGAACGGCGGCGTAGTGGCTGCTCTGGGCTGCGTCCGCAAGCGCCGCAACGTGATTCTGGGCCACCGCGGGCTGCTCTCTCAAAACCGCGGCATGCATGCCGTACCAGTGCAGTGGCACTGACCACAGCGGTGGGTCACCGAGCCGCTCCAGTAGCAGGCGCGCCTGTTCCAGATGCGGTGCCACCCGGTCGAACTCGCGTAACCTGGCTGCTGCAACGGCTAGCTCACCCAGCGGCAAGAGGGTGAACAGGTCGACTGGATACCGGACGATCGCCTCTCTGGCCGCCGCCCAAGCCCCCTGCAGCGCCGGAATGTCGCTTTCCCGTCGAGCCAAACCAACCACCAGCGCAGTGGCGAACAGTTCTTCGCGGGGTTCCAGGGTTCCTGAGTTGGAGGAAGCGCGGTCCAACCAGCGCCGGGTCAACGCGTCCTCGCCGCGGATCATGGCGGTCCAGGCCAGCAGGAGCTGATACCGACCCCGGGCGAACAATCCGCCGGCATCGCGTTCCAGGGCACGTTCCAAGACTGACGTGGCGACATCGAGTTCTCCGGAATGCAGCGCCACGATGGCTGCCAATGCCGCTGGCGTGTCTGGAAGGAGTACAGCGCCGCCGCCCGGTTCGAGTAAGGCGGCAGCCTGGGTCAGCGTGGACAGCGCCGTGGTCGGTGCCGACATAGGCGAGTCGGTGATTGACTGGAGCACTCCGCTAGCCATCAACATTTCCGCCCCGGCCACCATCGTGGGTGGTCGATCGCCGTTGGCGGCCGCCAGCACCTCGCGCGCCTCGGCCAGCGATCCGGTGCCCATCAGCGCCAAGGCGGCCAACGGTGCCGCTGAGCCCATGCGGGAAGTGCCGATCCAGCGGTAGACCTCGGCACTGCGCGTGAGCAGACCACGCTGCGCCAACACTGCTCCCGCCACAGTGCCAGCCCGGGCCAGGTCGGCGCAGTCCGGATTGGATAATGCCTCGTCAGCCAGCCGCAATGCGGTGTCCAGATCACCGGCGCGGGCGGCAGCCTCAGCTCGGCGCGGCGCCAATGAAGCCGCATCGCCACCAGCGCAGACGGCTTGGGCGTAGAGATGTGCAGCGTGCGCCGCAACGTCAGTGCCGGCTCTGGCACCGGGGGCCGAGCCAGCCAATGCAGCGTCGCCGGCAGTTTCGAATATCGCAGCGAGGTCGCGTCCGCGAGCGCCGGAGGCCAGCAGCTGTTGCGCCAGCTCAAGCGCTGGACGGCCACGTTGCAGGTGCGCGTCGAGTACCAGCCGCTGCATCACCCGGCGGGTACCCGGTGCGGCTCCAGCAACCAGTGCCTGCTGCACGAGCGGGATCAGCTGACCCTCAGCGAGCAGCAGACCATGCGACTGCGCCATCGACCACAGGTCGGTGATCACGGATGGATCGACGGCGAGTACAGGAGCGAGGATGTCGGGATCGGGTGCCGCGCCTAGTCCCACCGCAAGCAGCAGCCCACGCAAAGGTCGGGGCAGCCGGTCAAGGTCGTAACGAATGCGGTCGATCACATCGGGCGGTAGCTGCAGATGGTCCTCATCGAGCCGGCCAGCGCTGCGCAGCGCGCGCATGACCTCGTCGATGAGCATCGGTGATCCACCGGTCTGTTCGCAGAGCAGGTCCACCAGGGCCGCAGGCGGGGCTTGATCGAGCAACGCTGCGCAGCGCAGCTGCGTTGCTCGGCGGTTGAGCCGACCCAACAGCACCGGCGGTTGCTGCCGGCTCACCGCATCCTCGAGTGCATCCAGTTCAGGTTTACGTGGCCAGGGCCGGTAGGCGACGACGATGCGCGTGTTGCCGGACAGCGCGAACCTGTACAGCCGGTCGAGGTCGCTGCTGTCCAGCAGATGGGCATCGTCGACGAGCACAGCCACATCCGTCACATTCGGGGACTGCATCGACGCGATCTCAGTCGCCTCCACTCCCACCACGGTCGCTCCGGCCGCGAGGTAGGCCTCGCGCAGGGCGCCTAGCAGCGCGCTCTTGCCACACCCGCCGGGGCCCACGACGCCGGCCGACAGCGGCGCGGATGGATCAGCGCACACCGTGTCGTACAGCACCTTCGCGGGCAACAAGCCCGCCAGCATTACCTCCGGTCCGTCCTGCCGTGGTCGGGAGCGCGCCGTCACCTGGTTCACGTAGGTGGCCTCCGGGGGTGGGTTGGGCTGGTCGTGGGCGGAGCTGCGATGGTCGTGCTGGGGTGGGGCCGGGTTGTCGGCGGGGGCGCAGACGTCGTCGTGGTCGGAGAAGCCGTGGTCGGAATCGTCGTGCGGGTCGTGGTCGGAGGGGGATTAGACCAGCTCGTGGTCCACGTGTAGGTGGTGACCCAATCGGGGGCTGGCACGCCGGCGGGCGCTGTGGCGGGATCCGGCTTGGCGGGGGGATCCGCGAGCTGGTGCGGCGCTGCCGTCTCGGTTTTCCGGATCACCCCGCTCGACCTGGTCATGGTGGAGCTGACTTCCCCATCTACCCCCGCGCCCGCCATCGGGCTCGCCGAGCTGGGAATGGGCGACGCATCGGGCACTGGCGTACCCGGTGGTGATGGCGCATTACGCGCCGAGGTGCCCGCATTCGCCGATGGGCTGGGATCACTGTGCGCGAGCAAGAAGGGAACTGCCGCCACCCCCGCCGCAGTAAGGACTGCGAGAGTGCTGGAGACGGCGATGCGGGTGGCCCGCCGGGAGTTGGTTCGGCGCCGTCGGACCTCGACGGTTTCGATATCGAGCGGGACGGCGGTCAGGGACGGGGGTGGGGGGTTGTTTTCGGGCTTCAGAAATGTTGTTGGGGCAGGCAGTGGTGGGGGGCTGCTGTCCAAATGTGTGGTGGGGGCGGCGAGGGTGGCGGCACCGCGGGCAATCGTGGTGCTCGGGTCGGCGTCGATGGTGACGGGCTGATTGAACTCACTGGACAGGAGTTGGGCGACGAGAGGAATGCGAGAGGAGCCGCCAACGAGCAGCACGGTGCCGAGCTCGGTGGGTGACAGCTGCGCAGAGTCCATGGTGCGGCGCAGAGCGTGGACTGTTTCGGCTAGTTGCGGGCGGATCATGTCGTCGAACTCGGTGCGGTGGAGCCGGACCGAGGTGGTGATGCCGGGCGCGGCGACCGGGATGGTGACTTCGGTATCCGCGGATAAGGCCTGGGTGGCGAGAGTGCATTGGTGACGTAGCGTGGCGGTGGCGGCCAGGGTGGCCGGGTCGTCGGCGTCGAGTTCGGCGAGGGCGGGGGTCGTAGCGAGTACATGACCGAACACCGCGTCGTCGAAGTTCGCCCCTCCCAGCTGCGCCAAGCTGTGTGAACTGCCCAGGGTGGTGAACTCGGTAGGGCCGCCGGCACGCAGCACGGTGGCGCTGAAGGTGGTCCCACCCAGGTCATAGATGGCTACGGTTTGTCCAGGAATGAAGGGCTGCGTGGCGGCGTAACCGGCCGCGGCAGCGTGAGGTTCGGGGCATAGCCGCACCGGCGGGAGCCCTGCGCTGGCCAGCGCGGTGGCCAGCACTTGACGTTTGTAGTCACCCCAGCTGACCGGGTGAGTTACCATAATGCCCGCTGCTGGACCGCCGTGCTGGCCGGCGCCTTGGTCGACCACCCAGCCGATGAGCATCGCAGCAAGCTGCGCTGCGGTGTAGGCCTGGCCGGCGATGACCATCGGTACCTCATCGCCGATGCGCCCGATGAACCCGCGCACCACCCGGTCCGGTTCGGTCACCGCATAGCGCACCGCGGCTGACCCCACCACCACTTGGCCACCGTCGCCCAGATACATCACCGAGGGCACCACCGCCGAGCCTTCACCCAAGGCGATCACCTCAGCTGGGCCATCTTCCCGGCAGACCGCCGCAGCCGTGACTGTGGTTCCCACATCGATCCCCAGCCAGTAGCGCATCGGCGTACCTCCTCGTCCCGGCCCCCGCAGACCCTAAAGGCACGCATAAGCCGATCTGAACGGGACTGGCTGGGTATCGTGCACACGCTCGGCATTGTTAGCGAAACGGTAAGTGACGATCTTGACCGCTGCCGTCGCGCCCGGTCCCTGGTAGTAGCCTCCGGGAGCCACGCACCAGGCCAGCTTCGCCACTCCTGCTGGTGATGGCGGAGCTGGTTGCATGACCGCCTCCAGAGAGGGCAACCCAGTGACCACAGCACGGCCGGCCGGCTTGGACCTCGTTGACCGGGCAATCGGTTTGACCGAGGCGGGCGACCGGAAGGATCTGTCGCAGCGACTGGTGAACACGCGCCGGCGATTGCTCGATCCCACTGTCCGGGTGCTGGTGGTCGGCGAGTTCAAGCAGGGCAAGAGCCTGCTGGTCAACGCTCTTGTCGATGCCCCGGTGTGCCCGGTGGATGATGACATCTCCACCGCGGTGTCGACTGAAGTTGGTTACGCGAAGGTTCCAGTCGCGACGCTGGTGCGTAGCACCGGCAATGGTGGAACTGGTGACGATGACCATCTCACCCGCGTTGAGGTGCCGCTGCATGAACTCGCCTCATATGTCTCCGAGGCGGGTAATCCGACCAACCGCCAAGGTTTGTTGCGCGCCGAGGTCGGCATCCCCCGGCAGATCCTGGCCGACGGACTGGTCTTGGTCGACACCACCGGAGTTGGCGGCCTGAGCTCGGTACACACCACCAGCACCTTGGCGACGCTACCGACCGCCGATGCGGTGCTGCTGGTCTCCGATGCTTCCCAGGAGTACTCAGAACCCGAAATCAACTTTCTGCGTCAGGCGGTGAAGTTGTGTCCCAACGTCGCCTGCGTCTTGACCAAGATCGACCTCTACCCGCAGTGGCGCCGCATCGCGGAACTGGATCGTGTCCATCTTGCGGGCGCCACACTGGCGGCCGACTTGCTTCCGGTGTCATCGACGCTGCGTCTGCACGCGATCAAGGTTGACGACAAGCAGCTGCATGCGGAGTCCGGCTTCCCAGCGCTGGTGGGCTACCTGCTCGGCGCGGTGGCCAATGCCGACCGATTGAGCCGGCGCAGCGTGGCGCATGACATTTTCACCGTCACCGACCACCTCGCCGTGTCGTTGCGCGCTGAGCTACAAGCTCTGCAAAACCCCGAGGACAACCTAGCGTTGATGACCGAGCTCAAAGCTGCCCAGACTCGGGCCGAAAGCTTGCGTCAACGCTCGTCACGCTGGCAGCAGACGCTCAGCGATGGCATCGCCGACCTGTACGCCGACATCGAGCATGATCTGCGTGACCGGTTGCGTCAGGTGATCCGCAACGGCGAGGCCGCTTTGGAGCAAGCTGACCCGAGCGCAATCTGGGAGCAGTTCACTGAATGGCTCACCCAGCAGCTCGCGGCGGCCACGTCCGACAATTTTGTCTGGGCCAACCAGCGCGCGCAGTGGGTCGCGCACCAGGTCGCGGAGCACTTCGCCGAAGATGGCGGGAAGCTGCTTCCCGAGCTCCGGCTTGGAAACGCTGCGACCACGCTGGATGCGGTGCCTGAGCTGGTGGCGCCGAATGCCGACGACTCCAAGCTTTTCGGCAAGCTGCTGACCGGGATGCGAGGCTCGTATGGCGGCATGTTGATGTTCGGCATGTTGACCACGTTGGCCGGAATGTCGTTGTTGAACCCGATCTCTCTGGCAGCCGGGTTGCTACTCGGGGGCAGGACGTTGCGCGAAGACAAACAAAACCGGCTTAAACGACGCCAAGCTGAGGCCCAGATGCTGTTACGCAAACAGGTCGACGACGCAAGCTTCCATGTCAGCAAGGAGCTGCGAGACCGGTTGCGCGAGGTGCAACGGCTGTTGCGAGATCACTTTACGGATGTGGCCAGCGAGCTACACCGCTCCGTATCAGAGTCGCTTCAGGCCGCAGAGAAGGCTGCGAACACTGAGGCATCTGCGCGGCAGCTGCGGATCCAGCGGGTCAAGGCTGACCTGGCGCAGATCGACACGTTGCGCCAGGCTGCCCGTGCCCTGTTGACGAGCTCGGAGACTGGATCGTGAGCTCGCCGAGGGGCGCCGCACCCAGCATCGGGGCGGCGGTGCGGGCGGTATTGCGGCAGTCCATTGAGCTGTACCGCGACAGTCCGAGCACGGTTGCACGGCTGCGTGATCAGATTGATCGGCTGGACGAACCGCTCCGGGTAGCCATTGCTGGCAAGGTGAAAGCAGGCAAATCGACGCTGCTCAACGCGCTGGTGGGGGAACAGATCGCGCCGACCGACGCCGGGGAATGTACCCGCGTGGTTACGTGGTACCGGGACGCTCCCAGCCCGCGCGTCACCCTCGTGCCGCGCACTGGTGCGCCCCGGCAGCTTCCGCTGACCCGCACCGATGGCCGCCTGGAGTTCGATCTTCGGGGCAGTGCTCCCGACGACGTCGATCGATTACTTGTCGACTGGCCCTCCCGCAGCTTGCGGACCACCACATTGATCGACACGCCGGGAATCGCGTCACTGTCGACACACGTCTCCGCCCGATCCGTCGAGCTGCTTGCTCCGGATGATCAGCCGTCAGATGCTGACGCCGTCATCTATTTGATGCGTCATCTGCACGCCACCGATGTGCGGTTCCTTGAGTCTTTCTACGATCAAGGCGGTGCTCCCGCGGCGGTGGTCAACACCGTTGCGGTGCTGTCCCGGGCCGATGAGATTGGCGCTGGCCGGCTCGATGCGATGGTGTCGGCGCGGCAAGTCGCCCGCCGCTACCGCGCTGAACCTAAGGTTCGCCAGCTGTGTCAGACCGTGGTTGCCGTAACCGGACTGCTCGCCGAGACCGCGCGGACGCTACGGCAGGCGGAATTCGGCGCGCTGAGCGAGCTGGCTCAGATGCCACGATCTGATTTGGACTACCTCCTGCTCTCGGCAGACCGGTTCGCTACGGCGCAAGCACCCCCTATCCTGCCGGCTGAGACGCGTAGCGCCTTGGCAGAGCGGTTCGGACTGTTCGGATTGCGGTTGGCGACCACGCTGATTCGCCAGGGGTACCGCGATCCAGCCGGCCTGGCCGATGAGCTGGTCCGGCGTAGCGGCCTAGACGAGCTACGCACTGTGCTGGCCACCCAGTTCACTGAACGCCGCGATGTGCTCAAGGCCCGTTCAGCCCTGCTGCTGGTGGAGCGGGTCCTGCGGGAACAACCTCGCCCAGAGGGTCATCACTTGGCCAGTGACGTAGAGCGGATCATGGCCGGTGCGCATGAATTTCGCGAGCTGCGACTGCTTGCCGAGTTGCGTGCACCGCACGTGACATTGCCGTCCGATGCTCGCTCTGATGCAGAGCGGCTGCTCGGTGCGCACGGTGCGTCGACCCACAACCGGCTCGGGCTGGCGCCCGACGCAGATTCTGGGCAACTCCGGGAGGCTGTGGTGGCTGCGCTGGCCCGCTGGCAGCGGCGCGCTGAGAGCCCGCTGTCAGATCGCGCTGCAAGTGACCGAGCGCGGGTGGTAGTGCGTAGCTGCGAGGGAATGCTGGCCCGGTTGTCCGCAGGGCAAGGCCAGCTGACGTAGCGCAGGCGCGGGGGCGAAGCAGGTTTGCGCCCCCGCGCCGTGCCGGCGCCCGAACTCGGCCACGTTATACCGTCAGTCAAGCTGGCCGCGGATCGCTCCGGCTTGGTGCGCGGTGGTGTGCAAGTTCAGGTAGAAATCAGATGGATGGTCGAGCACAGCGTAGATCTTGTCTCGGCTGGCATGAACGCAGTTGGCAACGGTGTGGTGATCTCCATCGAAATGCTCGTCGTTGAAGAAATCAATCCAATGCCCACCGTCGTGATGACGAGGCGCGTTGTGGAGATGGAAGGCGGTCACCGCCCCATCGAGCCTGTCCCAGGTGATGTAGTAGCACACTCTCTGCAGTTCAGCGTCAAAATCGAGGCCGGCGACACCTCGCCCGTCATGGTCTCCACCATCTTCCAGCTCGTCTCCATCAAGCTGTACAAGGAATTGCTCATGGCCGTGGTGGTAGGCAGTGGCCACCTCATGCGCTGACGCTGAGCCAGGCCCGGCAAATACCAAGATTGACGAGGCGAATGTTAGACACGTTCCGACTTGCCCGATCTTCCGGAGTCCTGCGCTGCGCTGCATCTGGTGACCTTTCTTCTCCTGGCGAGCCATCTGCAAGCTAGCCGTCACGATTCGGTGGTATAAGCCCGGCGTACGGGTGCCGTCACCGATAGATAGACGTCACGCGAACGCTCCAAAGAAGGCGAGCAGAACCCCGACTTCATGAAAACTGGCTATTTCGGCGCACAGCATCAACTGAGCTCCGCTCACCCCTCTGAGAATGGCAATGACATCTAACTGTCGTCATTAGGCGGTACGGCGTTACATCTCTATCGGGCTCATTATCGCGGCCGCCCGCTTGCGCTCCGTGCGCAAAATACGGGCAGAGAGAGCAAACATTTCCGAAGTTTCACCCAGCGAGGGCAGAGCTGCAAAGAAAGCCGATTACACTGCGTGATTATTCGGTTACGTTACGGCTTGATCGCCGGTCCGAGGCCCGTGTGGCGAGGATGCAAGCAGATCCTTGGCCGGTCGTGTTCGGCCGGCCAAGGACTGGCAGATGAGCCGATCAGCGCAGCTGTCCACGAAGCGCTCCCGGAGGGAACGCCGTCGAGTGAAGGTTCAGGTAGTAGCCCGCGGGATTGTTGATGACCGATCGGATCTGGTCTGGAGTGGTAGGGACACAGCCCGAAGCCTTGCCGTCCGCGCCGGGGAAGTGCTGGTCGTTAAAGAAATCAATCCAGTGTGGCCCCTCACTCCCTGCCGCGGCGACGTGGAGGTGAAAGGCGGTGACTTCCCCCTTAAGCCCTTTCCAATCAACCGTGAAGCAGGCCTGTTTTCCTGGCTCGCTGAGGTTGAGTTCAGCGGTACCTTGCCCGTTTGTGTCACCGCCCTCTGGAACTTCCCGAGGGATCAGCTGGACGGTGAATCGACCATTGGGGTCCTGGTACCTCGGGCCGATCTCATGCGCTGCCGCCGAGGTCGGCCCAGCAACTACGAAGATTGATGAAATAAAAGCAATACATAGCCCAGCCCGGCCCAGCCCCCGGGTGCCTCCGCTGTGCTGCAGCATTATCGGACCTTTCTTGTCGGTGCCAGCCATCCGCGCCTGATCTTAAGTGTCTGGCGGTCCCAGATAATGCAGCCAAGCCAGGAAACCGCCAGAATTCGCCAGCATTTTGGAACCATTGCGAAGAAACGCCAGTTCGCCCCTTCACCCACTTCAGCATAGCCGAGCGCGTCGAACGCACTTGGCCCCACCCTCGACGTTTCTGTTGGCTGTCCGTGCACGAATTACCGGCGATCCTGAAGACGGCCAGCAATCTACGCTCCGATAGGGGAATCGCTGTGGATATCTTGTTACTTTCCGTGGCAGACTCGGCGATGGCGTCGGTGGGCTAGCTAGGCTCGTCGTTGTGAGCTATCCCGGAGGGGGCCTGCGCAACCAGCTCGCACATGTCGGTGCGGAGGCTGTGCGTGCAGGTCTGGTGGTCGGGTCGGGCGGCAACCTCTCGGCCAGAGCTCCGGGCTCTGATAGATGCTGGATCACCGCGGCGGGCAGCTGGCTTGATCGGCTGGGACCGACCGAATTCTCCTTGATCGGCATTTCCAGAAATCAGCTAGAGGATGGTCATCCGCATCCGTCCAGTGAGTGGCGATTGCATACCGAAACCTATCGCCGGCGCCCGGATGTCAACGCCATCGTCCATCTGCACCCACAGGTCAGTGTGCTGCTCACGGCTCTGGGTCACGACATCGCGTTGATGACCACCGACCACGCGTATTACCTTCGTGAGATCGTGACCGTGGCGTTCGATCCGCCTGGCACCCTTGATCTTGCGATCGCCGCTGCGGACGCCGTCGCGAACGGGGCCAATGCCCTCATTCTGCGTCATCACGGCTGCTCGGTGCTGGCCGATTCGGTGGAACTTGCGCACAAACGCGCGGTCAACCTGGAAGAAGCCGCCCGGGCAACCTATGCGGCACTTCTGCTGTCGCAAGGCCGACCTGCGCAGATTCCTGCGGTCCCAGCCCAGTTTCTCGACGCGGTGCGGCGCGACGAGGCGCAGGTATGAACCGCCCGCAGATCGATCCTGGCACCACGGAGGTACTGCGGTTACGTCCGCCACGCCACCGGGTCAGTTCTCGCGCCATCATCTGGTGGACCACTCAGGCCGCGCTGGAGGTCGCCGCCGTGGTGATTCCGCTGGGAATAGCCGCGATCGTCTGGGGCACTGCGCTGCCGTGGCTGGTACCCGGCACCGGAGTCGTCGCTGCTATTGGATTGGCTTACTTGCTGGTGATGCCCCGGTGGCGCTTCCGGGTGCACCGCTGGGAGACCACAGATCACGCTGTCTATACAGCGCAGGGATGGATCAATCAGGAATGGCGCGTTGCGCCGATGTCCCGGATCCAGACCGTCGATACCGAACGCGGTCCGCTGCAACAGTTGTTCGGACTGGCCACCGTCACAGTCACCACTGCGTCGGCGGCCGGTGCGCTGCGGTTGGTGGGGCTGGATCGGGCGGTGGCCGACGATCTCGTCGCGCAACTGACCGAGACGACCCAGGCCACCCGCGGGGATGCCACGTGACCGTCGTCCCGGCCATCAACCTGCCTTTCACCCAGAACGCCGCCCATTTGTTTCTCCCCGCGGTGGTGGCCTGGTGAGTGCGTCTGGTGGTTCCAATTGGCAACGGCTCGACCCTCGGATGCTCGCGGTGACCCCATTGCGCCTGCTTGGCGGGTTTCTTCCGGTGATCGCGGTCGTACTGATCATCGGCATCGGGGGGGATTTCGGCAGCCGGGTCTACGGGTTGCTGGCTGGCGTGCTGTTCGTACTTATCGCTGGCACGCTGCGGTGGTTCACCACCCGCTACCGGATTGACAGCGACCGCGTTGAGCTGCGTTCCGGCTTGCTGTTTCGAAGCGCCCGATCGATCCCGCGGGACCGGATTCGCACCGTCGATGTCACTGCCGGACTCGTCCACCGGATCTTTCGCCTCTCCGTGCTCAAGATCGGAACCGGGGAGCGCAGCGATGGCGGCGAATCCCGTGAATTGACCCTCGATGCGATCGCTGCCAGCGAAGCCGACCGGGTACGGCAGCGACTATTGGATCCGTCGGGTGCCGGTCGTGACCACGAGACAGTTGCGCCGGCAGCGGAGGTACTGGCGGCACTGAGATGGTCCTGGCTACGTTTCGCGCCCCTCACGGTGTCCAGCTTGGTGGCGTTGGGCGCCGTCGGTGGCGCGTTCGCGCAACTCGTCAATGACGTCGGCGCTGAGGCCGTCGATGTGGGCAAGGTCGGTCAGAGGCTGACCACGGCGCCGTTGTGGCTTGGCGTCACCGTATTGACTGTGGTGATCCTCCTGGTCGCCTTGGTGGGTTCGGTGCTGGTCTTCATTGAGGCCTGGTGGGGTTTTCGGCTGGTGCGCGAGCCAGGCGGCACCTTGCGCATCCGTCGCGGGCTGCTCACCACCCGGTCGGTGTCTCTGGAGGAGCGGCGCTTGCGGGGGGTCGCGGTTGTGGAGTCGCTGCTGCTGCGGGCCGGACGGGGGGCACGGACTGTCGCGGTGGCGACCGGGCTGGGCGGCCATCAAGGCCATGGCCGGGGCAATCTCTTGCCACCCGCCCCGACAACCGAAGCACACCGGGTGTCCGGTGTGGTACTCGCCGAAATGCCCTCCCCCACGAGCACGCTGCTGCATAGGCATCCACGGGCAGCACTGCGCCGCCGGCTGGTCCGCGCGGCGGTGCCGGTATTGGCGACCGCCGTGGCGCTGTGGTTCGCTCCGGTGCCGGCTTGGGCAATGTGGCTAACGCTGGTCTTGCTGCTCCCGGTGACAGTACTGCTCGCCGTGGACGCTTACCGCAATCTGGGGCATGCCCTCACCAGTCACTATCTCGTCACCCGGCACGGCGCGGGGATCCGCGCCACTGTCGCCCTACAACGCAGCGGCGTGATCGGTTGGACGGTCTCGCAGTCGTTGTTCCAGCGGCGCCTCGACCTGGTTACCGTGACCGCGACTACCGCCGCTGGACACGGCGCATACGCGATAATCGACGTCTCGACCTCGGCGGGGTTGGCTGTTGCGCGGCAGGCGGTGCCGGAACTTCTTGACCCGTTCCTGCAGCATGAGGTGGTCGTGCCAGGTACCCACTAGGCTCAAGGACGTGAACGACCGTCTGGTATGGATTGATTGCGAGATGACGGGGCTGGACCTCGGCAAGGATGCGCTGATCGAGATTGCCGCATTGGTTACCGATGGGCAGCTGCGCACCCTCGGTGAGGGCGTCGATGTGGTCATTAATGCCGATGATGCGGTGCTGGATTCCATGCCAGAGGTGGTGCGGGAAATGCACGCCCGCTCCGGCCTTACCGACGCTGTGCGGCGCTCCACGGTGAGCCTCGCCGAGGCCGAGCGGCGGGTGCTGGCCTACGTCCGCACCTGGGTCCCGGACCCTCGATCGGCACCCCTGGCCGGTAACTCGGTGGCTACTGACCGGGCGTTCCTCGCCCGCGACATGGCCGAACTCGACGCGCACCTGCATTACCGGATGGTTGATGTGTCATCCATCAAGGAACTGTGCCGGCGCTGGTACCCGCGTGTCTATTACGCGCAGCCGGCCAAGGGACTCGCGCACCGCGCACTGGCTGACATCAAAGAGTCCATTCGCGAACTGGCCTACTACCGGCGCACCGTGTTCGTGCCCGCACCAGGACCCAGCTCGGAGGAAGCGCAGGCAGCGGCCCGGTCCGTCAGCGCACCGATACCCGATCGGTAACCGATGGTCGACCCGCTACCATGGTCAGCGCCGCTGGCCCAGGCCGGCGCATGGTGGGTGTAGCTCAGCTGGTAGAGCACCTGGTTGTGGTCCAGGATGTCGCGGGTTCGAGTCCCGTCACTCACCCCAGGTCAACGACCGTCCAGCGCCGACTGAATGGTCCCTCTAGCAGTCCGTACGGCAGCGAAGTACCGCAGTAGGTCATTCGGGCTGTCCCTTCACTCTTCTTTAGCCCGGAGGTGGCCTCGTCGTAGATTCCCATCGTGACCGCACACTGCGCAGAAGCCAGTGTGGACGTGGCAACGCAGGCATAAGCGAGGTCATGTGGACGATGATGCTGGGCAAGCCTCGTTGAGAACCCGAGCGTCATAGGAATCCAAACGTCCATCCGTGATCCGACCGTTACCTGTTGGCTAGCTGTCGAATCGGACAGCTGAACAGCGCGGTTCCCTACTCCGCCCACGAACTCCGCAGTAATGATCTGGCCCCGCCCCTTGCGACAGCGACTCCCCAACCGTCCACCGCCGGCACTTGTAGTCCAGGATGTCATGGGCTCGAGTCCTGTCACTGCTCAGTTTTCGGGCGCCTTGGTTGCTGACACTAGAGTTCCGCGCATGAGCAGCGTCGAGGTTTACCACGACCTGACCGGATCACCGGATTCGCCGGTTCTGGTGTTGGCCGGGCCATTGGGTAGCACGCTGGACATCTGGCAACCGCATGTCGAAAGCCTGGCCACCAAGTTCCAAGTGCTGCGGTATGACCATCGCGGACATGGTCGATCTCCAGTCCGGCACGGATCCTACGCGATCCAGGACCTCGGCCTTGACGTGCTGGCATTGCTAGATCGGCTCGGTATTGAGTGCGCGGCCTTTTGTGGGCTCTCCCTGGGCGGAATGGTGGGCATCTGGCTCGCCGCGCGTGCTCCAGAGCGGTTGTCGTCGCTGGTGCTGTGCAGCGCCACTGCGCGTTACGACGACCCCGGCCGGTTTATCGAGCGAGCAGCATCAGTTCGCTGGCTGGGTACCGACGGGATCGCGGAAGAGGTGGTCGCCGGGTGGTTCACCCCCGAGTGGGCGGCAGCGCACCCCCAGGTGGTCGAGCAGTGCGTCCAGATGATCGCCAAGACATCCGACGACGGCTACGTCGAGTGTTGCTCAGCCATCGCTGGCTGGGACGGCCGCCAGTTGCTCGGCCGGATCACCGCGCCCACCCTCGTGATTGGGGGTTCGCGGGATCGCGGCACGCCCGTTACTCCCCACGCCAGGACACTCGCCGCAGCCATCTCCCGAGCGAAGTTGGAAATCCTGGACGCTGCGCACCTGGCGATCATTGAGCAAGCTGACCAGGCGAATCGACTGATCGCCAAGCACGCCGCCGCGCGATGAGGTCAAGTCGGCCTCTACTTGTTACCGGAGACCCACTGTGTCCACGGCACCTGCCAGTCTCCAAAACCATCCCACGGCTTGAGGTCAGGACCGCCGGTGTTGGTGTTGATTACGACGTCGCCCTTCTTCACGTGGTCGAAAAACCATTTCGCGTTCTCCGGCGAAAGATTAATGCACCCGTGACTGACGTTGCTGTTGCCTTGCTGGGCGACAGACCAAGGCGCGGCATGTACGAACTCCCCGCCGTTAGATATACGGGTTGCCCACTGCACCTTGGCGATGTACCCGCCGGCATCGAGCGCGAGGCCGAACGTGGTGGAGTCCATCACTTTCGTCGCGTTCCGGTCAGTGACCACATGTATGCCGTTGGTGCTTGGGCTGCTGGGACGCCCCATGGAGATCGGCATCGTGCGCACCATCTGACCGTTGATATCAACAACCATTTGGTGGGTTGCTCCATCGGCATGGGCGACGAACTCATCACCAATGGTGAAATGCGAGATCCGGTCCTCCTGGCCGTATATTCCGTTGCCGAGATCCTTGCCGTAATCGTGTATTTCAACTGTCACCTGGGTGCCGGGCTCCCAGAATTGTTGAGGACGCCAATGGACCTCATGCTTGGAGAACCAGTAAAAGGCACCCTCGACGGGCGGATTCGTGGTGACGCTGATGGTGCTTTCGGCTGCTTGCCGATCCGCGATCGGCTCATCAAAATACACTGACACCGGTTGGCCCACGCCAACCGTCTCGCCGTTGAGCGGGTTGATCGATGGGAATGTCAGCGTCCGCGGCTGGATGGTCGTGAACGTGGTCGTACTGGTGACGGCCCGGTTGTCGTCGCCAACTGCGTTGGCAGTAATCGTGTAAACCCTGCTGTAGCCCAGCGGCTTGGTGGTTTTCCACGACTTGCCATCAGCATCAATCTGGCCGACAACAGGGGCGCCCTGCGTATTGGTCAACGACACCTGGGTGAGCTTGCCTTTGGTAACGGTCACGGCGATGGGCTTCAAGGGTGAGATATCTGTTGCGCGATCCGGCGGGTCGGTACTGATCACCGCGACCGGTGGTGGCAGTACTGGGGCGGCGTGATGCGCGGCAGGGCTTGGCGCACCGGGATGACTCGCAGCGCATCCTGCCACCAGCGCACTGAGGACGCCCACAACAAACAACAATGTGATAACGGCGCCACGCCCGAGGCGCCCTAACCCTGCGTTCCGATCCCCGGCCGCCGGACACGGCGTGCTCACCCGCACAGGACCATCCATTTCCATAATCAACTAGAAGAGATTCAGCCTGCTGCCCCGAACCGGCAGGCCTTAGTGGCGTCTGTGCCCACGTGTAGCGACGCACGGCAGTCATGCCCGGTTGCTTCGTAGCCTGGTTCCGACCTTGCAGGGTCACCGTGATAGCGTCCTTGCCATCGCGCGGGGTAGCCGACACCAGCGCCGCTAGCTCAACTGGCAGAGCAGCTGACTCTTAATCAGCGGGTTCGGGGTTCGAGTCCCTGGCGGCGCACACCACGTTACGGCCCCTATGACCTTGAAGGATGGGGGTGAGGTTCCGTAGAACTTCCGTTTTTGGCGTACCCGAGTGCGTTGAGGACAGCGGCGGAGTCCGAGAAACGATCTTGCGTCCGACGTACGTGTCGGTGGTTTGGGAGATCCTTGAGTGGCCCAGGAGGTCGCTGACTTCGCGTGCGGACAGCTTGTCAGTCAGCAGCGTGGCGACGGTTCGCCGCAGGGTGTACGGGGTGAACCAGTCACCCAGGTCGTGACGGTTGCGGAAGGCTCGCCAGTCGCGGCGCATGTTGGCAGCTTCGCGTAGTCCGCCGTGCGTATTGGGAAACACCCATCCGGTCAAGTGTTCGGGTGCGATGTCGTGGAGTGCAGCCATCCGCTTGCGACGATCGATCAGTAGGTCAACCAGCCAGTCAGTAAGCGGAATCGGGCGCGTGGCCGCGTATAAGGCGTCCGGCATGGCTAGCTTTGGTGGCGTAGAGGCCGATGGTGTCGGCGGTGAGTCGTCGGGAGGTGTGGCCGGTGACTTCGGTGGCTTTGGTGGCGTATTTGGCCAGGTAACCGGCCACCGCGGTGTCGGTGAGAGCGTGACCGGGCGGATATCCAGCTGAGGTCCCCAGGTCAGCGTCCAGCCGTCCGGATTGGTGGCGTGTGGTGGAGTGGTGAACCGAGTGGTGGCCACGGCATGGGTGAGGGCCTGGTCCAGATGTGCGGCGGTGATCCCCGCTGGGGGTGGTAGCGGGATATCGGGGTGTTCAGGGTCGAAGGCGTTCAGGCGGACCAGGGCATAGAAGTGGATGAGTCCGCGGGCTTGGTATTCAGCGACTTTGGCGTATGACAGACGCAGTTTGACACTGTATGCGCGTCCGAGGCGGCGGAGCTGGCGGTCGGCCGCAATGCGCATGCGGCGCCACAGTGCAGGTGCCCAGGCATTCCAAACCACGTGCTGGGCGTAGTCCTAGCACTGCGCACAAGGGCTGGCCCAAGCACGGCGCGTTCTCAGTGTGGCGGTGCGGGCAAGCCATCACCCGGCCATGCGGGCAGCGCCGTAGGGATCGGCGCATGCGACAGGGTTTGACCGCGCCGGTTTTGGGGTCCACCACGCGGGTGTGGACGGGGGCGGTGAAAGTGGCGAAGCCCACGGGGTGCGTCACGACGGTGGCGGGTACGCCTTTGCCGCCGACCGAGCCGGCGCGGATGAGGTGGTAGGTGTCGGGAGTTTGGCTAAAAAATCAAAACAGACGCTCACCGCTGAGGCAGGTCTCCGGGATAGCTCGAAGGGAGCAACGCTGCGGGGGTACCGGGGGGCAGCGCGCCATCCCGCCGACCTCCACGAGGATTATCACGTGGGCCGGGCAGGGGCAAGGTTGGCATCATTGACTGACTGATTTGAGGCACGTTGCCCCCACCCGGCCCACGTGTGATGGGGCTACGCCACGCCGACTACAAGAAGTATTAATGCAGCAGGCCTGCTGCTGATACGCCAGGTTCGGCATAGCTCAGTAAGGTCGCAGCGCCCTGTCTACGGGCTGCAATATTAGGTCAAACTCAGCAGAGACACGTCCGCAATGCCCTAAACGTGCGATTCGCACTATAACAGGAGGTCTACCCTTTCATGGTGAATGTCTCGTTCCGGCTATGGTTTCCTTATCCGCTCATGTCACTTTCGCATTGTTATTCAGCCATAACCGACAGTTAGAATTTATGCTCTACGGAGTGCTAGCTGCGCCAAACGAGTGGCTTAGCTAGGTGACGCCACTGCGCTGAGTAATAATTGTGAGGAGTTGAGGCGTCCAGGAAGCCCGGCCCTCTTACATGGGTACGCATCCGTTGACTCGTAAACGTTCTGCGCTGGTGCTCATGAGCTCGGCGCACTACGGCAGGGGGTGAAGATAACGTCTCTCGCTGAGGACGAACAGCTTCGAACTGACATCTCGCTGGCTGAATCATAGGCCCGAACCCGACCAGCCATCGCCATGCCGTGGTTTCGACTCTTTTATGCCTGTCCATCGAAGGCGTTTGGAGGTGTCCGCCGTGGACACTTACACAATCCTTACCTTTATAGCTCTCGGCACAGTGCCTGGATTCTATGTAGGACGCTGGTACGCCGAGACATTTCGTGCCAGATTTGACATGAGACGCACCTGGGACAACCGCGATCAATATCGGAGGTGAGAGCACTGGTGCGCCGCGGATCAAGAATTAAGATCCTCAAAGGGCATCTACGCATGCCCCGTCTTTGGGCCAGCCCCCATCCTGAAACCTGCTTGAGTGGGTACATCCCTTGGAGCGGAGACGTTAAAAGGGCGACGTCATCGAGAACAAGTTCAACGGGCCACACGGTGGCCAGAGTGTTCGTGATGCACCAATATCGCAACTAACGAGTACTGCTGGGCGCTGTTCGCAATCAGCAGAATGGTCGATCTTAAATCGCAGGGTTATTCGTTCGAGTCGAATCACAGGCCACCTTCCGTTTTACTTCCGTCAAACAACCGGCCTTGACCGTCCACAACCGATACTAACCAGCAGTCACCGCTCGTAGTAGGTGCAGGTAACAGGTAGTTTTGTGATCTGTCGAGCAGCAATGTGGACCGCTGACCTTAAAACAGCGGGTTCGGAGTTCGAGTCCTGGCGGCGCCCAAACCCTGCCTGATCTGGGCAACGCACTACAGCGTGATCCACGAAGTCTAAAGGCGGCCTTGAGCTGTTACGGCCTCCCCAGCCATAAGAACCGAGCTGAGCTGCGCGAACAGTTCTGGAGCAGGCTCCTGAGCTGCTAGCACAGCGCTCCTACAGCGTCTGATCCGGTGCTCGGATATCCCTAAGAAGCGTCCACACCTTTCGCACTTCGGTTTATGCGCAGCGCTTTACCGGCTAGCGCACCCGAGGCCGAGTACCGGTCGCGATCTGATACACCGGTGACCCGACTTACGTACCGCGGCTTAAATCGTCCGACTTGATCTTTGGGCCATGTGACTTCAGTCGGTTTGATCAGTACACCGATATCCGAGCAGAAAACTGTTGCCAGCTCACAGCACAGGCGTGAGTGGTCTTTCATGAAAAAGCGTGTCTCCGAGTACCCATCGTGGTCGGCAACGCTCCACGCGCCGAATGCCATGCAAGGCGCACCTGGCGGGTCGTGGCGGTCATCGACTCGAAATCTGGGCCCAGTGTGTTTCGGCGGCGTCCAATGCCTGCCGAATTCGTTGGTCCTAACCGCTGCCCGTAGTCGCCAACCGCAGCAGGGGCATCTGGTAGATCTGGAAGATCTCATTTTTCAGCGTGTCCCGCTTCAGCTGGTCCGGATTGTTCTCGTGGAAGGCGAAGCCGTCCACCTCAATGGCCAGCAGCGGATAGTTGGTCACCCGGTTGTAGACAACAAAATCGACCGACGCTCGATGCCGCACGAAGGCCTCATGCCTTGGCGTCAGCCTGCTGAGGTCGACGAGCAGGTTGCGCAGCAGGACCTGGTAGCTCACGGTCAGGTGCGCGTACCGGTCCTCGGCGAGGATGTCCTGGAGTGCAGTCCAGATGATGTCCTCGGACTTATATTTCATCTCATTTTTCAGCCGAGCGGCCAGCGGTCGCAATCGTTGGTTGTAATCGCTGTAGAGCAGGTCGAACATCGAGATCACGGCGCTGTCGACGACTTCCTCATCAGGGTGGTGGTAGCAGATGTATCCGATGAGATCGCGGATGTAGCGGCTCGTGGGCAGCATGGC
This sequence comes from Pseudonocardiales bacterium, assembly GCA_019241525.1. GTDB lineage: Bacteria > Actinomycetota > Actinomycetes > Mycobacteriales > Pseudonocardiaceae. The sequence continues at coordinate 70,925 of JAFAWY010000050.1, forward strand.
GTGGTTTATTACGAGAATGAACCGCCTCACCGCTCGCGACACGGCCACGTTGATTTTTTGTGGGTCGTCGACGAACGTCAGTCCGGTTCGCCCGCGCCAACCCTCATCCAAGACCGTGGTCAGGATGACCACCTGCTTCTGCCGACCCTGGAACTTGTGGACGGTGTCGGCCTCGATCTGATCGATCAGTGCGTCTACGACCTTGTCGACCTGACGCCGGTAGGGCGTCGTGATGCCGATGTCGGTGCTCAGGACGTCCGCGCAGTGCGCAGGAATGACCTCCTTGACAATGACGTCCACCTCACGCTGGTTCGAGCGCCCCCCTCCTCGGTGCTGGCGCATGTGGTTGCCCTCGACCGTGCGCACCACGATCATCGGCCGGTTGGTGTCACTGGTGGTGAACGGTATGAGCTCGCCGTCGTAGAACGCCTTATTGCAAAACCCGATGATGGCCGGATCGCACCGATAGTGCTCACGAAGCAGTGTGCGCGGGAGATCGTCGGGGTAAAGGTCGATTAGCGACGAGAGAATGCTGTGCTCGCGATAGTCGTAGGCGGGCTTCGGTGGGACGACCCCAGCCGCCGCATCGTTCGCAATAGGCGGCAGTTGTCGGAGATCACCTACTACGACGACGTTGCGGCAGCATGAAAGCGCCAACCCGGCCGCCAGCAGGTTGACCTGAGACGCCTCGTCGATGATGAGGTAGTCGAGGAGATACCCGTTCGCGATGCTGGCCGGCAACGAGTGGCAGGTGCTCAGCAGCACCGGGTAGTCCCAGGTGAAACCCGTAAAAGTCGTTCCCAACGTGTAGTTCTCTGCCGTGTACGTCGTTCGCTCCAGAGGCTTGTACCGAGTGCCGAGTGCCGCACGGAGTGCCTGGATCGACAGCTCCCGGTGTTCCTCCAGCAACCAGTTGAAGTCGGCTCGCCGCAACTCATCCTGGACCTGGTCGAGCTCACCTTCCAGCTCGGCGATCCGCTTGTCGTAGTACGCCCGTTGCAGTCGGAGTACGACGTTGGTGTCATCGGGGTCGAGCCCGCGCAAAGACCCGTACCTGAAGTACTTCCGGATCCGACGGAGAAGCCCGGGTCGGGCGCCGTTGTGCTCCACCTCGGTCTCGGCGAGGTAGTCGAGAATCCGGTCGGACGAGCGGCGCAGCAATGGAAGACCTTCCAAATCGGGTGCCTCATGCCGCTGGAGGTGCCGCTCGAAGTGCTGCAGCTCCAACCGGTAAGCATCGACCAGTCCCCGCAGCTCGGCGCGAGTAAGTTCTGCCTCCTGCAACCGGCGCAGGCGACGGTCTAGCTTGTCCATCAGCTCGGGCGGCGGTGGCGCGGATGGAACGTCGTCTGCGAAGGACCTGACCCGCGCATTCCGGGTCGCCTGCTTCGCGAAAAACTCCTCTCGCTTCTCCTTTCGTCCAAGGTTCGCGATTACGTGCCCGAATCCGAGGTCATCGAGCTTGTCGCGAATGTTCTCAACTGCGGCGTTAGTGAACGAGACCACGCCGACAGTTCCAGCTTGAGCGGTGATGATGTTGGCGATCAGGTTCAGGATGGTCTCCGTCTTACCGGTACCTGGGGGCCCCTCGATGACCGAGACGGAGCGGGTCAGGCCCAGGTCGATCGCTTTTCGTTGGCTGATGTTGCACCGGAACGGGAAGATCGGCGCCGCGGTCCGTTCTCGGGAGGCGATCGGTGCACCGGCCAGATAGCAACCTAGCACGCTGTCAGGGTGGACGAAGTTCAACCTGGCGTACGCCCTCCGAAGCGGATCGTCGCCGGGAAGACGCGAGGCGACGTCCTGCCAGTAACGCAGCACCTCGGCCGCGGCCGGAGCCTGCACAGCGCTCGTGACGACGCGAACCTCCGACGCAGGATAGGTGTAGTACACCTCCTCCCCTTCCTGTCTGCGGGAGAAGATCCGCCACCACTCGCCGACCGGGCCTGTGAAGGCCCAAAGTTCGGTGGCGTACTCCCAAATGACGCCGCGCACCTCGACCCTTGCCCCCAGGGGGAGAGAGACTCGCGCGGGGTTACGCAGAATTCGCACGCGCGCCCACCCATGCGAGAACACCCGAGGATCACCGTTGAAGACAATATCGATCTTGCCGCTAACGGTTTGAGCTTGGTAACTGGCGACATCCCGCGTCCGGTCAGCGAACTGTCCCGTCTTCCGATCAGCGATCAGAACGGCTTCACAACGAGGATCGATCACAATTCGTCTCCCGGAGCGGGCCTGCTCAGCAAACAGTGACATCCAGGGAGCCGAATGTCACACGGATATAGACATCGGACGACATATCGGCGAATTTTGAGCCAGGACCGACCCAACCGGAACAACAAAACCAGGTCAGTAATCCGGGCCGTCATCTGTGGAGCTAACGTGTCATATAAGAACCAGACTGCCGTCCTGGTCAAGAGCCGAAGATCACCGTCCGTCCAGTCGGTCCCCGTCGCATGATGGATGGTTCGCGCGGGGTTTCTCTAGCGACGCTGGTCGGCGGTCGTGGACTACCGCGCCCACAACACGGCGTCGCTCACCAGCTTCTTGGCGTCTACAAGCCCTGGTGCGAAGAAGGTCGCAGGAACGCGCTGACAGGGCTGCACACATCGGGTTCAGACTGGGCGGTATAGAGTCCCGCGGTCGGCCCCCGGTTGAACATCCACCACTTCGGCACCCGGGACCCCGGCGGGACTCAATCGCGCTCAGAGACGATCGTCGAAGTCGTCATTGCCCGGCTGACTGACGTAAATCAACGTACCCGAGCCGTTACCTAGTAACCCTTAACCTGCTCCTTACAGCAGTTACAGTTGAGGTGGTAGTCACCCCGTCCATATGCTGACGTAAGTCTCAGTCATCGCAGCGTCTTTGCAATCCGAATTATTTGTGTAGTGGGCGCCGATGCACGGGTCCTCGGACCCGATGGCTTTTCCGTCGGGTCGCGAGTCGTGGTGTCCTGGGCGGCGCACTACGGTCATTTGGAAATTCTCCTTCACTCGCCTCAAACGGTAGTCCCTACATACGCCTCCTATATCGCTTCGCGTAGTTGATGAGTTACGTATTGGCGAGCGTCGATGACATGGAGTGCCATCGCCACCGTGGTCCTCATGCCCAACCACCAGTGCCTGCGACCGATCAAGCCTGCTGGCTGCACCCCCACGTTATCGCGGCGGGCGGCACTGGTCCCGTTCAGTTGGCCGGTGAACCTTGGGTACGGCGCCGCAAGCTCATCGCTCCTACTCAGTACGCGAGTAGCTCCGCAGACCGGTGATTGACTCCCAATCGCCGCTCGCCGCCATAGCGCCCGGACGAGTGATGGTTTGCTCCCAATCGTGACCAATGAAAGATTATGATCTGATCATTATCACATCCTCTGATTCTTGCTCTTAAGCTTCCCGCCGACCTGCAAAATCGCACGTCAGCACAGCGCTTGAGCCGTTATATCTCTTAATCAGCGGGTTCGGCGTTCGAGTCCCTGGCGGCGCACAAAACACCACTTCACAGCGTCTCGGCCGACCAGCCACCAAGATCACAGGACACTTTTCGCTCACGCGTCCTCGAATCCCAGCAACTTCTCGAGGACGTCAGCCG
>JAFAWY010000032.1 GCA_019241525.1 Pseudonocardiales bacterium
GGTACCGCCGCCTGCACGTGATCGTCGGCGACTCGAACATGTCCGAGGTGACCACCTTGCTCAAGGTGGGTACCGCCAACCTGGTCTTGGAGATGGTGGAGGAGGGTGTCGCGTTCCGCGACTTCACCCTGGACAACCCGATCCGGGCGATCCGCGAGATCAGCCACGACCTCACCGGCCGGCGCGGGGTACGGCTGGCTGGCGGTCGCGAGGCCTCCGCGTTGGAGATCCAGCGGGAGTACTACGCGCGCGCCGCGGATCACGTCGCCCGTCGCGGGTCCGATCCACTGACCGACCGGGTGATGGAGCTGTGGGACCGCACGCTGGGTGCTGTGGAGCAGGAGGATCTCGGCCTGATCGACCGTGAGATCGACTGGGCGATCAAGCACCGGTTGGTGGAGCGCTACCGAGCCAAGCATCGGATGGACCTGTCCAACCCCCGGATCGCTCAGCTGGACCTCGCCTACCACGATATCCGCCGCGGTCGCGGGCTGTTCGACCTGCTCCAGCGCAAGGCGCTGGTCGACCGGGTGACCGACGATGGCGAGATCGAGGCCGCCAAGGACACCCCGCCCGCCACCACCCGAGCCAAGCTGCGTGGCGACTTCATCGCCGCTGCTCAGGCGGCGGGCCGCGACTTCACCGTCGACTGGGTGCACCTCAAGCTCAACGACCAGGCCCAGCGCACCGTGCTGTGCAAGGATCCGTTCCGCGCGGTCGACGAACGGGTGGAGCGGCTCATCGCTTCGCTTTGAGCCATTGGCCTCATCGTAGGCTGCCACCGTGCCGACTTCCCGCGCTGAACGACTGGTCAACCTGGTGATCTGTCTGCTGTCCAGCCGGCAGTACCTACCTGCGGAGCGCATCCGGCGGATCGTTCCCGGTTACGCCGAGGCCGCGTCGGACGAGGCGTTTTCCCGGATGTTCGAGCGGGACAAGGCAGAGCTACGCGACTTGGGCGTCCCCCTGGAAACTGGCCGTACACCGGGGTTCGATGCAGGCGAGGGCTATCGCATCGCACGCAGGGACTACGAGCTGCCAGATATCGATCTTGAACCAGATGAGGCTGCCGCGGTAGCGCTCGCCGCCCGGCTGTGGGATTCCCCTCAGCTGGCCGGTGCTGCACACGGCGCGGTGCTGAAACTTCGCGCTGCCGGGGTAGAGGTCGACCCCGAGCCCTCGATGGTCGTTGAACCCCGGGTACGAGCCACTGAGCCAGCGCTGATCCCGCTGATTACCGCGGTCCAGGAGGGCCAGGCCGTGACGTTCGTGCACCGCAGACATCCAGCGGTGCTGCCCGCGCCGCGCACGCTGGAGCCGTGGGGCGTGGTGTCCTGGCGAGGTCGCTGGTACGTGGTGGGACATGACAGAGATCGCAGCGCGACGCGCTGTTTCCGGGTTTCCCGGATTGTCGGTCCGGTGCGCACCGTCGGCCCCGCAGGTGCAGTTCAGCGCCCTGCAGGAATCGATCTCCTCAAGGTCGTCGCAGGTTCCGCCGGGCCTCCACCGGTGGCTCACACCGCGCGGTTGTGGCTGTCCAGCGGCCGCGCCAACGGTCTACGTCGGTACGCCAAGGTGCTGGGCAGCATGACCGTGGATGGAGTGGTCGGTGACGTCGTCACGGTGGACCTGCCCGGCCATGACGTCGCAACGCGCTGGATAGCGGGGCTGGGACCAGACGCTGTGGTGCTGGAGCCAGCCGAGTTGGCCGACGCGGTGCGGGCGCGCCTCGCGGCAGCCGCTGGGGCTGTCGGCTGATGGAGGGCGTGGGGGAGCGATTGCCCCGGCTGCTGGCGCTGGTGCCGTACCTGCTCGTCCGACCCGGCGTACCGATCGAGGAGGTAGCCGCGGACTTCTCCGTCACGGTCCGGCAACTGCGCCGGGATCTGGAACTGCTGTGGATGTGCGGGCTGCCCGGTTACGGACCCGGTGATCTGATCGATCTGTCGTTTGAAGGCGACACTGTGACGGTCACCTTTGACGCCGGCATGCGACGGCCATTGCGCCTGTCCAGGGCGGAGGCGACCGCGTTAGTGGTCGCGTTGCGAGCACTTGCCGACACGCCGGGCGTGGCTGACACCGGATCGGTGCGCCGGGCGCTGGCCAAGATCGAGGCGGCGGCGGGGCAGACTGACGGTGTGGTACTCGGCTTGGCGACCCGGGAAGAAGCCGCACTCGCCACGGTGCGCGACTCGCTGGACCACAGGCGTGCCTTGCGCATCCGGTACTACACACCATCCCGGGACACGGTCAGCGAACGTGTCGTCGATCCGATGCGCCTGCTGCTGGTCGAAGGCCGCAGCTACCTGGAAGCCTGGTGCCGTGCTGCCGACGAGGTGCGGCTGTTCCGGCTGGACCGCATCGAGCACGTCACCACCTTGGATGAGCCGGCGCAGCCACCGCCACATGCCCGCCCCGCCGACGTTTCCGCCGGCCTGTTCCGTGCTCGGCCCGACCAGCAGATCGCGGTGCTCACGCTCGCACCGGACGCCCGCTGGGTCGCCGAGTACTACCCGATCGATGAGCTCATCGAGGGTGAAGGCGGAACTGCGACGGTGCGAATGCGCTACGCCGAGACCGACTGGATGGTGCGTCTGGTGCTGGGGTTGGGTGCTGACGTCATCATTCGGGACCCTCCGGAACTGGCTGCCGCGGTGGCACAACGTGCGCTCGCGGCGCTGCGGAGGTCCTCAGCAGCCGCGCCGAGCCAGACCGATTAAGGTCGATGCCATGCCTTACCTGGTCAGCGTGGTGGCGGTTGCCGCGGGTGTCGTGGTGCTGCTCACGGTGCTGGTGCGGCTGAGCGGTTCGGCCCGCCGGCTTGCCGAGACGGTGGGTGACAGCCGCGCTCATATCGCAGCCCGAGCAAGGGGGCTGGCCATGCGGATTGCCGAACTGCGCATCGCGGTGAACCAGCGGCTGCACCGTACCGGGGACGGCTCGCACCGCGCCGCGGCCGCGTAGCATCAAAGCCGCACCTGGAGGCATACGAGGAGGCCACATGGGGATTCCGAGTGGTTGGGAGCTCGTCATACTCCTTGCCGTGCTGGTTTTGCTGTTTGGTGCCACGAAGCTCCCCACCGCTGCGCGATCCATCGGGCAATCCATTCGCATATTCAAAGCCGAGACCCAGGCGTCACGTTCCCAGGAACAGGATCAGGAGAGTCCACCGGCGTCCGAGCAGCAGTCCCTGCCGTCGGCGGGGCCCGCCGGGACTGCTGGCCAGCAACCTCAGCGCCACGACGACACTATTGGTTGACGACCAGGATTGGTGAGCGGTATGCGCTTCGCGGCGGGACGTCTTTTTACCGGCCCGCGCCGCCGACGCAAGATGAATCCAGACGGCTCCATGACGCTCATGGAGCACCTGTATGAGCTGCGCACCCGATTGTTCGTGGCATTGTGCGCAATTGCCGTCGGTGGCATTGTAGGTTTCATCTGGTGGGGTGTCGCGCCATTCGGCTTTCCCAGCCTGGGTGACCTGATCACTGCTCCGTATTGCGCGCTGCCTACCACGCTGCGGCTGAGCCCGAACCCCGGACGGTGCCAGCTGTTGCAGACTGCCCCATTTGAGGTGTTCACGCTGCGGATGCAGGTCAGCCTGGCCGCCGGTGCAATATTGACCGCACCGATTTGGATATACCAGCTATGGGCCTTCATCACTCCTGGACTGTATGCCAATGAACGTAAGTTCGCGTTGAGCTTTGTCGGGACGGCCAGTGTGTTGTTTGCCGCAGGTGCCGTACTTGCCTACTACGTGGTGCCAACCGGACTATTGTTTCTGGCGAATCTCGGTGGTGGCCAATTCATCACCGCTTTGACTGGTGAGGCCTACATCAGTTTTCTCCTGACGATGCTGGTCGTGTTCGGCTTGACCTTCGAACTGCCACTGCTCGTGGTGATGCTCAATCGGGTCGGAGTATTGCCTTATGCGAAGTTGAAGCGCTGGCAACGTGGCATTCTGTTCGGCCTGTTTGTGTTGGCTGCGGTGGCCACTCCAGGCAACGATCCGATTTCGATGCTTGCCTTGGCTTTTGCATTGATCGTGCTGTTCGAGGCCGCCGTGTTGATCGCGCGGGCACATGACCGCGCCGTGGCGCGGCGCCGCGCCGAGCAAGGCTGGGATGACCTCGACCCCGACGAGCCCGCACCGCTGGATCATCACGTCGAGCCTGTCCGCACGTCTGAGGATCCTGCACCCCGCTACGACGACGCGACGTAATCGGGTAACGGTCGGCGGTGTACGCGGACAGGGAGCCGCAAGGATCTTGCCGGTGACCCTGCACGGTGTCGTCGCCTAAATGTCCCCCCAAGGCCGCGTGGCGCCGTCGCCAGCGCAGCACCTGTGCGATCCTGGATATTGCATCTCGATATATCGCGTGTTATCGTGATAATGTCTTCAAGAGGAAGGAGAGAGCAATGATGCACATCGAACGAAGACACAGCGGCAGAGGCCGCTTTCCCGGCCGCGACCGTTCCCTACGGGGCTCGCGCCGTGGCCGGGCGCAGCGCGGTGATGTCCGTGCTGCCACCCTGATCCTGCTGGCACAACAGCCGATGCACGGTTACCAGCTGATGCAGGCCATGAGCGAACGCACCGGTGGGGCATGGCAGCCCAGTCCGGGCGCGATCTACCCGACCATCGCCCAACTCGAAGACGAGGGACTGGTCACGGTGACCGTCGAGGGTGGACGCAAGCTCGTGTCACTGACCGACGCCGGGCGCGCCTACCTGGAGGACCCACGCCATGGTGTGGCCGACCCGTTTGCCGCGATCACCGCTTGCGATGCCGAGGGTCCCAGCCTGCGCACCGCAATCGCTGAGGTACACAGCGCAGCAAGATCGGTGGCCGTCAACGGTACGCGCGCCCAGGTTGCTGCGGCGCAGTCGGTGCTGTCCGACGCGCGGCGGGCGCTGTACCTGATCCTCGCTGAGGGCCCGGACGGCTCGACCGAGACGTCCAGTGATTCGTGACGATCTGGCTCGGCCAGTCTCCGAACACAGTTGGTAGCAGTCAAGAGCTCAGTGCAGGGTTAGCGGTACTTGAAGAGCGGCCAACGGGGTAGGTGTGACAGCCTGGGAGAGTGGCTAACAGTCCTGCCGAGGCGTACGCAGCTGCTCGCCGGCGGGTCGCCTTCCCTGCCCTCCAGGAGTTTGCCAGCGGCTTGAGCTTCGCGCTGGACCCTTTCCAGCGCGAAGCGTGCGAGGCGCTGGAGGACGGGCACGGTGTGCTGGTGTGCGCACCCACCGGCGCAGGCAAGACAGTTGTCGGTGAATTCGCCGTCCACCTGGCCTTAGCTGTCGGCCGCAAGTGTTTCTACACGACGCCGATCAAGGCGCTGTCCAACCAGAAGTACGCCGACCTGGTAGCCCGGTACGGCCCGGATTTTGTCGGCCTGCTCACCGGAGATACCTCGATCAATGGATCCGCTCCGGTGGTCGTGATGACCACTGAAGTGCTGCGCAACATGCTTTACGCCGGATCGGCCACCCTCGACGGGCTGGCCTACGTCGTAATGGACGAGATCCACTACCTAGCTGACCGGTTCCGTGGCGCGGTGTGGGAGGAAGTGATCCTTAACCTGCCGGGCAGCGTCAAACTTGTCGGGCTATCGGCCACCGTGAGCAACGCTGAAGAGTTCGGTGAGTGGCTGGTCGATGTGCGTGGCAACACCGCTGTGGTGGTCGACGAGCACCGCCCGGTGCCGCTATGGCAACACATGATGGTCGGCTCGCGGTTGTTCGACCTGTTCGCCAGCCAGACCAGTAGCAGCCGGCTCACCGTCGACCCTCAGCTGGTCCAGCGCGTGCGCGAGTTGGAACGACGCAGTGGCTGGGATCGGCGGGGAGACAGGGGGTTCCGGTTCCGGCCACCGACCCGGGCGGAGGCGGTCACCCGGCTGGAGCGAGAGGGGCTGCTGCCCACGATCATCTTTATTTTCAGCCGGGCCGGTTGCGAGGCCGCCGTGAACCAGTGCATCCGCAACGGGCTGCGGCTGACCACTCCGCAGGAAGCCGCCGAGATCCGTTACGTGATCGATACCCGAACCGCTGACCTGCCCGAGGGTGATCTTGGAGTGCTCGGTTTCTGGGACTGGCGAGATGCGCTGGAGAAAGGGATTGCGGCCCACCACGCTGGGATGCTGCCCGCGTTTAAGGAGACCGTGGAGCAGCTGTTCGTCCGCGGGTTGATCAAAGCGGTGTTCGCCACCGAGACGCTCGCGCTGGGGATCAACATGCCGGCCCGCACCGTGGTGCTGGAACGGTTGGTCAAATTCAACGGCGAGGCTCATGTCGATCTGACCCCCGGCGAGTACACCCAACTCACCGGTCGTGCTGGGCGCCGCGGTATCGATATCGAAGGCCACGCCGTCGTGCTCTGGCAACCGGGCGTGGACCCCGCGCAGGTAGCCGGGTTGGCCTCGACGCGCACCTACCCGCTGTGCAGCTCGTTTCGACCGGGCTACAACATGGCGGTCAACTTGGTGGACCGGGTCGGGGTGGCCGCCGGGCGGGCCCTGCTCGAGCGATCCTTCGCACAGTTCCAAGCGGATCGCTCGGTGGTGGGCCTGGCTCGCCGGATCGATCGCAACACCGAAGCTCTGGCAGGCTATGCCGAGTCGATGGCCTGCCACCTGGGGGACTTCTCCGAGTACGCGCGGCTGCGCAGAAAGATCTCCGAGCGGGAGCGGGCGCTAGCTCGCAGCAGCGGCGCGGCGCGGCGCTCCGAAGTGGCGGCATCACTGGCACGGCTAGAGCGTGGCGACATCATCGCAGTTCCTAGTGGCCGCCGCTCAGGGCTGGCCGTCGTGCTCGACACTGACGAGGGTCCCGACAGAGATCCGCGCCTGCTGGTGCTCACCGAGGATCGCTGGGCCGGCCGGCTCTCGGTCGCCGATTTCCCGTCGCCGGTGCAAGCACTGGGCCGGATGCGGTTGCCCAAACGTGTGGAATACCGCGTTCCGCGGGTGCGCCGGGACCTCGCGTCCGCGCTGCGCGAGACCGGCCTTGTGCCGCCGCCCAGGGCGCGGCGGCGCAGCGATGCCGCAGACGATGCCGAGCTTGCGGCGTTGCGCCGCGCATTGCGTGCACATCCGTGCCACGGCTGCGACGACCGGGAGGCGCATGCCCGATGGGCAGAACGTTACGACCGGCTAGACCGTGAAACCGAGACGGTGCGCCAGCAGGTCGCGGCCACGACGCATTCGCTGGCGCGGACATTCGACCGGATCCGGGCGTTGCTGACCGAGCGCGGTTACTTAGAAGGCGAGCAACTCACCGAGCACGGTCGCCGCCTGGCCCGGTTGTGGTCGGAAACCGACCTGCTGACCGCGGAATGCCTCCGGCATGGGATCTGGGACGGTCTGGCGCCTGCCGAGCTCGCCGCGGTCGTGTCAGCCTTGGTGTACGAGTCCCGTGGCGACGACGCCACCCCACGGGTCCCATCCGGGCCGGTAAGCGACGCACTGGTGGCCACCGTGCGGTTGTGGGCGGACTTGGAGGCCGATGAGCGGCGTCACCGGCTGGAACGCACTCGCGAACCCGATCTCGGCTTCGCCTGGCCGGTGTACCGGTGGGCGCGCGGTGAGTCGCTGTCAGCGGTACTGGTGGCTGCACAGGGAAACGCGGCGGAGTTATCCGCCGGGGACTTTGTCCGGTGGTGCCGGCAGGCGGTGGACCTGCTCGACCAGGTGCGCGGGGTCGCCGGGAATGACTCGGCGGTTGGGCTGGCCGCAGCTAGTGCGGTTCGCGCCCTGCGCCGTGGCGTGGTCGCGTTAGCTACCGAGTAACTCGCATTGGGCGAGCTGCCGAGGCGCTATCCCAGATATCCCGGGCAGACCCCCGGCATATCCGGACATCCTGGCCCCGCCGTTGCACTAGGTGCAGCTACCAGCCCGAGAACGCCCGTCAAGACAAGTGCGCTGGCCGCTCTTACCCAACGGCGGCGTACTGGCGCCGGGGTGCGTCTGAGTGCTCGTTCGGAGGGCACTCGCTGAGCGCTCATCGTGGGTGTGTCTCCTCAGTCGCTGCACGTGTGACGCGCGTTACCGGTCGATCCGTTGCCAACCGTTGCACGGGTTTGTACTAGAGACAACCTCCGCCACGCTCCCGCTATAGAGACATATCGGGCTTGCGGAAGCCGCCGTTAGCTCGATACGTCTCCATAACGAGCGGAATGCAGGGAGGTGTTCTGTGCTGGCGCGTGCACCGCAAGTATCGAGATATGAACGGTGGGCAGGAAGCGGAGTATGACTTCGTCGTCGTGGGCGGTGGCTCCGCCGGGTGTGTCATAGCGGCCCGATTATCAGAGGATCCGTCGGTCACGGTGTGTTTGCTCGAGGCAGGTCCATCCGACGTCGGCGACCTGAAGGTGCAGCGGCTGGAACGGTGGCCCCACCTGCTCGGGTCCGGCTACGACTGGGACTACCCGATTGAACCGCAGGCCAAGGGCAACAGTTTCGTGCGACACTCCCGGGCCAAGGTGCTCGGCGGTTGCTCGTCGCACAACTCCTGCATCGCGTTCTGGACGCCCCGTGAGGATCTCGATGAGTGGGCAGCGATGGGCTGTACCGGCTGGACCGCCGATGACTGCTGGCCGCTGCTGGCACGGCTGGAGAACAATGACGACCCCGGCGAACACCACGGCCATGCTGGTCCGGTGACGCTGCGGCAGATTCCGCCCCATGACCCGTGCGGTGTCGCGGTCTTGGCCGCCGCCGCCGCGGTCGGCTTGCCCACGGTGCGGTTCAACGCGGGAGTCACGGTCACCGAGGGGGCCGGCTTCTTCCAGATCAATGCTGACGAGAACAACCTGCGCATGTCCTCATCGCGTAGCTACCTGCACGCGATCATGGGACAGCGGCGCAACCTTGCCGTGCAGACCGGCGCCTGCGCCAAGCGAGTGGTGTTCGATGCCGCGAAGAAGGCAGCCGGAGTGCTGTACCTGGACTCGGCAACATTCGACACCAGATATGTCCACGCGCGGCGTGAGGTGATTCTGTCCGCTGGCGCCATCGACACGCCCAAGCTGCTCATGCTGTCCGGTATCGGGCCGGCTCGGCATCTGCGTGAAGTTGGCATCGACGTGCTGGTGGACAGCCCGGGTGTCGGGTCGAATCTAGATGACCATGTCGAGGGGCTGGTCATGTGGGAAGCATCGCGACCAATGGTCAGCTGCTCCACGCAGTGGTGGGAGATCGGCTTGTTCGCGCGGACCGATCCGGCACTCGACCGGCCCGATCTGATGATGCACTACGGCTCGGTGCCGTTCGACCTGAACACCGTACGGTGGGGCTACCCAACCACAACTAATGGCTTCTGCCTGACACCAAATGTCACCCGCGGGCGCTCCCGCGGAACAGTCCGGCTGCGTTCACGCGACTTCCGTGACCGACCCAAAGTCGACCCGCACTACCTCACTGATTCCGGCGGCCACGACATCGCTGTCCTGCTCGCCGGTATCAGGCTGGCCCGCCGGATCGCCGCGCAACCAGCGTTGCAACCCTGGATCCATCGCGAACTGGCACCGGGACCGGCCAGGGTCACCGACGATGAACTCGTCGACTACCTCGGTAAGACACACAACACCGTCTACCATCCCGCGGGCACTGCGCGGATGGGTGCCGCGAGCGATCCGCAGGCCGTGCTTGACCCGCGGTTGCGGGTCAAGGGCGTGACAGGATTACGTGTCGCCGATGCATCGATCATGCCGTTCCTGCCGACCGTCAACCCGAACATCACTGTCATGATGATCGGTGAGAAGGCCAGCGATCTGGTCGTGGAGGACTCAGGTCAGCGGCAGCCCTGAAGCGCTGCGACGAGACGGTCAACCGGAGCGCCGAGGCCCCAGGTGCGCTGGAGTGCAGCGAGCGCCGCCGGATCAGCGGGTGCGTGGGGTAGCGTGTCGTCGCGGTCGAGCTGTACAGGAGCGTCCGTGGCCACCCGCACGACCCTGGGCGCCAGCTCTAGGTATTCCCGGGCGCCGCGCAGCTTGGATCGCATTCCCGAAGCGAGCGCCGATTCAGGATCATCGAGCGCGGCAAGCAAGCCTTCTACCGAGCCAAACCGGCTGATCAGCGTGGCCGCTGTCTTCTCCCCGATACCGGGCACCCCGGGCAGCCCGTCCGACGGGTCCCCGCGCAGCGCAGCGAGGTCGGCATAGCCCGGCCCAGCTGTGGATTCCGGCAGCCCGTACCGGCCGGCGAGTTCAGCGGGACTGATTGTCTCGGCTTTGGACAATCCTCGCCCGACGTAGACAACCCGTACCGGAGTGGGTTCACTTCGCACTACTTGAAACAGATCCCGGTCGCCACTGACCACTTCCACCGGATCGCGCCGCTCGGTGGCGGCCAGCGTGCCGATCACATCGTCAGCCTCATACCCTGCGGCGCCCGCGGTGGCCAGTCCCGCGGCCGCTAGCACGTCGAGGATCAGCGGCACCTGAGGGCTCAATGTGTCCGGCACCTCTTCGATGTCGGGAGCACTCGGTCCGCCCTCCTTGGCGACCCGGTGCTCCTTGTACGAGGCGATCGCGGCGACCCGGAAGGCCGGCCGCCAGTCCAAGTCCAGGCAGGCGACCAGGCGACTTGGGCGGCGCTGCTCGATCAGCCGGGCGAGCATGTCGGTGAAGCCTCGTACCGCGTTGACCGGCGTGCCGTCCGGCGCCGTGATGGACTCAGGTACACCGTAATAGGCCCTGAAATACAGGCTTGCAGCATCGATCAGCAATAGGGGCGCATCCATGACCGCAGAGCCTGCCAGCTGCCGGCATCGCTCAACTTGAGGCTGGCGATCAGTTTTAAGCTGGCGATGTGCCTGCTCCCCTTGAAACTTTTGCAGCCCGCCTAGCTCGAGCGCACGACGCAACGTCGGCCGCTGGCCTGGACGCCCTGCTGCTGACTCCCAGCCCGGACCTGCGCTACCTGCTAGGAATCGGCGGCGAGTCCCACGAGCGACTGACATGCCTGGTAGTGCCCGCCGAGGGCGATCCGGCACTGGTAGTGCCGGCGCTGGAACGACCTGGCTTGGATGGCACTCCCGTGCTCGGGCTTGGTGTGGAGATCGTCGAGTGGACCGACGGCGATGATCCATACGCCTTGGTTGCTGCGGTATTACCGAAGTCGGGATCGGCTGCTGCCCAGGTAGCGGTGGGAGACGCAATGCCCGCGGTGCACGTGCTGGGGTTGCGCGCCGCGCTGCCTGATTGCGCGCAGGAACTTGCCTCGACGGTGTTGGCGCAGCTGCGGATGCGCAAAGACAGAGCCGAGATCGCAGCGCTGGATGCCGCCGGCCAGGCCATCGACCGGGTGCACGCACGAATGGGGGAGTGGCTGCGAGTCGGGCGGACTGAGGCGCAGGTCGGTGCTGATGTGGCGGCCGCAATCGTTGCGGAGGGACACACGATGGCGGCATTCATCATCGTCGGATCGGGGCCGAACGGGGCCAGCCCGCACCACGACGTCTCTGACCGCGTGGTCCAACCTGGCGACCTTGTGGTAGTCGACATCGGCGGTCCGACCCCGGAGGGCTACTACTCCGACTGCACTCGCACGTACAGCATGGGCGAGCCGGCCTACCCTGAGGTCGTCAACTGCTATGCGTTGTTGCAGGCTGCGCAGCAAGCCGCAGTCGCCGCAGTGGCGCCGGGCATTACTGCCCAATCCGTCGACGACGCGGCGCGCAGCCCCATCCGTGATGCCGGTTACGGCCACCGGTTCATTCACCGCACTGGCCACGGAATCGGTTTAGAGGTGCATGAGCAGCCCTACATCGTGGCTGGCAACGACCTGGTACTCGACCAAGGTATGGCATTTAGCATCGAGCCAGGAATCTACATTCCGGGGCGTTGGGGAGCCCGTATCGAGGACATTGTGGTAGTCGAGGACTACGGTGCTCGACGACTTAACCACCGGCCGCGTGAACTAGCCGTGCTGCCGGTGTAACCAGCCCTGACCCACAGCGCATCGAGCCCCTGGCCGCAATAAAGCCTGCACGAACAGCTGCACGCGCGCATCAACCGGTGGCCAGGTGAACTGACGCAACGCTGCTGGCACGCCCCTGAAGCCACGCATAGGGCAACGTGGAGAGCTTGGGTGGTGACCAGTAAAACATGGGAAACGCTGTTGACTGAATCACAGTTACCTAACTCACACAGTGAGAACTTAGCAACTATGCTTTAACGATATTTCATGATTGGTCACACCGGTTAAACCTTGCCGTAACAACTGCCGCGCTAGGGTCAGGAATATCGGCGAGGGGCATCCGGTCTTGGGCTGTGTCCAGATTTTCAACCGTTATCAGTGTTGGATGGCCCCGCCCGGGAGGAAGGATAATCATGACCGCACAGAACCCGACTGAAGAACTTGTCGAGGTCGAACACTACGACCAATTGGTCACGCCAGAATTCGCTCCACTCGCCGAGTTTGCAGGATTTGGCGAGTACGAAGTGGTCGCCGTCCAGGAGACCGGTCAAGCCATTGCGGCCACGATCGACCGCATCCCGGAGGCCATCTCCGACTACCTCATGACCCGTCCGGAATCGGCTCGACTGATGGGCGGATCGGATCCACCAATCAGACAACCGCTGATAAAGGAATGGCTTGACAGGACGATTGCTAAGCCATTTGATGGCGACCTCGCAGGCTTTGTTCGCCAGATCAGTCACGTAGGATCAAAGGAGGTCACCTTTCCCGGAGTGCAGATAGCGCTGCCGCCTCAACTCGTCCTGGCTCTCACCGCTTGGCTGCAAGGAAAGATCCTTACGGCCTTAGGTGAGACGTGTGACGTCGCCACTGTCTCGGCTGCCGGAGCCGCCTGGATGAACCAGTTCATGCTGCAGCTTGGGATCATGCTGGAGCCGAGTCTCGCCGAACCGGACGGTCCCTTAGGCAAGCATGAAAGTGCCGAATTCCATCCATACGCGGATTTCGCAGGGTTCGGCCCCAAGGAGGCGTCTATCCTGCGCAGGACCGGCCCACTACTGGGACCGGCGGCCGGAGGCGTGGTCACTCTCGCATACGATTATTTGCTTTCCCGCCCAGAATCTGCCGGATATTTTCAGGACACTTCGCATCTGGCGCAGCGTAAGATGACACTAAAAGGGTGGTGGACGCGTACTACGAACCAGCCGATGGATGGCAATTTCCACTCATATATGTCCCGAGTGGCCGATGCCCATGTCAAGGACGGCGGGACACATCCCAACGTGGTGATCCCGGCTGATTTGACCATCGCACTCATGGGTTGGGTGCAGATGAGAGTCATGACCGCTCTGAACACCGTCTCTCCGGGACCTGACGGTGATTACGTTTTTGGCAAACTCCCTGAGCCGCCGGAGGCTGCCGAGGTGGGTCAAGCATGGATGCGGATGCTGACCCTGCAACTCGGAATCCTGCTCAAGCCCTACCTGGCATCTGTCTAGGGATTGGGGCTCGGCGTCCACGTCAAGGATGACTGGACGCCGATCCCACGCCCAGACGATCAACCGAAACGTGCGCTGAAGCGCCAACTAAGCCTTCTCGGGGAGACCCCGATGTCAGATTCAGGGTACCCACTGACGCCGGGCCGACCGCGGCGCGGCGAGAGTGGGAACTGCCCGCCCCTCCAGGAGGCTTCGATGAGCACAACGACATTGACCCGCCCGCGCGACGGAAAAGTGATCGCGGGGGTGTGCGCCGGCATAGCCCAACGCTACGGCTGGGACGCCAACATAGTCAGGCTGCTGTTCGTGCTTTCTTGCCTACTGCCGGGGCCACAGTTCGTGGTTTACCTTGCCCTGTGGGCGCTCATGCCCAAGCAGTAGCCGTCCTAGTGGTGCCGATCAAGGCAGACGGACGCGCAACCACCCGTACCAGTCGGCGACACCGTCGCCGGTTGTCGCGGACAGCTGAAGGACCTCGACGCCCGGATTCGCCCGCCGAGCACCGTCCAGGAAATCCTCGATATCGAATCTCACGTACGGCAACAAGTCGATTTTGTTGAGCAGCACCAAGTCAGCGGCGCGGAACATCTGCGGATACTTCCGCGGTTTCTCGGCACCCTCAGTGACTGACGTGATCACGACACGGGCCTGTTCCCCCAGGTCGAACAAAGCCGGGCAGACCAAGTTTCCTACGTTCTCGATCAAGACCACTGAGCCTTCCGGGGGGTCTAGGGTCTGCAACCCACCGGCAAGCATCTTCGCGTCCAGATGGCATCCCGACCCGGTGTTGATCTGGACTGCCGGGGCGCCGGTGGCGCGGATCCGATCGGCGTCGAGAACCGTTTCCTGATCGCCTTCCACGACAGACACCCGCAGTTCGGAGCCCAATTCTCGAATGGTGCGCTCGAGCAACGTGGTCTTGCCTGCTCCAGGTGAGCTCATCAAGTTCACGGCAAGGATGCTGCGTTCGGCCAACCACTTGCGGTTGAGCTCGGCAAGTGCGTCATTGCGGGCCAGCACGGCCTGCTCGAGGGTGACGGTCCGGGTGTGCGAGTGCCCGTGGCCGTGTTCGTGTTGGTGCTCGTGGTCATGCTCATGAGGTTCAAGGATGGTCTCGCCGGAGCAGCCACACGTTGCGCACATCAGGCCATTACCTCAACTTCCCGGATTTTGAGTTCTTCTCCCGCGAGGAGTTCGCGGTTTGCACTACCGCACTCGCACAGAACCAGCAGATCATTGAGCGCGAATTCTGCGCCGCAGTCCCGGCACCGTGCTCTTCCCGTGGGTTGGATTATCTCCAATGACGCTCCTTCGAGCGGGGTGCCCTCGGTAATAAGATCGAAGCAGAACCGGACCGAATCAGCTACTACACCAGACAGCGTGCCGATCTCCAGACAGATTCGGCGTATCTGTGCATCACCCATTCGATCGCACACCGCATGGACCACGCTCTGCGTGATCGCCATTTCGTGCAAGTGCACCCCTCCTCGGTCGTGCACCCAGTCCAGTCCCCGTGCGGGGATCTTGTCAAGGGCGGGAGAATCCTTCTGTGCAGCACAGTATCCGAGTTGGAGTGCGGGTCGAAGGCGTCGTGCAAGGCGTGGGGTTCCGCCCGTACGTTCACGGCCTTGCGCACCGTTTTGGGCTATCCGGCCGGGTCGGCAACGACACGGCCGGCGTGTTCATGGAGATCGAGGGAGCCGAGCAGGCCGTGAGCGAGTTTCTCGCCACGTTGCCAGCGCAGGCGCCACCGCTGGCGGTCATCGAGCAGGTGCGGACCCATCTCCTGGCTCCGACCGGGGAGCCGGGTTTTCACATTGTGTCCAGCCACGCCGCTGGGCGGCGCGATACCTTGATCTCTGCAGATACCGCTACCTGCGCGGATTGCCTGCGCGAGATGGCCGATCCAGCCGACCGCCGCTTCGAGTACCCCTTTACCAACTGCACCAATTGCGGTCCGCGATTCACGATTGTGCGCGACGTGCCCTATGACCGGCTGTTCACGACGATGGCCCCGTTCGAGATGTGCCAGGCCTGCTCCCGTGAATACCACGATCCCGCCGACCGGCGCTTTCATGCCCAGCCGGTGTGTTGCCCGGCTTGCGGGCCCCGGCTGCGGCTGATCGACGCCAATGGTGCTGAGTTGCCCGGTGAGCCAATCGCCGCGGCCGCGGAACTGCTGAGGGCTGGAGTGGTGCTGGCGGTCAAGGGGCTTGGCGGCTTCCACGTCGCGGCGCTGGCCGCCGATGCGGTCGCGACCGCTGAGTTGCGGGCGCGCAAGCACCGCGAAGACAAGCCATTTGCGGTGATGGTGGCCGATCTGGATGCTGCACGGCAACTTTGCGAGATCGATCCGGTGGGGGAGCAGGTGCTGTCCGGGCGGCGGCGGCCGGTGGTGTTGCTGACCAAACGCCCCGACGCGCCCGTGGCGCCCGCCGTCGCACCTGGCAACCGCAATCTGGGCCTGATGTTGCCCTACACCCCACTGCACCACCTGCTGCTGCGCGATACCGCCGCGCCGATCGTGCTCACCAGCGGCAACATCTCCGACGAGCCGATCGCCTACCAGGATGACGATGCCCGCCAGCGGTTGACCGGGATCGCGGACGCTTACCTGACTCATAACCGGGCGATCCACATGCGAACCGACGACTCAGTGGTGCGGGTATTCCGCGGTGCCGAACTGCCTGTGCGCCGGTCCCGCGGCTACGCCCCCGAGCCGCTGACTCTCGCGCAACCGGTGCCTTGCCCGATTCTGGGCTGCGGCGCCGAACTGAAGAGTACTTTTTGCCTGGCTCGCGGCCGGCACGCCTTTATCTCCCACCACATCGGTGATCTGGAGAACTATGAGACGCTGCGTTCGTTCACCGAGGGCGTAGAGCATTTCCGTCGTCTTTTCGATATCACGCCGGAAATAGTGGCGCACGACCTGCACCCGGAGTACCTGTCCACCAAATACGCTGTGGACCTGGCTGATGTGGAGCTGGTGGGCGTGCAGCACCACCACGCGCATATCGCCTCCTGCCTGGCTGATAACCGGGAGGTTGGCCCGGTGCTAGGAGTCGCTTTTGACGGAACGGGCTATGGCAGCGATGGCACCTTGTGGGGTGGCGAATTCTTACTGACTGACCTCACAAGATTCCAGCGCATGGCGCATCTCGTTCCGGTCCCGCTACCCGGTGGCACCGCAGCTATCCGGCAACCCTGGCGGATGGCGGCTTCCTACCTCGGTTCCGACGCGCCGCAAGACCTCATCCAGCGCAACGCTAAACACTGGGATGCGGTACTGGCGATGGCTTCCCGGGGGGTGAACTCCCCGATGACGTCCAGTGCCGGACGCCTGTTCGATGCGGTCGCCGCGATCCTGGGGATCCGCGACTCGATCAATTACGAGGGCCAGGCCGCAGTGGAGCTCGAACAGCGAGCCGACCTCACGGAGCTCGGTAGCTATTCCGCCTCCATCACCGAGGGCGCCCCGCTGCAGGTACACGGCGTAGATCTGGTGCAGGCCGTGGTGGCCGACCTCCGAGCGGGCGTAACCCCGGAGGCGATCGCCACCCGGTTTCACCACGGTCTCGCCGATACCATCGTGCGGGTCTGCCTGATGCTGCGAGATATCACAGGCATCGATGTCGCCGCGCTGTCCGGCGGAGTCTTCCAGAACGTGCTGCTGCTCGAGCGCACCGTGGCCGCCCTGGAGAACGTGGGTTTCCGCGTCCTCACCCATTCCCGCGTGCCTCCCAACGACGCCGGTATCAGCCTCGGCCAGGTCGCCGTCGCCGCCGCAACCGCGCAGTCTGGATGCAGAACGCGGTAATCGGGCCCCGGAAAACAGCAGTCTGCATCCAGACTGCTGTTTGCGGGTGGGCGTGCGGTAGGAGTCAGGAATTGCGGGCCCAGGGGGGTGGAGCGGCGCCCCGGTTCATCGACCAGGTCACACCGCCGAGCCGGCCCTCCTGGACGGCCTCCAGAGGCCGCTGCCGGTAAGACGTGGACAGCTCAGCGGTCGGATCCTGACCCTGGTTCACGATCAGGCAGGGAGTGCGATACGAGCAGCGGGAGCACACCTCTGGCGCTGGGCTCGGATAGATCTGAAGATCAGGATCCGTGGCGGCAACGACCTCGGCGGCCAGGTCCGCGCCGGCTGCCGCGAGTTCGGCCTCGCTGCGCCGAATCCGGGTGCGCCGGAAAGATTCGGTGCCCTCGGCATGCAACCGTTCGCCAGAAACCGTGCCGCTGCGGGCATACATCCGGCGATGGCCCACGTGCGGGCGCCCTTGCGGCACCGGGACCGGGGTGCTCAGTTCTCCGGCGTCTGCACGGATCTCGTTGTAGACCGTGCCCGCGATTTGCATACCCAGATAGAACTGGGGCCATGCCCAGGCCCAGGCAATAGTCGTTTCGTCGAGTTGGAGTACATCGTGATCGGCCCAAACATCAGTGACCAGCCGATGCTGAACCACCCAATAGGCGTCATCGGAGTCTATGGCCAGCAGGTCGACCCGACCGCTGAGCCTGACTTCGTCACCGGTGGGAGTCAGTAGGTTGCCGCCAGGCTGCGCCGGGTCCGGGATGTTCACCTCGAAGTCAGTGTCCACGCGAATGGGGGTGAACTGATCCACGGTTGGAGCCCACGCGGCGTAGGCGTCGAGCAGTGCATGACCCCGGTCCAGCAACTCCTGCAACGACGTATCGTCAGCAGCGTGCTCAGACTGGCCGCGTACCGAGCGGTCCAACGCCTGGTGTACCAGCGGCCGCACGATGGTCCGGTCCCATTCCCACATTCCAGGGAAGTAGTACACGGCGAGCGCATCGCGCAGTGCCTTCTCGAGATCAATCGAGCCGGGCTGGGCAGTAGTAGGTTCGAGGTTTTGCCGGTTGGCCGAGCTGAAATCCCATTCCCGGCGGCAACGCTTGAATGCCGTCCGATCGGACGTGTGGAGGCGGTAAACCATCTCGCCCTCGACTCAATGCCCAGTTGTGGCCCGTAACCTCGGGCACGCTGTGTAAATCTTAATGCTTTCCGACCCTACCGGCGCGCAGCACATCCACGACCGCCGAAGTGCGCCATCCCGATGGTTTACCAGCAGGCCCACCTAGTGGGCGTGCGGCCAAGGGTCATCCGGCGACCACCGGCAACGGTCATGTCCCCCTGCCGCCGCGTCCATCTCGGCGAACAGGTCATCGAAGAATGCTGACAGGTCGTTGCGGTGGTATTCCTGCCACCCGCCGTAGTAAATCCAGGCATCAGGAAGCGATTCATCCGGCGACGGGATGGGCAGCACACCATCGCCGCCGGTTCGCTTCAGCGCGTAGTTTTCGCCCCGACGTTCGATGTACACAACCTCACCGGGCTCGGGCCAGTCGGCCACGATCTCGGCAATCAACTCAGTTCGATTCAGCGGACCTCCCGGCAAAGTGGTCAGCAAATCCGGGGCAACGGATCGCCGACAAGTAGATCAATAATTCGAGTGCCACCGAAACCGGTCTTGAGCATGACTAGTCCGGGCGGATCCTCAACGATGCGTCCCACCGCTGTTGCTGAGGCACCGAGAGGATGGCCCTGCAGCGCCGCCACCGCGGCATCTGCTGCGCCTGGATCGACGATCGCCACAATGCGTCCCTCGCAGGCGACGTAAAGCGGGTCGATGCCCAGGATTTCGCACGCTCCGCGGACTTCCGGGCGCACGGGAACCGAGTCCTCATCGACCACCACGGCCACCCCGGCGGCGGTGGCGACTTCGTTGAGGATCGTGGCAACCCCACCCCGGGTGGCATCGCGCATTGCCCGGACATCCGGACCTACTGCGTCAAGCAGTCCCCGGACCAGCTCGTGCACCGGTGCGGTGTCGGAGACCAGCTCAGCGTCAAGGTCCAGCTCCCCGCGCTCCAGCATCACGGTGATGCCGTGGTCGCCTACCGGTCCGGACACGATCACGACATCGCCCGGGCGAGCTGTGGACACACCCAGTGTCAAGCCCCCAGGGATCAATCCGACTCCGGCGGTGTTGATGTAACACCCGTCTGCTTTGCCTCGCTGCACAACCTTGGTGTCACCGGTGACGATGGACACTCCAGCTGCGGCCGCAGCCGCGGCCATCGACTCAACGATCCGCCGCAGATCCTCAACCGGGAATCCCTCCTCCAAGATGAACCCGGCCGACAGATGGGCCGGGCAGGCCCCGGAGACGGCCAGGTCGTTGACCGTGCCGTTGACCGCGAGGTCTCCGATGTTGCCTCCCGGGAAGAACAACGGAGACACCACGTAGGAATCCGTGGTAAAGGCAAGCCGGGAATCACCGGCGGTCAGTGTCGCGGCGTCTTCCAATGGCGCTAGTAACGGATTGCGGAAGGCGTCGAGGAAGATTGCCTCGATCAGCGATTGGGTGGCCTTACCGCCGGCACCGTGCGCGAGGGTGATGAGCTTTTCCCGCACCCGAGGACGCGCCCGGCGGGCACGTTCGATGCGTTCCAGCACCAACTGCTCTCGCCCGCCGTGCTCAGTTCCGGGTTGATGCGTGGGGAAACCGGCATCCTCGTCGTGTTTGGCACTGGCGTGCCCGGCGACGGCCGCTTGCGCCCAGTTAACCTGCTGCTGGCTGGTGTCCTGGTGGGTCATGCCCTGCTGCTTTCAATACTGACTTCCTGGATCCGCTGGCGGCTGAACCGACCGAAGTTGTAGTACGCCGCGCAGGCGCCCTCTGAGGAGACCATGCAGGTGCCGATCGGCATCTCAGGCGTGCAGGCGGTGCCGAACACCTTGCATTCCCACGGCTTGAGCACACCCTTGAGCACCTCGCCGCATTGGCAGGCCTTCGGGTCGGCAACTCGCACCCCGGGCAAGGTGAAACGCCGCTCGGCGTCAAAGGCCGCATACTTTTCCCGGACCTGCAGCGCGGAATGGGAGATGAAGCCCAGGCCGCGCCACTCGAAGTACGGACGCAGCTCCATCACCTCGGCCACCGCCCGCAGCGCCACCGTGTTTCCATCCCATGGCACCACCCGGGAATACTGGTTCTCCACTTCGCAGCGGCCCTCAGCCAGCTGCTGCAGCAGCATGTAGACCGACTGCAGGATGTCCAGCGGCTCGAACCCCGCCGTCACGATCGGCTTGCCGTACTCCGCTGGGATGTACTCATACGGCCGGCAGCCGATGATGGTGGAGACATGGCCGGGACCGATAAACCCGTCCAATCGCAGGTCGGGGGAATCCAGGATGGCCTTGATCGCCGGGACGATCATGACGTGGTTGCAAAAGATCGAGAAATTCTCGATACCCTCCGCTGCCGCCCTTAGCACGGTCATCGCGGTAGACGGCGTGGTAGTTTCCATACCGATCGCCATAAAGATCACATGCTTATCCGGATTCTGCCGGGCGACCTTCAGCGCGTCCAGCGGAGAATAGACCATCCGGATATCGGTGCCGGCGGCCGAGGAGTCGAAGAACGATCCGCGCCCGCCGGGCACCCGCATCATGTCGCCGAAGGATGTCATGATCACATCTGGCTGCTCAGCCAGCGCGATCGCGTCGTCCACTCGACCCATCGGAAGAACGCACACTGGGCAGCCTGGCCCATGCACCAGGCTGATGGACTCCGGAAGGTAGTCCTCCAGCCCGTGCTTGTAAATGGTGTGCGTGTGCCCACCACAGACTTCCATGAACTTGTAATGTCGACCCGGCTCGCACAGCGCCGCGATCTTAGCGGCGAGCGCCCGAGCTTTTTCGGCATCCCGGTATTCATCGACGAATCGCATAGTGCTCACTGCCTTTCGTCAATCCGCGATTCGAGCAGAGCGGCGATCTCATCCTCGTAGGCCTGACCGATGCCTATCAGGAAGTCCATCGCTGCCTTGGCCTCTTGCTCATCGATCTTGGATAGCGCGAATCCGACGTGAATCAAAACCCAATCGCCGGGAACGGGCGGGTCATCGGTCAACAGACCGATATTGATCGCTCGCTTGACCCCGCTGACGTCGACCTTGGCCAGATCAGGCTGATCGGGCAGGATTTCGATCACCTCGCCCGGGATGCCGAGGCACATGAGCTATTACCTCCGTGGTGGGAGTTGGTTACATCTCGCTGATCTGCTTGTAGCGAGCCACGTCCTTAGAGACCTGTACCGCTACGCTGGCCAGGCCGATCACTGATCCCCAGAAGACCAGCCGACGCACCAGACGGAACATTCGGTTCACTTCCTTCCTTGTCGGTGAGCAGATCCAAAACCACCCCGACAGCCCTGTCGACAGCTGCGGCGACGGTTGTGGATAACCCGATACCATCCTCGGTGCTGGCCGGTTCACAACCGACCAATAGGATCCGTCCCGCGTTGCCGCCGAGGTTTTCCAGCAACGCGAGTACCGCGTCCGGAGTCATCCCGTGCGCGTCGACAGCCGAGGGCTCGATGCCGGGCACGTCACCGTGGCCGATCTCGAGCACATAAAGCGTTCCAGGCTCGCCGCCGCGGGATACAGCGTCGAGCAGGATCGTGGTGGCCGGGGCCATATCGAGGAGATCGTAGGCCAGGTGCATGCCACGGATCCCGTAGTCAGCCACCCGCACGCCGTCGGGCAGCGTCTCGGCGGTCAGGCGGCGGGCCAGCTCGCAACCGAACGCGTCATCGCTGAGAAAGATATTGCCGATGCCCGCCACCATGGTGGTCACGGTTGCGGTCATGACTGGGCTCCGAGCGGCCTGAGCTCCTCCGGGTCGAAGTAGCGGAACCGTCCGTGCGCGGACGAGATCTCCGCGCCTGGATCATCGTCAATGGTGACCGCCACGTGAGTATTGCCATCGACGTCGAGCAATACTGCTTCGACGGTGGCCGTGCGCCCTTCGAGGAACATGTCCTGCGCATCGGCCCGCCGCGATCCTGGCTTGAGCAGAACCTTGCTTCCCTTAGCCACCTCGATCCCGGCGATCGTGACACTGTCGGTGTCGGGGTTTACCGAGGCATCCGCGCCGGGGTCCCACCACGGGGTACCCGGCGTGGTGATCGTCTCCACAGGATCCGGCTCTTTGCGGGTTCCCGGGGTCTCTCCGAGATACCGGATCGCGCCATGCAGCTTGTCGAGCATCTCGGGGGGCATTGAGTCGACGCGATCCATCAGCTTGCGGGCTCGCTCGTCGGTAGCCCGTGCTTCGGCCTTCTCCTCATCGGTGAGGGTCATGGTGCGCAGCGTGAGGATCTCGTCGATCTCGGTGCCGTCGTACAACTCGCCGGCACTCTCCGGCGCGATCTGCGGGTAGTCGTAGAGGATGATCGGCGAGATCAGCAACGCATCCCGGCTGCCCGCTTCGCCGACCATCACCGGCCAGATCCGTTCATTGCGGCAGCTCTCCACAGCCGGTTTCGCCCACTCTGGAGGATCGAGCAGGGAGATGAACTCACCGTCGGTGACGGCGAGCACGATATGGGCAGCGATCAACGAGTGGCGTAGGGCCAGGTTCCGGCTTGCCTGCGGATCATCCCACTGCGCGGTATTGACCAGTTCGACCGTGACCTTCATGACCCCGTAAGGGCCTTCCAGCACCTGCGCAGACACCCGGACCTCGCCGTGTAGCGGCCAGCGCTCCCGGGTGATGCCGTCGGTGGTCTCCGTGCCACCGGGAATCGTGACCGGAACCACCTGCTTGGTGTCCACCAGCTCCGATACCGGCAGTACTGCGTCGACCTCGTGTTCGACAGCCTCATCGAACTCGGGCACTAGTCCGTCTCCACCGCTGCGGTGCTGGAGCTGCAGGAATCGCAGGCGCAGATGCAGTACCGGGTCGGTGCCGGGCTCCAGCAAGCATTCGCTGTGAGAGGCGGCATGCTCGCCGTGCCCTGCGGAGGCGTAGGCGGGTGGCACCAGCACTCCCCATTGCCACCGGACTTGGTTCTTACGTGCCGACGCCCGGTAGGGATAGAGCAGGTAGCCCTCGTAGAGGACGGCGTCGGCGATCTGGCGTGCGACGTCCATCGGGGCTGTCATGATTTGCCCTCCGCAGTGCGTTCCCGGGCCGCCTCCAGCACGGCGATGACAGCGTCATCCCAGGTAGGTATGGCACGTGCGGCCCGAAACTCGGCGAGTGCGTTGATGGTGTCGCGACGCAGCCGCAGCCACCCACTATTCGGGAAGTGAATATCCATCATCTCGCGCCATCGTTCGACCGGCATCCGGTACCGGCACTCGCAGTGCCAGGGCACTTGCTCAATCCACATGCCGTCCTTGCCGTCCCCGAAGATGGTTCCGCTGAACAGCAGGATGAACGGGACCTCCCCGTCCTCAAGGGCATGGAAATATCGGCCTGTGGTGACCTCCATGTCGTAACTGCATGGCACGGAAATGTTGACTTCGGTGCTGCCGGTAAAGCTGGGGACCGTCGTCGACGTGTTGGCGAATTGGAACGGCTTGAGCGAATCGCCCCAGCGTTCGCGCCCACCGAACAGCTCGAGTAGTCGCTCGCCTTCTTGTTCCTTATAACCGCGCCGGCCTGGCTCGACTCTAATCTGACACCGCAAGGCGATGGCTCGCACCTTATCCTCGGTTGCCGCAGAGATCTTCAGCCGGAACAGCAGCGTCGGAGCCGCGGCGTAGCGTTCGGGCTGCACATCAAGGCAGGTGAAAGACAGTTCAGTCATTGGTGACCGCCACCTGTTCGCTGCGCTCCCGCAGACCGGCGAAGAATTTGTGGATCTCCGCCCAAGCCTGCTCTCCGCCGTCGAAACCCTGCCAATGCATGCGAACCAGACCGACCAGTTGGTAGCAAGCGTCGATCGGGACCGCGAAAAACTCGAAGCCGCTCTCTCCCTTATACACCAACAGCGCCTCGACATCGGGCTGCAGGTCAGCGAATTCTGGAATCGCGGCGAGCAGGTCGGTCCAGGCTTCTAGGGACAGCAGCGATTCAGTGGCTCCCGCTGGACTCGGGTAGAACGCGACGGTACGATCCAGCGCGCTGTTTTGGAAAAAGAACGCCGTCGCCACCGGGATCTCCATCGAGTCCCATGTTGCCTCGGCGAGCGGCACCTTGGCGGCGTAACGGTAATTTTCGGGAACCGCTTTGTACCGCCCCCCGCCAGCGCCTTGCTGGGTGAACAACAGGGCGCAGGGACGGCACGTGCACATCAGACCGCGGTGCTCGATATCGACCACATGTCCGTGCCAGTCATCGATCGGTACGGCGCACATCTCGCACCGTTCGCCCTGTTGTTCGTTCGGAGCAGATTGCGGTGGGGAAGCGGCGCTTCCAACGAAGCGCCGCAGGCCCCCCTTCATGACACCGCCTGAGCGGGAACCGCGATCCGGACCCCGCCGTTCTCGGTGAGAAGTGGCAGCGGGTCCAGGTGTGCTTCCGCTGTCGATGACGCCTGGCTGACGTCGCTCCAGCCACGACCAGCCCTGACCACGTCATAACGTTGCGTGCAGCCGGGACAGGTCAACAAAGCGCCCGAGAGTTTCCCACCGGCCAGTCCGGAGCCGCAGGCTGGGCAGCGGTCGGTGTAGGCGTACAGACTGCCGGCCACGTTGCACACCACCGCGGCCGTGTCGGCGACCAGTTTGGGAACCACCTGGCCTTGACCGAGGTTCTCGATCCCGTCGATTTCCACCCAGGTCGACGCAGGTGCCTCTGGCTGCTTGCTCACCTGGGCCAGTGGCAACAGGGTGCGCCCCTCGGGCGCGGACAGGCCCGAAGCCGATTCGGGCACCATCCCCTCTACCTCTACCTTAGTGACCTCGGGGGCAACGTCTTCGATTCCTTTCTCGATAGCCATCTTCACGGTGAGCGCGGAGGACGGGCAGCCGTCACAGCTGCCCGCCAACCGCAACCGCACCGTGCCGTCGTCGTCGAGCCCGAGGTACTCGACGTCGCCAGCGTGCGATCCGAGGTAGGGCCGAACCCGATCGAGGGCAGCGAGAACGCGTTCCTCGGTGCTCTGCGGGTGCAGGTCGTGCAGCACCAGCAGGCCGGCCACTGCCTTGTCAGCGAGCAGTGGAGCGGCGGCCCGCTCGTCGAGTAGTTCCATGATGCGGGCCAGGCCTGCACCGTAGAAGTCGACGAGCAGACCAACTAGCTCCTCGGCTCGCCCGGCGATCTCGGGGTCGGGGACCGAGGCGAACTCAGCGAGTAGCGCCTCGACCCTTTCCCCTACCGCCTGGATATCCGTTGTGTTGCTAACAGGCACGACTCAGCCACCAGTCGTGAATGAGTGTGGCGTGTGCAGGCGTTGCATCTCCTTGCCATTTCCGAGGTACATGTGCACACCGCAGGGCAGGCACGGGTCGAAGCTGCGTACGGCCCGCATGATGTCGATGCCCTTGAAGTTCTCCGGGGGGTTCTCCTCGAAGATCGGCGTGTTCTGCACGGCGTCTTCGTAGGGGCCCGGTGTCCCGTAGATGTCGCGGACGCTGCCGTTCCACGGAGTGGGTGGGTACGGGTGGTAGTTGGCGATCTTCCCGTCCCGGATCACCATGTGGTGCGACAGCACACCGCGGACCGCCTCGGTCCACCCGCAGCTGATCGCTTCCTTGGGCACCTTGAACGGCTCCCAGGTCTTGGTGCGACCAGCACGGACCTCGGCCAGGGCCTTCTCCACGAAGTGCAGCGCCATCGCGGCCTGGTAGGCCTGGAAGAAGCTGCGCGCCCGGTTGCGTTCGATCGCGTTCGACAGCGGCTTACCCTGCTTGTCGTACGGGATCTTCCACTCGAAGGAGACCTCCGGCTTCGTCATCGTCCTTGGCAGGTTGACGATGATGCTCTTGCCGGTGGCCTTGACCGTGCCCGTGTCCACCAGGCCGGACAGTGCCGTCGGCCACAACCGGGCCAGCGGCCCACCACCGGTGTCGAGGGCAAGGTGGTCCGTGCCGTCGAACCACCGTGGCGACATGGTCCAGCTGTACGGGCCATTGAAGTCACGCTTTTGCGGCCGCGGGATGGTGTGCTGGTTCCACGGGTGCCTCCGGTCCACCGGGTTACCCAGCGGGTCCCGATCGACGAAGATCTCCTGGCCCTCCCAGTCCTCGTAGTAGGAGTGGCCGAGCAGGATCCGCAACCCGAGGTTGATCTTCACCAGGTCGTTGGTGACCAGCTTTCCGTCCACCACCACACCGGGGGTGACGAACATCTTGCGACCCCAGTTGGTCATGTTGCGGTAGTTGAAGTCGCAGTGCTCCGGGTCGTTCTGAGCGCCCCAGCAACCCAGTAGCACCCGGCGCCGACCAACTTCTTCGTAACCAGGCAGGGCGTCGTAGAAGAAGGTGAACAGGTCTTCGTGCAGCGGCACGACCCGCTTCATGAATTCCACGTACCGCATGAGGCGGGTGTAGTAATCGGTGAACAGCTGGTGGGTGGCCACACAGCCGATACCACCCGGGTACAGCGTGGAGGGGTGCACGTGGCGACCCTCCATGAGGCAGAACATCTCACGCGTGTAGCGGGAGACCTGCAGTGCCTCACGGTAGAACTCACCCGCCAGCGGGTTGAGCGCCCGCATGATGTCGCCGATGGTCTTGTATCCGTGAGCCTCTTCGTTCGGCGCCGCAGTGCGGTTGGCCTGATCAAGCACGCCGGGGTTGGTCTCGGCGACCATCTTCTCGCAGTAGTCGACCCCAACCAGGTTCTCCTGGAAGATGTTGTGGTCGAACATGTACTCGGCTGCTTCACCCAGGTTGATGCACCACTCGCCGAGGTGTGGCGGGACGACACCGTAAGCCATGTTCTGGTTGTAAACCGAACAGGTGGCGTGGTTGTCCCCGCAGATACCACAGATGCGACTGGTGATGAAGTGGGCGTCGCGAGGGTCCTTGCCCTTCATGAAGATGGAGTAGCCACGGAACACCGAGGACGAGCTGTGGCACTCAGCGACTCGCTTGTTCGCGAAGTCAATCTTGGTGTAGATGCCAAGGCTACCGACGATCCGGGTGACTGGATCCCAGACCATCTCGGTGAGTTGGCCTGTGGTGGAGCTGTGCCTTGCTGTGGTTGTCATCGTCTAGATGCCTTTCTCCAGCCGGTCGGCGATCACCAGGACGGCTTGTAGCCGGTCAAGAGCTGGTTGCCCTTCTTACGCCACTTGGGCTCGCTGTCGGTCTTCTTCAGCGTGATGTTGCGCAGCGACCGGATGACTGAGCCGTAGGCCAGGCTCGCGGTCCCTGACACCAGAGAGCCCGGAGGTGCGTCCATGAACGGCATGAACTTGTCCGGGAATCCGGGCATGGTGCAGCCGATGCAGATACCACCCACGTTCGGGCAGCCACCCACACCGTTGATCCAGCCTCGCTTGGGCACATTGCACTTCACCACCGGGCCCCAGCAGCCGATCTTCACCAAGCACTTCGGTGAGTCGTAGGTCTTGGCGAACTCGCCCTGCTCGTAGTAGCCGGCGCGGTCACAACCCTCGTGCACGGTCTTGCCGTATAGCCACTGCGGGCGCAGGTGCTCGTCCAATGGGATCATCGGCGCGGCACCGGCGGCCTGGTATAGCAGGTACAGAATCGTCTCCGACAGGTTGTCCGGGTGGACCGGGCAACCGGGGACGCAGACGATCGGGATTCCAGCCTTGGACTTCCAGTCCCAGCCGAGGTAGTCAGGCACCCCCATGGCACCGGTCGGGTTACCCGACATACCGTGGATGCCGCCGTAAGTGGCGCAGGTGCCGACGGCAAGCACGATCGTCGCCTTGGGTGCCAACCGATCGATCCATTCATTGATGGTGATCGGCTGGTTGGTGTCCGGGTGCCTTCCGAAACCGGTGAAGTAACCCTCGCCGTTGATTGACTCGTTCGGGACGGAGCCTTCCAGGACGAGAACGAAGGGTTCCAACTCGCCCCGGTCAGCTTTCCAGAACCACTCGATGAAGTTGTCGGCACCTTGTTCCGGGCCGCATTCGAAATCGATCAGGGGCCAGTGCACTGCGATCTTGGGCAGGCCGGGAAGTGCTCCCAGCGCAATCTCTTCAATGCTCGGTTGCGTTGCAGCTGTCAGCGCAACCGAGTCTCCATCGCAGGACAGTCCGCAGTTGATCCAGAGGATATGAATTGGGCTCTCTTCAGACATGATCCCCTACTCCACGAGCGACCTCACGTCGCTCCTAATCGTGCCGGATCTCGCCTTCCGGTGGTCAGCTCGTTGAGCGTGAGCTCCCACAGCGTGTGGTAAATCGTGGTTTGAGCCTCCTGAATCCGGTGCACGGAAGCAGAAGGCACCACGAACAGGTGGTCGATGCTGCCCAGCTCAGCCATCGCCCCACCCTCGTAGCCCGCCAGACCGACGGTGAGCAGGCCACGCCTGCCCGCCTCCTCGAAGGCGCGCACGAGATTGGTGGAGTTGCCTGAAGTGGATAGCCCGACGACGACGTCACCGCGCCGCCCGAACGCTGCGATCTGCCGGGCGAAGACGACGTCAAATGAGACGTCATTCGACAGCGCCGTCAAGACCGCGATATCACCGGTGAGCGCGAAGGCGGGCAATGCCCGCCGTCCCGAACCCGGATGCAAAAACAGGCTCGCGAGGTCGGCTGCGTCAGTACAGCTTCCCCCGTTGCCGATGGCGAACAACCGGCCGCCGTTGGCGAACGACTCCGCCATTGCTGAAGCGCATGCGGCCAGCCGCTGACTTTCCCGAGCCAGCACCTCTCGCCGCAACGCGACAATCTCGTGCACCTTTTCCACGGTGGAACGGCGCACCTCGGCCAAGACCGTCTCCAGATTTCCTGCCACGGAGCTGGCTTGGCCGACGTCTTGAGGATGTGCGTACAAGAATGGGTACAGGGTCGCCAAGTCATCCGAACGGGACTGGTCGTCGGACAATGACCGGGCCGTGGGTTCCGTGCTGCCCCGCCTGTTGGGTGCCGGCCTCATCCCGGGCCCCCGATAAGCGCGATCGCCTCCTTGGCATGAACGAGGATTTCGTCTCCGACCTTCGCTGACACGAACGCGACGCTTACTTCCTCGATGGTTGATCCGGTATCCACCATCGCCAAGTCGTTGGGCAGTAGCTCGACAACGCGGACTGCGACAGCTTGGTCCGAGCAGGTGATGCACACATCGCCATGGCATTCGGGAATGGTCATGCGACGGCCCTCGGCTCAAGTAGGTCCGGATGTTGGAAGAACACGTGGACCAGCTCCCACAGCACGTGGTACGCCGTCACGTGCACCTCTTTGATCACGCGAGGATCTTCCGAGCGGGCTACCACGACGTGGTCGGCGGCCGACAAGGATGCGATGCGCCCACCGTCGCTACCGACGAGGCCGATCGTGAGCATGTCCAACTCGGCGGCCACGGCCAACCCGCGTAACACATTGGTGCAGTTGCCGTCGGGAGAGACACCCAGCGCGATGTCGTGTGCTGATGCCAGATGGCGCAGTTGGTGAGCAAAGACCTCGTCGAAGCCTTCCTCGCCGGCGACGCCGGTCACCGTCGCGATGTCCGCAGTCAGCGAGATAGCCGGCAGCGCGCGCTTGCCCATGATCACCGGATGGACGAACTCTACGGCCACGTGCTGGGCATCGGTGCTGGCTGTGCCGTTACCGAAGACCACCAGGGTGCCCCCTTGATGGAACCGTACCGCCATCGCATGGCAGGCAGCGGCGATCTTCGAAGCTTGGTCAGCCAGATGATATAGGGGTAGTACCCGCCGCTCGAACAATTCTGCGGCGGTGGCGGTCCTGGCTGGTGCCCCGGACACGCCGCACACCTCCCGACCCTGGTTGGTCATGCACGCGAGTCACATCACCATAGGGGTGCTGTGATCCGGGGCACAAGGCCCCCTGTCCAGTTGGTTCATCTGGATTTCACCACGCGGACTCGACAACCTACTGAGCCCCCGCAACCCCACCCGGCATGGCGACATATCGGATTAATAGACAACCGAGAACCCCGATATGTCGCCATGTCGGGAGCGAAGTTGACGCGTCGTTCGTTGGTGACGCGGAGGCGCGGGTATCGCGCCGCAGCCACACAGCGTCGGGAGCCCGTGCGATGCCGATCTTGCTGATCTTGCTCGCTGCCACTGTCATCGAGTTGTCGGTGCTGGTCGCGGTGGGACACGCGATCGGGATCCTGGCCACGATCGGGCTGCTGATCTTGTCCTCACTGATCGGGGCGCTCCTGCTACGGCGGGAGGGCACCCGCACGTTGACGGCTTTCATCGAAGCGATCCGCTCGCGCAGACCCCCACACCAGGAATTAGTCGACGGCATGCTGATCGCCGCCGCTGGAGTGCTAATCGTGCTGCCGGGCTTCGTGTCTGACGCGCTAGGCCTGCTGCTACTCCTGCCACCCATCCGGGCGCTGGTCCGCCGGCGGATGTTGCGCTCGGCGTCACGACGCGCGCCAGCACAATTCGCGCCGGGGGCCGTGGTCGAGGGCGAGGTCGTCGATGATCCTGAGCACCCTTCGCCGCGCAGCGAGCTTCGCTGACCGCCTCCGTCCCCGTACCTCCGGTCCCAGCCCAGCGGCGCCGCGGCCCCTGCGATAGCGGAATCGATAGCGGAATACTGCCGGGCATGGCTTCCACGTTGCTGCTCGATGGGCATATCCCGGCGGTTGCCGGAGCCACCGCATTGGCCATCGTGGATGACACGGTGGTGTGGGCTGGTGCCGACATCACCGGACGGGAGCGCTTCCGGGACGCGGATGAAGTGCTCAGACTGCACGGGGCGCTGGTTACTCCCGCCTTCGTGGATGCCCACGTGCACGCCACATCGGCCGGGTTGCTCGCTAAGGGACTCGATCTCCGCGGCTGCGTCAGCCTTGCTCAGTGCCTGGATCTAGTGACTCAACGGTCTGTTCCGGGCATGGTGTTATGGGGACACGGTTGGGATGAGACCTGTTGGCCGGAGGGCCGCGCACCGACCCGTACGGAACTCGACCGGGCAGCGGGCCACGCACCGGTGTACCTGTCCCGGATCGACGGGCACAGCGCTGCGGTGACCTCGGCATTGGTGGATCGCGCCCCGGCGGCCGTCGATTCCCCCGGTTGGGCGGCCGAGAGGCCACTGACCCAGCAGGCGCATCATCACGTTCGCCGCGCTGCCCGAGAGTCGATCACCTGCGGTCAGCGGCGAGCTGCCCAACACACATTCCTGGACCAGGCTGCCGGCCGCGGTGTTGCAGTGGTGCACGAATGTGCGGGGCCAGACATCTCCGGGATCGACGATCTTGCAGACCTACTGGCGGCCGCCCACGGTGTCGAGGTCGTCGGGTACTGGGGCCAGGCGGTCAGCACAGCCCAGCAGGCTCGCGAGTTGCTCGCCGCGACCGGGGCGCACGGGCTAGCCGGTGACCTGTTCTGTGACGGGTCGCTCGGTTCCCGGACTGCGTGGTTGCGCAGTCCCTATACCGACGTGCCCAGCACTCGTGGTGTGGGCTACCTGGATGAGCAACAGATCGCCGAGCATGTTGAGTCCTGCACCGTGGCCGGCGTCCAGGCCGGCTTCCACGTGATCGGAGATGCGGCGGCTGATGCGGTGATGGCCGGGTTCGGGACCGCGCAGGCCGCTGTCGGCGGCCGCGCGCTGCGGCAGTGCCGGCACCGGCTGGAGCACCTGGAGATGGTGGATCCTCACCAGGTCCGTCAACTGGCAGCCTTGGGTGTGGTGGCCAGCGTGCAGCCCGGGTTTGACGCAGCGTGGGGCGGTGCACACGGCATGTACGCGCAGCGGTTGGGGGCGTCCCGCGCGGCCGCCATGAACTGCTTGGCGCTGCTCGAGGAGGCTGGGGTGATGATCGCATTCGGCTCGGATGCCCCGGTCACACCAGTCGACCCGTGGGCCGCGGTCCGTGCCGCTGTCCACCACCACAGTCCCGGCTCGGCGATCGACATCGGGCAGGCGGTAGCTGCACACACTCGCGGGGGGTACCAAGCAGCTGCCGCGCGCGATTCGCTGGCCGGCACCCTGCTTCCGGGGGCTCCGGCGTCCTACGCGATCTGGGACGGCGCCGGAGTCACCGACGCCGGATTCTCGGACATTGGCTCACCCAGGTGCCTGCGCACGGTTCATCGAGGGCGGATCCTGTTTGAACAGGCAGGTGCACTGGTGTGAGCTGGTATCGCCGCCTGCTGTGGGTAGGTACGGCGGTCAGTGCCGGCCTGCTGCTCTATGCGGCAGCGCCGCCGCGGCAACTGTGGTGGCTCGCGCCCGTGGCGTTCACGGTGTTGTGGGTGGTGCTGTACGGGCGGTCGGCCCGGGCCGGCTTTGGTTACGGCCTCGCCTTCGGGCTCGGTTTCTTTGTGCCACTGCTGTCGTGGTCGGGCGAGTTCGTTGGTTCGCTGCCCTGGCTGGCACTCGCCACGGTGGAGGCGTTGGTGCTAGGGCTGGCGGGTGCCGGAATCGCTGTCGTCTCCCGGCTGCCGGCCGCGCCGATGTGGGCGGCAGCAGTATGGGTGGCGGCCGAGGCATTGATCGCCCGAGCGCCCTTCGGTGGTTTTCCATGGGGCCGGGTGGCGTTCGGGCAGCCAAGTGGGATCTTCCTCCCGGTGGCGGCCATCGGAGGAGCACCACTGCTCACTGCGGCCGTCGTGCTCACCGGGTTCGGGGCCGGGGAGTTGCTGCGCCGCGCCGCACCGGACCGTGCGCTGCCGACGTTCACCGGCAGGGGCAGGACACTCGTGGTGCCCGCCCTGTTCGTCGTGTGCCCAGTGATTGCTGGATCACTCGCGAGCTTGGCCGTGGCAACGACCGCCCGCGAGACCGCCACTGACCGGCGGGTGGTGATCGCGCTGATCCAGGGCAATGTGCCCCGTGCTGGGTTGGACTTCAACGCCCAGCGGCGCGCAGTGCTGGATAACCACGCAGCACGCACCATCAAGCTCGCAGGCGATGTCGCAGCGGGCCGTTACCCACGACCAGCCCTGGTGATCTGGCCGGAGAACTCTTCCGACATTGATCCATTGCGCAACGTGGACGCCCAAGAGGTGATCGATCAAGCAGCCCGCTCGATCGGCGCACCGATCCTGGTCGGTGCGGTGCTGCGCACCGATGACGGGCACGAGACCAACACAATGATCGTGTGGGACCCGCGGACCGGGCCGGGACAGCGGCACGACAAGCGCCGGGTGCAGCCCTTCGGGGAATACATACCGTTCCGAAACTTCTTCCGGTTGCTCAATCCGTACGTCGATCGTGCCGGTGACTTCGTACCGGGCCATGGGGACGGGGCAGTGGACATCGGGGGAGTCCGCGTCGGCATTGCGACCTGTTATGAGGTCATCTTCGACGACCTGGTGCGCCAAAGCGTCCGCTCCGGT
Source organism: Pseudonocardiales bacterium (assembly GCA_019241525.1). Lineage (GTDB taxonomy): Bacteria > Actinomycetota > Actinomycetes > Mycobacteriales > Pseudonocardiaceae. The sequence goes on from JAFAWY010000032.1 coordinate 33,654, forward strand.
GCCCAAGTGCTTGCCGTTCCGACCAATAATGCGACCTTCGGCTTTACTGAGATGACCTACCAGCAGCAGGCGATCTCGCGGGTTCGCGCGGTGGAACACGGTCGCACCGTGCTCGTGGCGGCGACCAGTGGAGTCAGCGCGGTGATCGCTCCAGACGGTAACGTCGAGCAGGAAACCAACTTGTTCACCCCGGCTGCACTGGTGGCTCGGGTACCGGTGCGCTCGGGGACTACGCTCGCCACCCGGCTCGGTCCAGCACCGGAGTGGGCGTTGGTGACGCTGGGCGTAGCAGGGGTGGCGGCGTCCCTGGTGATGCATGGCAGACCTGGGGCGCGGAATCGGCGAGGTGCGCCGGTGAGGGAGGACGTCGATGACGGATCAACGCGGCGGGCACGTCGCAAGGGTTGGCCGAACCGTGGTGGTGATCCCGACATACAACGAGCGGGCGAACCTGCCAGTGGTCCTGAGGCGGCTACACGACGCGGTACCTGATGCCGATGCGTTGATCGTCGACGACAACAGTCCCGACGGAACAGGCGTGCTGGCCGATGAGCTCGCTTCCGCGGACAGCCGGTTGCAGGTCTTGCACCGCGCCGCGAAGGCCGGTTTGGGCGCCGCGTACGTGGCAGGGTTCCGGTGGGCGTTGGATCGTGGGTATGACGTCGTGGTGGAGATGGACGCGGATGGATCGCATGCGCCGGAAGATCTTCCCCGGCTGCTCAATGCGCTGGTCACCAATTCCGATTCCGCTCCGGGCGCTGACGTTGTACTGGGTTCCCGGTATGTCCCGGGTGGGCGGGTAGTGAACTGGGCCCGCTATCGCCAGTGGCTATCTCGCGGAGGAAATGTCTACTCTCGGATAGCGCTGGGAGTGGGTCTTACTGACCTGACCGGCGGGTTTCGCGCCTACCGGCGGCACGTGCTGGACAGCATCGACCTCGCTACCGTGGCATCGCAGGGCTACTGCTTTCAGGTCGATCTAGCGTGGCGCTCGGTGCGTGGCGGCTTCACCATCACGGAGGTGCCCATCGTCTTCACCGAGCGCGAGCAAGGTCAATCCAAGATGACCAGCTCCGTCATCCTGGAAGCACTGTGGCGAGTGACGGCTTGGGGTATACAGCGTCGCGTGGCGCACTTACGTCGTCGATCTCACGCCGACTCGGCGAGTGCTGCCACGCAACCCAGCCAATCGTAGTTGTGCAGGCTCCTCAGGCAGAGCGGGACCGACGGCCGCGCAATTCAGTCAATCGCTCGTCAAGCAGTTGCTCGAGCTCGGGGATACTGCGCCGCTCCAGCAGCATGTCCCAGTGAGTACGCGGTGGCTTGGCCTTCTTCGGCTGCGGCTCATCACCGTCGAACAGCCTCGACTCGTTGCCATGCAACCGGCATTCCCACAGCATCGGTGGTTCCGCGTCGTCGGCGAACGACACGGTGAACTCATGGCCCTTGGGGCAGGCGTAAATCACCGGCCGGCGAGGAGCAAGATCATGGTCGCGGTCGGTCTCGTAACTGACTGTTCCGAGCCTGCTGCCACGAAGAACGCGGTCGGCCATGGCGTCTCCTCTCTCCCGCCGGCGACCGTGTGTAGTCGCCGAACCCCAGCGCACCTTGGTGTAACGTCGAACAATGGCCCTGACATTCCCGGATGTGGACGTCCGGACGGTGATGCGGTCACCGTTAAGTAACCGATGTCATGGCCCTGCACGTAGGTGTCGGACCAGCATCGCCCACACAGGGTGAATCGACGCGCGAATGTGACCCGTTACCTCACCTGAAGTGCACAACATCACTCTTTCGGGTGGCGATGGCGGGGAGCTAGGGGACAGACAGCTCCTAGACGACTGCCGGCTCAGGGTTGCCTGCCGCTCGGATCGCACGGCGAACCGGCAGTAGGGAAAGCAGTACCAAACCGACGATGAAGAACCCCATCAGCGACAGGATCGCGGGACGGAACGATCCGGTGGCAGCTCCGACCACGCCGAACAGGAGTGGTCCCACCGTGGCGGTGGCTTGCTCACCGATTTCGTAGACGGAGAAGTACTCGGCTTCCTTGCCCGCAGGCACCAACTGGCTAAACAGCGAACGGGACAGAGCGTTGGTCCCACCCAATACCAATCCGATACCCACTGCGACAAGGTAAAACTGAAGTTGATCACCGGCTCGAACGAAGTATGCCGCAATGATCACCCCCACCCACACCAGCAGGCTACCCAAGATCGTGCGCTTGGCGCCGAAGCGGCGGGCCAACCAGCCGTGGGCCAGGGCGCCGGCGAAGGCCACAAACTGCACCATCAGGATCGTGCTGATCAGGGTGCTGCGGGCCAATCCCAGCTCCAGATCGCCGTATTGGCCAGCGACGCTGGCCACCGTGGAAATCCCATCGGTGTAGATCAGGTAGGCGGCTAGGAAGCCCAGAGTCAACGGGTATGCCCAAGCATTACGCAGCGTGCCAGCAAGCTGACGGAAGCCTGCGGTCAACACGCGCAACCCCCGTTCACCACCTTGCGGAGGTTGGTAGCTGCGCATCCGCGCCAAGGGAAAGAAGCTGAATGCAGCCCACCATGCCCCGGCGGTGACGAAGCAGACCCGTACCGCCGCTGATTCAGATAATCCCAGCGCGTCACGTTCCATGTAGGTGGCCAAATTCAAGGCCAGCGCCAAGCCGCCGCCGAGGTAGCCCCAGGCCCATCCCCGTGCGGACAACCGGTCACGCTCGTCGGGCGTGGCGATCTCTGGAAGCACCGAGTAGTAGACGACCACTGACGCGTAGTAGCCGGTGGTCGCGATGATGAACAGTAGGACACCGAACCGCCAGTTGGTTCCGGTTACCAGCGCAAGCAGTGCAGTTGCGGTTGCCCCGGTGAAGGCGAAAAGCCCGAGCATCTGCCGCTTGTGTTGGGTGCGGTCGGCGATGGCACCGGTCAGCGGCAACACCAACACCTGGAGCAGGGTGGAGCCCGCCAACAGGTAGTCGAACAGCGAGCCAGCGGGAAATACCAAGCCGAACAGGGAGATGTCGCATTTGATCAGGGCATTATGGGTGGAGCAGGTTTGACCCGAGGCCAGTGCGTCGTTCTTGGCGATGGTGGTGAGATACAGCGAACCGAACACGGTGACAATCGAGGTCGAGAAGACCGAGTTGGCCCAGTCGTACCAGCACCAGGCGCGCTGGTCGCGACGGCGGTTCGGATCATCTGGCATCTGAGTCACGTCCGAAACAGGCTGTGACGCCGGTTCGCTCACCCGGGCCGTCCTCCGGGCCAGAGCAACCGGTTGCGCAGGACGTCCCGTAGCACATCGGGTTGATCGGTCACCAGTCCATCGACGCCCAGATCGAGCAGAGCGTGCATCTCGGCGGCCCGGTTCACCGTCCAGACATGCACTTCCCAGCCGCGGCGGTGGGCATAACGAAGCAAGGCACGGTCCATCACCGGGATCCCGCACCAGCGAACCGGCAGTTGCGCCAGCTCGCCGATGATCGGCGCTGTGATGGGCGGCACCGGGCACAGCGACCTTAGCCGCAGTGCCGCCACCGATGCAGACGCCATCGACGTCAGCAGCCGGGTACCAGCGGCTTTGCGCAACCAACGCAGCCGCCATTCGGAAAACGATGCCAGGCACACCCGATGCCAGGCGCCGGTGCGGCGCAGCAGGTCGAATACCGGCCCAACGGCGGAGTCCGCCTTGACGTCGATGTTGAGCCGTGCGTCTGGAAGTTCTTCGAGCAGATCAGCCAGCCGGCAGACCGGCTCGCGACCGTTTACCCGAGCGGTGCGCACCACCCGCCAGTCCAGCCGTTTGATCTCGCCGGAGCGGTCGGTGGTCCGGTCCAGGGTCGTGTCGTGCATCACGACGACCTCGCCATCCCGGGTGGCATGGACATCGGTCTCCAGGTAGTGGTACCCCTCCGCGACTGCACGGCGGAAAGCCGCCAGCGAGTTCTCCATGCCGGCTAACTCACCGACGTGCCAGCCGCGATGTGCGAACGCGCGAGGAAATGGTCCGTCCAGGAACGGGTGCCGGACCGGGATCACAGCCCCACATTCTGCCCTGGCTCCGCGTATCCCAAGACTCTGACCGTCCACCGCTGTCGTTAGAGAGCGAGAAGGACCAGACTGGGGGAGTGGGAGCGACGACCTACCAGGGTGCCAAACTCGCGTTGCTGGCGGCGGAGCTCAGCGCCCTGCTTGGACCCAATGCCGTGATCACCGACCGCCAGCGGCTGCGCACCTACGAATGCGATGGGCTGGCGCAGCACCGCGTGGTGCCTGGCCTCGTGGCGCTGCCGGAGTCCGCTGAGCAGATCGCGGCGGTGGTCCGTGCGTGCGCGGCGCAGTCGGTGCCGTTCGTAGCCCGGGGTTCGGGTACTGGTCTGTCCGGTGGCGCGTTACCGCACACTGAGGGTGTATTGATCGTCACCTCGCGGATGCGCCGGATCCTGGAAGTCGATCCAGCCAACGAGCGGGCAATTGTGGAACCCGGTGTGATCAATCTGGACGTCACCAAAGCTGCCGAGCCGTACGGGTGGTACTTCGCCCCGGACCCGTCCAGCCAGCAGGTCTGCTCGGTAGGCGGCAACGTAGCGGAGAACTCTGGCGGTGCGCACTGCCTCAAATACGGGTTCACCACACACCACGTACTGGGCGTGGAAGTGGTCACGCCGGATGGGGAGCTGGTCTGGCTGGGCGGCACCACCCGTGACGTACCCGGCTACGACTTGCTGGGCACGTTCATCGGCAGCGAGGGCACGCTCGGGATCGCCACGAAGATCGTGGTACGGCTGACGCGAGCTCCGGAATCGGTGCGCTGCCTGCTGGCTGCATTTCCCGGGGTAGACGAAGCAGGCGCCGCGGTGTCGGCAATCATCGCCGACGGCGTTACCCCGGCGGCGATCGAGATGATGGACGCGCTGGCGATCGAAGCAGCCGAAGCTGCGGTGGCCTGCGGTTACCCAGAGGGTGCTGGCGCGGTGCTGATCGTGGAGTTAGACGGCCCGGCCGCTGAAGTCGAGCACACCTTCGCTGCGGTGCGCCGGCACTGCACCGCCGCAGGCGCATTCGAGATCCGGGTGGCCCGAGACGCCGACGAGCGCGCACGGTTCTGGAAGGGTCGCAAGTCCGCGTTCGCCGCAGTGGGTCGGATCAGCCCTGACTACATCGTCCAGGACGGGGTGATACCCAGAACTGTCCTGCCTGACGTACTGCGCCGCATCACCGAGCTGTCGGCAGGTACCGGGGTGCGGGTAGCAAACGTGTTCCACGCCGGCGATGGCAACCTGCACCCGTTGGTGCTGTTCGACGAGGCGAAGCCGGGTGAAGCGCAGGCCGCAGAGGAAGTGTCAGGCGCGATCCTTGACCTGTGCATCTCTTACGGCGGCTCGATCACCGGTGAGCACGGCGTTGGCGTCGACAAGGCGTGCCACATGCCGCGCATGTTCAGCACCGATGACCTGGACACGATGCAGCGGCTGCGCCGCGCGTTCGATCCCGCCGGGATATGCAATCCCGGCAAAGTGTTTCCTACCCCACGGTTGTGCGGTGAAGTGCCGGGCAAACGCAAAGGGGTGCACCCGCTACAGGCCGCGGGACTGGCAGAGCAGTTCTGATGGCGACCTCCACTCTCGGTGGGTTGCGTCTGGCTTGCGCTGACGTTGCCGAGGCGACCGCATCGGACAACGTGGATGAAGTGGCCGCACGCTGGGTGGCTTGGCCGCGTAGCACCGAGGAGGTCTCGGCGGTGCTACGCGCGGCGGCTGGATTGGGGCTGCGGGTTGTCGCCCGGGGGACGGGCACCCGGCTGACATGGGGCCTACCCCCAACCGGTCTGGACTTGATTGTCGACCTCAGCCGAATGGACGCGATACTCGCACATACCGCCGGTGATCTAGTGGTCACCGTCCAGGCCGGCGTGCGGATGGTCGACCTACAGGATGCGTTAGCGGTGCACCGGCAGCGGCTGGCGCTCGACGGCAGTGACACGCTAGGCGGCACCGTCGGCGGAACCATCGCCACCGCGGCGTCGGGCCCTCTGCGCTACCGCTACGGCTCGGTCCGGGATTTGCTGATCGGGATCACCGTGGTGCTTGCCGATGGCACCATCGCCCGCGCCGGGGGCACGGTGGTGAAAAACGTCGCAGGCTATGACCTGTGCAAGATCTATGCCGGCTCGCTGGGCACCCTGGGTGTGGTCACGGAGGCGGTGTGGCGGCTGCACCCGCTGCCCGAAAGCCGCCGGTGGATCACCGCCACGACCGAGGACGCTGCCCAAGCCGCCGCAGCGATCGCTGCGGTCCGGGCATCCCAGCACGACCCGACAGCCCTGGAGGCGGACCGCCCCGCGCCGGATCGTGCGGTGACAGTGGGGATTGCCGTTGAGGGTGTCACCGGCGGTATCGATGCTCGCGCGGACGCGGTGGGGAACCTGCTCGGCGCTGCGGCTGGGCTGTCGGCCACCGTGGCCGAGCACCCACCGGACTGGTGGGGGCAGCCGCTACCAGCGCCACACGCGACAGTCACCTGCGAACCGACCGGGTTGGCTGATCTGCTCACCAACGCCCCGGGCAGGCTGCGCGGCAGCGCCGGAGCCGGGGCACTTACCTGCGGTCTACGCGACGATGACCAATTGGGCACCGAGCTGGCACAACTCCGGGAAGTCGCGTGGCGGCATCGCGGGAATGCGGTGTTGCGCTGCGCAGCGCCGCATCGTAAGGCAGGTTTGGATGCATGGGGACCGGTGCCGGCATTGACGTTGATGCGTCGGCTCAAAGACCAATTCGATCCGGATCATCGGTTGGCGCCAGGCCGGTTCGTAGGAGGAATCTGACGTGACCGCCGGTGCGTTCGATAATCATCACCCACCCGCCGCTGAGCTGATCAAAGACTGTGTGCACTGCGGGTTTTGCCTGCCGTCGTGTCCGACATACGTGCTGTGGGGCGAAGAGATGGACTCTCCTCGCGGCCGGATCCAGCTGATGAAGGCCGGTATCGAAGGTGAGCCGCTGTCCGAATCGATGGTGGGGCATTTTGACGCGTGCCTGGGGTGCATGGCTTGCGTGCCTGCCTGCCCCTCCGGAGTGCAGTACGGCACGCTGATCGCCGATACCCGGGCTCAGGTGGAACGCCGCTATGAGCGGCCCCTCCGGCAGCGGCTTCTCCGCGAGGCGATCTTCCGACTGTTCCCCTACCCGAGGCGGTTGCGGGTATTGCGCGGACCACTGGTGTTGTACCAGCGCAGCGGGCTGAGCCGATGGTTGCGGCGCACCAAGCTGCTGGATCGCCTGCCTGCCACGCTCCGGGTGATGGAGTCGTTGATCCCGACGCTGACCCGGCGCCAGGAGCTGCCGGTGTGGGTACCAGCCCGGGGACAGCGGCGCGCCGTAGTCGGAATGCTGACCGGCTGCGTGCAGGATGCGCTGTTTCCCGAAGTCAATGCGGCCACCGCGCGGGTCCTCGCGGGCGAGGGCTGTGCCGTCGTCATCCCGCGCGGGCAGGGTTGCTGCGGGGCGTTGTCACAACACAGCGGGCGTGAAGACGAGGCGATTACCTTTGCCAGGGCTCTGATCGATTGCTTTGATGCCGCCGGAGTTGATTACATCGTGGTCAACGCCGCGGGCTGCGGTTCCGCGATAAAGGAATACGCCCATCTGCTGCGTGACGACAACCATTACGCTGAGCGTGCCCGGGCTTTCGTTGAGCGCACCCGGGACATCTCCGAGCTGCTCGTCGAGCTCGGCCCAGTAGCGCCGCGTCATCCGCTGAACATCACCGTTGCCTATCACGATGCCTGCCACCTGGCGCACGCCCAGGGAATCCGATCCCAGCCCCGAGAGCTGCTGCGCAGCATCCCCGGGCTTACCGTCACCGAGATCCCCGAAGCCCACCTATGCTGCGGCTCGGCTGGCATCTACAACCTGTTGCAACCCGAGCCGGCCACCGAGCTAGGCGATCGGAAAGCCCGCAACTTGCTCACCACCGGAGCCTCGGTACTAGTCACCGGAAACCCCGGCTGCTCAATGCAAATCGCCGCAAGCGCCCGACGACTCGGTCACCCACTGACAGTCACGCATCTCGCCAGCGTGCTGGACGCCTCGATCCGAGGAGTACCGCTGTGAGACCCCAGTGGTGCTCCGGCGACGTCAGCACATCAAGCTCGGCCGGCTTGAAGTCGACCCCGTAGGCTCCCGGAACGCCTTCACACCCCTCTCCTTGGTTGCCCCCGGCATGGAGAACCTTGCGGTCGGAGTCGACCTGCTCACCGGCGTCCTCGAGCGCGGCGTTCCCGGATATCCACGACAGCGGCTTCCGCGCCGCGCGGGATGGCAGCCCTCCACATCAAGTAACCGAGTAGGGAGACGGGCCGAATGGATACCGACTATCGGTGACGTAGCCGGGCCTCGCAGTCGATCGGCAACTGTACGGTCTGGGTAGTTTCGGAGGCTTTTTTCAGTCGCCCAAATAGCATAACTGCCTAGGACGCATGGGTACCTAAATAAAAGCGGATTTACTGCCCAGCGTAACAACTGCTGGCCAAACACGAGGAATGCTGCTGCTGGCCTAGAACAGATGTGGCATTCCACGGCTGCCCCGCAGGGCTACTACCGCGCGGTCGGGCCAGAGCTGGGCAACGCACGTGCCGGTTTCGCAGAGAGCTGCGCCGGGCCACCCAGTGGTCGAACAGTGTTCGGTCGACGGGATGACACAGCGACCTGCACACTGTGGGGCTTCGGAGGTTCGGTTCCTGACCAAAATTGGTGATAATTCGGACGTCCGAGTTCCATTTTCCAGCTCGGAACGGTCCCTCGACAGCGCGATTGGCGACTTATGGATTGTCGACCACCGGAGGAAGCCCCGAAGTCCTTCCGCCGCAGATCGCTGGGATTTACGATAGAAATTTTGGGGTGCAGGTAAGCAGTGCGCCTGTTCCCCGGCGTTCCATGTCGTGCAACTCCCATATCCTCGGCGCGAGAGGATGACCGATATGGGCAATATAATCCAGACCCTGACGCTTGCGACGGTCCTCCTCATTGTGGGATCGTCCTGCGTGGTCATAGGCATTGCTGGGTTGGCCCTGTTGGCCAAGCTCGACCGGTTACGGATCGAGAAAGCGAGGAGGGTCGAACCGGACGCGGTCGGCCCTCCCCAACTGGTTCCGTCGTCAACAATTGTTGCCCAGGGGTCTTCTGTCTGGCCGGTTAATCCTCGCACTGATCAGACACCAGCGCGTATCCGATTCGGTCAGCCGGTGCGGCTGGTCCTCGACTCGGGCACGGAGCTGGCCTTGATATTTCAGCCACCGGAGAAATGATCAATGGCGCGTGGACATAGCTAAACACCTTCTGCTGCCGTGCGAGCCCAGGTATTTACGTGGTATTTCGGCCCTTCCTAGATAAGCCTGGGTGAGCCGCTTCTCGGGCAGCCGAACCGTCGCAGATGGGTCACCTTCACCGGGCATTTCAGCCGGTGGGTCCATTGAGACACCACGCCTTCAGCGCGCCCGTTGCCGCAAGGCTTCCCCGCCGGCAACGCGGCGTGCAGCTGGTCTCGACCTGCCGACTCACGGTGAGGCGACCGCTCTGGTCACCGGGCCGCGCCGAGCGCTGCGGGAAATTCCGAGCGCGACCTGTCAGCGACACCGGCGGGAGTTGAGCCGGGCGGCCTGACGGGTCAGGTGGTCGCGCTCGGCGAGGTTGGATGCCTTTCGGGCCGCCTCGGCGTACAACCGTGCCGCCGTCACCAGGTCGCCGTCGCGCTCATGGAAGTACGCCGCCACCGCGGCGTAGCGGGGCAGTGAGGCGTCCAGCGCCGCGAGCGCGGCCAGCCCAGCGCGTGGTCCATCGGCCTCGCCGACGGCCACCGCGCGGTTGAGCCGGACGACCGGGCTGTCGGTCAGGCGCGCGAGCTCGTCGTACCACTCGACGATCTGCACCCAGTCAGTCTGCTCGGCGGTGGGCGCGTCAGCGTGGAGGGCCGCGATGGCGGCCTGGGCCTGGAACTCGCCCAGCCGGTCGCGGGCGAGGGCGGCCTGCAGGATCTCGACGCCCTCGGCGATCGACTCAGTGTCCCACCGGCCGCGGTCCTGCTCGGCGAGCGGCACCAGGCTGCCGTCGGGCGCGGTTCGGGCGGCGCGCCGGGCGTGGTGGAGCAGCATGAGGGCGAGCAGCCCCGCCACTTCGGGGTGGTCGATCGCGGCCGCGAGCTGCCGGGTGAGCCGGATGGCCTCGGCGGCGAGGTCGACGTCGCCGGAGTAGCCCTCGTTGAAGACCAAGTAGAGGACGCGCAGCACGGTGGCGACGTCGCCGGGCTGGTCGAACCGCACGCCGGAGACGGTGCGCTTGGCTCGGCTGATGCGCTGCGCCATGGTCGCCTCAGGCACCAGGTAGGCCTCGGCGATCTGGCGGGTGGTCAGCCCGCCGACGGCGCGCAGCGTGAGCGCGACCGCGGACGTCGGCGTCAGCGACGGGTGGGCGCACAGGAAGTAGAGCTGGAGCGTGTCGTCCACCGCGGGCGCGGGCGCGGGCCCGGGCGCCGGCTCGTTGTCGACGAGGTCCTCACGTCGGCGGCGGGCGTCGTCGGCCCGGGTCGCGTCGAGGAACCGGCGCCAAGCTGCGGTGACCAGCCAGCCCTTCGGGTCCCGCGGCGGATCGGCCGGCCAGACGCGGACCGCATCGACCAGCGCGTCTTGCACGGCGTCCTCGGCCGCCGCGAAGTCGGCTCCGCGGCGGACGAGGATCCCGAGCACGCTCGGCGCGAGGCTCCGGAGCAGGGCCTCGTTCATCTGAGCGGTCACCGGGTGATGGTAGGCGGCGAGGTCAGAAACGGGCGCACCTCGAGCCACTCGTGGATCGGCTCCCCGCCCGCCCCAGGGGCGGCCGACAGCTCCCCGGCCAGTTCGATGGCGCGCTCGTAGCTGTCGACGTCGATCACCATCCAACCGGCGATGAGGTCCTTGGTCTCGGCGAACGGACCGTCGGTGACCGGCGGGCGCCCCTCGCCGCCGTACTGAACGAAGGTGCCCTCGGGGGCAAGCGCCTGACTGTCGACGAACTCGCCGGTCCCTTCAAGCCGAACCGCGAAGTCACGCATGTACTGCACGTGGGCCGAGATCTCCTCCGGCGTCCACTGGTCCATCGGCACGTCGTTGACCGAAGCCGGAGCGCCGCGGTAGTGCTTGAGCAGCAAGTACTTAGCCATCGTATTTCTCCTCGGTGCGGGTGCGACCCATTCTGGTCGCGCTCACCGCGGGGACGGAGCCAGTCACGGGTTCTCGACATCGCCGTCCGAATGTTTTGGCTCTCGTAGATGAGCCTTGGTGCGCCGGCTCGTGTGGTCCGGGTCCGCGGCGTGGCGCACGGGCGCGGGCGGGACGGAATGAGGCCTTCCAAGATCAGCAGCGACCAAGCAACTGAATTTAAGACAAGGCCTCGCGTACGTCACTGTACGTGTGGTCCTGGCGCGTCGTGGTGTGCCCGGAGCCGATGAGTTGTTCGGGGTGGAGGCCATGCACGTCCTCGACGTCACCCGCGACCCCGACATTGGCCGTGGACAGGGTCTGGTGGTGCGGGACGTCGAGTCCGAAGCCGATCTGACCGGCTGTCCGGACTGCGGGTGATCGCGGTCGGCCACGGCCGACACTTCCAGGTCTCCTGCACGACGCCCCGTGCTTCGGCACGCCGGTGCGGTGGCGCAAGCGGATCTGGCGCTGCCCCGAACCCTCGTGTCGTCGAGGGACCTGGAGGAGCACGACTTCGCGCCGCCGCAGGTCAAGCGCGCAAGCACCACCTACCGTCGGTGTCTATTGTCTGCCGGTTGAGCAGCTCACCGGTGGCGCTTGGTTATCACCGCAGACAGTATGCATTCCATGGCGGAGCATCCTCGACGCAGGCGATCGGCTCAGTATCGGCGAACGGGACCTGAGCCAGACCAGCGGTCGGTGCGATTCGCAGCTCGCGTGCAATCGCCGCTGTCGCAGCTTCGCCGGGTTGGCAGCACCTGGCCGCTTGTGCGGTGGGTTGCTGGGATACCGACAGCCGTCGCTGTGGTCAGCCTGCGCAAGCGGCTTGGCCTACCACCTGTGGTGTCGCTTGCGGCTGCGTCGCTGACTCCGCTGGCGGTGGCTGCTGCAACACCGCGGAGTAAGTGGCGCTACATCGCCGTGGGGGCAGCCTATATGTGGACGTTTAAGGTGACCTGGGAATTGCCCTACGAAATGCGTGAAGATAGTAGGCACAGTGTCTATATCCGCTACCCGATTAATATCGATCGTCTGCTCGGTGGGGGCGTGCCACCCACCGTGCGGTTGCAGCGTTTTCTTCGGGATCGCACAAAAGTGACTCCGCTCGACAGGGCTGTCGCCGGGGTCTACGGTTCATGGTTGCTTCCCCATCTCATCCTCGGCTGGATCTTGATGCGCCATCCAGAGTTCATTCCCCGGGCGGCGGGGCGACTCGCCGCCACCTATCACCTTACCGCACCCTTTTACTGGTTAATTCCCACTGCGCCGCCCTGGTGGGCCTCCGAGACGGAAGGAGAAATGAACGGAGAAGTGCAGCGGGTGTTACGACATGTGATCCGAGACTTTCGCAATCAATCCCGAAGCGAGACTGATAACACGCCAGGAAATCCGTGGGGGTCGATGCCATCAGATCACGTCGCTTCAGCAGCGATCACCGCCATGGCTTTATCGGAAATCAATATGGCATACGGCGTTCTAGGCTGGTCCTACGTGATGCTCGCCAGCTTCGCCGTCATCTATCTCGGGGAACATTACCTTATCGACGTTCTGACTGGACTTGCCGTCGCCGAGAGCGTCCGACGCGCAGAGCCTCTACTAAGTCCTATCCTCGGTCAACTGGCTCGCGCCCTCGGACCTAAGAACAACAAGGACACTCGGTGACACTCATGGACGGCCAGAAGCCCTGCTCATACCGAGTTGCTTGCTCAACGAGGCACGGCCACGTTCGGCGACCCCGGGCGGGCGCTGGCCGATATTGATCATTTCTGGATGCGGCTTTTGTGCTGCCCGGACTTTCGGCTGGCCCGGCGCAACCCCCAGCCGGTGCGTAGACACTTGGTCAGCTCCCGGCGCAGTGCACATCCCGCGATTACCCATATACGACTGGTAGGCGAATCCGGGCGGCCTTAGGGACAGCTATGCCTCCGCACAGTAATGATCACAGCTTCCCCGAGTGGCTCGTTAACGCGTGCAGGCTTTGGCGAGCGTGAACCGATGTTGTTTTGCAGATGCTGAGAGGTGTACAGCGACTGCCCATAACAGCATGGGGGTCTGTGAGCGTTGTGTGGGTGAGGGAAGTAATCGGTTGGACACATTTTGTAGTCGAACGCCCGTGGGGGGCATCTGCGAGGAGGGTGGGGCAGCAGTGGATTCACAGCCGTCACCGGGGTGGTTCCGGCCCTGTATGGCCTGCCCAGACCGGTGGTTTCGATGAGGCGCAGCGCGGCTGGGTGAACGGCCCTCAGCTTCTCGGCCACGTGGCCGGCCACCCGCGGATCTTTTCCAGCCCTTCACCGACTTGCCGCCAGCGCAAGTTGCCTCCACTGACCGGGCGGTGGCGCCGGTCAACGGCGTCACCAA
>JAFAWY010000063.1 GCA_019241525.1 Pseudonocardiales bacterium
AGCGCGCATCAGCATCGCCATCGCGCCACCGATGAAGAAAAAACCCATCGACGTCGCCAGATAAAGCTTGCCGATCTCCTTATGATCGGTCGTGCGCAGATACGCCAACAACTGCGAACCAACCGGCGCCCGAGCAGGCACAGGATACGGCCGAGTAGGTGTGGGCAACACGGCCGTCACTAGGCAGACCTCCGCGTCCAGATACACGACTGCCTCAAACCGCAGCGAGCGTTACCCCCGCCCACTCCCGCTACACAGAAAGTGAATGTACTTCACCCTCCTCTATCGGACTCTATCGGACGCTTTGTGCGCCAGAGCACCGCGTCGAATCTGGCCTGGGATCGGCCTCCCGTAGGGCGACTTCCATCGACGGTTCCTCGAAGACAGCGCACTTCAAGCTGAAGTAGGCGATTAGCGCCCGGAAAGGCGCTATCAGGGGCGAGCCGGCAAGCGGCTCCCTCCCCTCCATCATGCGTTCGAGTTCCTGTCGAGACGTCAACGAGCCGCTCGCCGAGCGAGCGTGTACCGGTGGGTGCAGCGGTTCACCCCACTGCTGATCGACGCGGCACGACCTGCCGACACATCCTCGACACTGTCATCGCGAACCAGTAGACCGAAGGTCTCGTAGCAACTCGACCTGACCGGTCAACACACCGGTCAGGATGTACCCCTCAGCCGGATATCGGTCCCGCAGCGGCGGCGGTCTCCGCCGCCACCCAATCCCACACGTGTACCCCGGTCCGGTTGGCGCTGCCGGTGGTGCGCGCGCCCGTGAAGGGGTACGTGACGGCGGCAGCCACCGGCCACCGCCGACTGTGAGACTGGCTTCGCGGGGTCGCCGAGCTCATCCGCTTCAACCTGGTCTGGTGCGACGGATCACCGGTGGGGTGACCACGGCTGAGGCGCCAGCTCGCCGATGCCGCCGCGTTCGTGCGGTTAACCCAAGACGCCAAGCTCAAGTCACAGGAGAGAACGTGGTGGCTGGTCACCAACGCGGGCGGCACACAGCTGGCCCCAGCTGCGCGTCATCGGGGAGCAACAGTCCTGTATCGCAGTCTGGCGGCGCGGTGGCCTGCCCTGGCGCCGCCGTTGTCACGACCGAGGATGTCGATTGGCTCGTGGGACGGCTGCAAGCAATGGTCACCGCCACCCCCGTTGTCTGGGCAGGCCGCGGGATAACCCTGCTACAGCTCATCGCGCTGCACTTCATCAGTGCGCTCGCACCGGCTACGCCCACCGACCTCGCCCACGCCCTGAATATCAAGCCACCGGCCACCTCTGCCATGATCGATCGGCTGGTCCGGGCGGGGCTCGTGACGCGCATGCCGGACCCGCAAGACCGTCGCCGGGTCCAGCTGATTATCACCGCGGCCGCCGAACCAATAGTGGCTGACACTGACACGAATACTGCCCGACGTCTTAAGGTTGTGCTGCATGCCATGAGCACCCAGACACGCCGTCCACTCATTGACATCCTTATCGACACCGTACGACGATCCGCAGAATAGCCGCCGAATGTCGGCCCTTATCGCCGGTTTCAATTATCTGTTCGCCAAGTTTTGTGATCTAGAGCGGATACAACACGTTTGATCCGGTGCTTTGCAGTCCAATGGTAGCTAGCTGTGTCATCTATCTCCCCGCCGGCCAGCGGATCAGCGTGGCACAATACCTACTCGCCATCGACGACCAGTTTTTGGCCGAGGTCGACCTGTAGCTGATCCCCACAATGTCACAGCCACCCATCCCGCTCGGCGAAATCACCGCGGCCCCGCAGCAACCGCTCCGGGGCCGGCCAGCGGGGCGCACGCACCGACGCCTACTGGCTGGTTGCCTGCTCGGTCGGGAGAGTCGATCTACACCGATTAGGATGATCCAGTTTTCGACGCTGGTGGTCACGAGCTTCCGGGTGAGCAGCCACGGGTCATCCGCGAAGCGACGCTGGATCTATGCGTCATCTTCCGCATTGGCGATCAGTAGGACCCGCAACCGCCATCAGCATTTGGTAGCACGGATGATCGCGGAGTGCATGCCATCAGCGACCTGGCGAGTGGGTGTGATGGTGATGTCGGTGAATCCTGCGGTGGCAAGTCCCTGGTGGTATTCGGCAATGGTCAGGGCTCCGGCGATGCAACCGACGTAGCTGCCCCGTTCGGCGCGCTGGTCAGCAGTGAGGTGGTTTTCGGCGACGACATCGGAGACTCCGAGGCGCCCGTGGGGAGTCAGGACGCGGAAGGCTTCGGCGAACACGGCGGGCTTGTCGGTGGACAGGTTGATCACACAGTTGGAGATGATCACATCGATGGAATTGTTGGGTAGGGGAATGGCCTCAATGGTGCCGTTGAGGAATTCCACGTTGGTGGCGCCTGCCTGAGTGGCATTGACGCGGGCGAGGGTGACCATCTCCTCGGTCATGTCCAGCCCATACGCCCTGCCGGTGGGCCCGACCCGCCGGGCGGACAGCAGCACATCGATTCCGCCGCCGGAGCCCAGGTCGAGCACCCTGTCGCCTTCATGCAGGACCGCGACGGCCAGAGGGTTGCCGCAGCCCAGGCTCGCCGTGACGGCATCGGACGGCAGCTGGTCACGATCACTCGAACCATAAAGCTGACTACCAAACCTCTCGCCGATCGCGACGTCGTACACCGTGCTGGAGGTATCGACGCCGCAACAACTGGCGGCTGTTCCGGTGCTTACGGCGGTGGCCGCAGCGGCGTAGCACTGACGGACGTGGTCGCGCAGGGCGTCGGTCTCCGCGGTCATCGGTGAGTCCTCCCTAGCACCCCTGTTTCGATAGCAGTCGATGCAGACCTTGCGCGCTTATTTGAAGGCCGTCAAGGTAGAGATATGGCGATACAGCCCGAGGAGGTCTCAGCCGGGATGGCGGAGTGCTGCACGCCGCTGACCACAGAGCCCCTCACGGCGGATCAGGCCGAGGTGCTGTCTCGGCGGTTCAAAGCGCTCGGAGATCCGGTGCGCCTGCGCTTATTGAGCTTGATCGCCAGCCATGAGGGCGGCGAGGCCTGCGTGTGCGAGCTAACCGTCGCATTCCCACTGTCTGGGCCGACGATCTCGCATCACCTACGTGTGCTGCGCGAAGCCGGATTGATCGAGGGCCAGCGACGGGGCACGTGGATTTATTATCGGGTCCTGCCCGACGCACTGCAGACACTGTCCCAAGCCCTACATCCGGCAGCGGCGCTGACATGACCGGCTTGGCGCGGCGACTGCTTGCCGAGTTGGTGGGCACCGGCCTGTTGGTGACGGTCGTGGTCGGCTCCGGGATTACCGCCCAGCAGCTGTCCCCGGGCCAGGTGGGATTGCAGCTATTGGAGAACTCCACCACCACAGTGCTCGGCTTGGCCGTGCTGATCCTGCTATTCGGCCCGGTGTCCGGGGCACACTTCAACCCGGTCGTCTCGGCGGTGGACTGGCTGCTCGGCCGGCACGCCGGTACCGGTCTATCCGGTCGAGACATGCTCGCCTACACCGTCGCCCAGCTCGGTGGCGCCATCGGCGGTGCGCTGCTGGCCAATGCCATGTTCGGCTTGTCCGTCTTCCAGGTCTCGCACAAGGTGCGCACCAGTGCGGGCTTGTGGGTCGGGGAGGTGGTCGCCACCGCCGGGCTCATCGCGCTGATCGTGGTGCTAGCCCGTACCGGCCGGGCGGCGTCGTCTGCGGCGGCGGTGGGCGCCTACATCGGCGCGGCTTACTGGTTTACCTCCTCTACCTCCTTCGCCAATCCCGCGGTCACCGTGGGCCGGGCGTTCAGCGACACCTTCGCAGGCATCAGCCCAACCTCGGTACCCGGTTTCGTGATCGCCCAACTAATCGGCGGGGCGCTGGGAGCCGGCTTGGTCCTGGCCCTGTATCCCGACGCGGACACGGCCGCAAGCCACGTGATCCTTCCGCACTCCGCCACATCCGAGTCCCCGGGCCCGACCTTATGACTAGTCCAACTGAGCGGTACGCAGCGCTGATGTCGTCATCACCATGGGCTGCGGAAACACCTGCCCGACCCTTTGCCTCCGACGTCACGATCTATCCGGCGGATTGATACACGAATATACCCAGGTCGCATGACGCGGACGACCAGTTCGGCACTCACAGGTAAAGTGTGGTGTGGATCTTGAGGACGTCGCTACGCGATTCCTTCACCCCGAAGCAATAAAAGCACCGCATCTGACCAGTGCATCTCAGCGGCTATGCCCTATTCAGACATCCCTCAGGATCCACGGATGTTGTCGTGTTACGTGGTGATTGTCGCGCAGTTCGTCACGCACCCGCACACACGATGATCATGACCGTATCCCGGCGCATCTTCTGACCTGGAGCCCCACCAGCACCTCACTTCCAACCCGAATTCAGGCGACAACGGTGCAACTGACCGGAACCAGTCACCGACCAGGGTCTTGACCAGTGCTTTTGACGGGGGCGACCCACCGCGCCGCGTGCGACCCTGCTGCTGTTACCAACTGGCAGCGCAAACCGCGGGGGAGCACTATGCCAGGACAAGCCGATGTCAAACCGACGATCGTGCTGCTGCACGGCGCCTTCGCCGACGTGTCGAGCTGGAACGGCGTCATCAAGCGGCCGCAGCAGCAGGATTACACCGTCATCGCGCCAGTAAAACCCACTGCGAGGCCTGGTTGCGGGGCTGCCGTGGCAAGGAGGGGCGCGCTCTCGCTCCTGAAGGTGTCCGCCTGACGGCGGAACACACCCGTTGCGCCCCGGCGAGCTGAGCGACGTCATCCGAATATGGGAGGGACCGCCGGGCGGCCCGCTGGTGAACGTAGACCGGTGCGCTCGGTGACGCGAACCCTACCTGGTTCCCGACCCATCAGCGTGCCGCGCCAACGCCCCAAGAAGGGGCGCCCGCGTGCGCTGCGGCACGACACCTCGCCCGCGCGGACATCCTGCGACCGATGCACGACATGTTGAGCGATCGACGAGTCCCATGAGGGATTTCGACTGCGAGCTGACCCACCCAACCGGAGAGAGGATCCCATGAGCGTCACAGTGACCTTGCCGGCGCGGCCTGAGCCCTATCTGGGGAGCGGCCCGCTGCCCGCCGACTTCTACGGCTACGAGGAGCTGCTGTCCGACCCGGAGCGGGAGAAGGTCGAGCGGTTTCGGGAGTTCTTCCGCACGGAGGCCGCGCCGATCGTCGACGATTACTGGGCCCGGGCCGAGTTCCCGTTTCAGTTGGTCAAAGGCTTCGCAGAGCTGGGGCTGGCCGAGTGGGCCGATCCCGACTCGAAGCAGCCCCCGCCGAGCAGCCTCCTGACCGGCGTCATGGCGATGGAGATGGCCCATGCCGACCCGTCGCTGTCGACGTTTTTCGGCGTGCACACGGGCCTGGCGATGGGTTCCATCCTGACCTGCGGGTCTGAAGAACAGAAGCGGCGCTGGCTGCCGGCGATGAGCCGGTTGGAGAAGATCGGCGCCTTCGCCTTGACCGAGCCGCATGGCGGTTCTGACGTGGCCGGCGGCATGGAGACGACGGCCCGGCGCGACGGCGACGAATGGGTTCTGGACGGGGCGAAACGGTGGATCGGCAACGCCACCTTCGCCGACCGGGTCGTAGTCTGGGCCCGCGACGTCGAGACACACCATGTGCTGGGGTTCGTGGTCGAGAAGGGCACCCCGGGTTTCCACCCGACGAAGATCGAGAACAAGATCGCGCTGCGGATCGTGCAGAACGCTGACATCGTGCTCGACAACTGCCGGGTGCCGGAAGCCAACCGGCTACAGCAGGCGAACTCGTTCAAGGACACGGCCAAGATCCTGCGGGCGACCCGCAGTGGCGTGGCGTGGCAGTCGGTCGGCGTGATGTTCGGCGCCTACGAGATCGCCCTGCAGTACGCCAAGGAGCGCCAACAGTTCGGGCGGCCGATCGGAAGCTTCCAGCTCGTCCAGGACCTGCTGGTGAAGATGCTGGGCAACGCCACGGCCTCGTGCGGGATGATGGTCCGCCTGGCGCAGCTCCAGGACGCCGGCGTGTACCGCGACGAGCAGTCGTCGCTGGCCAAGGCGTACTGCACCGTCCGGATGCGCGAGACGGTCGGGTGGGCGCGGGAGCTGCTGGCCGCCAATGGCATCGTCCTCGACTACAACATCGGCCGTTTCATCGCCGACTCCGAGGCCCTCTACTCGTACGAGGGAACGCGGGAGATGCAGACCCTCATCGTCGCGCGCGCCGTGACCGGCGGCCTGAGCGCCTTCGTGCGGTGATGACGATGACAACCCAGCTCCCGTTCAGCGGCTTGAAAGTCCTCGACGTGGCCACCTTCATCGCCGGGCCGGGCGCCGCCACGTTGCTCTCGGACTTCGGCGCCGAGGTCATCAAGGTCGAGCCGCCGGGGAAGGGGGACCCGCAGCGGTACCTCGCTCGCGTGCCACCCAACCCCGTCGCCCACGCCAACTACGCCTGGCACCTCACCAATCGCAACAAGCGCGGCATGGTGATCAACCTGAAGTCGCCCGGAGCAGCGTCGGTCCTCCGGCGCCTCGTCGAGTGGGCCGACGTGGTGATCACCAACTTCCCGCACGGCACCCGGGAGAAGCTGCACCTCGGCTACGACGAGGTCTCCAGCTGGAACCCCCGGGTCATCTACGCCGACCTCACCGGCTTCGGCGACGCCGGGCCCGACGCCACGCTGCCGGGGTTCGACGTGACCGCCTACTGGTCCCGCAGCGGGCTGCTGGCCCAGACCCGCGACGCGGGGGCGCCGCCGACCGTTCCGGTCTACGGCAGCGGCGATCAGATGACGGCCATCGGCCTGTACGCCGCGATCGTGACCGCCCTGTACCGCCGGGAACGGACCGGAGCCGGTGCCAACGTCGGTACGTCACTGCTGGCCGAGGGCGTCTGGTCGGCGGCAACGCCGGTGGCCGGGGCGCTGGCCGGTGGCAAGTCGTACGGCCTGCACGACCGGACGGCGCCGCCGAACCCGCTGGCCAACCCCTACACGACCGGCGACGGCCGGTGGTTCATGCTCGTCGCCCAACCGCGGCACTGGCCGGTACTGGCCAAGGTGATCGGGCACCCCGAGCTGCTCACGGATCCCCGCTTCGCCGACCTGGCCGCCTTCGCCAAGAACACCGGCTTCCTGACGGAGGTGCTCGACACCGCCTTCCGGTCGCAGCCGTTCGAGCACTGGAAGGAGATCTTCGACCGGGAGGAGATCACCTACAGCCTCATCCAGTCACCGGAGGAGGCCGCCCACGATCCCCAGCTGCGGGCCGCCGGCATCGTCGTGCCCCTGGAGGGCGTCAGCGACCTGGAATACACCATCAACAGCCCGATGACCCTGCGAGGGGTTTCGAAGGTGCCGGCGCGGCGGGCACCGGAGCTGGGTGAGCACACCGACGAGGTGCTGGCCGAGTTGGGCTTCAGCAGCGATGAGATCAAACAGCTCAGGGCCGAGGGCGCGGTCCCCGGCGCTGGGGAACTGGAGGCAGTCCGATGACGACGACCGAAGCGACCGATGTTGTGCTCCACGAGCGCCGCGGTGGGGTGCTCATCATCACGCTTAACCGTCCGGCCCAGAAGAACGCCGTCAACCTCGAGGTCGCCAGGCAGGTGGCGGCAGCGATGGACCTGCTCGACTCCGACGCGGACCTGTCGGTGGGCGTGCTGACCGGTGCCGGCGGGGTGTTCAGCGCGGGCATGGACCTGAAGGCCTTCGCGCAGGGCCAGCTCCCACGGCTTCCCGGTCGCGGCTTCGGTGGGCTGACCCGCGCCACGGTGCGCAAGCCGTTGATCGCCGCCGTGGAGGGCTGGGCGCTCGGCGGCGGCTTCGAGATGGTGCTGGCCTGCGACCTGATCGTCGCGGCCGAGAACGCCCGGTTCGGGTTCCCCGAGGTCACCCGAGGGATCGTGGCGGGGGAGGGAGGCCTGGTCCGGTTGCCCCACCGGCTTCCGTACCACGTGGCCGTCCAGCTCCTGCTCACTGGCGAGCCGCTGTCCGCCCCCGAGGCTGGACGGTACGGGCTGGTCAACCTGGTCACCGCAGCCGGTGGCGCGCTGGACGGAGCGCTGGAGCTGGCGGCGCGCGTCGCCAAGAACGCGCCGCTGGCGCTGGCGGCCGTCAAGCAGGTGATGCGTGTCACCCAGGGTCTGAACGACAGGGACGCCTTCCAGCGCCAGGACGAGATCACGGAGGGGCTGACCAAGACCGAGGACGCCCATGAAGGCGCGGTGGCGTTCGTCCAGAAACGCGCACCGGTCTGGCACGGCCGCTGATCCCAGGAGGGGAAAGGAACCATGTCTACGCAAAGCACGGTCCGACGCGTCGCCATCGTTGGCACCGGCACGATCGGCGCCAGCTGGGCGACGTACTACCTCGCCCGAGGCTTCGACGTCACGGCCACCGACCCGGCTCCGAACGCCGAGTCCGCCCTGCGCACCTTCGTCGACGGGGCCTGGGACGCCGCCACCACGCTCGGACACTCCCCCGGAGCCTCACCCGATCGCCTGACATTCGAGGCCGACATGCGTCAGGCCGTCGCCGACGCTGATTTCGTGCAGGAGAACGCGCCGGAGCGCCCCGACCTCAAGGTCAAACTGTTCGCCGACATCGACGATGCGACACCGTCCGACGCCATCATCGCCTCGAGCTCGTCGGGCATTACGATGAGCGAGATCCAGGCCGGCTGCCGGCATCCGGAGCGGACGGTCATCGGGCATCCCTTCAACCCGCCCCACGTGATCCCGCTCGTCGAGGTCGTCGGGGGCACGAGGACCGCCCCGGAGACCATCGCGGCTGCCATGTCCTTCTACGCCTCGATCGGGAAGAAGCCGATCCATCTCAAAAAGGAGCTTCCCGGGCACGTCGCCAACCGCATCCAGTCGGCGCTGTATCGCGAGGTCGTGTACCTGATCGATCAGGGAGTTCTCGACGTCGCTGACTCCGACGACGCGGTGTCCTGGGGCCCGGGGCTGCGGTGGGGGGTCATGGGCCCCAATCTGCTGTGGCACCTTGGCGGCGGCGAGGGCGGCATCCAGCATTTCATGGACACCCTCATGCCGCGGATGGCCGCCGCCTGGCCGGCGCTGGGGGTCCCCGAGCTCACCCCCGAACTCAAGGACAAGATCGTCACCGGCGTCCTCAAAGAGGCAGGGGGTCAGCCGATCGACGCTCTGGCCGCCCAGCGCGATGCCATGCTCTTCGGTCTGTTGGCCGTGCGCGTGAAGGAGGGACGGTGATGGCCCGGCACGGAAGGTTGTTCGTCCTGGAGGTCAGCGGTGGCGGTCGGCTGTTTTCGGTCAACCCCGATGGCTCGGACAAGCAGATCCTCGTCACCGGGGCCCGCACGCCCGACGGCGTCGCTGTTGATATCGAGGCCGGGCACGTCTACTGGACGAACATGGGGATCCCCCCGGTGAACGACGGCTCGATCGAACGGGTCGACCTCGACGGAAGCAATAGGGTGACGATCGTTTCGCCCGGCGGCACCTACACCCCCAAGCAGCTGCACCTCGAGGCCGATGGCCGCAAGCTCTACTGGGGTGACCGCGAGGGGATGCGGGTCATGCGCTGCGACCTCGACGGCTCGAACGTCGAGACGCTGGTGCAGACCGGGTACGGAGACGACGACCGCCGCGACGAGACACGGTGGTGCGTCGGGGTCGCCGTCGACCCGGTCGGCCGGCACCTGTACTGGACCCAGAAGGGCCCGAGTGACGGGGGCGTCGGGACGATCCTGCGGGCCGGTATCGACCTTCCCGCCGGCGACACCCCCGGCAACCGCAGCGATATCGAGGTGCTGTTCAAGGGCTTGCCCGAGCCGATCGACCTCGAACTCGACCTCGCCGCCCGCATGCTCTACTGGACCGACCGCGGCGACCCACCCAGGGGCAACACCGTGAATCGGACTCCGATGGACACCACCAACGGGTCGCGGGAGCCGGAGATCCTCGCGACCCACTTGATGGAGGGGATCGGCATCGCCCTCGATCCCGCCGGTGACCGTATGTTCGTGACCGACCTCGGCGGCAACGTTTACGTGGCCGACCTCGACGGAGCGAACGAGCGGGTCATCCTCCCGGTCCAGGGCAACCTCACCGGCATCGCCTATGCCGAGGTTGCGGCCGACGGAGGGGCGCCGTGACGCACCGGGTAGTGATCATCGGCGCTGGGTTCGGCGGGCTGTTCGCCGCCCGGGCGCTGCGCCACGCGCCGGTCGAGGTCACCGTCATCGACCGGACGAACCATCACCTGTTCCAGCCGTTGCTGTATCAGGTGGCCACCGGCGTGCTTTCCGAGGGTGACATCGCCCCGCCGATCCGGGAGGTGCTGCGTAACCAGCGCAACGCCCGGGTGTTGCTGGGGGAGGTCGTCGACGTCAACCTCGACGGGCACGAGGTGGTGGTCGAGACCGTCTCCGAACGGCAGCGTGTTCCCTATGACAGCCTGATCGTCGCCACCGGCGCGGCGCAGTCGTACTTCGGTCACGACGAGTACGCCATCAACGCACCAGGGATGAAGACGATCGACGACGCGCTGGAGCTGCGGGGGCGGATCTTCGGTGCTTTCGAGATGGCCGAGGCCGAACCCGACCCGACTCGGCGGGAGGCGTGGCTGAACTTCGTCGTGGTCGGCGCCGGCCCGACCGGGGTCGAGCTCGTCGGGCAGATCGCCGAGCTGGCCCACCGGGGCCTGCAGCGCAACTACCGCAGCATCGACCCCCAAAGCGCCCGGGTCATCCTCGTCGAGGCCACCGACAAAGTGCTGGCGATGTTTCCGGAGCCGCTGCGCCGTCGCGCCCACCGCGATCTGGAGCAGCTCGGGGTCGAGGTGCGCCTGCACACCATGGTCACCGGAGTGGACCGGGCGGGGTTGGACATCAAGCACAACGATCACGATGGGCGGATTGAGGCCTACACGAAGATCTGGGCGGCTGGCGTGCAGGCGTCGCCGCTCGGCAAGATCCTGGCTGAACAGAGCGGCATCACCGTCGACCGGGCCGGACGCGTGCCCGTCCTCCCGGACTGCACGCTGCCCGGGCACCCCGAGGTGTTCGTGGTGGGCGACCTCCTGCACCTGGATAACCTGCCCGGCCTGGCCGAGGTGGCCATGCAGTCGGGTGTGCACTCCGCCCGCACGATCACCCGCCGTCTCAAGGGCGACACCAGCCAGCGTCGGTTCCGCTACCTCGACCTCGGCACGATGGCGACGATCGCTCGGTTCCGCGCCGTTGTCTTCATCGGCCCTTGGCGCTTCAGCGGGGCAGTGGGCTGGGTGATGTGGCTGGTCGTGCACCTCGCGTTCCTGACCGGGTTCAAAAACCGGATTGCGGCCGTCGTCAACTGGGCGGTGGCGTTTCTGGGACACGACCGCCGCCAGCGCACCATCACCGAACAGCAGGTGTTCGCTCGCACGCAGGCAGGCAGGCGAGCAGAGGAGGTCTCACCGACGCTCGAAGACGAAGGCTCGCCCCTGCCATGACGGAAACCCAAACCCACGGTGCGATCAGGATGCTCGACCGGCAGGCGTTGCGCCGGCCCAAGGGCAGACCGAGCGCACGCCGAGATGACGCTACGGCGTGCCAGCGCGAATCCCGTTCCGCCTCCTCGACGTAACTCACTTATGCTGACGGTCAACGCGTCAGGATCGCTGCGGTCACTCGCGTTCCCGGACGTGGCTGGTCGATTTTTTGCTATTTAGTTGCATTAGTCAGCGCAACAGGTGTGCCTGTGGCAGCACTACGCGGACATTGATCGGCAGCAGCGCAAGAAAGCTCTGGGCTAGTTCCTGATGTTCCCCGGGAGTCGTCGGTTACCCGCGATCTCCGGGAAAGTATCCAGCTACCGGCTGTCAGGTACCTGGAGCCGTTGGCCAGGAGAAACGGCCGAACCCGTGATCCGGTTTAGTTGTCGAATGCGCTCGACCACCGCGCGCGGGTCAGACCGCGGTGCCACGCGCCGCGCGATGTCCCAGAGGGTTTCTCCGGCTCCTACCTGGACTACCGCCGTGTTTGCCGGGACCTCGGGAGCTGTGTTCTGCCCGATCCAGCCCAAGCCACTGACCACGATTAGCGTGACCACAGCGGCTGCCAGTAGCCGTGTTCCTGGACCGGGCCACGCAATCGGTGAGCGCACGGCCTCGGCTGTCTTCGCCGCTGAGGCGAGCATCTGGCGGCGCGCGGAACAGGCGGAACAGACTGTCCTTTGTCCACTGACATCGGGGGCGAAAGGGGGCACGGGGGTGGGAGCCGCCGGGAGCTGCGAGGTGAGCACTGTTGGCCGCATTGGCCTGACGTCCGCAGGTGCGTCCTTCTCGCTGCGTTGCGTGGGCCGATTGTTTGACCGTACGGGTGTCGTCACTGAGGCTCCTCCTCTCAAACATCGTGGGAAGTTCCAGCGGGTTGTTTGAGGCACCGTATGGATTGTGCATACACCGTTGAAGCGGTCACCGGAAAATCTTCCCCGGGGTGCTGTCCCCAAACTTTCCCACACGATCTGGACACCATTGGGCGCACTACGTTCGCCTGTAAGAACTCAGAATTCGGCTGGAATACCAGCTCAGCGACCAAAAGCGCGCGCCCCTGTTGCTAGAGGATCGATGTTTACCGGCTGTGGCAGACGGGTAACTGAGAGCAACAGGCGCCACAAGGGGCGTCACCGAAGTGAGAGGAGAGCCGGAGATGGCGTTACTACCTAGCACGCTGAGCAGGGCCGGACCGCTGTCCTCCGATATCCTGGATCTCCAGGTAATCCAGCACGATCCCGCCGTTTGTGTCGTCACCGTAGTGGGCGAGATCGACGCACTGACCGCGCCGGAATTGGTCGCCTTTGTGACCGCGCAGCTGATCGAGACACCGGTCGTGGTGGTGAACCTTGATGGTGTGCAGTTCATGTCTTCAGCAGGATTACGAGCACTGCTGGAGGCGAACGAATTCGCCGCCCGAGAAGACCGCGCCCTGTGTTTAGTGTGCAACTCCCAGACTGTCAACTGGGCACTAGATGCCACCGGGCTGCGGGAGCATTTCACGTTCACCGATAACGTTCCCTGCTGAAGCAGCCCGCGACCCTAGCGGTAGAGCTGCACCGCACTTCGATCACACCGGCGCCCGCACGCAACCGGTCGCGGTCCCTGTCTGCGAATGGGGACCAGCTGCCACGCTGGACGCGGTCCTTGCCAAATGACGCAACCGTACCTCTTTTGAGGTGTGTCTAGCGCGGCAAACTAAAAATGGACCAAGCAACTAGGACAAAGGGAGCAGTCATGGAACACCGTACCGCACGCAAGCTGATCCAGGCGTCAATGTTGTCATTTCTTGTGCTAACCACAACGTCGGGCGTCGCATGGTCGAAGATGATAACCGCTAATTTTGCTATCTCCCAGGCGGGCGGTCCGGGTGGCGTTTCGGTCCCGGGACCGAATATCGATCAGCCGGATCCTCCGCCTACTCCCACCCCCACCCCAGTCCCGCCCCTTCCCGTCCCGTGATCTCTGGGGCGACTTTATTGGGCCATGCCCGCGTCTCACCACCTTGTCGACACCGCGTTGGCCGAGTGACAATCGTGAGCATTACTTTTGCTGCGCGGCGGATCATCCTGCCTATCCCGGCGAAATGCCTCATCGGCGGCCATGTCAAACTCATCAATTACAGCGCTGTTGATGGTGATCACCTGCATACTGCGAAACCATCTCTTGCATGTACATCACGGGCCATTGGCACGGCCTGGGCTCAACAGCTGTAACGGCGCTTCACCAGCCGCTTTCAGGCCTGCCAGGCCAGGGTCTCTCAGCATTGCCGGGGTAGATCGCGCTCAGCGGGTGGCCTTCGGGATCGTGAATTTCCGAAGGCCACCCTAGTGTCGAGTGGTGCGGGTCGGTGGTGGGGTCGAGGATGAGTTTGCCGTTGTTGTGGTGATTGCGGTTGAGCATGGGGTGAATGTCCGGCGAGGGTTCGCTCATGGCGGATCCAACGGCAGACCGGGCAAAGCACGAGTCACTGGCTTAATGCGAGCGCTACGCTGTCAGCAAAAATAAAATGCTCACGAAGTCCGCTGCCATCAAGCACCCGGTTAGCGCCGGAAGAGTGGCACACCAACCGCAGATCGCCACCTTGTTCGGTGGCGAGTTGGTGGGCCTCGATGAGCACTTGCAGCCCGGCCGAGG
Source organism: Pseudonocardiales bacterium (assembly GCA_019241525.1). GTDB lineage: Bacteria > Actinomycetota > Actinomycetes > Mycobacteriales > Pseudonocardiaceae. Next base: position 14,130 of record JAFAWY010000063.1, read on the forward strand.
CCAGGTAGTGCACACCGTCAAGATTGACCACCACGAGCTGGGCGGCGGCCACCGTCTCGGTCAACACGGCAGCCAGCGCCGGCGCGGTCAGCGCATCCAGCTCACCGGTCACCGTGACGATCCGGGTGTCGGGCCCGTGCTCGGCAACCTGTACACCCAGAATGTCGGCCGGGACGACAGTGTCCACAATTAGACTCTATAACAAAGATAACAAATCGGCGCGGGGAGCAAGGTGGTGCGCGCCATATCGCGCCCACGGTCGCGGAGGAAGTGCAACCAGCGTATCGCGTCAGCCGAGTGCGTCGCGCTTGAGCGTCGCCGTCAGTTCGCCGCGCTTGCCGGCGTCTCCGGAGCATCGCCGGAGTGATGTGTGGCGATGGCCTGACGGCAACGCAGTGCCACGCCGTGACAGACGTGTTTGACCGCGTCTAAGGCGTCGGCTGATCCCCAGGACACCGCCTCAGCACCCGCTGCGGTGCTGCTGGCTTGCACCTGGCCAGACAAACGCGAGCCCCATGGACCGCTCATGGTCCGCTCCACGCCGTCCCACCACAGACGCCACCCCCCAACATAGACACCCGCTTGAATTGAGGTTCAAACGTGAGCTGGGGGTTGCGACCCTTCGGCCACCGGCCAGCAATCTGCCACTGGGCATCGACGCCCTGGTCGGGTCCGGCTCTCCGACGTGGGTCGGTATGGGCTAGGGCATTCGTGGCTGCAGTACCTGCCGGTGGTGGCACACAAAGCCCTATCTTTCTGGACTGGTTGCTGCCCCGAACGATTATTCGTACTTGTTCCAGAAGCGAATTCGTGGATTACCGAGATCCTGGAGCAGCTGGGCCGCGCGACTGGTGATCAAACAAAGCCCGACGCGGTAAGGCTTATACTGGCGCGCGCTGGGCACAAGTCCACAACCGGGTTGCGGCATTCCGGCTGTCAAACCGCGGGCGCAGCCTGTGGGTGCCGAACAGGTCATCCATATGAGTGACCTGGGCTTCCTCGACGTTGCTCATGATGGCGGATATCACTAACTACCAATGAGGTACGCTTTGACGAACAACCATCGCGTTCGACAGCCCCGTACCCGTCGGATAATTGATCGCGCGAGGCCTTGTACCCGGCGTGCAAGGTGATGGACCGGGCGGCCATCGACATAGCACGAGTTGAGCGATTGCGTTGTTGGCTGTTATCGCTGGCACGAAGCATCCAAAATGGCGCTCGGGCAGATCGTGAGCGGATAGACGGTCAGCGGAAGGCTAGGTTGGTGTTCGCGCGTGGTGGGCCTTGGTGGTGATTTCCTCGCGGCGCGGGTCCATCCCTGCCAGGTCGGTGGTTCGGGGTACAAGCCACTCTTTCCCGGCTTGCGGCCCGGATCGCCAGGCCTCGCCCACCATGGCGTTAACGTCCAATGGACGGCCGCAGGGGAACTGTCCAGCATCAGCAGCACACAGTCCGCCCAAGACGCACAAACGTGGGTTTCGCCGATGACAGCACCGCCTGACAGCAAGGCCACCGAATCTACACATCCTGGTCGGACGCTGCACGGCACGTCACGGCAGGTGCTTGAACAATCCCAGAATGGGAGGCCAGGTGCGCTCGGTACACGCGATATCGCCATTGATGACGGCGCACAGCTCGATGACTCTTCCCAGGGCAAGCCGGTGACCTGATACATGTCAGACGGTCCGTTGTGGTGATTCTCAAGCGGGCGACTCAATTCGCGCAATAAGCGGCCGTCGCCCACGTTGACACGCCGAGAATAGTTAGCTCATCTACCGCGTGCATAAGCCTCAATTGAGCAACATTCGCCGTAACCCATCAACGTGGGGAGCGAAGGTTTAGTGCTGTGGCTGGTCGGGTAAGTCGGTCTCATGTTCGCCGCGGAGAGTCTCCATGACTGGCTGGGCCACACTGTAATCGATCCTGACGGCCACAAGATCGGTACTTTGGATGCGGTCTACGTCGACACGACCAGCGATGAACCCAGCTTCATCACGATCAAGGTAGGTATGATCAATCGACACCGGTTGGTGTTTGTCCCGGTGGCTGGTGCAACTGTCTCTCCGAAGGCGGTACGCGTGCAGTATCCCAAGAAATTGGCTCTAGGCGCGCCGGCGATCGATACTAACGGAGAGCTGGCTGCCACGGCTGAGCCGGAGATCTTCGCATACTACAACCTTGACTACGGCACTAGGCCAGAGCGGCGGCTGGCCCGGCGCTAGGGCGCTTATCCTGATCAACAGACATACAGTCCTGCCGTCGTGCCATCCAGAACCTGTTGCCTGTCAGCGTCATGGGACCGGTTTGCCGAAGGATGGACTACTTCAGTGGTCATGGGCGGCGTAGTAGATCATGGGGTACAGGGGGCCGATCACCACTCGTTATCGCGGTGATGTTTAGGTTTCTGGTGCCCCAGCTCAGTCCAGGCTGGCTACGCACCGCCGGTTCGGGGGTAAGGGCCAGCAGCGGAAGACGGATGTGCAGCCAGGCCCAGCCCGATCGTCACGTCGGGTCGATTAACCCAGCGGCCCCTCCGCATCACCGGGTGTCCGCTGTTGGCTGCAGTCCGTCCAGTAGCTTGGCCGCAGCGCTGCGATAGGTGCTGACCTCGCGACAGGACACCAGGGATTGAGATGGATACCTATACATCAGCACAAGAAATCGGCAGTCTGTTGCACGAGGTGGCTGAAATTCACCACCGCGTTTTCCGCATTACGGATGGAGCCGACAACGATTGGGCTTCCTGGTATGCGGATTGGCTTATCAATCTTTCCGAACTGCCGGCATTGCTCAAGGTAAAGCCGGTGCGCAGCGAGTTGGTCTACATGCTCGTGGTGTTAGACAAGCAATACACCGCAGACAGCCCCGCCGAGCCATGGGAGCCCTACTACGCCTCCCGGCTGCTCGACTACTTCCGACCATCCATCGGTTGACAACGACGTCGAGGTCGCGGTCGTGATTAGCGGGACGGATACGGCGTCTTTCGAACTTTCGTCTGCGCCCCCATCGGGCGGTTCGGTCCGGCCTGCGACATCCTGACCGAGGACAAGCCCGGCCAGCTCCTAACCCAGCCCGTTTTGCCCCGATTTCCGGCAGCGACCCTGCCTCAGTGCAGTGCAGTGGTGCTGGCAAAGCTGGACTGGTCTGCACGGCGCAGGCACGTTCACGTGGGCCAGGGTTGGAACGGTTTCACCGGCTACCGGCGATCGACTGGCGCCAGCACCGTGACCTGCCTGTCGACCGTCGGTCCTTCCCAGACAGCTGGGGCTGGGGCTAGATAACAGCTCAGGTCAAGAGGTGCACACGGGGGGTTTGTGGCACCCCTAGCGCGATGAGCTAACCGCCGCCGAGTGGGCACGGCAGCACGCGGAGTCGGCAGGTGCGGCTGAGTTGGCCACACGGGGGTGTGACGTGGTGGACAACCAAATTTACGATCAGATCAGCTCACCAAGCCAGCAAGCCCGATCGGCGTCGCTACACTCCGGCGATATGGCCGATCTGCTCTTCGACGCCGTCGAACGAGCACAGCTCAGCGATCTGTTCGACGAGCTCGGGCCCGAGGCACCAACTCTTCTCGAGCCGTGGACGACCCGCGATCTCGCGGCGCACCTCGTCCTGCGTGAGCACAACTACCTCGCTGGCCCCGGACTTGTCCTGCCTGGCGCGTGGGGCCGTTTTGCGGAACGACGAAGAACAGCGCTTGCGCTGAAAGACTTTGCAGGGCTTGTTGCGACGATCCGATCGGGACCGCCGCCAGGCTTGTTCCGCATCAGATGGGTGCGCCGGTTCCCGAACCTCAACGAATTCTTCGTCCACCACGAGGACGTACGCAGAGCCAACGGCCGTGGTCCTCGAACCAACGAGCCTGCACTGGACCAGGCTCTGTGGCGCAACGTCAGTCTCGCGCCCTGGTTCCTCGCGCGGCGACTGCGCGGCGCAGGTCTCGAGCTTCACTGGGCGGGGACCGCTAAGACCGTTCGAGCACGGCGGGGACAACCTACTGCCCGCATCGCCGGATCTCCAGGCGAACTGCTGCTCTACCTCTTCGGTCGGCAGGGCGCGGCACATGTCGAGGTCAGCGGGCCGGATGCGGCGGTCGAAGCCGTGCGACGCGGGCGGTTCGGCATGTAACAGCAGCTGATCGACGAGCTTCCGGAGCAGGTGGCGCATTTTGATGAGAGCGTGACCTCCGTGGCGGGCCGCAACCACTGGATGCACACCGGCGCCATCGCCAGGTTGAACCGCCTACCACATCGATGACCACGACCGTGGGTCGAGGCGATGCGGGCATTCGCCATCCTGCCGCATCAGGGCCGCCCACGACGCCTAAAGGCCCGAGACGCGGTGAGTCTGGGGCTTTGCCACGCAGCCGGCTGTCGTTGAGTGAGTTCATCGGCAGTGGCCCGGGCGTCAGGAACTGAACGGGCAAGCCGGTCGTGCTTGCTGACGACCAGAATGTCACCGGCGCGGACGGCGGAAAATGCTTCGCACAGCCCGGGCCGGTCTCTATTGGTTCCGGTCAGGCTCTGATCGACACAGGTCCCTTCGGGCGCGACGCCAAGCCAGATGAATGCTTCGCGTTAGGCGGTGACGTCTTAAGCCTCGGTGTTGCACCGACAGTAGCTGACCAGTAGTTCGGCCATGATTGAAGTGGAGCGATAAGCGCCGAGCGCAACGGCTGACGAACGTCGCTTGCCGTTCAAGACTCCCTACCTCAAGTTGATCATCTTGTCTGCTACGGATCCCGATCCGGACACTCCCCGCGGCTGCGGCGGGGGTACTGACGACTTCTCGAAGTGAAGGTCACGGTGTTGGAGGTGGAGAGCTGGAATTTGGTGGAGTCGGTGGGAGTGAACATCGCAATCAGGGAGTGGGGTCCGAAGCCCAGTGGGGTGAAGGGTCCGATGGCAGTGCCGGCAGGGTCGGGCCGCATCAACTAGCAGCGGGTGAACCGCTGCACCCACCGGTAGATCATGACATGATCGACTTCGATGCCCCGCTCGACCAGCAACTCCTCTACGTCCCGGCAGGAGAGCCTATACCGCAAGTACCAGCGCACAGCCACCGTGATCACCTCTGGCGGGAAGCGGAACCGAGCGAAGCTCGACTTCGGCGCTGGCAGCCGACAGCGCAACGACGCATCAACACAGCCTGCCCGAGCCGCCCATCGGCGGACGCAATAGTTCCTCCCAGTACACGATCGTTGCTGACGAGGTAACAAGTGTCTGTTGACATCCGATAAATCGGGCGCAGGAGCACGACCAAACTGGGGGGGTACATAGGATGACCGGCATGACCGAGGCGGAGGCGGCCTACCAGTTCACTGCCGCCCAAGCACGCGCCTTAATGACCGCGATCACTGCCGTCGCTGTGATCGCCGCCGCTGCGGTCTTTCTTCTCATCGTCTAGCGCCAACCACAACGTACGGCCCTCGATCGATCCGGTCGGGGGCCGTTCCATGTCTAGGAGGGCCCGCGGGCAGTTCGATTGCTCCAGTGATCTCCATAACCTGCTAGCAGCTCAAGTGAGCTGCAGCTGGCCGTGATCCACTGGCTTGGCAGCAACTCGCCTGATGCCCGCTGTTCCCACCTGGTTTAGGTACGCAAATAACATCTCAACGTCACAGGCTTCGTTCACCTGGGTCACAAGGTGTCGTCTTCCAACGGCGATTCGAGCGGGGGACGCTGGAGTCAACGCCGCCATCTCGAAATCGTTCCCCTTCGGCATTACCAGCACGGCTGTCCCAACCAACATCCCAGAGTCGATCGAGTACGTAGCTCACCGAGTCGTCGGGCAGTGCCGCGATGACGGTCTGCCGCTGCGGGTTGCTAAAGACCGCTTGCCATCAACAAGGCGAAGTTGGATCATCGCCCACTCGACCAACCGCCCGACTTCGTCGATACCCAGTCGCTGGATGCACTCGGCACCTTCCTCCAAGTACCGTCCTCAGCTCCAGCGAGTTTGAGTCATCTGGCGGCAAGTACGGGATCCACGCGCGTCGGCTCGACCGGCGGTGGCAAGCTCATGTCGGCCAGCCGTCGATCGGAGGACTTCCGGTTGCCCGATGACATCGCGGCAGACACTGGTGGAGCTATCGTGATGCCTTGACGTGGCACCAATGATGATCGCCTAGGCGCAGGTACCGCAGCGATGTGGCCTGGCGAGGCGGCGGACGTGAGCCTCAGCAGACAGCCGGCAACCTCTCCAGCTCGCAACCCGGACCCGACCCGAGGCCGCACTCGACTGCCGTGGTGTCGGAGGTGGTCGCACCCTGGACCACGGGCCGTCTCCGATTGAGGTCACCACTGATCACGCGGACCGCCTACCCGCGGGTGCTCGACGAGCTGGTGCCTAGCGCCTGTCATATCACCGAACAATACGGAAACAACCCGATCGAATCCGATCACGGACGGCCGAAATCCCGACTGCGTCTCATGCGCGGGCTCAAACAACTCCGCTGCGCACGAGTCATCCCCGCCGGCACGCCTTCATCCAGAACATCCGCCGCGGCCACTACGAACTGGGAACCGAGCAAACAGTAAACCTACGGGTCCTGATCGCCTTCGACGAGCTGATCACGGCGATCTAGCCACCTCGATTAACGATCCCCCGCTGCTCCAACTCCGCGCAACGCAACAGCCCCGGCCCGACTCAGGTAGTCCTTGATACCGGCACTCCGGTCGCTTGCCGCAGGAGCGTGAGTACCTCGGCGTCGAGATGCCGGGCGACCTCGGACGCAGCATCATCGTGATAGGGAGCGATCGCGCTGGCGACTGAGTCGTAAGCGACACGGCTTCCCCTCTCCGGCAGTTCCTCGATCAGAATGGTGACGGGGGCGTACGAGCCGGCGTCGGCCACATGCCTCGTCATTTCACCCATCGTGACCGGGTTGCCGACGATCAGACGGACCAGGCGGCGGCTGGTCCGATGGCTCGCCAGAGGGTCGAGAGTCAGGCCGGCGTGGAGATTCAGCTGCCAGAACTGCATGAGCCCAGCAGTACCCTGCGCTTGTCGGACGAGAGAGCTGAACTGCTCGTACGAGGTGCTTGCCTCGAGGTCGCCGAACAGTGACGTGATGTCAGGCCGGCTTATGCCGCCGAAGATGCCGTCCAGAACGTCCGGGAACGACCGTTCGCTCTCAATGATGTAGCGGCGAATGGGAACGTCGAGGACTTGTTCGCTTTCCATCGATCTCCCTTTCCTTCGAGGGGCCTACTCCGGCGCCCCTGTGTCAGGGGCTCCGATGCGGTCGCCGAGGTGGAGTTCCAGCGGACCGCGGGTCTGTAGCCCCTGCGCGAACAGGGCGGCAGTGCGCCCCTTGGCCGCGTCCGAGCGGACCAGCTGCTGGAACCGCCGGGCGTCGGCACGGATCGCGTCCGCGCCGGGCAGGGTCAGCTCGTTGATTGCACGCTTGGCGGATCGCACCGCCTCGGCGGGGAAAAACGCGATGCGCCGCGCGAGCCGCGCAACGAACGCGTCCAGTTCAGCATCGGGCAGCGCTCGGTTGACCCAGCCGTACCGTTCGGCCTGTTCGCCGTTGAAGTCGTCCGCGCCGAGAATCGCCTCCATGGCCCGGCCCCGTCCCAGCAGCCGGGCCAGGTGCTGCACGCCTCCCGCGCCCGGGGTCGTGCCGGCACCGACCTCGATCTGTCCCAGGATCGCGTTCTCCCGCGCGGCGAACCGCATGTCGCAGGCCAGCGCCAGCTCGCTACCCGCCCCCCGGGCGCGGCCGCGAATCTTCGCGATCGTGACGACGGGCAGCTCGCTGAGCTTGTGCCACAACATGCCCAGTGACGCGTCATCCGGTCCGTCCGCCTTGGCCGCCTCGGCGGTGTACTCGGCGACCTTGGTCAGATCGACGTGCGGGACGAAGTAGTCCGGGTCGGCGCTCTCTAGCACCATGACCCTGGTCACCTGGTCGGATTCCAGCGTGCCGAGCAGTCCGACCAGGTCGCGCACCAGTTCCGGCCCGATCAGGTTCAACGGCGGTGCGTCGATCACGACACTGAGCACGCCCTCGTCGCTCGGGGCTACCCGCAGCGTCCGGTACCGCTGAGTCATCACCAGCTCCTCTCAGGACCTGGCAAGCGCGTCGCGTTCCCGGTGACGGGTCATACCCGTAGGAGACCGTGGTCAACGCCCTGGCGCGCAATACCCCGCTGCCGCAGGTCCAGTCAGTTCCGGCGCGACGAGTCCTGTCCCGCTGCGGGTCGTGAACTGTCGCCGGGCTTGTCCCGTCGCTGTCGGGTCAGGGCGTGCGGCGTCGCGGTGAACGAGATGCTCATCCGTGCCGGCGACCAGACCTGGTAGATCAGCGACC
>JAFAWY010000057.1 GCA_019241525.1 Pseudonocardiales bacterium
CCCGCGCTCGTCGAGGCGATCGCGCAGGCTCCACGGACGCATCGCGCGCGGTCTCGCAGGGCACTCAGGGTTGGCGAGCGCCACGGTGTGGCAAAGCTGCATGTCAGCGGCTTGCACAGAGTGCGAGTAAGAGGCAAGTACCTCCACCGGTGAATGCCCGGTCTCTGGCCTGGGCATTCACGTGTTTCTGGTGTGTGATGCCCTTCTCGATCAGCTGCTGTGGAACCGACTACGGATTGCTCGGGGCAGGTTCGCGGCGACCAGCTCGTAGGAGTGGTGGATCATCCACCGAAGCTCGCTGTCCTCGATGGAACCGTCGAGTTCGACGGTGTTCCAGTGCCGCTTATTCTGGTGGTAACCGGGACGGACCGATGGGTAGCGGGCTCGCAGCTCCAAGGCCAGTGCCGGATCGCATTTGAGATTTACGCTGCCCGGGCTGCCCTCAAGCGGGATAAGGGCGAACATGCGACCTCCAAGTTTGAACACTGCCACGCTTTCGCCGAACGGGTAGTCCTCGGCTGCTCCCGGCAGGGCGGCACACAGGTCGAGCACGTCGTCTCGCGTCATGAGGTCTGCGGGTTGGTGTAGGTGCGGCGGGGGGTGATGAGTACGGCGGCTCGTCGCTGTTCTGCCATCGTTCGGTCGTAGGTGTCCCAGTCGTCGTGAGTACCACCGGCGGCTTGGAAAATGTCCCGCAACAACAGCCTCAATGCTTTGCTGTCGACATCAGGGTGCGGGTCGTCAGGGCCGATGATCTCGGCGTCTCCCTCGACGGTTGCCCATCGCCAGCCAGCCCGGGCGACGATCGTGGCTCGGGGTTCGGCACGCAGATTGTGTAGCTTGCGCGAGCCGCCGGTGGCAACGAGCCCGATAACCTGCCCTCCCCGCAGTGGGTGTTCCAGGACCCCGGCGTTGACCACCGATGATTGGATACTGCCGTCACCCCGCAACGTGTTGATCACGCATAAGCCGTGATCGAGAGGTACCAGCTCAGCAAAGGCGGCAAGATCAGCCACGACTGGGTAAGTCTTTCTCCGCGGGTCGTCTTCCGCAGAGATCCGTTCATGTTTCATGTTGTGAACGCGTCGGTCCATCTTTCAAATCGTCCTGCTCGGTAGGCCATGAGCGCCAGTTGGCCCCACGCGCTGATGAGAACTGCGCCGCCTCTTCGGCCTAGTTGCCCCGCACCTTCCTGCTTAGATCAGCAGCAAAGGTGGTCGGTGGTTGCTGCGTGCGGCGCGAGGCGCCGGGCCTGACGATCGAACCATCGGCTGGCTCGTTCATGATGATGGGCGGCTTCTCCGTCATGTGATTAGGACGGCGGTGCGGTTCACCCACTTCAGGTAATGACAAGATCGCGGTCGGCGGCCTGCGTCTCCTGCTAATCGCACGCGATGATCTTCGAGGCCTCGATCTGCGGTTACAGCAGCCACAGCCGGGTGCCGTGCCGTCCGTCTCGTGTCCCGGCGTAGACGTCCGCTCATGTGGAATAGAGGACGTCGGTCGGGTTGCACTCCTGGCCGGGACGGCCGGGTTCTTCACGGTTGTGATCCTCATGCCGGATCCTTGGAGGGTGGTCGACCGAGAGGTAGCGGACGCCGTGGCAGGCAGCTTCCTGGGAAGGCTGCCATCGGACCTGGTCGACGCGCTGGTGAAGGTCGGGGAGCGCATCGATTACCCGGCGGGCAGCACGATCTATCGGCAGGGTTCGTTTCCGAGGTCAGTGCTCGTCGTCAGTGGCTTGTTGCGGGTGTACATGAGCTCTCCGGAGGGCCGGCAGGTGACGGTGCGGTACGCACGCAGTTGCGACGTGCTGGGGATCGCAGTCCTGGTGGGAGGGCCGGCCGACGTCGGCGTTCAGACGCTGGCCGAGTCGAGCCTGTTCCGGATCGACTCGCGGATGTTGATATCGGCGGCACACCGCGATGCCCGGGTCGCGTGGGCGCTAGCGGAGGAGCTGAACCGGCGGCTGTATGAGACCTTGCAACAGACGGCGATCAACGCCTTTGGCTCGGTGCGCCAGCGAGTGGCGGCGCACCTGCTGGATCTGGCATCTGCTCAGCAGCGCCCGCGAGGCCACCTCATGGCGCGGGTGTCGCAGCAGGAGTTGGCCGATGCTGTCGGGTCGGTCCGCGAGGTGGTGGCCCGGATCTTGCGGGATTTCCGTGTTGAGCGGCTGGTGGCCACCTCACCGGACAGCGTCCATGTCCTCGACCCGGCAGGCCTGCACGACCAATGCTGGAACCCCCCCGCGTTGTGACCAGCTACCGCGTGACTTTTGTTACGTGGCCCCGCCACCGAAGTCACTGACACGGCCAGCGACCGGGCGAAGGCTGGTGTCGACTCGCCAATCGGGTGGGCGAGCGGACCAGAGGAGGCCAGATGTCTATCTCGGCTGCCACATCGCAGGCGGAGAAGGGAACAGCAGATCCCGTCAGGGCCGTGTCGGTGGTGAGCACGGGGACCGTCGAGATCCATCCCGAACACGCTTATGGCAGCACCAAGCCGTTGTACTGGTGGCTGCTGACTTCACGCGCGTGGTTACCGCCACGGCCGATCAACGTTTATGTGATCGAGCACGCCAAAGGACTGGTTTTATTCGACACCGGACAAGACCGCGCCTCGGTCACCGACGACTCGTATTTTCCCAGCGGAGTCACCGGAGTCATCTACGACCGTCTGGCCAGATTCCACATTGGCGAGGATGAAACGCTCGACAGCCAGCTTGACACGCTCGGCTACTCGGCAGCCGATGTCGACACGGCGATCCTGTCTCACCTACACCAGGATCACATCGGCGGCATTCACCAGCTCAACGGCGCGGACCTGCTGGTCAGCGTGACCGAATGGCAACAGCTATCCCGGTTGGCCCCGGAGGCGCGCGGCTTCCTCCGCGCGCACATCATGATCCCCGGTCTGACCTGGCGCCAGATCAGCTTCGAACCCACCAACGACTTCACCCTGACGCCGTTTTCCGAGTCACTCGACGTTATGGGTGACGGCTCGCTGGTCATGCTGCCCACGCCGGGTCACACCGCTGGCTCGGTCTCCCTGCTCATCCGGCGGCGGAGCAGGTCATCACTGCTGCTGGTCGGCGATCTCACCTACGGATCGCAGCTGCTGGAACAACGCCAGGTCCCTGGCGTCGGCGACCGCAGCCAACTCGCCAAGACCACCGAGAAGGTACTCGAACTCAAGCAGCGGATGCCCGGCCTGATCATCCTGCCTGCTCACGACCCGACCGCGGCTGTGCGCCTGCAACACAGCGCACAGTAAGAGGAGATTGACTCAAATGAAGTTCACCAACACGATCACGATCAACCGCCAACCGGCGGCGGTATTCAGCTTCCTTGCCCATTTCGAAAACGTGCCGCCGATTTGGTCTGATGCCGTCGGGGAGCGGAGCGACCTCTGCTTTTCAGTGCTTTAGGTATGCCTGCAGCACCGGTGCCTTCTCATGGTCGGTCAGTTCGTGATGGTGGAACACTTCGACGCGGTTGCCTAATGCCAGTTCGCTGGTGCCTGCCGCGCGCAGGTTGCCGGCCCAGTGACCGTGACCTTGCACTGATAGCAGGTAGTGGTGTCTGTCGTAGTCACGCAGGGTGGTCGGGGTTATGCGCCATGCGCGGCTGGCCTGGTCCTTTACCGCAAGGGACCCGCGAGCCCGGCAGGTTGACCCCTGTGGCCAGCCAGGAACGCAACCGCCCGGTTGACGGCGTTTTGGACCGGCTAGCCGGGGGCTTGGCAGTGCGCGGCCACGACCTCAGTCTGGCGGCATCGTGCTGGATTGGTCGCACCCTGCGCGGGTTAGCAGTCCCGCCGTAGTTTGTGATCTTGCGGCGTGGTGGTCCCGGACACGGGGACGGGGACGGCCACCGTGCGGTGCGCCCGTTGCCGGTGGTCGTCACCGCGCGTGCCCGGTTGGTGTGATCCTGAGGTGGTGGTCAGTCGGTCTACCTCGGTGAGTAGTTTGGAGATCTGGTTGACCAGGCTGAAGTTGTTTTTGGCGTAGGCCTGTGCGGTGGGGCCCTTGGTCTGTTTCCAGTCCTCGTCGAGGGCCTGGTTGACGGCGGCGGCGAGTGATTGGGCGAGTGCGGCGTGATCGTCGGTCTCGGGTACCAGCATGCCGACCTGGGGGGTCACGAACTCGCGTGGGCCGCCGGAGTCGGCGCCGATCACGGGCGTCGCGCAGGCCATGCATTCGATGAACACCAAACCGAAGGGTTCACGGTAGGACGGGAAGCAACCCACGTCGGCGCAGTTGAACAGCACCGCTAACTGGTCTTGTGGTCTGGGCCCGAGGAAGTAGGTCCGGCGCAGGCCCAGGCGCGCGGCTAGGTCGTGCATCTCGACCTGGGCCTCGGGTGGCCCAGAACCGATCACCAGGGTGAGGATCCGGCGCTGCTGTTGCTCGTAGATGGCCGCCGCGTGCAGGAGGGCATCCAGCCGTTTCCAGTCGGCGAACTTGCCGCAAAAGGCCACCACCGCGTCAAACCCGTCCGCCGGGGCGATCGGCTCGGGATGCCGGCCGCTGCCCTCGGGTACCTGTGTGATGAACCCGGCCAGCACCTTGGCCCGATCAGCATAAAGATCGGTCGGATCGGTCAGCCGGTGGAAGACGTCCTGGTTGTAGCCGTTTTGGGCGAGCACCACCCGCTCACGCGGAAACTCCGGGAAAAAGTCCAGCAGCGCCTCGACCTGCTCGGCGGAGATCGACGCCACGACATCCACGCCATGCTGCGGAGCATGGTAGTCAAAGATCTTCTCGCGCTGCATGAATGGCAGGAAGCGCAGCGGGTACTCCGCCGGCTGATCGGCGCGCCGCTCGTGGGCGTACATCTTCAGCTCGGTTCCATGCACAAAGCACAGCAGCGGCATCCAGCCGCGCCCGGCGGCGGCCCTGCGGCGGATCACGTCGCGCATCACCACCGTGTTCATGAAGCCGTGATGGGCAATCGCGAGGCTAAACCGGTCCGCGGAGTTGGCCTCGATCTCATCAAGCCACTGCGCGACCTCGTTGGTCAGCCGCTGTCGGTAGGCGTTGACCTGATCCTCGCTCATGCTGTGCCAGCGGTAGTTGCTGACCGGGGAGATCGACTCGCAGATCGGGATGTCGTGCTCCAACGCGAAGACCCGCACGTCCTCATCGCGGAACCGCTGCCGCCGGGAGGGATACATCGAGTAGGCGCGCACCCCCGGCAAAGCGTTGAAGGCGTGATGATGCGCCTCATGCAGGATCCCCGAGCCCGGCGCGAACTCCCCGCCACGCTGCCAGTTGTTGGTGCCCAACTGAAAGATCAGCCGATCGGACATCCTCGCCTCCGCGCTCGACCCTTGACTGCTCCCGCGAGCCGCGATCATGGCCGGGTTCGGCGGAAAAGAAAAGCAAGACGCCCCGAAGGGCCGATCGACCGCACCATCGAGCATAAAGGGGCCGTAGACTTGATTACGCGAAGTGACCCGGCGGTGCCGGTGACGGTGCACGCCCGCACCCCTGTTGCTGCCGACGCCGGGTTCGACATCGTCCCGGTCGGAGGGGAGGGGCGGGTTGGTGTCCGGATAGAGATCTGCTGACACACAGCCACAGCTATCAGGAGACATCGGAGGGTCTGCCACCGCGGGTCATCCCGGCAAGTTCTGACCTGACTTGGGCCACGATTCTGGCCTGAGCGGCAGCATGGCTTGCTGACCTGCGGGTTTCTGGTGGGGGCGCGCGGAACCTGGGCACTAATTCTGGGTCCTAGGGTTGCTTGGTGGCCTACGTGCGGACCGTGAAGACCGCGTCGGGGGCGCGTGCGGTGCAGATCGTGCACTCCTCGCACAAAGGCTCGCGGGACATTGAGCACCTTGGGTCGGTGCATGATGATGTCG